>DATIZQ010000041.1:0-237170 GCA_035517015.1 Candidatus Acidiferrum sp. | reverse complement strand
TTTTCGCCAGAGCCTCTCGACCATGCACCGTAAGTCGGGCATTCTTATGAATGTCCATTCGACCTCCCGGGAAGATTTGATTGCTCAGCACAATCAGCATCTCCCGTTCAGGTCGAATGGACAACCTGTTGAAAGGTCACAGCTAGGCGCCCCTCTCGTACAGATTCGTGAGCTTTCCGCTGGAAGTTCGGATGGAAAACGGGCTTTGGTTCCATGATGCGAATAGTGAGTCCTTATTTACTGGCGGTCGTCCAAGTGATACGGCTATTGTCTCCGCCCATTCCATGGCCGAGGCAGCCTCGCCGAGAACCCGAAGCCCACCTCCCACATCTGCAGCTTCGGGATCTATCGAAGAGCCCGCATAGCAACGCAGTCCCGCCAGCTGCGCTTCCAACAAGGCTATCGGCAGGCCCTCCCAGAGCGACGGAAAGACAAATGCGTCCATGGCGCCCCTCAGGATGCGGGGCACATCGGCTCGGCTCCCGGCAAAGTGCATGTTGCCGTTGAAACCCATCGCTGCTGCTCGTGCCTCGATCGACGGCCGAAGCGGCCCATCGCCGACCAGCAGGAAATGAACGTCCGGCCGACGCTTCGCAATCTCTGCCGCGATATCGAGAAAAAAAGCGTGATTCTTTGCCGCGACGAAGCGGCCGACATGACCGACAACCGCGACGTCGACTGGAATGCCCAGTTCTCGCCGGACCTCTTCACGAGTGATTGGTTCCTCAAACGGGCCGAGATCGATCCCGCAGTGAAGGACTTGAAACCGGCTATCTCTCGCCCACCCGGCACCGAAGAGTTGACGCGCTGCGGGCTGCGACGCTCCAAGGCCGTGCGTCGCGTAGCGATGAATCCACGACTTCATCAATCGTTGATAGAAACGGCGCGAGAGCGTGCTCGCCTTGCCGTCGCAGCTCGTGTGACTGTGCGCGATCCGCACCGGGACGCCCTCATCTTGCGCCCAGCGCAGCAGCACGCCTGAAAAGAGATGGACGTGACTATGAACTACGTCGTACCGACCCTCTCGCAAGATCTCGATGAATCGCCGCCGAAACTGTCGCAGGCCAAGATCCCTCGGGCATCGCAGGACTCGGCTGCCGAACCTCTCGGCTTCGGGGGCGTAGAGTCCCGCCTGAGTCCCAAGCGTACAGAAATCGAGTCGGAAACGATCGCGGTCGATGTGCCGCAGCACGTGCATCAGCCACGTTTCGACACCGCCCGGATCTAGGCTGCCCAACACGTGAAGAATTCTGATTGGCGCCTTATCGGCCGAGCGAACGTCGAGCGCGACTGAGCCCCGGATCGGACTGAGGATCCCGGAATAGAAACCGGCTATGACCTTTGCGTGTCTTCCGATGTCGAACAGTTCACAGGCGAGCTTGCGTCCGACGATCGTGCGTCGGAGAGCCTCATCCCGATTCTGCAGGGCCTCCACGATGGCGCGCGACAAGGCGGCGGGATCCCTCGGGGGCACGAGCCAGCCCGTCTCGCCTTCGTGAATCAGGTCGGGGAGTCCGCCGACGTTGGTCGCGACGACAGGAACACCGCTTAGCAGAGGCTCGACAACACCACGAGAGCAACACTCGGAGTGCGACGGCACCACGGCCAAATCGAGGTCAGGGTACAGCGTGGCGACATCCGAGCGAGTGCCCAGGAACGTGAGCGACCCGTCGCAGATCGCACCTCCGCGATACCGCAGGAGATCTTCGTACCACGCCGCATCTCCCCACGCGCCCCCGATCACCACGCCTCGCACATCCGGCCAATCCTGTCGCACCAGATTCAGCGCCGCGAAAAAATCCTCGTGGCCTTTCAGGCCGCGGTCCTGGCCGAGAAACCACTTCGGCGCGTACATGTACGCGACCATGCCGACGAGGGGAACGTCCGCCGAAAGGCCGAGTTCCGCGCGCAGAGTTCCCGTTCCCGCGGGCGAGAAGCGATTCACATCCGTTCCCGCATACGAGAGGAAAACGCGATTGGGCGCAACGCCGAGTTCGAGATACTTGCGGCGCGTCCATTCGCACGTCGCGATCCAATAGTCCGGCGGCCCCGCGAGACTCATTTCCAGATTCGCGAAAGTGGGCGATTCGAGGTGCAGCGGACCCGGCACTTGAAACACGCGCGGGATCTTCGATCGCTTGCCGAGGGCCAGCCGAACGACCAGCGTGGTCCCGACGTGGTGCGTGTGAATCAGATCGGGCTGCACATCCGCGACCAGCTTGCGGCACGCCGCCAAAACGCCCGGAAGCTGCCACGGGCGCCGCGCAGGAAAATCCAGATTAACTCCGATCACCTTCGCTCCCGCGCGGCGATAGTCCGGCGCGAGTCCCTGCTCGGCGGATGGCAGCGCGACGACCACGTCCACGCCCAAACCGACCAGCACGCGCACCTGTTCGTAAGCCCACGTCGCGCCGACGGCTGTTTTGACGATGTGCAGTACCTTCACGGTCAGTCTCGCGCCGCGAAGCTTACCTCAGAGCTGCGGTATGGACAATCGGGAGGAGAGGTGATAAATAAGAGCGCGAGCCCAGTCGTTCGCGAAGCCTCCGCGATAACTGAATCATGAAATTCTCCGCTCGTACGTGTCGAGTCGCCGCCGCGCTGGCGCTGTTTTTCTCGCCGCTGCTCGCTCACGCAAGGGGTTCATCCCGGGCCCAAGAGCGGCAACCTCTCGGCTCGCTTTCGACCATCGGCAACGTCTCCATCAATGGTTCGCCGGCGCCGGCCGAGCTGACGATTTTTTCGGGCGACGATCTTGTCACCGGGCCGACGGGCACGGCGACGTTTACGGTGAGCGGCAAGGGCTCGTTCAAGATCTCGCCGCAGACGCACATCGTCTTCGCCGGTGACCCGCGGTATCTTGCCGAGCTGGACTCGGGAACCGTGGTAATGGACTCGTTCGCGGGATCGACGGACGTCACGCTGAAGGCCGGCAACTTCGTCGTCGCGCCGGTGATTCAGACGGAGACTTCGTCCGCGCGCGTGGATAAGACAGCCACCGGTTCGTTTGCGGTTGCGTGTCTTGACGGGACGATGGGAGTGATACCGCTCGAAGGCGCGAATGGCCGCGTTCTCAGCGTCGGGCAATCGCTGGAGATTACCCCCGAGGGCGCGCTCGGCGCCACGCAGGAAGCTTCCAGCCAGCCTGCCACGGTTACGCCCGTGAAAAAACCCGCGGGCGGCAGCCACACAGGATGGATCATTCTTGGCGTGGCCGGAGCGGGCGCCGCGGGAGCTGCGGCGGCCCTGGCCGGGCACGGACACAGCCAACCGGTGAGCCCGTCTTCCTAGAATCCCTATCTTGTCGAAACTGGTTTTGAGAGCCGGAACACAATCGTTACGTACTGCTCTGCTTCGATTGGATTGCCTCCGAGCGAGGTTCCGCTGTAGCGCCACTGCTTCACCGCGCTGACGCAGGCGTCCGTCAGGCTGGTGGGGCCGCTCAGGACCTGCGCGCTCTCTACCGCTCCGTTCGGCCCGACGATGACGTCGAGCTTCACGATCCCTTCCACTCCTTCACGCGCTGCTTCGATCGGATACGCGGGCGAAAAGCTCGAGATGAGCTGGCCGATTTGCAAATTGCCCGCAACCTGCGACGCCTTCGACTGCATCTTTGGCGGAATACGAATCGCATGGAACTGCGATGTGGCGGCCACGGAACCGCTGGGAACTCCCGAAAGCGGAACGCTCGGCACGACGGGCGAGCTTTCCGTCTTTGCCGCCTCGACGGATGGCGCGCGCGGCGGGCTGCTGATGGCAGAGGGTTGAACCGGATTGCTCCGGTTCGTGGCGAAGGCGTCCTGATTAGGCTGCGCCACGGAAGCGTGAGCGTCTTGGTCCTTCTGCGTTGTGGGCGGGTTGGCGTTTACAGGAGCCGCGGAAGAATTGGATGAGCGGGCGGGCGCAGGCGTCCGCTGGGTATCCGTGGCCGGGATGGGTGCGATCGTCTGGGGCTGGCTCGTTCGCGATGTCGCGCCCTCGTTTGGAACGGCGCTGCTGTTCAAGTTCGTCTGCGGGTGCGTCTGTCGAGACGTAACTTGATTTGTTCCGCCGCTGCTTGCAGCTGCGAGCCCCTGGCGAACCGGAACGCCTCCATCGGCCGAGCTATGGGCCGCCGAAACTTGCGCCGGCAGATTCTGCGGCGCACCGTGACCGGCGGCGATGCCGGAGTTCGCACGACTTGTGGGCGGTTGCTGCGGGCGCGAGGGAAGAGATGAGCCGGAGGCTCCGGGAACATTTCGCGCCGCTTCGGGTTGAGACGACGACGCCGAACTCGATGCGCTGTCGGACTGGCTGGGAGAACTTGGCAGGCGCACGCGGCTGAGGGTGCCGGGATCGAGAAGGATCAGCGCACCGAATCCGATGGCAGCAACGATCCCAAGCGCGGCCGTGTAGGTCCACCATCGCCGGGGATCCTTCAACTTGAGGGCCGCGCCCGGTGGCGTTTGGCCGATCCACTGCTGCATGTTTGGAAATCGCGGAGCATAGGCAGCGGGAGTCGGCGACTCCGGCGTTGCGGGAATTGCCGGGGGCGTGCGCGCGATCGGAGCCTGGGGCTGCGGCGGTTCGGGCACGCGTTCGATGCTGGGACTCGGAATCGGCTGCCGGAGCGGAACTGGCTCAGGAGAAGCTAGTGTCACAGAAGGACCGGGCAGCGCGAGATCCGCGGGCAGGTTTCGTGCAGTGATAACCAAGGGTTGTAGTTGTAGCGAAGCTGCGGGAGCCTGCGGTACAGGTTTGGCCGAAGCGGGAACCTGAGTCACGGGAAGCGGTACCGTCGCAACGGGCGTGGGAGTTTCCGGCAGAACCTCGGTTGAGACCGCCGAAGGGGTGACAGCCGTTTCCCTCGGTGCTGCCCCGCGCACGCATGGCTCGAAGGCGCTGGCCAGACGCGAAGGCTCGGCCGCGATCCATTGCTGGATTTGCGAGCGGGCCTCGTCCGACAAGTTGACGAAACGGATCCCGGCCTCTTTTTTCAACCGGAGCTGCCACACCATCCGGCCCGCCGCCTCGATGGAAACCTCTGTTTTCGGCAGGCGAAAACGCATGCGCGGGAAGTAATCCGATGCCAATACCTGGACCGCCTGGACGGCAATTCCGTCTTCGCTGATATTGAGAATCAGCCCGCCGTTGTCGTCGGACAGCTCAATGTAGGCCAGCGCTTGCACGGGCGTGCGAGGGTGGATCCGACTCTCGACTACGCCGAGAGCGTTCTCGCCTTCGTCTTGTCGGAAGCCGTCTGGCATTGGTTCGTCTTCGGGCGGGACCACGCGCAGAATCAAACTAACGCAATTTTATCGCGAGTCCCAACCCCGTTCAATGCTTCACGTCCTGCGCGACCGGGACGAGCGCAACGCGGCGAATCCAAATCGTGCCGGAGATCTTGTTGTCGAATTTCGAGCTTGCGGGGCGCTCGATTCGCACGACGAGCAGGCGCGTGTTGGCGCCTGTCCTAAAGTTGAGAGTATCACGCGACCAGTCGGACGTGCCGACGCGATTCGGAGTGGCCCACAATCTCGTCATATCTCCGATATCGAACACCTGGAATCTGGGCCCGCAGTCCGTGGTAATACCCTGCGTGCGAGTTTCCGCTGAGAATTGATACTCGGTACGCGGCTGAACCCGGACGAGCTGCAGCACGTTCGCGTATTCGAGATTGCGGCTGCCGTCGAATTCGATTGCAAGCGAGCCCATTTCGCCTGCGGCGCCGGGAGGCGTGACGGTCACGGCCGCGCCTTCGGCAGGATTCACTCGCCAGTCGAAGCCGCCATTCAGGACAGCCAAAGCGAAGTCCGCGTTCGTGATCAAGTTGCCGTCGGGAGTTCGCTTGGGAATTTTTGCGGGGAAGAGTTCGCCCAGCTCGTTCCACGTGCCGGACGCGGCGTCGAGGTCGCGGTGCTGAATCAGCGCGTCGAGGTAGGGAAGCGCCTGCGGCAAGTCGAAGGGCAGCTTCGATCCGAGCAGGTGTTTCCACGTTTCTTGAGCAGCGTCGATATTTCCGGCGCCGACTTGAAAGTCCAGATAGTCGAGAAGAAACGGCGCGCGGGCGGGAATCATTTCGCGCAGGATGGCGGCGTTATCGGAGGTTGCGCGCGTGGCGAGTGAAAAAATCTGCCGCTCGTCGACGCCGCCGGCCAGCAGTACGCTTTGCAGCAAATGAAGCCCGTCGGAGATTCTTCGCGCGCGAATGTCGAAGTTCGCCAGCCGCCAGTTGATGTCAGAAGAATTCGGAAAGAGAGCGTGGGCGCGTTCGAAGGCTCGCAGAGCGTCTTCCGGGCGTCCCGCCCAATCGTATGCGGAGCCCAAATCGGCCCAATAGTGGGCGTCATACGGGCTGAGGCTGACGGCCGTCTCGCATAGCCGGACGATCCGGCCGGCGTTCGCGCTGTCCGCATAGAAATGCATGACGTTCGCAAGCGCGCCGGGATATTGCGGGTTGCTGGGATCCCATCGGATTGCCGCTTCGATGTCATTCGGCTGGCCCGAACGGAAGTACCACGCGCCCACTCCCTGCCGCGCGGCGAAGTAGATCGCGAAGCAAAGCAATACCAGCGCGCACAAGCGAGCAGTCAGAGAGAGAGCCGACGGCCCGGAGGGGGCCGCTGCATTAAATTCCCTCGTTCTTATTGGCATTTGTGAAGATGGCGGAGAGGGGGGGATTCCGCAAATCAGACTTCAAAAAGCCAACAAAACTGAAGAAGTCCTTGTTTTTCCTTCCACTTGAGCGACGGAGACTTTCGTACGCGTTCCCCCAGTTTCGTCTCCAATCGTACGAAATTATGCCAAAAGTGGTAACAAAAAGGTAACAGATTCGAGTTGGCTCAAGCTGCGGTCTCTTCGGGATCAGGATTGAAAAACAAATTTAAGGCTTTAGGCCATTGGTCTGGAGAAATTGTCGCACCGATTGGTCAAATAGTTGCCAATGTGACCGCACTACATCGCGAAGTGCTTCTATGCGGTCAGACCAAGCCTTGTCGTTCCTTTCATGCTCCTGCAAGCAATCGCGATAGATGAGAAAAAGAGCGTTAACTACCTTACCGAGGTTGGCCGAACACCTGGGTAGATTCTGCGGATTCCAATAAAAGGAAATTCCCCCGCTACCGTCGCTAATGTCTGGGGTTCGTCCAGTCTCATAGTGAGTCGGGCCTTGTACCCAAAACATACCCGCCCGGACATTCACGATGTTGGTCCGGTCGAGAGCAATCCATTCGCGGAGAACCAAGGAGAATTGCTCAACCTTTGTCTCATCAAAGATTTCGGCTGCGGAAATGCGTGCGATTGGCGGACCAAGTTCAATTTCTTGCGTGCCGTCCTCCGCAAAATTTACTCGGGGCCAGACGTAGCCTTTAATTCCGGGCGCTAGGATGATTCGTTTTGGCTCTTTGAGAAGCGGGCCGCACAACAGATTCCATGTTGAATAAACGTCCATCGCCAGTGCTGCCCGGTCAGCGACACAAATGAACAAGGGATTTTCCTGGCTCTGAATCCAGGCAAGCTCGTGTTCTTTCTCGTAGCAAATTGGCTCCGTGTCGCTCTTTGACTGCACGGAGAACGGCGGGCCAGCTTTGAGAAGCTGGCCTTCACGAGAAATAAGGCTACAGAAAAAATCAATGCCAACATCTTCCTGCCGGGGAACCGGAGTCGTAAATGCACACGCTGAGAGGAGAAACTCCACAAGCTGTTCGGAACGGTCCCCCAATCGAAACGGTCGTGAGCGCCCACCTGGCATAAGTATTCGTCCTCCATGGCAAATTGTGGATTATGACATGGCCGGGGCACCAATGAGGAAGCCAGGGACAGACGGGGCGTTTCCGACCCTGCGACACCAAGAAGAAAAAAGGCCGAGCGCCTGATGCCCAGCCGTGAATCATAAAATTTGATTGAGGGGGCAGATTTGAACTGTCGACCTTCGGCCCCCCGAGTCCCGCCCAGTTTGCGGGACTCGCAAAAAACGAGACAGCCCGCCTCTTTCGGGCTCATAATCGCACAAAATAAAAAGGGCCGGATCCTGGCTCCGACCCTCTAAATCATCAATGGTCGCGGGGGCTTGCAATGCTTCGAAGGCGCTGGTGCTACCATTCCGTTATAACCTTCCCGTTTCAAGTCACATACGGCACAGGCGATTAGATTAGAAATTCATCAGCTTTCTGGCCGTATCCCCCCTCATGTCCTATGGGACGTGTCTCACACGAGTCATCCCATTTCACTTGCTTACGAGATAATGTAAGCTTACATTTGGTTACGGAATGAAAACATTCGGCGAACGCATCAGAGAGCTTCGAGAGGCGCGCGACTGGTCGGTACGTGAGCTCGCAAGAAAACTCAAAGTATCGGCACCGTTTCTGTCGGACGTGGAACTCGGTCGGCGACATCCGTCCGAGGATGTTTTGGAAAGAATAGCTTCGGTGCTGGGTACTACGGCCGCTGATCTCAACAAGTACGACCCGCGGCCTCCCATGCAGGAGCTGAAACGGATCGCTGCGAAAGACCCCGCGATGGGCTTCGCTTTGAGGAAGATCGTCGATGAAGAGATAGATTCCGACGAGCTCCTTGATTTCATCGAACGCAGAGCCAAAAAGAAATGAGAACGTTTCGTGCCAAATCTGGGCCGTTTTCCGAGCAGCCCTTCTACGAACCTTGCGAAGTCGAGTCGATCTGCATTGATGAACTGCAGAAGGTGGACTTATATCCCGTCGATCCCAGACCTATTCGCATCGATAGGTTCATCGAGAAGCGTTTCGGCATCGTACCGTCATACGAGGATTTGCCGAAGGGCCTGCTCGGTTTTACGCGCTTTAGCGACAAAGGAGTCGTGGAAATTGTCATTGCGAACGCGTTGGATGAAGAGGGTACGCAATCAGCCGAGCGGCGATTGAGGACCACGTTGGCACACGAGGGCGGACACGGCCTGCTTCACGCACACCTCTTTGCGCTGGGATCTCGCCCCGATTCGCTGTTTGAACACGAATTGGCCACGGACGCCCCTAAGATTCTCTGTCGGGACGGAGCTATTCAAGGGGCGGGCCGCACGGTGAAAAAACCGCCATATCGATGGTGGGAATACCAGGCGAACCTCGCCATGAGCGCTCTGCTTCTGCCGGAAACGCTCGTCGCGAAAGCGCTGGAGCCGATGCTTACGGTCCAAGGGATGCTCAAGCGGCTGAGCTTACCGAACGACCTCCGCGAAGATGCGGTGGACCTCCTCGCGTCGTTGTTCGACGTGAATCCTGTTGTCGCCCGCATTCGTTTAGAGATTTTGTATCCTGTGACGGCCAGCCCACAGATGGCGCTGTAGGCGATTCCCTCTACTTTCTGACCGCCAACCTCTTGACTGTTAGCTACTGGTAGCTTACATTACGTATGCGCCTCGATTGCCATCCGGCTCGCGCCGGACGAGAGGTCGCAACCAAGAACAGCCGGAGTGGATGAAGATGCCAAACGAACAAGAAAGCCAAGGGCCCGTTGTCGAGGTCCTGTACCTGAAGACGAACGAGGAAGCGAGATTCCATGCTCGTTGGAGCGAGACTCTGCAGCAGGTGTGGGACCAGGCGTACAACGAGCTCGGTGAGGCGAAGCATGCTGGCGACACCTTCGAGTGCCAGGACGGGGCGAAGCTCGACCCGTACCTGACGCTGACGCTCGAACAGCTCCGCGAGCGGAAGATCTGCGTCAACCGCAAGTTCCAAATTCGCGGCCCTGCTGGCGGCGCTTAGCGATGGCCAAAATCGGTGCCGATCCAATCCTGAATTCGCCAACTGCCGCTCGCGAAGCCCTCGAAAAGGATTTAGTACAAGGGCTCCGCGGGCGTACGCATCAACGACCCCACCCTCTGACGTTGCTTGTTCCCATATTCGGCAATCCCGATTCGGAATCGCCGGATCTGTTTCTCTTGCGCCTTCAGTTTTCCTACTACCCGGATTGGCCGCCCGGCGCTCAGTTCGTGAACCCGTTTACGCGTCAATACGACAAAACGAAAGATTTGATCTGGTTGCCGCGCATCGAGGGCAATTCCCGAATTCAGGTGCATGCCGACTATAACAATTCCATGGGGCAAGTAATTTGCTCGTCGATGACGCTGGAATTTTATAAGGTTCGGCACGGAGGAAAAGAGTCGGAGGTGTGGACGGAAAAACACACGTTCGCCGCGACGATCAATGAGATCGAAATGGGGCTTCGGCCGAACGACGGCTACAAGGGAAGGATGGGTTAAAGGCCCGATGGTGCGGAAATCCCGGCCCACAATTCGTCCCGAAGCCCGTCCCGTTCTGCTCCTCCCAAGAACGGCATTCGAACTGATGCAGGACGGCTTCGTTCAATACAGCAACGCAAGGGTCGAAGGCTGCTGTTTCTGGTACGGACCAAAGACCGATTCGAACGAGTTCGCCATAACCCATCTGGTGTTTCCAAAGCAGATCAACAAGCGGCAGAATTTTACCGTTCCACCCGAAGCCGTTGGCGAGATGTCGGCCGCGACACGCCCGCTAAGCCTCATCAATAGGGCGCAGGTTCACGCGCATCCGAATCGCTGGGTGGAGCATTCCCCCTACGATGACGAGCATGCGATCAGTAGAAAAGCGCTGTCCGTAGTGCTGCCGCGCTACGGCGCCAGCATCCGTGCGTGGCCGAGAGGTATCAGCGTACACGAGTTTCGGAACGATGCGTGGCGCCGCCTTAAGTCACGGCAGGCCTCGCAACGAATACAAATCGTCGATGGCCAGATCCACCTCATTGACCTGCGATGAAATTCGATCTTGGTAATCGCCACCAAGGAAATTTGGACGGGAAGCTCCTTAATCCCGCTGGCAGCAGCCGGGTGCGGATCATCGCAGGAACCGCGTTCGCCCAAACCCAGGGTGGCCAGCATCTGCTGTGGATGCTGGTCAATCTGCTGGCGAGACAGTACGGCGTGGTGGCTGGCATCGAGATCGCCGTCCCCGCCGTTGAATTGAATCCGTTCATCGCACCGTTTGGCAGGGGCCCTGATCTACAAACGGCCTTGGCGGATATGGGCAGATTGGTGGCCGCTGGACAGATGGATATACGCACGGCATCGCCGCCTGACGAGCGCCGGTGTGCGTCCATCGAGTGCGTGGGAGTGCCGATTTCGACGTGGTCGGCGACCGCAGATGGATGGAACCTCCATGTCGGTCCCGGAGAAGTTCCCGAGGCGCTCCCTTCAAGCTCGCTTAGCATTGGGCCGTATTTTGCCGCTTGTATTCTGGCAAGCGAAGTTTTCAAAACTGTCCGTGGCTACGATGCCAGTCGTCGCTGCCTGACGCCCGTCGCCATGTCGCTATGGGCGTTCCAGACCTATGACGACGTCTCGCAAGCGCCAAAGGCGCCAACGAGTATTGGGCCGATCCCACTGCCTTACTTAGTGGGCGCGGGAGCTGTTGGCCAGGCACTCGCCGCAACGTTTGTGACTTCGCGTATTGGACCGCCGGCCGTTATCGTCATAGACGGGGACGTGATCGACGAGGAACTGACGAATCTCAACCGCTACTGCCTTGCGGTCCCGAGCGACAAGAATCGCAACAAAGCCGAGCTTATCTCAGAACATCTGACTCGCGCGGGCTTGCGATCATTCCCTTTCCCACTGCGCTGGGCAGATTATGTGCAAAGCGGAGTCCACGCTGGCATCGCACCGCACATCCGTGCTGCGGAACGTGAAGGCCGATACGAGTACATTATCTCGTGCGTGGATACGAATCCGAGTCGCCATGATCTCCAGAGAATGTGGCCGCGCCTCATCATCGGCGGAAGCACAAATGGAATGGGCGCGACCGTAGAGGTATACAACCTTGGCTTCGGTCACGAATGTTTGATGTGCTCCAATCCTTTGGACGGTGAACGATGGACGCTGGAGGGCGAAATCGCAAGATTGCAGCAGCTTTCCGACGCCGAGCGCCAGGCCGAGGCTCTTCGCATCGGTGTCGAGCCGGTGTTATTGACCGCCTATCTGCGCAACCCGAAGTGTGGAGCGCTTGGGGAGGCGGAGCTCAGGCGTTTTCAGCCGTCAAGCTCTCGCCACGATTGGTCTGTTGGATTTGTATCGGTCGGTGCCGGAGTTATGCTCGCGGCGGTTCTTCTGCGTTATTTTTCAGCCCCCGCTGACCCCGCTCAACCGCCTGCATTCCGCTTTAGTTTCGAAACGAATCGCCCGCGAACGAGTCAGCACCGCCCGAGCCCCGAATGCGAGTGCCGAAAACGAGGCCTCGATGAGTGGCGCAGGTTATGGCCTTGATCGGTTTCTTTGAATTCTTTGCAACGAGGAACAAGACGGGAGCATAAAGACGTCATGAGCAACTATATTTACAACTCCCACGGACGAGCGGTTGGGTTTTGGAGAAGGCGTTATATTTACGCCTTGAACGGCACTCCTGTCGGGCAGCTTAACGGAACCCATGTGCATAAGTTGACTGGGCCCTATGTGGGCGAACTGTACAAGGACATGGTCGTTGATCGGCATCTCGGCAATTTAGGGAACATAGGGAATCCCGGTAATCCGGGCAATCCCGGCACTCCTGGAAACCCAGGGAGCCGCGGCGCAGTAAACTACGGCTATCCCGACGTATTCGACGAACTCTTGAAGGATTGAATGGACGCTCCTCGGGGGCGAGTTGGCGAGAAACGATCACCGACGGACTAGTCCTTCTTCACTTCGAGCCCCCACAGCGGTAATCGGGATTCAACATAACTTCTGAAGGCCACATATCGATCGACTAAATCGGCGTTCTTTCCCGCGACGATTCTTTTTTGTTCCGCCAGAACGAACTCGTACGTAGGCGCCACCAAATGCTCTTTGTGTCCGCCTCCGGCGCCAGCATGTTCGACCATAGTCTGACCAAGATAGTCGAGAATTCTTTTTCCGTCACCGTCTGTTGCAAACAGCCCCATCATTCTCTGCGTGATTGCTGTAATCGACCTCGCCACCGGCGTCGTTTGTTCCCTAAAGTTTACAAGTGCTGCATTAAAATAGCGCCAAAGCTCGTCGCCGATAACAATCCGCGGATACCTGGCCTCCTTGGACTCAAGAAGATACGCGCTCTCCAGTGCCGCACCGTAGATCTCTTGCGGCCCAATCTCCGTCGCGAGCCCCACGTCAATTCCGCCACGAAGGGGGTGCTTACTCGCCAACGACATCAGCATCACAACCGCAGCAGCCGAGAGGGCGGAAAACACTGTGACTATCGGTACCAGATCCCCGCCGTCGTTTCGCAGAGGAACCGACATGACGAACGAGTCTGAGAAGCCTACAAATTTTGGACGTACGTGTTTTTTTGTATGCCGCTTAACATTAGTGCAGCCGGCTTCGAAGTTCTTGATTTGCTGATCGAAAGCCTTCCTGAGGTCAAGCACAAAGCCCGCCGTCTGCCTCAATACCTCGCCGACGGTTGCCGCCTCCTGAGGATTCCGTGGGTGGTGCAAACCCCGGAACCTGTCGCGCTGACCTAGCACATCGAGAAACGCGACCAGGTGATGTCCCAACTGAAAGTGTCTCTTTTTCATGAGAGTTCTATCTTCGAGACATCGAGCGATCAAAGTACAACATCTTAGCCTGGCACAGAACCAGAACATCTCGCAGGAAAGCGGACGAGTACGATTGGACAACCCTATGGGCCTATTGCCCTCTGCTCGGTTTGCGCTTTCAGGTTGCCAAGGGTCGAGCCCCGCAAAGAGCAAAGCCAATCACCCTCTCAGTCTGTGACCGCATAGGCCCGAAAATTCCTAGTACTTTGGTTACATTCTTGGTCTTTTTCTCATTTTCAGGCCCAAAGTGTGGGTTTTCGAAGACCTTGGTGGTATATATGAGAATGGGGATCTGTTCGCTCTGCCCGGCGGAGCACACAGTGAGTAAGGTCTCAGATTGAACGAGGCAGACAACAATTTCCACAAGCACTACGCCACCAACGAACTGGAGTCTGCACGGCTCCGTGTCATCGTCGCCTTCGCCTATTGGCTGTGGTGCCAAAAGCGACTCAAGGACTTGGTGACCTCGTTCCACTCTTTCGATTCTAGTTCCTCGTGGTTGGCTTCGTTCTTGCATCTGCGGAGGGCAGCCCGAAACGCCGAAGTCAGATGGGTGGCCGCCATCTACGGATTCAAGCGTCTCGTCGAAGGGCAAAACTCGGGCAAGTGGAAAAACTGAAGGGCATACGAAACGAAAAGGAGGAACTTTCGTGAGCGGACCATCCAACAAGAACGGGAAGTACAACGAGGTGACCCCTCCGCCGCAGGTGTGGTTCAGCGCCGATAAAACTGTCACCTTCCAAGACGGGCCGATTCAGGTGTACAGCGAGCGCAGCCTGAAGGACGGCTCGGTGAAGACGCAATACTTCATCAAGGCGACCAAGCAGTGAACGACAACACCAAGGCAATCAAACGCACTGGTCGCTTGCTCCATTCCGATCGCGACACTGTTTTTGTCTCCGACATGAATTGATCGTTTCTTATCGTCAATCCGGATCGGAATACCTAATTCGATAACAAATTCAGGCCACTGGCCATCAAGACGCCACTTGTGGCGCTGGCACATTTCCCGAATCTGCGATTCCAATTCAAGAAAAGCGACTGTTGACGCCGCTTCCCATTCCACCGCGAGTTCTTTTGCGGCTTTCTCAAAGTCAACAAACTGAGCAATGCAAGCCGTCAAATCGGAGAGCAGTTCTGATTGAGAGGCGGGATCTTTGAGGGGCTTACGCACCCGTGAAGCGATAACATTCACTTTTTTCGTCTGTGCGCGAAGAGAGTCCATGTAGTGTTTTGTGCGAGCATCTAACGGCTCACGGGACGGCTCAATTTTCGCACTCATTTCTGGCTCCTTGAGACAGTTTGGCCTCAACTTCCAAGAGTCTTTCCCGATAGCCTCGTCTACAGTTTATGAACATACTATCGATATCATTACCTGAGGCAAAAAAGCAGTGATCCGGGAGCAGATTGTCCTTCTTGACCGTCAACATCATCCGATGAAAATCTTCAATCTCAATGACATACCCCTCTACGGCCGCGTGTAGCATTCCGTATAACGCAACGCTCTCTAGTGGTGTATGACCGATTGGCCTTTTAACCGCCTCGTAAGCGTCTGAAAAGAAACGGATGAGATCGGTCGCACGAGCATCGCCCGGCTGTTTGTTTTCTCGCAGTATCGAATTCAGGACCGTTTTGGCAAATCCTGCCCAAAACCAATTTCGATTTGTTGACACGGAAAGGTGTTTGGCGTCTCTCCAGAGTTTGCAGTAGACCGTGGGTTTGTATCGCCATCGGCGCTGCGCGGGGGTCGCGGATTGCATATCAACGTCGGTTTTTTTCAAAAACCCGAGGTCCACCAACTGCTCAAAACGAGGAATGGTTTGATGATCTGCATTCTTGTTTGGCTTCTTACGCGGGACTCCAGTGTGGATTAAAGGTCCTGTTTTCTTGAAGACCTTTGGAGGCCTGGGAAGACGTTTTGGTCTTGGTGAGCTCCCCCCTCTTACTTCTAAACCTAATTCCGCTGCGATCACCGTTGCTAGGTCGTAGGCCACCCGAAAATCAGGCAAGAATCGTGGGCTAAGCGTTGGTTTCGCTTCGTCTAAAACCGCAAAGAATGCTTGGCTCGCGAGCTTTCCGGCATCTGACGATTCAAGTGCAATGCCTTCATGACAGTCGGCCAGAAGATCAATCAGATTGAGAGTTATACGATCGATTTCACTTAAATGGTATAGAAAGAAGATGCGCTCCATCGGGGTCAATATGAATGGGTTCCACAAGCTTCCGTCACTGCCAAAGAACTGGTCGGCGCTGGCGGGTAGCAAAGCTCGGAGCAAAGGCTTTCTGCAAAAAAGGGACCATCTCACTAAGAAACAACGAAGCTACTTGATGTCGTGCGTAAGGCAGAGAGACACAGATTTAGAAACTTTAGTCAGTTCGGAACTCACTAGGCGCGGCATCAGCTTCAAAAAGCATTTGAAGACTCTTCCGGGAAGTCCGGATCTCGTCTTGATGCGTGAGCGCATAGGCGTGACCTTCGAGCTCCGCATCGATGGAAGCTTGCGGCGATGCTGCCTTTGGACGAGGCGGAGGTCAGAAGGCAACTTTCCTCGCAGCCCGGTCTCCTCGGGCAGTACGACGCGGCCACAGCTGAGCAACGTAAGCTTTGGTCGTCTCCGTTTTTTCTCGACGCTTTTCTGAGGAACGGCCTGAAAGGCGAGGACAAAAGCTCGACGTTTTCATCATTTTTTGCAACTGTGCCTCTCTCCCGTGAAGAACTTCAGTCGCTTGCTGATGCTGCCTTTGAACTTTATAAGAATCGCGGAAGCAGAACATTCCCCGCGAACGAACTAGAAGAGAAAACGTCGGTCGAATTGGCAAACCGTCTTGAAGCTGCTGGCGTCATCAAACGCAGTGGGGATAATGCGTACTTCACACATCATTTAGCGCACGATTATTTGGCCGCCACCTCCTTAGTAACTAAGCCCCGCAAATGGAAACAACCCTGTTTCGATGTGATCAGCTTCGCTGGCAGTTCATTCGATTCGCTAGCCATGATGTTGGAGCAAATTAACACGGCTGCAGCGGCCGAACGGCTGGTTAGGGCACTTTTTGATTGGAATCCATACGCCGCTGCGTATTGCCTCGCGGAACAAAAGCGCGAAGGTGTCCTTGGTTTCGAAATGAGGGTTGTCATATTCGCGATGATGGCCGAGCGAAGGTTTGATTTAATCGACGCGACTGCGCGTCGAGCGTCAGACGCTTTGCGTCTTTCTTCGACAGAACCCGCAAAACACCTGATGGCAGCCCAATCACTCGAAAATGTCTTCGAGTATGTTCGCAACATCGACTCGGCGGAGAATTGGTTTTCCGATTGGCGACATCTTTTCACCACTCCGCGTTCCGGAAGATTAGCCGATTCTTCAGTTCGACACCTCACATCCGACGACTCGGTGGTGGGTTGGACAATGTCTAACGTCCTGAAGCGCGTCAGATTATCGAACTCACAGCTTAAGCTTGTTCGTGGATTCGTGAGTCACCAACGAGATGTCGTGCGGTGGAGGGCGGTACACGTGTTGGGAGCGTTCCCTTCGTCCTCAAATCTAGTCGTCCTGACCAGCGTTTTTGACCGAGATAAGCACCCATGGGTTCGATTGGGGGTCGTTCGTTCACTCATTGAGATGGCCGCCCGGGGACCAAGCGATATCAGGAAGCGGATCTTTTCGAGGCTTAAGTCGCGGCTAAAATTGATCGTTCAAGACCAGCTCAGTCGCAAAGAGTTGGAATCCGTGTTGCTCGTCTCGAAAGTGAAGAATCGAGTCGAGTGGATCGACTACGTATCAGAAGTCCTTCGAGATCTCTACGACCAAGATACTGGACAGGAGGCGAGGGAACGCTTTGAGCGAATCAACAAGAAATTCAACGAGACCTACGCCTGAAGAAATATTGCAGATTCTCGACAAACTCTCGCCATTCGCTTGGCACGTTAGAGAAAACGCCATCGTTCTAGGTAAAACAAGAGTCGGCTGTGCCGTGATTTCGGTGAATGGAAAAATATTCTCTGGTTGCAATATTGAGCATCGCTTTCGTTGTCATGACGTTCACGCAGAAATAAATGCATTGACGACAATGGTCGCTGGGGGAGAAAAGACCGCTAAGGTCGTTTTAATAGCTGCCGATCGTAGTAGGTTTACACCTTGTGGCGGATGCTTAGATTGGATAATGGAATTGGGAGGCAAGGATACGGTAGTTGCTTTCCAAAATTCTCCAACTAGTGAGTTCCGCATCTTCAAAGCAAGTGAACTGATGCCTAACTATCCAGAGTAGAGTGCCGAGTACGGCAGACCCGAGGTGAACATTGTCTTTGGGGGACACCTTCGATTAACAGATGGATGTTGAACGCCAAATTCCGGCAATTTCTGACCTTCAAAATCAAGTGGTTATGGTGCTGCGGGGAGTGGGGGTTTTTCGAACGCGGGGCGGAGAGCCGATTTAGCGCCCGAAGCGAGCCAGCTGGGCATGCGGTCGTGCAACTGCCGCTGCTCAACGTTTCGGATGCCGGATCAGAGTTCTCTGGGTTTGAGTTCTCACGCTGGTGACGGTCAGCAATGCCAGCTCATCGAGCAGGGCCAGCAACCAACCCGTCAGGGAAGGTTCCGCGATACCCGGGTTTGACGAACCGCAAAATCACGGTGTCGTCGTCCTCAGCGAAGTCCAGGCTTATCGGGGCCAAGCCCTCCTCAATCGCCCGCCGCAGGCTTTCCACGGTAAAGGGTGACAGGCTGTGCAGGAAGACATCGCTGCGGACGGCGACCGGCTGGCGGTTCAGGAGCTTGGCGCGGCGCTCAGGAGGGTAGTTGCGTCTTGCGTTCATCCGTTTCTCCATACATAGAGACTCGTATTCCCAGGATTGACGGGATTAGCGAGCGTGACGAGGCGTCGCCCTAAGCAATTCGGTTGATCAGACTGCGGTGTAACAGCTGTTTTGGGTCGATTTTCTTTTGGCACACATGCGCATTCAATCCGGAGCACGACGGTCACAATTCGATTCTTACGTACTTTCCAGAATTCTTACCCCGCGCCCCGCCGAACACGATCCCCGGCAGGTGCAGCTGATGGCAGTCTCCTTCCGAGGAATCGACGAGTTTCTTCCATCTCCCCGCGCTCACCACGATTCGCCCGTTCAGGAACACGCGCCGGCGCGAAGCCTTGAAGGCGAACCTTCTCCCACGATGCCGCACCTTTTGCTCCGCAGATCCCTGAATGCGTTCTGCGAGTCGGCGCGAAATCGGGGCCGTCACGACGAGGACCGCATATTGACTGTTCTTTTCCCGAATTTCCTCCGCCACGGATTCGATCTTCCTGCTTTGTAACCACGTCGCTTCGGTAACGACATCAATGATCAGGCTGTTCTCCGGCGGTGGGAACTTTGGCGGAAACAGGCTGGGATTCGTCGGGCCATCCTGACCCACGCCAGTGCAGATCGTGAACCCCATCCCGCGGTCTCGCAAGGCGCTCATAGCGCGGTCGCGGAACTCCGGCTTGTCTTCTGTGTAGATGCGGTGCAGCAGGTACCGCCTGGGTCTTTTCTCCACAATCATAGCGACCGTCAGGATTTCACACCCGTGCGGGTTCGGCCAGCGCCGTCTTTTCTGCGGTGCACTGAAGGTTACTGATGAACTGGTTTTTTCTTCTTCGCCGGGAGCCGCGGAAGCCGGACTTGCTCGGCGACATCAATTCGCTGCCAGCCCAAACCCCGGCCGGGCCCGGCCGGGCCTGTCGCACTACAGCACAGGATAGGTTTCCCCTCGACTCGCGGTCGGCGTGCAGCCTACCTTCTTCGCCATCGCGACAAACTCCGGGCCGTGGTCGGCGCCACCTCCGAGGAGGGCATGGGCGATTTCGTGGCGAACGATCTCGTCAACTAACTCAGGGGAATCGGCGTAGCCGCCATTGACCCAGATCAGCTTGTCGCTAAAGTAGCAGCGCCCGTAGCTGCCACGAATGTCGTCCTCGTCGCCGAGGTCGTCTTCTTCATAGACGACAACGACTTTCCAGTTTTCCAGCCCGAACTGGGAAAGCAGGGCCGCGGCTCTCGTCTCGACAGCGCGAATCTCACGAGCGAGTTTGGTCAAGTCGATGTCGTATTGCGTGTCCATGGTACATTCGCTCGAGTTCTCACAGATATTCTTCGACCGGCCCGATGCCGCTTTCTTCCGACTTTTTCGAAGGTTCTTATGATCGGTGGCGCCCCGCATTCTTCCCCTTCTGGCCGACTTTCGAACCCGTCGAACCGAATCACTTCGTCGTCGGAAAGGAGCACACCTCTGAAGGTGAGCGTCTTGGCCGCCACCTCGCAGTGGACGAGAAGAGCGTCGGTGGCCTTGGCGAGCATGGCTAAGCGGGCGTGACCGCCGCAAGGTTGTCCTTGCTAGAGATGAGGGTCTCCTGCGAGAACAGCGTTCGCTCCTTGCACTTGGGGCAAGGAGCGTTGCGTTCCTCGGCGAGGACTTTCTCAAGCGTCAGTTGCCCACGCTCGGTGAACTTGATTTCCGCTTGGCAATGGACGCACCGGAATGTGGCCTTCTTGGGCTTCGGCTCGTCGTCCTCCAGGACCAACGAGAACTTCTTGGACGCCGGAATGTCGTCTGCGTCGATCTCGCCCTCGGCGAACACTCTCACTTCCTCTTCGGCCCGCGCCGTCCGCTTGCGGCCACGCAAGATGTTCTCGAGTTGCTCCCGAAGGGTCTTCCCGTCGTGCGGCTCCGCCTCTAGGCGGTAGCGCAAACGGGCGATGGTCTTCGACTCGCCCTTCCAGGAGCGGGACAGGAAGAGCTTCGCCACGTCCCGCAGGGCAGGACGCCAATCGCCAAAGCCCTCGGCTTCGGAACACTCGGCCAGGATGTCGAGGACGCCCACGGCGTCAAGGACATCCGCGGACCCATCCTCGAACTCGCAGGACAAGAAATCTTTGACTTCCAAGGCCTCCCATTTTTTCTTTTGGGACAAGGCAGCCCAAGACTTCCCAAGACCTACATTCCCTGGCGTGGGGGAAGAGACGGCATCCCGCTCGCCGGCGGCGTCGTTCGTTTCGTTCGCCTCGTTCCCGCCCCCTTCCTTTGGGTCAACTTCAGAACAACAGACGGGCGGTTTTTGCCCGTCGTGATAGATTGGGTCTACTTCTTGGCGGGGTTTTACCGTGGCGGTATTTTGCCCCCCATCCGGGGCGGGGTTTTCCCGCTGCGATGTTTTGCCGCCACGAGAAAAGTCCGTGGAATACTTCTCGACGGGAACCTTGAACCGTCCCTTGTTGTCGCGCTGCGAGATCGTGGATAGCAATCCCTTGTTCCGCAACGATTGCCGCCCGTCCTTGACCGTGTCAATGTGAAGGCCGGTTTCCGCCGAGATGACTCGCAGCGACGGATAGGACTCGCCGTCTTTGTCCGAATGCAGGACGTGGCAGAGATACACTTTTAGTTCCGCGCCCGTGAAGTCCTTTAGGTGCTCACGCAGAGCGTTGGGTACTTTCGTCCAGCCCTTTGCTTTACTCATGATTCGTACCTTTTGCCTTGCTTGCCATTTGGTGTGAGGGCACCACGTACCGCGAGGAACAATGGCGAGGGCGGTGGTACGAAACCGCCCTCCGATGTGCGGGGCACATCGCCTCGATATAAAGTACTCAAAAGTCCGAAAACTCGAGCGCTGCGTTCGCCATCCGCGCTGCACTGGGCCGGACGGCATAGTCTCCCTGCCGTTCGATCAGATGCTCGAGGATCTGCCCCCTGGTCCTCCGGCAGCCAAGGGCCACCAGCTCACGCGATCCAGCCCGCGTCGGCGCGCGAACTCCCGCACGATCTCGTTGGCATAGAAGTCCGCCGGCCTCTCATCGGCTGGCGGATCGCCAGGATCCACTGGCTCGGACGGGTTCTCCATCTTCATCTTGCCGAGGTCGCCAATGTCGTTGGCCTTTGCCTTCGCTCTTGCTCCCGGTCCGGTAAATCCGATAGCGCAACCCGTTGAGCGTCATTCCGCCGATAAACATCGCCTCAACCGGAATTACGGAGCAGGCGTTGAAGGCGTCGCGCAGGTATCGCGGCGCCCCCGAAAGCAGGTATTAACGCCGCCGCAACTTGACGTTGTGGGGAATCCTAGGGATTCCTTCCCCATCGCTAGGGGTCACGTCAGTCATTTTCTTTCTCTCCTTCCGGCACGCGAAACCATTGCACGCGGCCGTTCGAGGCGAACTGTTGACGTTGCGCCCAGTGGTCCCGGCAGAACCGGACGTCGACCATCCGCCGCTCACGGCCCGCCTCGTCGTCGCCGTGGGGATCGAGCGGCAGCCGCGCCGATTCAACGGCCAGCTTCCCGCACGTCTCCCCCGTCTTCTCATCGACGACGACCATGCACCGCTTCTGCCCGACATGAAACATGGTTGGCTCTCCTTCAGAATCTGTAGGCGTCTCCGGGATCATCAAGCTGTCGGATTCCGCCATTCCGTGTGACGACCGCCGTCACGCCGCCCCATGCGTACTTCCGCTTGTCCGCGAGGTAGCTCGCCATCATCGCGCGGAGATCGGTGAAGAATGCGTAGTGCTCCGCGCACATGGGCACGTCTCCGTCACGCGTCTCTACCGATCCGATTGCGGCCTTGCCGCACCGGATCGCGGACCGGACGTAATCGCCGGAGGCCAAGGACGGCGGCACGTCCATCTCAACGTCCGGCTGCCCGTCCTGGACGACGATTATGTGGAACACTTCGCACGTACGCTCTAGTAACTCGCTCACTGTTACTCTCCTCGTCTGATCTGAACCGCAAACCTCACATGCCGGCTTTCTTGGCGTCGTTGGTCGCGTCCGCCAGCCAGGCCGGCTTCTGCAATTCGTCGAAGATGAACGCATAGCGCGCCATGGCTCAAGCCTCGGGTTCGATGTTGATATCCTTATTGGAACCCTTTAGGGGTGGTAGAACCGAAAGCTCTGCCTCCCGCACCTGCTCGTTGGTGAGCCGAATGATCAACCCGTGCTTTTCGAGCATTGCGAGCTGCTGCGCGGCCCACTCCGGGGTCTCCATCTCGGCGTGCCACGCCGCTACCTCCGCCTCGATCTCCACTGGCTTGCCGTCCTCGTGCTTGGGATATTTCCATTTCGGATCTGAATGCAGCAGGCGGAAGTGATGCGCGATCCGCTCGGGAGTGCCCGACCAGATTTCGCTGCCGTAAAAGGCCGCAGGCTCGTCCTTCTCGCGCAGGCTCCATGCAAGAGGGTCGTGGTCTTGCACGGCCTGCGTTACCATGGCGGCCAGCGCCATAGGCATGTTGGCGCACTCCTCCAAGGTGACGACCTCCGAGTCGTGGAGCACCATGAGCTTGTGAGGGCAAGCCGTCATGGAAAACACCGGGGTCTCGGTGCCGGGGTTGATGTTGAATCTGAAATGCAGGAGTTCTCTCATGCTATTCCTCCTCCCAATGCGGCGTGCCGTGCTTGAGCACGGATTCCCATTTCGCGTCGGTCAGTTGGTCGTACATCGATTGGTGCACCCAATTAGGCATTGCTAAGTCTCCCTAAGCAGCATTCTTCAGGCGTAGGCCGCGGCCTATTTCGTCGACGCCATCTGATGCGCGGTCCGGATCACGCGTGGTTGCCGCGCGAGCCTGCAAGAACGCCCCGGCCTCCCAGATAGTACCGACCAGCCAACAGACGACCGGACGTTTTTTCGTTCGCCCCCCGATCACATGGCCAGTTGAGTCGCAGCATGGCGCGCATCGCTCGATGTCGTTGGTGCGTCGGCCCCATCAAAGGCCAGCTCGCACCGCAGCCGCGCTGCCGCCTCATCGACGATCCAGCGTTTCTCCGCTGCAGGGAGATGCTTGATGATCGAGATGGTCCCCCCGACGATCTGGCGCACGGTCTCTTCCTTTGACCAGGCTTCTGATTCGTCGATCGGCGAGCCTGATATCGCGAACGACGGCCTTGAGTCCGTGTTTGTCGTTTGGCTTGACGTTCGCTGGGATCGTTTCTGAAGTTTTCGGCATTCGGCGCTCACCTTGCCCAGTTTGTGCTCAAGTGCAGCGATCTTCCTGTCTGCTTCCCGCTTCTCGGTCGCCATAATCTTTTGCAGATCTCGAACTGCATCCTTTTTGACTTGGTCGATATTCGCTTGGGTACCATTGGCCAAATGAGTCGCTGGGGCCTTCGATGCACGATCGTTGGCAGCTTCGAGCTGTTTCACGTAAGCCTCCAGCCGCTTGTTCTTAGCCTTTTCCTCTTCGAGTTCCTTCAAAGAGGGCCGTGCCTTTACTTTGCGGCCCTTCCGCCCTCCAGGGTTGTCGTTGAGAATGTTTCGTACTTGGCGTGCGGTGATTTCGAGCTTGTCCGCGCAAAGCTGGTCAAAGTTCTTGTGGCCAAGGTACGGCTTCCTGACCTTTTTGCATTCGGCGAATCGTCGCTTCATTTCAGCGAGGAAATCTTTTGCATACGCTCCTGCTTGCGCGTGGATCGTGCATGCGTTCTTCGCCATGAAGAGCAGCTCCGAATCCTTCATGTTGCTCAGGATGGCCTGGTCAATCGGCGGAGCCGAAAAAGTCGGAAGCGCGCTTCCGACTTTTGGGTCGACCTTTGCGATCGCGGTCGAGGCCGAAGGCTGATTCCCAGACGCCAGCGACATGGGGGTTCCTTGTCCCGGTTGAGACTTGAGGTCCTCGGTCGTTTGTTTCGTTTTTCGATGTGTCACAATCCGCCGCGCGCTCATGTCGCCTCGCTTTCTTCCTCGAACGGCACCGACAGCCTGTCGCCGCAGCTGGCAACCTGCGTCTCGACCACTTCCCACTTCCAGGCCGGAACAGGAAGCAAGCCGTCCCGCGACTGCCGAGTGTTCGATCCCATCTGCCGAATTGTGTTTTTCAGTCCAGCGCCTATCCACGCAGGCATGCGCGAGAGCGACTTCAGGCTGGCCCAAGGCTTCAGATGGCGGGTGTCAACGGCGAGGCGTACGACGTAGCGCGGCTTGATCGCTTCGACACACTTATCTCGGCGTCGAGACAGCGCGTCAAGGCCCACTGCTTCGCTTGTATGCGGTTTCATCGGAGCGGGCGGCGGGAGTCAAACCCGCGTTGCTGCTGGCTCTCGGTGAGCCGCGTCCGCTTACTACTCCATTAGATTACTTGAGATATTCCAAAAAGTCCAATGCGCCGATCAGGGCTAAGTAGCCTCCCTTGGCGCGGCGCCGCCATGCTCATCTACTGACTTGGGATCTTATCGCCCTGCCCGAGACCCCGGGATTTGAAGGGTCTTTGGAGTCCAGGGAGTGAAATGGCTCGCTAAGCGCCACGAACACTTGATGGGCGCGTGGCTCCTTCCGGGGCCCTGTGGAAGCCCCGGATTTTCGTCGAGGCATTTTCGAGCTAGGCTTCATGCCGTCCTTCGCTGATCAACTGCTCGATACGTTCAGGATCGAAGCGCAACACATAACCGAGCTTTACTTTGGGGAGCTTGCCAACCTCAGCCCACTTATAGACGGTGTGGACACTGATACTGAGACGATCGGCCACTTGCTTTACTGTAAGGAGCTTTTTTGTGGTCGTGCACACGGACACGAGTCTCTCCAGGTCCCATGTGCAACTGTTCAAGGAAGCACTACCGGTGAGGGAGCAAACCGGGCGAGCCGTCTGTTTCTCGGCCTATGTCAGAGCGGCGCTGGATAGACGTCCTGCTCATCCAGCACAATTTCATAATACTCAGCCTCTACCAATCTTGTCCGACTAATCTCCGGTTGCATAACGATTATCCTCACGGTTCGCCGACTCCCGCGCACGCTTGGACTCAGCCTCCAGCCACGCCGCATACCCCATCGTGACGTTAACGTCGGTATGACCGGCCCACTTCTGAACCGTGCGGATGTCCTCGCCATCACGAATTTTGTTCGTGATGAACGTGTCACGAAAACGATGTAGCTTGGCATTCGAGACACCGGCCTTTTTGGCGACCTTCTTGATCTGGCGCAGCAAGTGCCCGTCCACTCTCCCATTGTCCGCGGCAAACGGGCGCTCGCCCGGCCGCGCGAGAAGTTCAGCGAGGAGTCTTTCGCTGACGGGGATGTCTCGCACGCTCTCCTCGGTCTTTGGGTACCAAAGGTTTCCGCGCTGGCGGCACTCAGGGCAATCCGTGCAAGGCTTTGGCTGGACTTTGACCACCTTACGTCGGGAGTCCAAATCGGCCTTGGTCAAGTGAGAGATCTCCTGATCACGCCCACCTATTGCGACAAACGTGCGGATTAGAAGGTTGGTGCTTCCTTCACTGTTCTTCAGCAAGGATCTCATCTCGGTATCTGTGTATGGCTCGGGTGGATTTTCCTTGTATTTGGGCCAGTCTTCTTTCTTGAGCTTCAAGCGGATTTCGTGTTGGTTAAAAAACGTCACCACGCTCATCATCATGTTGTCCACGGTTTTGGGCGCATATTCGTCGTTTTCAAGGTTGCTCTTATACAGGAGCACGTCGTCGCGATTAAACTCGTCGAGATATTTCTTGTGAGGGCTCACCGCTGCGAAAATTTCGAGGTTGCGTTTCTTGCCCGAGATGCTTCGCAGCGGACGCTTACCAAGCCGCAAGCGGTCGAGATACTTCTCAACGGCCTCGGTGAAGAGAATGCGATCCACGGCGGGCGAGACTGGCTCAGCGGTACGAATCCCCGCCGCCTGCGCTCTGAGCACCAGTTCCTTCCGCTGCGCTGCAGCTGCCGCGGCCGCAGCATCCGTGCCGACGCGGGCAAAATGGCGCTTACCTTCTTCCGTGTACCGCAGGTAGTAAACTCCCCGCACTATTGTTTCGGCCCCGTTGACTAAGGCGACGCCTCGCTTGATACGTCCGTTGCTGTTGACGACCGCCGGAAGGAAAGGGTATTTCCCGTCCACCTTGGCCCGAATCATCACCTTGACCGTGTTCACACCCGCTTCTCCTTCCAGATAGTACTCAGCGGTCGGGAAAAACAAGCGAGCTTCTTTCGCAAGGTGGTAACAGGAGTGGTAACAGAGTCCTGCTCCCATCACAGATTTCTTAGTTTTGTTGGGGAAAATTGCAGGTTTTTTGAATCTGGCGGAGAGGGGGGGATTTGAACCCCCGGTACCGGTTTTAGCCAGTACAACGGTTTAGCAAACCGCCGCCTTAAGCCGCTCGGCCACCTCTCCGCGGAAAAGCGAGGTGTGATGCGGGCGTGTTCGCCAGGCAAGTATAGCATCAAGGGCGCGGAATGAGGTTTCGCAATTCGACAGGCTCGCGCGCCGACGCGGCGCGTTCTTGGGCTTGCGCCTCGACGGAAAAAGCCGCTTGTCCGCATCGGTTTATTTCTGGTCTAAGGTTTCCGGCAGCGCGGGACGGAAACGCAGGAAGACAAGAAACCCGGCCGGATGCGAGCCGTAAGTGGAATCGAGGAACGCGGGCGCGCCATAGAGGGTGAATTGGCCGCCGAGCGCGCTCGAGACGCGCGGGATGAAGCCGAATTCGCGATCGTAGCCCAGCGTGTAGGCTTGCACGCGCGCGAGGAAATGCTCTTCGAATCCGGGGGGAATCGGATTCTCGCCGAGGAGCAGCAGATTCGTGCGGTCGACGTTCTCGATGCGCGTCCACGCATAATTACGGCGGGCGAATTTCAGAGTGCTTTCGGCGAGATAGCTATTGAAGACTTCGCCGCCCGGCAGATCTTCGTTGCGGCCCCACAGGAGCATCGACGCCCAGTTGCCCGCGCCTCCGGCGAACGGCTGGTTGTACGCGATCGAAGCCGTCATGCGAAGCGTGTCTTCATCGGGGAACAACTGCTCGGGGCTGTGCAGGCGCGCGATCGAATATTGAGCGCTCCAGTTCCCCGCGGGATGGACGGTGAGGCGCGTGGACCAGGAATCGATTGCGCCCGCGCCGATGGTCCAGCGATTTTCGTTCGGCTCGCGGCCATGGAAGCCGGAGACCTCGATGCGCGCGATTTTGTAGGTGAGGCCGAGCGTCACGACATCGTCGGAAATGTGCGTCGAATCCTGCAGGTGATGGCCGAGAGTCGCGAGCGGATCTTCGCCGGCAGAAGCGCGGTGCGGATACGCTTCGGGTCCGATCGAAGGATCGCCGACCGGCGCCGCGTAGAACGAAAGCAACGCGTTTTCGCCGAGTTTAACGTCGTAGAGCGCGGCGAGTTCCATGACGAAATTATGCGGATGCTGGCCGTCGACGATGGGATTTCCGAACGCGGTCTCGCCGACCTGAAAGAGCTCGGGATAGCGGCGGTCGGTGACAGTGGCGGGTTCGAGGCTGAACATGGCGCGCGCGGTGAGAGTGCCCGGACCGAGCGCGCGTTGCGCCATCGGCATCAGCCAGCTCGTGCTGAAGACTTTGTCGGCGCCGCGCGGGCCGGTCTGCTGGATGGCGCTGACGAAGGCGGTTCCGTGGAACATCAGCGTCCACGGGCCAGCGTGCGTCATCAGCATCGGGTGAGGCGTCGAGCCGGGCTCAGAGCTCGTGCCGGCACTGGCATGGCCGATCGTTTGGTCGATGAACGAAGTGTGGGCGGTCATATTCATGTTCATGCCGGGCATTGCCGCCAGGTCGGGCGACGTATGGCGCATTCCCGCCATCGATTTGGCGGGCGCAGCCGAGTGAGCGAGGAACTGGGAGCAGGGGCAGCGCTCGCCGACGTCGCAGAGGTGGCGCGCGGAGCCGGCGGCGAGGGCGCGTGCGGCTGCAAGGGAGATGGACGTCAGGAGCAGGAGAACGGCGAAAGCGGCAGGCTCGATTTTGTATCGATTAGAAAGGAGCCCGGTCCTTTGTTTTCTGCAAGTTACGGGCGGTTCTGTTTCCACTTGTGTATCGATTAGAGGTTTCGAGCCGGAGGGCCGGGGCATAGGGAAATGACCGTAGCGGATTGCGAGGCGGGTTGCAACGGGTACTCGCGGACGGGCGAGCGGTGAGCGGGCGTTTGTGTGCACGGGTTTAGCGGAGCGGAAGGCGGGCAGATTAGATTGCGCCTCCGTCCTTTGTTTTGTGTGAGTTAGGGGCATTTCTAATATTCCGGGGATAGATTAGACGAAGAATAGAATGTCCTTGTGCTGCGACCCGCGGGCCGCGCCAACTTTCCTCCATTCATGCACACGTCGACCTCCGCGCCGAAAGCGCACCGGCGCACAAAACCATTATTCTGATTGTCAAGGATAGCTTCTTATATCACAGTTGACCGGCGATTTCAAGACCCAGTACTAGCTGTCGCGATGGGGTTCGGCCCGCAGAACCGCCACTCCGGTGGGAAACCGTCGAACGAAGGATCGGAGAGGGCGCTTCCGAGGCGACGTCTCGGGGAGCGGGCCTGGGTCTTCAGTCACACGTCAGAATGGTCGTTCGGGCTGGAATGACATAGTGCCCGATAAGTCTTAAGGGACAATTCCGGGTTCATCGATCGCAGCTCGTCGCCTCGCCGCGATTGCTTGTACTTAAGGCACGGCCCCCCGGGTGCGGTGGGCGTCCCGCGCCTTATTTCTTCAGTGTCGCGTAGTGAGTCGGAATGACCAAGAGCCTGAAGCTGCCAGCGACCATTGGTCCGCGGCGGAAGCGGTTGGCATTTGGGTTGTTGGGATCGGGTGGAGGCGGCGGACCGAAGTCGGCAGTTACCGAATAAAGCGTGTGAGTTGACGTGTCACACTCCATAGTGCGCGCGCCGCTAGCGGTCTTTACATTACCAAGCACAGTGAACTTATCAGGTGACTCCTCGCGCACGATGGTGATGTCGCCTTCACCCTCAGACGCAAATGCCAGTTTGGCGCCAGGATCAAAGCGCACTGCGTCATTGCCCCTACCTCCGATCGGCAAATTGGCGACGACCTTGCCCGCGTCAGGGTCGAAGACCACCATCACGCCAGTGTTGTTGTCGCCGCCGCCGTGGCAACCAATGAAGATGCGACGCGCCTTCGTGTCCATGGCGACGCCAGAGGGGCCGGTGCAGGGCGCCAAGGGCCATTGATTGACAACTTTGAGCGTGCGAGTGTCGATGTCTATCAAGAGACTGAGGTCCTCCATGACGTTAAAGAGGTGCCCCTTACCATCCGCCGCCGCGGACTCCGCTGCGCCTGGAATCTCCACGACACCTGCGACCTCACCGGTGGCGGCATCGACGGCGACGTCCTTCTTTCCGTGGGTTAAGCCAAAGACCCGATCACTGGCAGGGTCGTAGACGATGCCGTCGGATCCGCCGATGGGCAATATCACCTGCTTGATGATGGCCAGCGTCTTTGGGTCGAATTCCGTGAAGCTGCTCACGCCGGTTTGCCCACTGCTGTTGCGACTGTTGCTCGTGAAGCCGTGATTGTCCTTCCAGGAAATCACAACGCCGTGGCTGCCCGGCGTGGGAGCAAGTTTTCCAACTACCTCGTTCGTTGTCGTCGAGATCACGAGGATCTCGTCGCTGTGAGAAATGAACAGGTGATGGTTCGGCTCGTCAATGCCGAGATAGTCCCAGAAGCCTTCGTCGGGCAGTGGGATGGAAGCAGATAGGTGATAGCCCGAAACGTTATCGGACATCGACGGCGGCGGTGCCGACGCTTGTCGGGCAGCGAGGCAAACGACTGAGGCTATAGCGATCACTGCCATACTGAGAATCCGATTGCGCATTGCGTCCTCCTAAAGTTGCTTCAGCATTGCGACCCTTGGCTGGGTTTTTTCTCTGCGTTCTTATGAAGTAGCAGAGAAAGTGCCATCAGGGCGGTCTTCGACGCTCCTCTTTTACACGAAGCGGCGTGAATATGTCAGCCTAGTCCACGTAGTGGTGCAGACATATTTCTCGCCAGTATAGAACACCTCAATAGTTGATCCAGTAGGATCTCCCGTGGGCCTGAAAGCAAATTCCGGTAACAGCGTTTATCAGGAGTTGGGCATACGGTGGCGCCCCTCGGCAGCGAACTAACGGGACGCTACGATTTGCGCTTTTCCCGCAGGCCCGCTGCTACTCGTAGCGCAGCGCAGTGAGGGGATCCACTTTTGTCGCCCGCCGCGCGGGAACAAAGCACGCGAGCGCGCCGGTAAGGATGACGATCAGCACCGCCCCAGCAAACGTCCAGGGATCGGTTGGTTTCACGTGCCAGAGCTGATTGCGAATCAAGCGCGTTGCACCCCACGCGCCGAAAATTCCCACCGCGATGCCGCAACCCATCAGGATCGTTCCTCTACCCAGAACCGAGCGGAGCACGTCCGCGCGCTGTGCCCCCAGCGCCATGCGAATGCCGAACTCGCGCGTTTGCAGCGAAACGTTGTACGCCATGACGCTGTAAACGCCGATCATCACCAACAGCAGGCCCACGAATCCGAAGGTGGAAACCATCACGAATTCGAATTCCGGCTCCGCGTACAAGTACTTGGCGAACGTGTCGGCCTCCGAACCAACCGTGCCGCTGCGAGAATCTCCCAGCTCTATATCTCGGTTCATGGCCCAGACTTGCTGGGCGGCCGCCGATGAAAACCGATCCGCATTGCCAACGGTGTGTACAGCGAGTTGCTGCACGGTGTCGGGTAAAGCCGACCAGGGAATGTATGCCACGGGATTGGCACGCATTTCGATTGGAAGGAGCACATCGGAAACAACGCCGACGATCTGGAAATAATTGCTGTCCGGGGGCTTCGTCTGGGCCCGGGAAGCAGTTGCAGGCTGACCGCTGGATAGATGCCGCACGTAATTGTCGTAATCGGGGAAATCCAGTTCTTTGCCGAGCCAGCCGTTCGCGGAAAGGAAATTGCGCGCGAAGTCTTCGTTGACCACGGCCACCTTTCGCTGGGCGAACAAGTCTTCGGCGGAGAAGGCGCGTCCCTGAAGAAGGTGTTGCCCGTATATCTGAAACTCGTCCGGCCCCGTAAAGCTAACCGCCGTTTGCCACGGCTCCGAGTGCGAAACGGCACCAGTCACGTTCACCTGGCCGAAGCCATACCCTTCCTCCTCCACCTGAAGAACACCGGAAATATTGCGCAGGCGGCGCTCCAGTTCCTGATAGAAGGCGAGTCGCTCCGCAGGTTTTTGGTACTGGCCCGGCGGCAGCGCGAGGGTAACGTTGAGAACGGTTTTCGGATCGTAGCCAAGATCCTGATGGGTCATGGCGAAGAAGGTGCGGAGCATGAGCCCTGCGCCCGTGAGGAGGACGACGGCAAGCGCGATTTCCGCGACGACGAGCGCCGACCGCAGTTTGCCATGGCGCAGGCCGGCGGCGGAGCCGGTCCCGGAGCCGGAAAGACGAGGTTGGAGCGGCCCGGCGACGGCCTGAATCGCGGGAACGAGCCCGCAGAGAATTGTGGCGACGAATGCGAGTGCCATGGCCGCGAGCAGAACGATCCAATTCAGCTCGATCACGGATTCTTGCGGAAAGCTGTCGTACGGGATCAGCGGAACGAATTCCTTAATGCCCAGGTAAGCGAAAACGCATCCGGCCGCGCAGCCCAGAGCCGCGAGAACGAAGCTTTCGACCAGCAATTGCCGGATCAGGCGCCAGCGCGACGCGCCCAGGGACGTGCGCACGGCAATCTCGCGGTCGCGGGCCGTGGCGCGGGAAAGGAGCAGGTTCGAGACGTTGGTGCACGCAATCAGGAGGAGCAGCACCACCGCACCCAGCAGCGGAGGAAGAATATGCGTAAACATCGGCGTGACGCGCGCCTGGAACGAGCGCGCCGTCACCCGGAACTGCTTCGGGTAACCGTCCGGATAGACCTTGGCCAGCCGATGGGCTACAAGGTCGAGGTCGGCAGCCGCTTGGGGAATCGTCACGCCTGGTTTCAGCATGCCGAGCGGCCAGACATAGGCGTCCTTCAGGTTCGGATCGTTTGAGATGAGGTTTCGATCCATCGGGAACGCGAGGAAGATATCCGTCCAGCCAGGACGGAAGCGCGGCGGCATAATGGCGATCAGCTTGTAAGGCGTTCCGTTCAGATCGAAAAGTTTTCCGAGGATGTGCGGATCGCGCTGGAACTGATCCGTCCACACCTTGTACGTCATCATGAAAACCGGCTGGGCATCGGGCCTGGTATCGTCCGGCGTGATCAAGCGCCCAAGCAGCGGTTGCACGCCCAAGAACTGATAGCCGTTGGCGGTCTCCATGGTATCGGTCCACTGGGTGGTTTGGCCGTCGTGCAGCCAATGGAGCGCCGGAATGCCGGTCCCGCCTTCCATATCCGCGAAGACGTGATTCTGCTCGCGAAAATCGAGAAATTCGGGAATCGAGAGCATTTCGCGACCGTTGCCCGAGGCTTGCCCGATCGGGTCAATCGAAAAGCTGACCATGCGGTCGTAATGCGCGTAAGGGAAAGTGTCGAGCACCACGCCGTAAACGGCGCTGAAAATGACGGTTACAGAGCCGATCCCCAGTGCCAGCGCCAGGACCGCCAGCAGCGTGAAACGGCGGTCCTTATTGAGGCTGCGGACCGCAAACCGAAGGTCTTGCGAGAGCCAGCCCAGGAGCTTTTCCACTGGCCACCTCCCGGATCTTGTCGTCGCTCGCAGGCGCACGCCGAGCCTCCGAAGTTGTGGACCTCCGAAGCGTCTCAGGCATGCCGAAACCCGCATGAATCAAGGGTTCCAAGGGCATCATAAACCCAATTCGTCAGACTCAGAACGGGATAACTCCTGATCATTCGGGTAACGTGACACTTGCCATACCCGGGGTCGCAGCCGGGTCCCCACCTACTGCTTGCACTTTCCAATAGAGAAGTTCGCAGGTGATTGAGGGGAGGGATGTTCAGTGGAGAGCGGGCGACTGGGGTATACTGACGGCGGTGTGCAGGACGCCACCCGTCCGCGGGCAGGACTGAGTCCACCTGAGCAGCGATTTGAAGCAGGGTTCACTACGAACCTCCTTTTCGCCCGCAGCGGATCCGGGCATGACCTAAAGGAGGTCCGTCATGGCCGAAACCGAGCGTCACCTACCTGTACGACCCAATCTCGAACAACTGAAGCATCAGGCGAAGGATTTGCTGCGAGCGATTCGCGAAGGAGATCACGAGGCGATAGCGGAGCTGCAGAGAAATCATCCGGAACGGGTTGAAGCCGGCAGCGCGAAGCTGGCGGATGCGCAACTGGCGCTGGCGCGGAGCTATGGCGTCGCGAGCTGGCCGCGGCTCGTGACGGCGTGCCGAATGATCGATGCGATCTGGCGCGACGACGCGGAGGCAATTCGCGAGATGGTCATGCGAGATCCGCGGCTGGTGCATGAGAACGCACGCGCAACGGAGAAATGCAATTGGGGTCCGCCGATGTCGTACGCGGCGAATCTCGGGCGCGACCGAATCATCGAGATGCTGCGCGACCTGGGCGCGAAGGATTTTGCGAGCGCGCTGGACCGCGCGGCGCTGCAAGGCAAAATCGGCACGGCGCGAATGCTGGACGCGATGATGGGCAGCCCGCGTCCTCCCGCATGCGGCTTGGGCGGGCCGGCATACACTCTGAGCGCGACGGGCACGGCGTTGCTGTTCGAGCTGGGGGCGCGCGTCTACGACGAGGAGGGGAAGCGGCTGGCGCCGGTCGACGTCGTTCTCGAGACCGACAGCCGCAAGCCTGCGGCGAAGCACGAGATTCTGGAGATATACGTCCGGAACGGGCTCGCGCTGCCGGACACGCCGACGATGGCGTTGCACCGCGGGCGAATCGATCTGCTCGGAGAGCATTTACGGCGCGATCCGGGGCTTCTCCGACGAACGTTCCGGTACGATGAGATTTTTCCGGCCGAGCTGGGGTGCGGTGACATGGCGACACACGGGACGCCGCTGGCGGGCGCGACGCTGCTGCACATGTGTGTCGACTACGACGAGATGGAGATTGCACGGTGGCTGCTCGAGCGCGGCATGAACGTGGATGAAAAGGCGGCGGTGGATGCGGAGGGGTTTGGTGGGCACACGGCGCTGTTCGCGACGGTGGTGTCGCAGCCGAATTTCTGGATGAACGATCTGGCGAAGCCGCAGGAAGCGCCGTTCACGGAGCTGCTGCTCGAGCACGGCGCGAATCCGAACGCACGGGCGTCATTAAGGAAGCAATTGCATCCGGGCTATGGGCCGGACACGATGCACGAATATCGCGACGTGACGCCGCTGGCGTGGGGGCAACGGTTCCATCGGAAGATATTCGTGAGCGAGGCGGCGATGAGGTTGATTGCAGAACGCGGAGGAAAGTGAGAATGGAAAAGGGAAAAGAGAAAAAGGAAAAGGGGGGAAACGCGCGGCGAGTGGCGGTGATTACTGGAGCGGCGCAGGGGATCGGCCGGCGAACGGCGGAACTGTTCGCAGAGCGCGGGTACGCGCTGGGGCTGGTCGACCTGCGGTGGATGCCCGAGACGCTGGCAGCCGTTCGGAGACATGGAGGCGACGCGTTTGAGTTCGTCGGTGACATCACGGACGAGGGGGTGGTGACGCGGTTTGCGAATGCGGCGCGCGAACGATGGGGCGGCGCAGACGTGCTGGTGAACAATGCAGGCATCAGCTCGATTGCAAGGGCGGAGACGATTTCGGCGGGGGATTTTCGGCGGGTGCTGGAGGTGAATCTGGTGGCGGCGTTTCTGCTGGCGAGGGAATTCGGCGAGATGATGCTGGAGAAGGGCACGGGAGCAATCGTCAATGTGGCGTCAATCGCGGGCCTTTTCGGGATTGCGGACCGCGCGGCGTACAACGCGTCAAAACACGGCCTGATCGGGCTAACCAGGACGCTGGCGGCAGAGTGGGGAGGACGCGGCGTGCGTTGCAACGCCGTGTGTCCGGGCTGGGTGAAGACGGAGATGGATGCGGCGGATCAAGCGAGTGGGAGCTATACGGATGCGGATATCGTTGGCCGGGTGCCGATGGCGCGGTTCGCGACGCCGGAGGATATTGCGCGCGCTATCGCGTTTCTGGCCGATCCCGCGGAGAGTGGATTCGTGAATGGGCATGCGCTGGTGGTCGATGGCGGATGGACGGCGGATGCGAGCTGGGAAAGCTTGCGGATGAAGCATCGGTAGATCGGAAAAGAGAAAAAGGGAAAAGACATCTTGAGTTTCGAGTTTCAGATTCGAGATTTCAGAGAAAGCAAAAGAGGCACCACAGAGGGCACGGAGAATGGCGAGAGAACACGGAGGAAACGTCAGGGCGACTTCGGGGAGGGCGGGGCGACTGGGGCATCGGCGGCGGTGGCAGGGCGATTCTCACGAGTGCTGCGAATCACACCAGTTTCGTCGGCGAAGAAATTCAGGTAGCCATAATTTCCGGCGCGGGCGGTGAGGGCATAGGTCTTGATGGTGCCGTCGGGTTGGGAATTGCCGGGAGTGTAAAGGAGCGTGTAGCGGCCGGACTGCGCCTGTTGGGCCGCGTCGCGAGCCTGATTGCCGAGGGCTTCGAGGGAGGAGGGGAAAGTTCCTTCCGTGGATTCGTAGGAGGCGAGCGCTTGCTGGAATTCGGTGACGGCGGCGAGGGCGTGGGACTCGAATTCGGATTTCGAGCCGGCAAGACGCCACGGGAATGCAAACCAGGCGATGGCCGCAAGGCTCAAGAGAACGACGGACAGCAGGATGGCGATTCGGGCGGGGGATTTCTTGCGCGGCTTCTCCGCGCCGGTGGCCGCGGAAGGTTCCGTCAAATCGGCGCCGCAGTAGGGGCAGACTTCCGTGGCCTGGTTGATGGGCTGTTCACATTCGCGGCAGGAGTACATGCGGGGAGTCATGGTAGCAGTTTTGGGAGAGCGGGCCGAAACGGAAATGTCGAAGGCGAATTTCAAATTTTGGATTTGAAATGGGGCCGAACGACAACGGCGAACCACAGAGGCACGGAGGAAAGCCAGGAGGAATCCACTGAGAAACAGTCGAGAGAGGGGTGAGAAATTCCGGGGGGGGGGGGGGGCGGGGGGGGGCGGAACGTCGATTTGACCATAAGTATCAACTATGGTCTAATAAGACGACCAACAGAGGAAAGTCATGAAAGAAATTGCGATATCGGAATTCAAGGCAAAGTGCCTGGCGCTGCTCGAGCAGGTGCGATTGACGAGGAAGCCCATTCGCGTAACGCGATTCGGAAAGCCGGTGGCGGAGGTAGTGCCTCCCGAGTCCTTACAGGGACGGGCGGCATGGATCGGCTCGATGAAAGATTCCATCGAGATTGTGGGAGACATCGTCTCTCCAGCAAACGAAGAAAGCGAGTGGGAGGCTCTTCGCGATTGAAACTGCTGCTGGACACGCATATTTGGCTGTGGGCTTTGCAGGATCCCAAGCGGATCGGAAGGAGAACTCGCCGCGAGCTGGAAAGCGACGCCAACGAACTCTGGTTATCGCCCATCAGCACGTGGGAAGCGTTGACGCTCCATTACAAAGGGAGGATACGGATCTGCGGAAATCTCACGGAGTGGGTGGAACGAGCGACTGCCGGAACGCGGGAGGCTCCGTTGACGCACGAAATTGCACTGGCCGCACGGCAGATGCCGCTCCATGAAGATCCCGCCGACCGCATCCTCGCGGCCACGGCGCAAGTCCTCGATCTGATTCTGGTGACGGCCGACGAACGACTGCTGGGGCTAGGAAACGTAAGAACACTGGCCAACCGCTGAGTACCTGAATCGCAAGACTCAACAACGAGCTACTCGGGTTCGGCGGCGTGGCCGACGACGACGAGGCCCATCTTTGCGGGCGGCGTGAGCGGCGCGTTGAAGAAGGCGATCCAGAGGTCGCCGTCGTCCTGATGCGCGATGCCAGGAAGGGTGGCGGGAGCGGTGTCTGCAGGAACGAGGCTCCAAACCGACGGATGGCCGGTGCCGGCGGCCTTGCGGCTCACCTTGAGAAGATCGGCGGTTGGAATGTCGGCAGGCGAGGAATCGAGCGCCGCCGGGACGGCGAGGACATAGTCGCGGTACGCCGAGACGCCCTGATGATTGCCGTCGACGGGCTGGAGCATGAACCGCAGCGTGTAGACGCCGGGCTGGATGGGCTGGTTGCGATAGTCGACTTCCTTGACGTCGAACTTGATGGCGCCGACGAGAGCGCCCTGCGTGATCTGGCCGAAGTTGACGCCGAGGCTGGTGTCAGGCGCGGCAGCCGCGGGAATCGATTTGCGCAGCCAGATTTCGCAGACGGCCCCGTCGGGGCCGGTGACGTGGAGGGCGTCCGGCCCAAGCGCGTCACGAATGCCGGCGGCGAGCTCCGAAGGGGCGGGAGTGGCGGAGGGCTCGAGCTTGTAGGATTGCGCGGCGGAGGCGCTTGCGATGGCGGCAACGGCAAGGGCCGCGATGATGAGCTTCACTCCAGAGAGTCCATTCATCATGTCTGCTCCAGGATGGAACTTGGATTGGTTTACGTGACGCTGGGTCCTGGCGAAAAGCCGATGAAGGGCGGGTCTGAGCCCGCCCCAACATCAAGAGCAAAAAGCAGAAGCAGATCCCCCACCCCCGTTCGCCTACGACGCGACCGGGTTCGGGATGACAAGCACGGTTCACTCGGCGAAGGTGCCGACGAATGAGCTGCGGCGGCCGGAGTCATTCCACGTGACGCCGAGGTGATTGCCGCTGTAGCTGGCGTTCTGAGCGACGACGGGCATGGAGTGCTCAAGATGCCCGACGAGAGGCGGATAGTAGACGTCCTCGTTATGGCAGATCTTGTCGGTGGCGCGCAGCGTGCGGGTGGCGAGGTGCACGAGGCTGCCCGCCTGCACGGTGGTGTAGCCGTGCTGCGCGATCGCAAACGAAATCGGCTCGGACTGGACGGCGACAACGTCATTGAGCAAGCCGGAGGCTTGCGCCTGCGCGAACTGGATGAGCGAATCGCGCTGAGCATCGTTCGCGCGGGAGTCGATGAGGAAGACAGTCTTCGCGGGCAGCGGGCTCGTGTACGGATCACCGAGCGTGTTGCTGGCGTGCACCACGGCTACGACGCTGAGGTCGGCGAGCGAGACTCCGTTCCACGCGCCGTTGCGGACGTGCCAAGCAAGGACGGCGCTGTCACCCGTGAGGCCCATTTCCGAATTGGCGAAGCACGGGCCGGTGTAGACATCGGCGTTGCGGAATTCGGCGTAGTCGCCGGAGATAGCGGCGGACCCGGCCTGAGCCGCGTTGGACGCGGCGGGCAGGACCGTTAATAGTGCGGCTGCCAGTAGGATTGCTTTCGTTCTCATTTCGACCTCCTAAGCTGATTCCCTATTTTCGCATACCCTGAGGCACACGCGAATAGAGATCACAACTGAAAACTCCCAGGGCTAAAGCCCGATCGGTTCTCTGCAAACTTCCTTCGGGCGCCCTCCCTGGACTAAAGTCCAGGGCTCCCACCCAAAACCGTGCAACAGCCTCGAGTCGACGGCGCGAGACTACGTAGTCTCGCAGCAGCTGCGGCCGGGGCGACATTCTTCGTGGCCGGCGATTTCGCCGTCGACGCCGAGAAGCGACTGCGTGCGCGCGCACCAGAAGGGACCGGCGCTCGTAATATCGGAGGCCTCTTCTTCGGTCTGATAGAAGAGCTTCTTCGAGCGCAGGCTGCGGCACACTTCGCCGGTGCGGATCAATTCGTTCAGGCTTCGAACCGCGGGCTTGGCTGGAATCTCCGGCATGTTATGCGCCCTCCTTTGCGGCCAGCAACGCGCGTTTGACGGCAACGCGCGCGAGTTGGACTTTGTAGCCGTTTTGGCTGAGAGGCTTGGCGCCGCGAACGGCGGCTTCGCCAGCCCGAGCGGCAGTGGCTTCGCTGAGCGACTTGCCTTCGAGGACCTGTTCGGCGGCATGGCTGCGCCACGGCACTGGGGCGACGTGTCCGAGGACGACGCGCGCGGCCGTGATTTTATCGCCGTCCATCTTGAGAGCGACGGAAGCGGTGGCGAGCGGCCAATCGAGGGCTTCCTTTTGGCGGACTTCGTAGGTCGCGTTGCGCCACTCGCGGGCGGACGAAGGAATGGAGATCTCGGTGAGGATTTCGTTGGGATGAATCGAGTGCTCGCGCTCGCCTTCGGCCTTGGGCGTGACAAACAGTTCCTCGATGCCGATCTCGCGGCGGCCGGACGGGCCGTGAAGCGTCACTTTGGCGCCCAGCGTGACGAGCGCCGGAGCGAACGAAGACGGGCTGACAAAGTAGGCCGGGCCTTCGTTGCCGAAGATGGCGTGATAGCGGTTATCACCGTTGGGAACGAGGGAGTGGCCTTTCTCGTCGCGCGCGAGCAGACCAAAGCCGCCGCGGTAATACCAGCAGCGCGGCCGCTGGAGAAGGTCGCCGCCCACGGTGCCCACGTTGCGGATTTGAGGGCTCGAGACGCCGCGCGCCGCTTCGGCGAGCGAAGGGAAGGTTTTCGCGATGCCGTGTGCGAGGAATTCGTCGAACGTGACGAGGGCGCCGATGCGATAGCCGCCATTTTCTTCCTCGATGTGGCGAAGAACGTCGATGCCTTTTATGTTGACGACGCGCGCGGGCGTGTCGCCGTGATCCTTCATCAGGCTAATGAGGTCCGTGCCGCCCGCGAGAATCGCAGTTTCGCCCCACTTGGAGCCGAGGAGGCTGACAGCGCCGTTGAGAGTCGAGGGATTCGCGTATGCGAAGGCTTCCATTTAGGCCTGACCTCCTTTCGCGAGAGCGGCGAGGACACGCTCCGGCGTCATGGGAATCGGCGAGACGCGAACGCCGATAGCGTTGGCGACTGCGTTCGAAATCACGGCGCCGGGCGAAACGACGGGAGGTTCGCCAAGACCGATAACGCCGCGATCGTCATAGCCGGGGCCAGTCATCATGTGAACAACGAGTTCACCGACATCGCCGATGCCCGCCAGCTTGTAGAACTCCATGTTGGGATTGAGGCAGTGGCCGGTCTGCTGGTCCATCAGCTTTTCTTCGTACAGGGCGTACGTGACGCCCATGATGAGCGCGCCGTAGACCTGGCTTTCGGCGGTCTTCACGTCGATGACGAGGCCGCAGTCCTGCACGGCGACGATTTTCTGGACGCGAACGATGCCGGTTTCGGTGTCGACGGCGACTTCGGCCATCTGCACGCCGCCGACATTTGCGGAGGTGAGGTCGCGCGAGGTCTTGCCGGTGGCGGTGATGGGCGTCGCGCCAAGCTTGGCGCAGGCCTGCTTCCACGAAAGGCTCTTCGCGGGATCGCCCTTCACGCGGATTTGACCGCCGACCGCTTCGAGCTGATCGGAGGTGGCTCCGAGAGAAGGGGCAACCTTATCGAAGAGTTCGTTCACGGCAGCCACGGTGGCACGACGCGTCGCGGAGCTGACGCCGCCGACGGTGGTCGAACCGCCCGACGCGCCGGCCGCAGGGTACTTGCTGTCGCCAATGTTTACGGTGACGGCTTCCAGCGGCAGACCGAAGGTTTCCGCAGCGACGATGGCGACGACGGTGCGAGTGCCGACGCCCAGATCCTGCGTGGCCATCGAGACTTCGGCGGAGCCATCGGGATGAATCGTAGCCGAGCAATTGCTGTTGTTGGCGGCGCCGCCCCACGTGTGAATCGAGAGGCCGACACCGCGCTTGATTGGACCAGAGCCGGAATCGCCGCGCGGGTGCCACTTCTTTTTCCAGTCGAAGAGTTCGGAGGCCTTCGTGAGTTCTTCGTCGTAGGTCTTCGCGCGCTCGCCGGTGATCCCGAGATTCTTGCGGAAGAAATCGACGGGATCCATGCCGAGTTTGGCGGCGAGGTCGTCGAGCGCCCCCATGGTGATCACGCACATTTGCGGATGGTTGGGAGCGCGCCAGGCGCGTTCCGGGCCGATGTTGGTGAGCACGGCGGTGTGCTTGACGCGGCTGTTGGGTATCTTGAAAACGTACGGCAAGGGAGGCGCACCAGGCGCCGCGGGACCTCCAGTGCCCCAGGAGTGCGAGTCCCAGGCGATGAGAGTGCCGTCTTTTTTCGCGGCGACTTTCACGTCGGCGTGAATCGAGGGGCGCGCGCCAGCGACCATGAGCTCCTGATCGCGCTCGAGCATCATCTTCACGGGGCGCCCGGCCTTCTTGGCGAGCTGGGCGCAGGCAACGCCCCATGCGTCGCCGGCGAACTTGCTGCCGAAGCCGCCGCCCATGACGGGCGTAATCACTTCGACCTTGTTGCCGGGGACGCCGACGCCCTGGCCAATCTCGCCGCCGATGCCGCTGACGTTCTGCGTGGAGGCCCAAACAGTGAGCGAGTCGCCATTCCATTCGGCGACCTGGCCGTGCGATTCAAGGCAGCAATGCGTGATGACCGTCGCGCCATAGCGGCCCTGATGCGTCACTTCGGCCTGCCCGAAGGCGGTGGCGGGATCGCCGGTGGTCTTTTCAGTGAGATCCTTCGTGTACTGAGCGCCCGCCTTGTCGGGAGATTCGTCCAAGACAAAATGGGGAAGTTGCTGATACTCGATGCGGACCTTGGCCGCGGCATCGCGAACCTGGTCTTCGGTTTCAGCAGCGAGAGCGACGATTTCCTGGCCGGCCCAAAGGACCTCTTTGCCCTCGGGGAACATGATCTGCACGGCTTTCACGCCGGGCATCTTCTCCGCTTCGCTGGTATCGATCTTCGTCACCTTCGCGTGCGCGTGCGGGGAGAAAACCATGCGGCCGTAGAGCAAGCCGGGGCGATTGATGTCGTAGCTGTACTTCACGCGGCCCGACGACTTCCAGGGACCGTCGAGGCGCGAAATGCGCTTTCCGATGAGGACGCGCTGATCAGCGGGGGGCCATTTGTAGTCCATTATGACTGCCCTCCCTTCCCGGCCGCCTGAAGGACGGCGTGCCGAATGCCCATGTACGTTCCGCAGCGGCAGAGATTGCCGCCGAGCGACTGCTGCACGCCTTCATACGTCGGCTTCGGCTCGTGATCGAGATAGGCCTTGCAGGCCATCACGAAGCCGGGCGTGCAGAAGCCGCACTGCTGCGCATCGTTGTCGACAAAGGCCTGCGAGAGGGGATGTAGTTCGCTTTCGGGGGCGAGGCCCTCGATGGTCTGAATGTCACGGCCCTGGGCGTCGATGGCGAGCGTGGTGCAGGAATAGATCGCTTTGCCGTCGACGATGACGGTGCAAGCGCCGCACGTGCCGCGATCGCAAACTTTCTTCGCGCCTGTCAGGTCGAGGCGGTCACGCAGCGCATCGAGCAACGTGACGCGGGGCTGGAGCTGGAGCTTGTGCGTTTGGCCGTTGACACGCAGCGTGACGTCCACGGCTTCGGGGCCTATCCATTCGCCTTCGGCAGGCGCGCGTCCGGCGGCCTTAGCGACTTCGTCGCCAAGGAGCACGGTGGCCGAAACCGCCACGCCGGCGATGCCTGTTCCCTTGATGAAATCGCGGCGGGAGAATCCACTCGAAGAGGAATCCTCCAACTCAGTTCGTTTCTTTTTGACATCCTTGTCGCGGTCCTGCGGAGCCTTATGACTCATGGAAATTCCTCCGGGAGAAAAGAGAGAAGGAAGGACGATGCTCGGAGCTGCGGTGCGTCAAGCTCACCCCCAGGTTTGGAGAGCGGACTTATGATAGTGCCGCGCGCACAACGAATCAATCCTTATAGATGCAAGGGCAGGAGGCCGGTTTCAGGATTCTCGCGCATGATTCCACCGACCTCCGAGCCCCGCCGACAGCGCCCGACCTCATTCGTAGCGCAGCGCTACGATGGGATCGACTCGGGCAGCGCGGCGCGCCGGGATGTAACACGCGGCGAGCGCAACGAGCGCCAGCAACAGGGACACAGCGACGATGGTCACAGGGTCGTTGGCGCGCACGCCGTAGAGCATGGACGTCAGGTAACGCGTCACTGCGAGCGCCACGCCGACGCCGACCGCCGCGCCCACGAGCGCCAGCGCGAGACCCTGCTTCACGACGAGGCGCAAGACGTCGCCTATTTGCGCGCCGAGGGCCATGCGAATGCCGATTTCCCGCGTGCGTCGAGCGACCTCGTAGGACAACAGGCCGTAGAGGCCGATACACGCGAGGACAAGCGCCAGCAAGCCGAAGAAACTCGAAAGCCGGGCCACGAGACGTTCCTGAAACAGCAGCCGGTCGATCTGGATCGATTCAGTGGTGACGTCTCGGAGCGGCAGATTCGGGTTGATTTCGCCGACGACGTGACGAATTGCCGGAATCAAAGCTTGCGGGTCGCCCGCCGTGCGCACCTCGAACGATGCACCCATCGGCATCGAAACGTGAGGTGTATACATCGTCGGGCTAATGTCCTGACGCAGTTCGTTGTATTTCGCGTCGCGTACCACGCCAACGATCTCAAAGCCTGGATTGGCGGGTCCGGTTTCGTCCGCGGCCGATTGGCCGAATTGCTTCCCCAGGGCATTTTCCTTGCCAAGAAACTTCGCAACGAATGCCTGATTGACAATCACGGGGGTCGGCGCCGAAGTCGGTGCGGTGCCCTGGTTGTTCGCCGCCAGCTCATAGTCGGAAGCGTTGAAATCGCGGCCCTGCAGGAAGGAGATCTGCATCGTACTGAAAAACCCGGGTCCGACACCGAGCATGTTTGCCTCGGACTCGCGATCTTGCGGCGTGCCGGGCCAGTGGAAACCGGTAATCATCAAAGCTCCGCTCAGCAAAGGGACCATCGAATAGCTTGAGGACCGGACACCCGGCGTTTCGGCGAGCCGACCCTGCAGATCGCGGTAGAAGCTGTCCAACTGCTCGTTCTTGTAACCCGCCAGCGAAGGATTGATGCCGAAAATCACGAGATTGTGGGAATCGAAGCCAATATCGATGCTGCGGAGGTCTTGCAGCGTTCGCACCATCAGACCGGCCCCAACAAGCACGACGATGGCGAGCGCAACCTGCATTACAACCAGCGCGTTAGCGATGGTGAACCGCCTTGCTCCACCGTGCGCGAGGCCGGTCGAGACACCGGAGCCGTCCTTTAGCGCCGGAGTCAAGTCGACGCGGACGCCGCGAAAAGCAGGCGCGAGGCCGAACAGTATTCCCGTGAAGAGCGAAACGGCGATCGTGAATCCGAGCACGCGCATATCGATTCCCATCGCGAACGCGAGCGGGCGCGACTGATTACTCGAGACGAACGAAACGATCGCGTGGGCGCCCCAGGATGCGAAAACGATTCCCAAGATGCCGCCGGCCGCGGCGAGCATGACGCTTTCGGTGAGTAGCTGCCGCACGATACGGGCCCGGCCGGCGCCGAGCGCCAGACGCAAGGCCATTTCCTTCTGTCTTGCTGCGGCGCGAGCGAGCATCAATCCGGCCACGTTGAAGCACGCAATCAGCAGGATCAGTCCGACCGCGAACATCAGAACGTAGAGTGGATTGGCGAAGCGGCCGCGCACGCCCGTCAATCCGGTCTGGGCGCTGACGAGAGTCACCACTGGTTCGTCGCCGGGCTTGGAGAGCGTGCCGGATTCTTTTGGGGCCGCCATCGGCGCCGGACCCTGTGCGGCATTCTTCGGCAGCGTTGCGAGCGCGGGTACCTTTGCGGATTTCCGACCACCGTCCGTGGAAGGCGGCGCGCCGTGGATCACCACGGGACCTCCGGGGCCGCCAGGTGGCAGTGGCGCGCGTGCCGCGCCTGCCGGAGGCGGGCCGCCCATCACCATTTGCTTGCGGACAGGGCCGCCCGGGGGTGGCGGTCCACCAGGAGGGGCCATCAGTCCGCCCGCTTCAAAGAGCGGGACGGAACCGTGAAGCATTTCGTTGCGAAAGACTCCGCTAATTGCCGCTTGGACTTGGGGCAGGGCAGTTTCCCGTTTCAGCCGACCGACGACCGTGAGCCACCAATAAGTGACGTTGTCCTCGCGGTTGTTCCACATCCTGGCATTCGTGATGCGTCCGCCGACGGCGAGAGGCAGCCAGACGTCGTAGTCGCTCCCCGGTGTGAGCCCGGTGAATCGCTGCTCGGCTACGCCGACAACGGTGAAGGAAGCGCCGTTCAACTCAATCGTGCGTCCAATCGCGGAGGGAGAACCGCCGAATGCGCTCTGCCAGTAGCCATAATTGAGCACGGCAACGGGCGCTGCGGTCGGCGAATCGTCGTTCGCCTCCAAAACACGGCCTGCCGCGGCCTTCACGCCCAAGGTGTGAAAGAAATCTCCCGAAACAAGCTGGCCGTTGATCATGGTTGCGGGGCCGTTGCCAGTCAGAGACAAGAAACCCGAGTTAGCAAACGCGGCCACTCCTGAAAACTGGTTCGTGTCCCTTATTTCGCGAACCATCGGCTCGGAGAACGAGCAACCGGAGGGATTCGCAGCGCCAAAGCGGAGATCGCTGGGGCAGTCGCCCGACGACATGTAACCGTGGATCTTCGGGGCGTTACGCGCGCTCCACCGAAGGAGAACCAGCTGAGATGGCTTATCAACGGGGAGCGACCGAAGCAGGACGGCGTCAATCAGGCTAAAGACAGCTGTGTTCGCGCCAATGCCCAGGGCCAGCGTTAGGATGGCTACCGCCGCAACGCCGGGCGAGTGCGCGAGCAGGCGGAGCGCGTAGCGAACATCCTGAATGAGTTTCCCCATAGAATTGTCCCTCCCCGCAAAGACGTGCCCGTCCTGTGCATACTGACGTAGGGCAAGAGATTTGGGAAGCAACTCAGAGTGATTCCCAAGGGCTCAAGGGAGCCCTTTGGGCGGAGCCGCGCTCTGACAGCCCGTGAGTCAGCGCAAGTCGTTCTTGTAGACGACGCCCTGGCGCATCACGAATTTGACGTCTTGGAGTTCGCTGATGTTTGCGAGGGGATCGCCGGCGACGGCGATGATATCTGCAAACTTGCCCGGTTCGATAGAGCCGAGACGGTCAGTCCAGCCGAGCATCTCGGCGGGGGTTGCAGTGGCGGTGCGAATCGCGTCCATCGGGCTCATGCCATAATCCACGTAGTACTTGAGTTCGAGAGCCTCGTTCAGTTTCGTCCAGGGAAAGCCGCCGGCATCGGTGCCCATCACAATTTTCACGTGTTTCTGCATGGCTTTCTGGAAAACCTTGCGCTCGGCCTCGACCATAGGGTTCCAGGCGCCGCCGCGGCCAGGCGCGACATAGGCGCCGACCATGATCGTAGGACACCAGTACACACCGTTCCTGGCGGCTTCATCGAGAAGTTCGTCCGTGAACCCGTCTCCGTGTTCGATGGAATCGACGCCGGCGCGCAACGCGGCCGCGATTCCGTCGGAACCGATGGCGTGGGCCGCCACCTTGTGCCCAAGGCGATGCGCCTCTTCGACGATGGCGCGCGCTTCGTCGTCCCGGAAATTCACATGGCTGTGGAGGACTCCATCAGGCGCGAAGAAGTAACCGTGGTCGGAATAGTATTTGATCCAATCCGCGCCGTGCATCACTTGCTCGCGGACGGCGAGCCGCGCGTTGTCGACGCCATCGACAACTTGCACTCCGTGTGGCAGGTCCAGCTCCCATGAGAAGCCGAGCAGCGGGTAAACGCCGGTCGGCGCCATCGCCCGCGTCGAGACGAACATGCGCGGTCCGGGGACTTCGCCGCGATTGATGGCTGTCTTGACGTCAACGTCGGCATACATCGCACCCTCGGTTTCAAGGTCGCGGAGCGTGGTGAATCCGTGGTCGAGGGCGATGCGCGCATTTCGCTCCGCGAGAATCGCGCGGTAGGGAATCGACTGCTTCAGCAACTGGTCCTCGTACTCCTGCTCAGTGACGTCACCATTGAGCAGGATGTGGGTGTGGACGTCCATCAAACCGGGCAGAACGGTCGCGTGAGAAAGATCGATCACTTCGGCGCCGGCGGGTGGTGCGCCTCCGGAAGTAACGGAGACGATTTTTCCGTCTTCGATGACGATCAGCACATTCGAAATCGGCTGATCGCTTTTGCCGTCGATCAATTTCCCGGCGCGGATGGCGATTTTCTTGGGCGTTTGCGCAAAGAGCGAAGCCGAGCCGGCGAGAACCAGAATCAGGATTGCGAAGCGGCGCAACATAAGAGCCTCCCGTATTTCGGCGGGACTATAGGCGATGTGCGGGGGAGTTACAAGCGTGCGAAAGACAGGAGCCGAGGGTCAGCACCGACGCGGTAGAGTTACGTCATCTGACCGGTTCGGGCGAGGCAACTCGGGCGCGTGATTCGGGTATCATTTTGAGTAGCTTCAAGCAGTCTTTGCAGTCTGGCAAGGCAGGCGCTAATGTCACCCGGCCGCGCGCCACAATTCGTTTCCATCGAGATAGCTCGGCGTTGGCTCGAGCGCGCCCGTGTGCCTGCGGAGTGGGGCGTCACGCCGGAGCGGTTTCAAGTCGTGCTGGAGCGAAGTGCCAAGCGGCGGTTCTGTGACAGCGCTCCCGAGCCGAGAAACCTAGAGTCGTACTTCGCAATCCTCCAGATCCGCGATCTGGCACTGTCGTGCGCATGCTCGGCCGGGAACGAAGCGGCCTGGGACCTGTTCGTGAGGGAATTCCGGCCCGAGCTTTACCGCGCCGCGCGGGCCATCGCGGGCGATAGCAACCCGCGCGAGCTGGCGGATTCGTTGTACGGCGAACTCTACGGAATGCGGGAGTCCGAAGGAGTCCGGAAGTCGCTGTTCGATTATTTTCACGGACGCAGCAAGCTCTCAACCTGGCTGCGTGCGATCCTGGCGCAGCGGCACGTCGACGAGATTCGGCGCTCGCGGCGTACGGAGCCGCTGGAGGATGCCAACGGCGAGGTGTCTGCAGAGGCAACCGTGAAGGTCACAGCAGCAGCGAGTGGTTCGGACGATCCGGAGCGCGGGAGATACCTCGCAATTCTGCAAGCGACCCTGACGGCACTGCTCAACGCGCTCTCGGCCCGCGACCGGCTGCGGCTTGCGTACTACTACGTCGAGGAACTCACGCTCGCGGAAATCGGGAAACTGATGGGCGAGCACGAGGCGACAGTCTCGCGGAAACTGGAGCGCACGAGGCGCGACTTGCGCGCGCAGATCGAAGCGGCGCTCCGGGAAAAGAAGCTCAGCGACGCCCAATTGCGATTGTGCTACGAGTACGCGCGCGACGAGTGGCCGTTTGATCTGACGCTTTCCCTGCGATCAGGGCAAGGCCGCGCCCTTTCCGCGCGCGATTGAGAGCGAGGGCGCAAGATTTGTGGCCTCAGACGTTCTAAGGTAGGAGAATGAAGTATGGCTCCGCAAAAGGAAAGCGAAGCGGTTAGCGGCCTGCTGCGGCAAAGCCTCGCGGACGACCGAGGGGCGGGCGTTTGCCCGGAGCCCGAGATTCTGGCCGCCTATTTCGAGCATGCGCTCGACCCAGACGAAAGCGCGCTTTGCGATACCCACTTTTCCCGCTGCGCGCGATGCCGCGAGCAACTGGCGGGGATGGCGCGCGCTGAGCAGGGACCGAAGCCGCAGCCGCGCCGACTGTGGCTGGTCGATTGGCGTTTGGTTTCCGCCCTAACCGCAGCGATGGTGCTGCTGACGGTGTGGGCAATCCGCCGGCCGGAAAAACTCGCGCAGATAACTCCAGCGCCAAAGCCGCCGGCCGTTGCAACGACGAAGCCAGAGGCGGCGCTGCCGGAAGCGAATCTTGAGGCCAAGAACGAGCTGAAACAGGCGCCTCCGCCGGAAATGTACAGGGCCGTGCCTCGATCGTCCGTAGCTCCCGCAAAGCCCATCGCGGGGCTCGCGAAGGATCGCGAACGAGATGAAGCCGAAAGCACTCGGAAATTGCAGCTCGATCAGACCGCTCAGAATCAGAATGGGGCAGGCTCGGCGGGCGCGTTGGTACAAAGCAGGGCGGCGGGTCACGACGCCGGAAATGCGCAGAATGTGCAGCAGGTGCAATCGCTGGCGCCTTCAGCGAAAACAATGAACGCGCAGGCGAACTTGCAGCCTGCTCAGCCAGCGCAGTTCGGTTCCGGCATTCCGGTGGCTGGGTCGTCTCCTCCGATCAGCGGCGGGACGATCCAAGCCAAGGAGTCGTCGCGACAGAACGCAGCGGCGCCTCCGCCTTTGCCGACGGCAGACGCGCAAGCACAAGCGGTAACGGGAGCGGCCGCGACCGAAGTGACGCCCGCCGCCGAGCCGAGCAGTGAAAACAAGAAGAAGCAGACGTCGCTTCCGGTGGTGAGCGACTTCGCGGCCGACCGCGTCGCGATGCTGCAGACTCTCGAGGAGCGGTCCGCGGAGAAAATTATCAGCACGCCCATTGCTTCGGTGCAGTGGCGGATCAGCGGCGGGGGCTTCATCGAGCGCTCCGAGGACGGCGGCGCCACCTGGCATGGGCAGGAGCCTTACGCCGGTGCGCACTTGCTGGGCGGGTCGGCACCGAGTGCAAGGATTTGCTGGCTCGTGGGGAGAGGCGGCTTGGTGGTGGTCACAAGGGACGCGACAAACTGGAAAAGACTGCCGCCACCCGCTCCTGTGGACCTCATCGCGGTCTCGGCGAAAAGCGCGTCTTCCGCGACCGTGATCGCCGCCGACGGCCGGAGATTTGCCACGCACGACGAAGGGAAGAAGTGGAAGCCTGAAAACTAGAACGCAAGATATGACGCCGCGGTGCCAGCCGCTGCAAGAATTTTCCCCTCGGCCGTTCTATCCATGAGTGGAGTCCGACAAAGGAGACAGCCATGTCCACGCGGAAGTTGAAGACATCCGGGATCGCAACGATTTCAGCCCTGACGATTTTTCTCTGTGCCTTCGGGAATTTCAAGAACGCACACGCGTCGCAAGCGGCGAGCGACGCCGCGACGAAGGCCGGGCCGTCGACCACGGACAAGGATCAGGTCGATCTCGCCGTGACCGTGTACAACTCGAATCTCGCGCTGGTTCGCGACGTCCGGCAGATTCACCTCGAATCAGGCGTATTCCCGCTGAAATTCGAGGATGTCGCGGCGTCAATCAATCCCGCGACGGTCCATTTTCGCTCGCTGAGCGATCCGGCAAAGCTCAATGTGGTCGAGCAGAACTATGAGTACGACCTGCTCGACGCGCAGAAGCTCCTGCAGAAATACGTCGGGCGCGAGGTGACGCTGATGCGCGGCGAGGAAGAAGCGAACTCGACGAAGTGGGTGGAGACGCGCGCGCTGCTGCTGGCGGACAACAACAATCAGCCCGTTTGGAAGATCGGAAACGAAATCGTGACGGGCCTGCCGACGAGCTGGTACCGGTTTCCTGAGCTGCCGGGAAACTTCTATAGCCATCCGACGCTGGTGTGGACGCTCGACAATCGAGGGGCCGACACTCAGCGAGTGGAAGCGTCCTACTTGACGACGAACTTGAGCTGGAGCGCGGACTATGTGTTAACGGTGGCGCGCGACGAGAAGAACGCCGATCTGGATGGTTGGGTGACCCTGGCGAACAACAGCGGAGTCGAATACCGGAACGCGAGGCTGCAGCTTGTCGCAGGGCAGATTCACGAGACGACGCCTCCGGCGGTGGCGGGGCTCGCCAAAGCAGCGCTCCTCGAAGCCGCGCCGGCCCCCCCGCCGCAGTTCGCGCAGGAAGCGTTCTCCGAGTATCACCTGTATACGCTCGAGCGGCGCACGTCGATTCAGAACAATGAATCGAAGCAGATCAGCCTGCTCAATGCCACCGGCATCGGAGTCGACAAGCGGCTGGTGGTCGAAGGCCAAAGCTATTACTACCGCAACCGGCAAGGAATCGGGAACGCCATCCCGGAGACCGTGAAGGTGTATTACGTTTTCAAAAACGAGCAGCACAACGGCCTCGGAATGCCGTTGCCGGCGGGAATCGTCCGGGTCTACCAGTCGGATTCGAAGGGCGGCGTCCAATTCGTCGGCGAAGACCGAATCGGCCACACGCCGAAAGACGAACGCCTGCGAGTCTATGTGGGGAACGCCTTCGACGTGGTGGCCGAGCGCAAGCAGACTGACTTCAAGAAAATTGCGGGCGACACGTACGAAATGGAATACCAGATTACGCTGCGAAACCACAAAGACAGCGACGTAACCGTGGACGTGCGCGAACCCGTGGGCGGCGACTGGGAAGTTCTGAACTCGACCCATAAATGGCAGAAGCTGGACTCCTCCACCATTGGTTTCGAAATTCCGGTAGAGAAGAACGGCAGCGCGACGCTCGATTACCGCGTTCGCGTCAAGTGGTAAGGCCAAGCCACGCGGCTGCTTCAGCGCTTTTCGCTGCGCTGATTCGCGATGGTTAGTTCCTGAGCGAAGTGCGGATTCGACGGGAACTGGCTGGTGAGCTCTGTGAGCAGGGTGCGGGCTTGCTCGGGGTGGTGCTCGCGTTCATAAGCCAGGGCCAGCATGATTTTAGCGAACGGCTGGAGATAGTGGCCGTGCTCGGCGGCCTGCGTCATCTGTTCGATGCCGCGGGCACGGTCGCCGTGAACGCCTCCGAACCACAGGAACGCCTTCTTGTAGCCCGGCAGGCATCCGATTACGTAGTTGCTCATTCCGAGGGCCACGTATGCGTCCTTGGCATCCGGATCGATCGCCAGGAGTGTATTGGCCTCACTCTCGGCCTGTCGCATCATGCTGAGCGCTGCCAGTTGCTTCTTCTCGATCAGCGCATCGTAATTGGATTCCATTCCGTCGGTGATCGTGAGGATCAGCAGGTCGTGCGCATTGTGAGGATCGGCCTCCAGGCCTTTCTTTGCCATTTCGCGGGCCAGATGGTTCGTCGCAATGAACTGATCGTTGCGATTCTCACGTGGGTCGCCTTCGATGCCGCCGAGAAACCGCGCATCGTTCAGGAAAAACGCAGACGTGAGAATGCCTTTGGTGTTGAATTCTTCGTACAGGTAACTCGCGGCTTCCGCAGCTTTCCCCATCGGATCTTCCGGATGGGCCTTCTGATAGCTGAGAAAGTCCTCGCGCGCTGTCGTGAAATCGACGTCATAGAGATGGCGGAAGCCGCTCTCGAGAAATTCGGCGGACGGATCCGCTTCCATATGGGGCGTTTTGAGGCCGACGGGCTGCGACTCGGAAGTTTGAGCACCAACCTGATGCGCTGCGCAAAGTACGAGTCCCGCTGCCACGCAAGCTGCCGCCCACCTTCGCCGCGCCTTCATTGTGAGCACTCTTCTCAAGCAGTTCCTCGGTCTTCTACGGGTCGCTCGGCTTGGACTGCCATTCGGGGTCGCTATTCTAGTTTGAATCTATCTCGATTTCACCGGTTGCATACGGCATCGCTGCCTTAAAGATTATGGAACGAGAAGTGCGTGGGCCGTGGGACCCGAACCCGTAGCGCCCACCGCGAATGGCCGCATTCTATATTGATTTTCGGTTGAACGGAACGGCCTAAACGGTCCGGCCCGGAGGCAGACTCGCCGGGCCGGTGGAAGCTTCTTTGCGACGGTGAATTAAGAAAGCTCCAATCGTGACCGCCAGCGCGACAGCGAGGAGAGTGCCATCGCGAAGCAAAGTCCTGGGGCCGATTTGCTCGCCCGGGCCAAAACACCCGCAGCTGATCTCTTGCCCCAGCACATAGGCCCGCACCATTCCCGTGAAGAACCCGGAAAGCAGGAGCGCCGTCACCAGCGAAGAAAAACGCAGCGCGATCCCAGTAAGAAGCCAGAGACCGAGAAAAAGCTCGAACGGAGGCAGCAAATGCGCGACTGCATTGACGCCCCACGGCGGCAGAAGTTGATAGGAGTCGACCTGCATGGCAAACATCGATAGCGAAACGCGGAGCGATCCGAGCGACCAGCCCATGCCGCCTTGGGGTTTCAGCTTGACATATGCCGCGTAGAGGAAAACGGCCGCGAGCGCGAGGCGCCCCACGATCAAAAAAATCGCTCCGGCATTTTTTCGGTCCTGCGGCACGCCTCGCGCCTCCGTTATTGGCTCAAGAGGGAATCGAGAAACTGCTTGAGCAAGGGCCAGGAGACGAAACCTGAGCCGGGCGGATATCGCTGTCCTTTATACGTGATGACGAAGGTTGGCGTGCCCTTCACCGGCACCTGATTCCCCGCGAGGATATCCTGCTCGATGTAAGGATCGAGCGAACACGGGTGAGGTGGAAGATTGATCCCGTCGGGCTTGCCCGTCGGTCCGGGCGGCTCGCATCCCTCCATCATTTTCTGAACGCGCTTGAAATCGGCGGTCGACATCGCTGCGGCGACATACTTTTCCAAATTGCCGTCCGTTGCCCAAGAGGTTTGATTGTCATAGAACGCGGCGTCGACGTTCTCGAATTGACCGATCCGCGCCGCGGCTCGAGCCCAGCGAGCTGCCTGGGGGGAGTTTTGGTGCCCGGGAATTGCGAGGGGGTAATCGCGATGAACCAAGTAGACCTTTCCGGCCGCCACATAGTCGTTAATCATCGGCCTCAGCGTCTGCTCGTAAAGGTTGCGGCACATCGGGCATGAGTAATCGCTAAAGACCTCGAAGGTGATGGGGGCGCCTTTTGAGCCGTAGGCTTCGTCGATCGGCGGCAGGGTTTGCGACTTGGCGGCTCGGGCCTGTCCTTGCGCCCGATGTGCCGCCGTCGTGGTGCCGGACTTTGCTGCCTGTGCGATGGCTCCGAGGGCCAGGGTAGCAATCGCTGCGAGGAACACCGCGCTCCGAAAATGCCGGGAGGGGTGTCTAGGTGCTGGGCCAGTTTCGATCAGGAATTGATGTTTTTCGTCCAACAGCGCCTCCGAAGTTGTATTGGCTCAAGTCGAAGCATTGTAGCGCGAAACGACCGATCCGAGGCTCGAGCTTGCACGGGCATGTTTCGGATTGAGAATTACCTTTGGTCCGATGCCGAGCGGGTCCGTAAGGTTCGATGGCCGCTCGTGGGCAAGAGCCCAAAAGATAACTGAGTTCGCTGGCCTCCGAGCGGCTCCCGTATATGCAATGTAAGGCCATATGATATAAGGAGTTACGTCAGAACAATCCAGACTTGACAATAAGACACTCAATGTGTATGATAGCCGTTGTTCAGCGGGTTTTCCCCGCATTGAGCCAGCTATAGCTAAGGTAGAGGAGCGGATTCCAATGAGCAAGATTATCGGTATTGACCTGGGCACAACCAACTCGGTCGTGGCGGTGATGCAGGGAGGCGAACCCGTTGTCATCCCAAACCAGGAAGGGGCGCGCACTACTCCGTCGGTGGTAGCCATCACCAAGAGTGGCGAGCGTCTGGTGGGCCAGGTGGCGAAACGCCAGGCGATTACAAACCCTGAGAACACGGTGTATTCAATCAAGCGCTTTATGGGGCGGCATTATACGGAAGTGTCCGAGGAAATGAAGCGCGTGCCGTACAAGGTCACGCGCGGGCCGCACGACGATGCGCGCGTCGAGATTGCGGGCAAGGTGTACAGCCCGCCGGAAGTCTCCGCAATGATATTGCAAAAGCTGAAGAGCGCCGCCGAAGACTTTCTTGGCGAGAAGGTAACGAAGGCAGTGATCACCGTCCCGGCGTATTTCAACGACAGCCAGCGCCAGGCGACGAAGCAGGCCGGCGAGATCGCGGGCCTGAGCGTCGAGCGCATTATCAACGAACCCACGGCCGCGGCGCTTGCGTACGGGCTCGACAAGAAGAAGGACGAAACGATCGCCGTGTACGACCTGGGCGGCGGCACGTTCGACATCTCGATTCTGGAAGTAGGTGAAGGCGTTGTCGAAGTCAAGTCGACCAACGGTGACACGCACCTGGGCGGCGACGACATCGATCAGCGGATCGTGGATTGGCTGGTCGCCGAATTCAAGAAAGAACAGGGGATCGATCTGAGCAAGGACAAGATGGCCATTCAGCGGCTGAAGGAAGCGGCGGAGAAGGCCAAGATCGAGCTTTCGCAATTGATGGAGACGGAGATCAACCTGCCGTTCATCACGGCGAACGAGTCGGGGCCCAAGCATCTTCAACAGAAGCTGACGCGAGCGAAGCTCGAGCAGCTGATGGAAGACTTGCTGCAACGAACAGTGGAGCCGGTCAAGCGAGCGCTGAGCGACGCAGGGCTCACGCCGGACAAGATCGACGAGGTTGTTCTCGTCGGTGGCTCGACGCGTATCCCGCGGGTCGTGGACATCGTGAAGAACCTCTTCAATGGGAAAGAGCCCCACAAAGGCGTGAACCCGGACGAAGTAGTCGCGGTGGGCGCAGCGATCCAGGGCGGCGTGCTGGGCGGCGAAGTGAAGGACATCCTGTTGCTCGACGTGACGCCGCTTTCGCTGGGCGTCGAGACGCTGGGCGGCGTGATGACCGTGCTGATCCCGCGTAACACGACGATCCCGACGCGGAAGTCGGAAACGTTCTCGACGGCGGCTGACAACCAGACGTCGGTTGAGATACACGTGCTGCAGGGCGAGCGTCCCGTGGCAAGCGGAAACCGGTCGCTTGGAAAGTTCCATCTGATCGGGATTCCGCCGGCTCCCCGCGGCGTGCCGCAGGTCGAGGTGACGTTCGATATCGACGCGAACGGCATCCTGAACGTTTCAGCCAAGGACCTTGCGACGAACAAGGAGCAGAAGATCACCATCACCGCTTCGACCGGCCTGAGCAAGGAAGAGGCGGAGCGGATGAAGAGGGAAGCTGACAGCCACGCGAGTGAAGACAAGGCGCGGCTTTCGGAGGTCGAGGCCCGGAACAAGCTGGACAACCTGATCTACGGCACGGAAAAGCTGATCAAAGAAAACCGCGAGAAGCTTGCCGACGCCGACGTGAAGGCGGCCGAAGAAGCGATCGAAGAGGCACGGCGCGCGCTCACCGAAGGAGGATTGGAGCGGCTGAACGCAGTTGCCGAAACCCTCACGAAAGCTTCGCACCGAATCGCGGAGGCGATGTACAAGGCTCAGCAGAGCGCGGCGAGTAGCTCGGGCGCGGCGGGCGCAGCCGGTGCGGGCGCCTCGGACGGCAAAGGAACAGCAGGACAACCGAGTGACGTTGTCGACGCCGAGTTCGTGGACGTGGACGATTCGAAGAAGCCGAACTAACGCCGCAGTGGTTTGGTCGTTTGGGAGGGGCGTTCGCTACCGCGAGCGCCCCTACGAACTGTCGGCGTAACTTTCCAAGGAGAAACAGTTGACGACGAGCGGACTCCGGCGGACAGGTCCGCCTCAGGCAATTCAGAAAATACGCGAGGGCGTGTTTCTCGTGCAGGTGACGGTTTCGGCCAGCCCCAGCGCGGATTGGCGGCGGCTATTCTACGAAGCGCAGCACGATGCGTCGGCCGAGTTTTCGCCGCGCGCGGTGGAAATCACGGGCACGCTGCTTCGCTTCAAGTCCGATCCCGGGGGCGTCGAACAGCGAATTGGGTTGATCGACCGCTGGATCGAGAAGGCGAGCCAGAAAGAGGCTGCGATGGCCGGCCGCTCAGAGGCCCAGCGTCAAAAGCAGGAAGAGGCCGAGCGGGAGGCGGGTGAACTCGCAGAATGGAACGCGCGCTGGGCGAATCTGTAATTTGCGGCAGAGGATATTGACGTTACGAATGGGCGCTGCCGAAGAGTCCGCGCCAGCATAAGACGCTACCAATGGCGACCACAACGAAACAAGATTATTACGAACTGCTGGGAGTCCCACGCAAGGCTTCCGCAAAAGACATTCGCGCCGCCTATCGCAAGCTGGCGCGAAAGTACCATCCCGATCTGAATCCGGGCGACAAGTCGGCCGAAGAAAAATTCAAGCAGATTCAGGAAGCATACGACGTCCTTTCCGACACGAAGAAGCGCCAGATGTACGACCAGTTCGGCTTCAACACGCCGGGAGCGGGCGGTCCCACTCCTGGAAGCGCTTATGGTGCCGGGGCGCCCGAAGACATTCATTTCGATTTTGGCGGGTTCGATTTCGGAGCGGGGGGCGGGGCCGGTGCGGGCGGAGGAGGCAGTTTCCGCGATCTCTTCAGCCAATTCTTTCGCGGAGCCAGCGCAGCCCAAGCGGCGACGGAGCGGGAGCCCGGCACTGATCTGGAGTTTCAGATCGACATCACGTTTGCCGAAGCCATGCGCGGCACCGTGAAGAAACTGAGCATCACACGCCTAGACGTCTGCAACGTGTGCCACGGAAGCGGCGTTCAACCCGGAGACGAGAAGGTTTGCCCGACGTGCGGTGGGTCGGGCCGTGTGACGCAGACGAGCGGCAAGATGCGTTTTCAGATTACGTGCTCGCGATGCGGCGGCACAGGCAGGCTGCAGTCGATGTGCCACAACTGCGGGGGCGAGGGCCGAGTGGCTCGCGTGGACACGCTCGAAGTACGGATCCCGCCGGGAGCGCAGACCGGCTCGCGCGTCCGCGTCGCAGGCCGAGGCAACGCCGGACTGCACGGCGGGCCGCCGGGCGACCTCTACATCATCACGAATGTACAGCCGCATCCATTCTTTGAGCGGCGCGGCGACGATCTATATACGGTCGTCCCCGTCACAGTGACGGAAGCTTCGCTCGGCGCGAAGATCGAGGTGCCTACGATCGACGGGCGCGCTCAGGTTCGGATCCCGCCCGGCACCGACAGCGGAAAGAAGCTGCGGCTACGCGAAAAGGGCGCGCCTTCGGCGCGTCAAGCAGGCAAGCGCGGCGACCAGATTGTCGAAGTGCAGGTGATGGTGCCGAAACCTGAAGACGAACGAGTGCGGCAACTGCTTCGTGACCTGGCGAAAGCGGAGCCACAGGACCCGCGCGGAGACATTTTCGCGCGCGCAAGTTTGTAACGAAGCGGAGGCTGGTGATGGTGCGTACAAGGAAAAAGGCGAGAGCGGGCTACATGATCAGCGCCGTCGCCGAGCTGTACAATCTTCATCCGCAAACGCTTCGCCTGTATGAACGCGTCGGGTTGCTGAAGCCTTCGCGCTCGCAGGGCAATACGCGGCTCTACACGGATGCCGACCTCGAACGCTTGGAAGTGATCCTGAATCTGACGCGCGAGCTGGGCGTAAACCTCGCCGGAATCGAAATCATCCTCAACATGCGCGACAAGATGGCGGAGATGCAATCGCAAATGGAGGAGTTCATCAAGTTCGTGCGGAACGAGGCGGCACACAACTTTGGGTTTGAGGACCGCCGCGCCCGCAACGCCATCGTGCGGACCGTCCCGCGTCAGGCCATTCGCATTGACAAGTGACGACAGCGGGCCCCATCACGGCTGCGCCGGCGTCACTTTCCGACGGATCTTGAGTTTCCACAGATGGCGGGACTTCCACAGGCGCTCGTATGCTTGCGCTGCCGGGCGTTGCCGCATATTCTCTTGCGGATGGCACGAGCAGACTGTCCTACGTGTGGCGGAACCGGTTGGAAGGTGGTCGAGCGGACGGCAGAGGGCGCACAGCCGCTCGCTTCGGCTGAGGACGCGCGGCCCGGCGCTGCGGCCGGCGAGCCCAAGTTGGTGTGGGCCGTGCCCTGCGACTGCACGTCGGGCGACCGAGAGGAGCGAGCTCTGGCCAGAGCGCGTGTCCCCGACCGCTATCGCCACTGCGACTTCGCGAATTTCGAAACCGACAACGAGATCGGCAGTGTCCCAAGAGAACAGCTTCTTGCATGGAGCCGCAGCCTCACGCAGGCAAAACTCACTGTCGGTTGCTTCGCCAAAGAGTATTCCCCTTTAGGTAAGAACAAGGGGCAAGGTCTGCTACTGATGGGAGAGTGCGGGACCGGGAAAACGCACCTAGCTGTTGCGGCCCTGAAGGAGATTGTTGGACGGGGTTGTTCTGGACTCTTCTACGACTACGGTGAGTTGCTCAAGGAAATCCAGGCGAGCTACAGTCCCGAAAATCCAGCGACTGAAATGAGTGTGCTCCAACCCGTGCTGAACGCCGAGTTACTCGTGCTCGACGATTTGGGGTCAAGCAAGCCTTCCCCATGGGCGCTCGAGACCGTAGCGCACGTTTTGGGCACCCGCTATAACGCAGACCGCCCTACGCTCATTACTACTAACTACCTCGACCCAGAATTTCAGCGCCGCTCTAGACGCGACGCTGCTCCGCAGGTTGCCAATGTTCGGTCTAAGGACGGACCGACTATCGATTCGTCCATCTCTAGGAGAGTCGTGCAGCTACCTTCAGGAGAATTCATCGCTGAATACGGAGAGGATACGCTCGAACAGCGCGTTGGAAAGCGAATCCGCTCCCGCTTGTACGAGATGTGCCGCACGATCGAGATTGCCTCCCCGGATTACCGGAAGCATGTGCGCCGCGCGGGTCTGGGTGCGTGAATCCGCGGCATCGCACATAGGAAAGTTTGCGCAACAGAGGGATACGTTGTCTTCAAACGGGCGTGGCAGGGCGAAGACTTGAGAATAGGCGAGTGCTATTTCGGCACGGTCTTCGCTCATTTCACGTGCCACGGTTTTATTGACAACGCGCGAAGCGGGCGGGTATCATCTTCGCGATACGGCGTCGAGCGCGGGCGCTCTATCCCCTTCATGCTCTAGCCCCCGGTTGGGTGGAGTAACGAGGTCGTATACTGGGCTAATAGGGTATGCATCCGTAGGGAGGCCGCTCTCCATGTCACGCGAACACGACGAACACTCACAGCCATCGGCTTTCGAACCTGTGACGGCGGAGCCGCACACAGAGGAACGTTCCGGCGGATCTACTGCCGGCATTGGCTCGCAGCCACAGTCATCGGGCGGGGCAGCGACAGCCGTCGCGCGCGCGCCCGAAGTTTCACACGACGTGATCGCCGCGGTCCCCGAAGCGCCCAGCACTGTGCTTCCCCTCGCCTCGTCGACGGAATCTTCTGAATCCGCGCCTTCTGCCGAAACGCCTTCGCCGGAGTCAACGGACGGCGGGGGCACGATTGAGAACGAGACGATGGACCAACTGCTGGACCAGTTCTCCACGCCGCAGACGGTCGTCGCGGAGGGCGAGATTTTCGACGGGCGCGTGCTGGCAGTGACGGACGCGGGCGTGGTTGTGGACGTCGGCGGAAAATTCGAAGGCCTTGTTCCTGCTCAAGAATTTACGGATTCCGGCAGCGCGATTCAATTTGGGGAAGGCCAAACGATTGAAGTGGAGCGACTGCACGAGCAGCGGGATGGCTACGTCCTGCTTTCGCACGTGCGCGCCCATAGGCGGCGTGTGTGGGAGCGCATCGAGAAGTCCTACCGCGAGCACGCGAACATCACCGGCAAGATTACGGAGCGAATCAAGGGCGGTCTCGTCGTCGATATCGGAGTGCGCGCGTTCCTGCCGGCATCGCAAATCGAATTGCGGCCCGTGCACGATCTGGAAGCTTGGAAAGACAAGGATATCGAGGTCCGCGTCCTGAAGCTCAATCGCAAGCGCGGCAACGTGGTGGTCAGCCACCGCGTCATCCTCGAGGAAGATCAGAAGGCAAAGCGTGACGCGCTGGGGGAGACGCTCGCCGAAGGCTCCGTTGTTACGGGCAAGGTGAAGAACATCACCGACTACGGAGTGTTCGTCGATCTGGGCGGAATGGACGGGCTGCTGCACGTGAGCGATCTCGTTTGGGGACGCGTTCCGCACCCCTCTTCGGTCGTCCAGCCGGGCGAGGAGATTCAGGTTCAGGTCTTGAAGTTCGACAAAGAAAAGCAGCGGATCTCGCTGGGTCGCAAGCAACTGATGGCCGACCCCTGGAGCACGGTGCCAGAACGTTTCCCGGTCGGAACGCGCGTGAACGGAAAGATCGTCGGCGTCACGGACTACGGCGCGTTCGTGCAGATTGAGCCCGGCGTCGAGGGCCTGGTGCACGTGAGCGAGATGAGCTGGTCGAAACGGATGAAGCATCCGTCGAAGATTGTGAAGGTCGGCGACGACGTGGAAGTCGTTGTGCTCGATGTGAAGACCGATCAGCGCCGCATTTCGTTGGGTCTCAAGCAAACACTGCCCGATCCGTGGGAAGCGGCTGCTGAGAAATACCCTGTCGGAACAATCGTTACGGGCAGGATCCGGAATCTCGCGGATTTTGGGGCGTTCGTCGAGATCGAAGAGGGCATGGAAGGGCTGATTCACATCAGCGACGTAAGCTGGACCGAGCGAATCAAGCACCCGAGCGAGAAATTCAAGAAAGGTGAGACCGTCGAGGCGAAGGTCCTGAAAGTGGACTCGGAGAACCGGCGCCTGTCGCTGGGGATCAAGCAGGTCAACGACATCTGGGCGAATTGGTTCGCCGGGCGAAAGGTCGGAGACGTGGTGAAGGGAAAAGTTTCGCGCACGACGGACTTTGGCGCCTTTGTCGCTCTCGCGGACGGCATCGAGGGGCTTTGCCACATTTCCGAGATCGAGGAGCGCCGCCCGAAAGGCGATCGTGAAAAAGACAAAGGCCCGCGGGGCCAGCGCGTAGCTTCGGTGCTGGCGGTGGGCCAAGAGTACGATTTCAAGGTAATCCGCGTCGAGCCGGAACAGCATAAGATCAGCCTGAGCTACCGTGCCGCGCAGAAGCAGGTCGAGCGGCAAGAAATGGAATCATTCCGCTCCTCTAAGTCTTCGCCCACGGCCACGATTGGCGATGCCATCCTGGCGAAGCGGCAGTCTTCGTAATCGGATTTCCGCGGGCGCGCAGGAGCCTTGTTTTCGGGGCCTTCCCGGCAGGAAAATCATTTACGTTGCGCGGGATTGATGGTATCCAGTGATGGAGCGGCGCCCTCGCCGCGGCGCCCAACCGGCCCATTTAGAACCACATCGTGAGAGGAGACTCTCGTACATGGCAGAAAGTGCCGGAGAGCACGAACATAAAGACCACACTGTGACGAAGGCGGAGCTTGTCGAGGAGGTCACGCGTGTGACCGAGCTCCCGCGCAAGGACTCCGAGGCCGTGGTCGAGGCGATCTTCGAAAGCATCATCTCGGCTTTGCAAGCCGACGACAAGATTGAAATCCGCGGGTTTGGCAGCTTCCGCACGCGCGAACGACGCGGCCGAACCGGACGGAATCCGAAGACCGGCGCGAAGGTGGAAGTCCCCGCGAAGAAGATTCCTTACTTCAAGCCCAGCAAAGAGCTGAAGGACTACGTCAACAACCCCCACCCCGCAGGCGCTGCCGCAGGCACGACCGGTTCCAGCGCGCAGAGCTGAGCGGATGGATTACCTTTGGACGCCGTGGCGGTATCAATACATCGCCGACGTGAAGAAGGATGACAGCTGCATCTTCTGCGACGCGATTACCGCTAACGACGACCGCAAAATGCTCGTCGTCCTGCGCGGCGAAAAGAACTACATCATTCTGAACCGCTATCCTTACACGAGTGGCCACGTGATGGTGGCGCCCTATGCGCACATCGCTGACCTGCGGCCCGCCGATTCGGCAACGCTCTCAGAGATGATGCAGCTCGCACAGCGCGTGCAGATCGCCCTGGGCAAGGCGTATCGCCCAGAAGGCTACAATCTTGGGATGAACCTCGGCCGCGCCGCCGGTGCGGGCGTGACGGGTCATCTGCACTTGCACATTCTGCCGCGGTGGTCCGGCGATTCCAATTTCATGACCGTTGTGGGTGAAACTCGCGTTGAGCCGGAAGATCTGGAGACGACGTACGAGAAGCTCCGCAGCGCGCTTGCCTAGATTCTTCTTTGCCAAATCCCCGGCACGGCCTAAGATTCGTCTTCGCCTTGGAGTGGCGCGTCTAAGGACCGAAACGTGAATCTTCAGCTCACTGAAGAACAAGAATTGTTGCAGCGGAGCGTGCGGGAGTTCGCCGAAGCGGAAGTGAAGCCGGTGGCGAAGGAGATCGACGAAACCGGCCGCTTTCCGCGCGACACATTCAAGAAAGCTGCCGAGCTTGGCTTGACCGGCATCGCGACGCCCGAGGACTACGGCGGGGCGGGGATGGACCACGTCAGTTACGAAATCGTCGTGGAAGAGATTTCGCGCGTTTGCGCGTCGACTGGTGCCATTCTTTCGGTACAGAACTCGCTTTATTGCGATCCGGTGCAGCGCTTCGGAACGGAGGAGCAGAAAAAGAAGTTTCTCGTTCCGTTTGCACGCGGCGAGAGAATCGGCTGCTACGCGCTGACCGAGCCCCAGGCAGGCTCGAACGCCGCCGCTCTCGCAACGAAAGCCGTGCGCAAGGGCGATCGTTACATCGTGAACGGGACCAAAGCGTGGATCACGAACGGCGGCGCGGCCGATGCAGCGATCGTGTACGTCAACACGCAGCCGGAAAAGGGGGAGAAGGGAATCACGGCGCTGGTGGTTGAAAAGGGCACACCAGGATTCGCCGTCGGCAAGGAGGAGAAGAAGCTGGGAGTCCACGCGACGGCGTGCACCGAGCTGTCGTTCACGGATTGCGAGGTTCCCGCCGAGAATCGCGTCGGACAGGAAGGCGAGGGTTACAAGATCGCGCTTTCGACCCTTGACGGAGGACGTATCGGAATCGCAGCGCAAGCGACCGGCATCGCGCAGGGCGCATTTGAAGCGTCTCTCTCTTACGCCCACCAGCGGCAGGCGTTCGGACATCCCATTGCCGACTTTCAGGCGATTCAGTTCATGCTGGCGGACATGGCCACCGAAATCGATGCGGCGCGCCTGCTCGCTCGCAGGGCCGCATGGAAGCAGGACTCCGGCGCTCGGTTCACGATGGAGGCGTCAGTCGCGAAGCTGTTTGCGAGTGAGATGGCAACGCGCGTTACCCACAAGGCGATCCAAATTCACGGAGGTTATGGTTACAGCCGGGAATATCCCGTTGAGCGCGCCTACCGCGACGCCCGCATCACGGAGATCTACGAAGGCACCAGCGAGATTCAGCGCTTGATCATCGCCGCGTGGGTCCTCAAAAGCTACGCCTGATTTTCCCTTTTCCACCATGTATTCTTGTTAGGTGCTTCCACTCGATTGCGGACAGGATTTTGATCCAGCGCATGATGCCGACTTTTTTGCCTCATTGCCGGCGCGGCCTGGTGTGCTGCTGATCGAGATGAAGGACGCCGCCGCGCAGCCGTATCTCGGCCGCACGGCCGACATTCAGCGCGCGGCGGAACGCCTGCTGCGGATTCCGGAAGGCTTATCAAAATCGCTGAATCTTCGCGGGGTCTCTGCCCGAGTCCGCTATCGCGTGGTCGGCTCGAAATTTGAGCAGACGCTGGCGCTTTACGAGCAGGCCCGCGAGCGTTTCCCAAACCGCTACCGCGCCCTGATGCGGCTGCGGCCTTCCGCCATCCTGAAGGTGAACCTCAAGAACGAGTATCCGCGGTGCTACGTGACGCGGAGGATTCGCGCCGACGGAGGATTTTATTTCGGCCCGTTTGCCTCGCGCCGCGGAGCGGAAGCATTCGCGGAGGGTTTTCTCGACCTCTTCAAGATTCGGCGTTGCCAGATCAAAATCCGCCGCGACCCGTCGTTTCCGGGCTGCATCTATTCGGAAATGAAAATGTGCCTGGCGCCGTGCTTTGCGGGATGCATGAAAGAGGAATATGACATGGAAGCGGAGCGCGTCGTCGAGACGCTGGCTTCCGCGGGTGAAGCCCTCACCGAACGGCTCGAAAGCGAGCGCGAAACCGCCAGCGCCGCTCTCGATTTCGAACGCGCGGCTTCGCTGCACAAGCGGCTCGAGAAGGCGTCGGCCCATTTGCGCGGGCTTCCGGAGATTGCAAGGCGCCTCGACGACTTGAACGCGGTCGTCTTGCAGCGAACTGCGGAAGAGAAGACGGTCGCAGTGTTCCCTGTTTTTGCGGGAATCCTCCGTGAGCCAATCATGCTGCGCTTCGCCGAACTCGCGAGCGAGCCAAGATCGGTCGAAGCGATTCTGCGCGAAGCTTTGGAGCCTCAACCGGCCACGCCAAAGCCCGCGGCGCCGAAGCCAGACTCCGCCGGCACGGCAGAGGCAAACCCGAATTGCGGCGCGCAGCAGGATTGGCGCGAGCGGTTCGGTCTGCGCTTCGCGCCGCCGGAGCTGCCGGAACACCTCACGCTGCTGGCCCGCTGGTTCTATTCGAAGCCGCGTGACGGCGAGATCTTCTTTCGCGAGGCCGACTGGCCTTATCGCCGTATCTTGCGCGCTTGCAGCCGCCTTCTCGCACCGCCCGAGCCCCAAGGGCCCCCGAATTTGCCCCCGAAGTAAACGAGCCGAGAATCGAATCCGGCGAAGCAGCAATTGCGTCGTACAATTGAAGGGTTCCGTCGGCGGAAGAATTGAATACTCAGGCCCCGGCACTACAAGTCCGAAGCCGCTCGCGCGCCGCAGAGATGGTCCGCGCGCTGCGGCACCGCAACTTTCAGCTTTTCTTCAGCGGACAGCTGATCTCGCTCGTCGGCACGTGGATGGACACGGTCGCCGAGGGCTGGCTTGTCTATCGCCTGACCCATTCCTCCCTCCTCCTCGGTGTCGCCACCTTTGCAGGTCAGATTCCCGTGTTTCTCTTGGCACCGCTCGGCGGGACCGTGGCCGACCGTTGGGACCGCCGAAAGATCGTAATCGCGACGCAGACGACCTCGATGATTCTGGCGTTCATCCTCGCGATTCTGACGCTCTCCAAGATCGTGACCGTATGGGAAATCATTGTGCTTGCGGCGCTCATGGGTTCCGTGAACGCGGTCGATATTCCAACGCGCCAGGCCTTCCTGATGGATATGGTAGGCCGCGAGGATCTGATGAATGCGATCGCGCTCAACTCGTCGATGTTCAACGCAGCGCGCGTCGTTGGGCCCTCCGTCGCCGGACTGATTGTCGCGTGGAAAGGTGAGGGCTGGTGCTTCCTTGCGAACGCGATCAGCTATATCGCCGTTATCGCAGGTTTGATAGCAATGGAGATCGAGCGGAAGGCCCCCCTGGTTCACGCGGCGTCGCCGCTCGAACATATCACGGAAGGGTTTCGGTTCGTCCGAGACACGGCGCCGATTCGGGCGATTCTTCTCCTGATCGCGCTCGTAAGCCTGCTCGCAACGCCGTATTGGGTGCTGATGCCGATTTTCGCCGCGCGCATTCTGCATGGAAACGCCCGGACCTTGGGCGCTCTGATGGCCGCCACCGGAATTGGCGCCATGTGCGGCGCGTTGTTGCTCGCGGCTCGCAGTGGGACGAGAGGTTTGGGCCGCGTGGTGGCAACCGCATGCGCCGGATTTGGTGCATCGCTGATTCTGTTCTCGCTCTCGCGTTGGTTTCCGCTCTCGCTGCTCCTTCTGGTTCCGGTGGGTTTTTGCTTGATGACGCAGATGGCTGCGTCCAATACCCTCATCCAGTCGATGGCGCCCGACCATTTGCGTGGACGCATCATGGCGATCTACTCGATGATGTTCATGGGAATGGTGCCGCTCGGCGCGTTGCTCTCCGGCGCACTGGCAGACCATGTTGGCGCGCCCATGACAGTGGCGCTGGGAGGTACCGGGGCGATTGCCGGCGCCATCGTTTTTGGACGGAACCTGTCGAAGTTGCGCGTCGAAGCGCGCCAGTTGATTGCCGCGCAGGGCATAGCCAGTGACGCTCCGGGTCAGGACTGAGCGCCGAACGAATGCCCGAAAGCCGCTTGCTTATTCGTCTGGTATACTTCGCGCACTTTGTTCTCCGCGTTGCGATGAGGCTTAGATGTCGACTCGTACCCAACTAAATGAGGATCGCGTCGCCGGCCGTGCCACACGCGAAGGCACGCTTCGGTATGCGGCGCGCTTCGCGGGCCGTGCCGCAGCGGGACATTTCCGCGAGGCGGCTGGCGGGCTCTTTCTCTCGTCGATCGGAGTGGGCACTTACCTGGGTGAACCGGATGCAGTGACCGACCGAGGCTATGCCGATAGCGTCGTCGCGGCCGTCGAAGGCGGCTTCAATCTCATCGATTCAGCCATCAATTACCGGTTTCAGCGCAGCGAACGGTCGATCGGTGCGGCCCTGAAGCGCCTCGTCTCCGGCGGATTCTCGCGCGACGAGATTGTCCTCTGCACGAAGGCGGGCTTCCTCACTCCCGATGGCCAAATGCCCGAAGATCCGAACGAGTATTTCCTGCACGAATACATCGAGCGCGAAATCTTTCAACCGGAGGAAATTGTCCAGGGTTGCCACTGCATGTCGCCGCGGTATCTGGAGGACCAGCTCGAGCGCAGCCGGCGCAATTTCGGCGTCGAATGTGTTGACGTCTTCTACGTGCACAATCCCGAGACGCAATTGGCTGAAATTACGCGCGAAGAATTTCAGAAGCGCGTGCGCGCGGCCTTTGAGTTTCTGGAATCAGCCGTTGCGAGCGGGAAAATTGGAGCCTATGGCATGGCGACGTGGAACGCATTCCGCGAGGGCGCTCAGTCGCCGGGCTACCTCTCGCTTGCGGATATGGTCTCGATCGCACGCGACGTCGCGGCGAGCGACCACCACTTCCGTTTCGTGCAGCTGCCGTTCAACCTCGCCATGCCGGAGGCGCTCATCCGGCCGAATCAAACGGTCGACGGAAAGACGATGGCAACCGTGCAGGCGGGGCGCGCGCTCGGTGTGACGCTCGTCTCGAGTGCGGCCCTTCTGCAGGGCCAGTTGACGAAAAGCCTGCCACCCTACATCGGTGCCGCTCTTGGCCTCGACACCAATTCCGCCCTCGCCCTTCAATTCGCGCGCTCTTCGCCCGGCGTAACCACGGCGCTTGTTGGCATGAGCCATGTCGAGCATGCGAAAGCCAACCTCTCGCTTGTCGCTGTCGAGCCCGCGCACCGCGATCAGTTCCTCAAACTCTTCGAGCCGCGCAGCTAGCCGCCGCTAAGAATTCAGATGCTCCACCCAGACGTTGATCGCGGCACCCACCTGATTGAGTTTGCCCGCGAAAAAGTGGTCGGCCCCTTCGACGATGACAAGCCGCTTCGGCTCCGGCATCGCCTCGAAGACAGCTTCCACTTTCGCCCGCGCGCCGAATGGGTCGTTGCCACCCTGGACGATTAGCTTGGGTTTCGCGCACGTCCGCAGGTAGCTGAAATCGGAATCGTTCACAGGAATGCCCAGGCCGATCAGGTCGTCGACGCGCCGATCTTCGCATCCCACCCGCAGCCCGACCCACGAGCCGAAGCTGAATCCGGCGAGCACGACAGGCCGGTCCGGGAACTCCCGTGCGAGATAGTCGAGAGCCGCACGAACATCGCCTTGTTCTCCGGCGCCCTTGTCGTGTGTTCCCTCGCTCAGTCCCGCGCCGCGAAAATTGAAGCGCAAAACCGGATAGCCGCAGTGATGCAGCGCCTTGGCAGCCTGATAGACCACTTTGTTGTGCATCGTCCCACCAAACAGCGGATGCGGGTGGCAGACGACGGCGACGTGGCCCGGGCCGGCGTTCGCCACCGTCCACAGCATCGCCTCGAGCTTGCCGGCTGGTCCGTCGATGAAGAAACTTCGGTGGAAAACGTTCGTCACGGCCAGTGGTTTAGTTCGGGGACTTCGGGGAGTCGATCCACTGCACCGCGACGCATGTATAAATGCCGCTCACGCCGGCGTTCGGATCGGCCAAACGGCCTGGGCCGCGATCGTCGAATTCAACGCGTACCACGCGGCCGCGGACTTCTCCGGCCTTCGCCCATTCGCCCCAGGGTATCTGCGCCAGTATTTCTTCTCCGCGCGTGTAAATGTGCGAGGTTTCAAACCGTGCGCCGGAATGCGAAATGTCGCGCGTCATCGATTCATCCGGCCACGGAGTCCCCACCGGGCGCACGAAAATAGGCAGGGCGAACGAAAGCCGCGCATTCTTGCGCCGCTCCCTCGCGCCGGGCCACGTCGCGCGGCGGGGGACGTTGAGGCGCAAGGCCACGCGGTAGCCGCCCCTGGAATCGGGCTCAACTCGCATGACCGTCGCGGGTGTCTCCGGCTGAACGGCTCCGCCGTTGCCCGGGTCATAGGGAAAGGTGACCCACACGTGAATCTGATTTTCGCAAGGTTCGGCTCGCTGGACCATCAAGCCTTCTCGCGACACATCCACTGTGCGCGTTGTTTCCAGGCGCGTGCCAAGCGGCCCGTGCCAGCGGATTCGGACGGGGAGGGTGAGGAGCGCGCGCGGATGTTTCCGCAAGTCGAGCGATGGAGGCGGACGCAACATTAGGCCATCCTTGTCCCATCCTATCGATAGGTGGCGGCCAGGTCAAACTGGGCACGCCGCAGGCGGAGACTAAGCGAAACAAAACGGGCCCGGCGCGTGGGACCCGCACCGAAACCCGTTGCTTCCCATAGAGAGCGATGATAGCTTCACCCGTTAATACTGGCTTCCCAGGGAGAGAGAGGATGGAGAACGGTATGGAGCGCCGGTCGGCGCGGCGTTTTTCGATGACGCTTCCTCTCAAAGTCCGGTTTTCGGTCGATGACGGGGTCACGGAAAAGCCCGGCGAGACGCGCGACGTGAGTTTTCGCGGGCTCTATTTTCTCATCGAAGCGGTTCTCGAAACCGGCACTTCGATCGAGTTTGTGCTCACGCTGCCGCAGCAGATCACGCTTGCTGGCGACGTCCACATCCGCTGCTATGCGCGCGTCCTTCGCGTCGAGCCGCAGAATGGCCGCCGCGGAATTGCCGCTCGCATCGAACGCTACGAATTCCTTCCTGCCTCCGCCTGACGCATCCGCTGAAACAGAGTAGAATGCACAAGTTGCGACGGGAGGCACACATGTATCACTACGATCCGAACACGGCCCTTGACGAGCTGCGCGACGACGCCATTCTGCCCCACCCCGTTCATCTCCGGGACATGATCCTGCGGACCAAGCTCGACGCGACCACCGCTCTGGATCTGAACCGGGATTTTCAGGACTATCTCGCGCAGTTCGGCGAAGCGCAGAAGACGGCGCGCGGCATTCTCGAGCGGCTCGCCGTGGGTGCGCGCAAGGCATCTGCATCTTGAGTCATGCGGCAAGCGCGGGGGCTGCGCGCTCGGGTCAAGATGTGCGCCCGTTGGCCTGAACGTCCTTATGTTCCCAGCACAGCAGGACAGCAAGGCTCAGCTCGGAGAAGCTCTGAATGGCACGCCAGACACTGCTCATAGACGCCGATGACACACTCTGGGAAAACAACATCTTTTTCGAAAAGGCGATCGACCGCTTCGTCGCCCGCCTCGAGCATCTCGGCTACACGCCGGAGTATGTCCGCCACATTCTCAACGAAACCGAGCGGCGCAACATCCGGCAACACGGCTATGGCGTTCGAAGCTTCCGGCGTTCGCTCGAGGAAACATACCTGAAACTTGCAGGAAACGCCGCCCGCCGTGAAATCGTAAAAGACATCGAGCAAATGGTGCTCGAGCTCGAGAATACGCCGCCGCACATCATGGACGGAGTTCCCGAAACTCTCGCGTACCTCTCCAAGCACCACCGCCTCATTCTGTTGACGAAGGGCGAACAGGCTGAGCAGGCCGCCAAGGTCGAGCGCTCCGGACTGCTTTCCTACTTCGATGCCGTCGAGATCGTCCTCGAAAAAGATGCCTCTACCTACGACCGCATGATCGAGCAGTTCAAGATCGTGAAGGCGCACGGTTGGATGGTGGGGAACAGTCCGCGCAGTGACATCAATCCCGCGCTGCAGGCCGGCTTGAACGCCGTGTTCATTCCGCACGCGGCTACCTGGGAACTTGAGAAGGCCGAGCTCGAAAGCGGCGCAGCCAGATTGCTGATCCTCTCCGGGTTTCGCGACTTGCGCACTCATTTCTGAGTCCGGGCGTCGGCAGGCTAATTTGTCTCCCGCGGCGTCTCCGGGTCCCAGCGCGTTCGCGCACGACTTCGGCGATAATCTAGGTGCCATGGACTACCGTCGCGAATTCGCAGATTTCGAAGGCGTCGCGTATCTCAACATCGCGAATCAGGGACCGCTTCCGCTCGCCTCGGCCCGCGCGTCGCAAGCGGCGATTGAGGCGAAGAAGCTGCCACATCGCATTTCCGACAATCTCTATTTTGACCTGCCGGACCGCGTCCGCGAGAAAATCGCCCGGCTCATCGGCGCCGTGCCGGACGAAATCGCCGTCACGACCGGTGCGAGCGCCGGGCTCGCCGCCGTCGCCGCTGGCATCGATTGGCAGCCGGGCGACGAAGTGCTGGTTGCGCGCGACGAGTTTCCCGCGCACCTTGCCGCGTGGCTTCCCTATGAAAATGCAGGCAAGCTGCGCGTCCGCGTCCTCACGCCACGCGGCCGCTTCATCTCCGCGGAGGACTACGTCGAGCACATCGGCCCTCGAACCCGGGTTGTTTCGGCCAGCCTCGTTCGTTACAACGACGGCGCTCGGCTCGACGCCGCTCGAGTCGCTCAGGCCTGTCACGCGGCAAACGCGGCGCTCCTGCTGGACATTTCGCAGTGTGCTGGCGCCGTGCCCATGTCGGTTCGCGATCTCCGTGCGGACTTCGCGGTTTCGAGCGCCTACAAATGGCTCCTCGGTCCGTACGGCACCGGCTTCTTTTGGGTTGCGCGCGAATGGACGGACCGGCTGCGCTGCGGACCGCTTTACTGGCAGGCGCTCGAAGGTGCGCGGGACTTCCACTCGCTCACGCTCGGAAATCTGCGTGCCGCCGCGGGAGCGCGCCGCTGGGACTCGCCTGAAACCGCCAGCTTCGTGCAGCTGGCTGCGCTGGACGCTTCGCTCGAATTTCTATTGAAAGTGGGAACCGAGGCTATAGCAGCGCACAACGATGCCCTCATGTCCGAGATCATCGATCGCTTGCCTCGCGATCGCTGCGCCCTCGCGACGCCTGCGGAGCGCGATCGCCGCGGCCCATACGTTTGCGTTGCGGCGCGCAAACCGGAGAAAACGGCGCAACTCCTCGAGCAATTGCGCGAAGCGCAGATTATCGTCAGTCTCCGCGAAAATGCTTTGCGAATCTCCTCTCATCTTTACAATACCCCCGAGCATGTCGAGCGGCTGGTGAAGGTCCTCTCGGCGTCCTAGCGCGAAAGGGCTTCCGGATGGATAGCGGGAACACGAAGATGCGCGTTGCGGTCATGGGAGCTGGTGCCGTCGGCTCCTATTTCGGTGGAATGCTCGCGCGCGCCGGCGGGGACGTCACTTTGATCGGCAGGCCGGCGCACGTCGACGCCATTCGCCGCGACGGGTTGTTCATGGACACGACCTCGTTCCGTGAGCGCGTGCGAGTCGGCGCATCCACGGACCCGGCCGCCGTGGCGGACGCCAGCCTTGTACTCTTTTGCGTCAAGACGCTGGACACGGAAACCGCCTCGTCTGCGATTGCCCCTCACCTTGCTCCCGGCGCTATCGTCGCCAGCCTCCAGAACGGTGTCGACAATATCGAAAGAATCCGGGCCGCGTCTGGGATTGACGCGCTGCCTGCCGTCGTCTTCGTTGCCGTCGCGCTCCCCGAGCCTGGTTGCGTCAAACATTCGGGCCGGGGGGAACTGGCGATTGGCGAATGGAATCATCGGCGCGGTGCAGCCCCGCCGTCATCCGAGCGATGCCGTCGAGTCGCCGACCTCTTCCAGAGCGCGCGGGTGCCCTGTCGCATTTCCGAAGATATCGAAGCCGATCTCTGGGGAAAATTCGTGTTGAACTGCGCCGGGAACGCCGTTTCCGCGGTCGCGCAAGCCACTTACGGTGAAGCAGTTCGCGAGCCTCACACTCGCGAAGTGATGACACGCCTGATCGAGGAGACGGTCGCCGTCGGACGCGCCGCCGGCGTGCACCTGCCGCCTACGGACTTCGTGCAAACGGGCTTGGCCTTCTTGGATACGATGATCAACGCGACCTCGTCCACGGCTCAGGACATCGCGCGGGGCAAACCGACCGAAGTGGATTCGCTGAATGGCCTCGTGGTGCGGCGCGGCGCCGAGTTGGGAGTCCCCACGCCCGTGAACTTCACGGTTAACGCGCTCGTAAAGCTTCTTGAAATGAAGAACGCGGCGCAGCGGCAGCAGGCTCAGTCTGGCAAGTCGTGACTTACTCCGGGGTAGCGTGGTGCCGGAAGGGGATGTGCACCACCGCCTCGATGTCCACGGGCGCTCCGTCTCGCGTCGCAGGACGGAACCTCCACTGCGCCAGTGCCTGCACCGCGTATTGGTCGAGCCGTGGGTCGAGTTTCCGCACGAGCTGAATGCTATCCACCGAGCCGTCCGTGCGAATGATCGCGTAGAGAACCACCTCGCCCTCCACGTTCTCCTTGATCAGTTCGGGCGGGTATTTCGGGTCGACCTTTCGCGTAGGAACCGGCCCAGAAAGCGTTCCCTTTGGTCGGTTGAACGGCGAGGTATCTTCATCGAGCTGCGCGAAATTTAGAATCCAGCTCCCGGACGAACTCGTCAGGTTCGGCAGGTTGACGTTGAGCGTGTACACTTCCTTCCCAGAGAGCAGCTTCTCCGGAGTCTCGTTCGGGCCCAAATCTGCCACGTTCGCGGGACCTTTCCGCGGATTCATCGGCGCGGGCGGGTCCGGCAGCGAGTTTAATGGCTTCAGTATCAGTTTGCTCCGCGGTTGTCCGGAACCAATCCCGCCTCCCGCGTTCGCGTGTCCATTCCCGCCGCTGATGCTCACAGCGGCCGGCAGCGAGCCTGCGCCGCCAGTTCCAGTCCCGGAGATCCCGGTCCCGCTTCCACCCCCACCGCTGCCGTTCCCCACCGCCGACGTTCCGTTGCCGTTTGGCGATCCTGGCCGTGTGCCTTCCGGTGAAATCACCACGCGAGCCGCCAGGTTCCCCGAGGGAATGCTTACCTCGGGCGCCGGTGGCGCCGGCGAAGCCGACAGTGCAATCACATTCCGCAGGTTCGCATCCTCGGCCGTGCCACCGACTTCCGGCGCAGCCCCCGTCGAATCCGCACGCGTGCGCGCGCGAGCTACGGCGGCCGACATCGGATTCATCGGCATCTGCGGCTGCGGGTTCACGACCGCCGAGGAGGCGATGTTCAGCGGCCCTGGATTCTTCTCCTGGTTTGCCACCTCGGGCGCGGCAACCTCTGTCGTCGTTCGATGCTGCATCTTCGGAGCGGACGCGCTCGGCGAAAACTCAAGTCGTGGTTTTGGAATGGCTGGCGCCGCGGCCCATTGGACGATATTCGGCAATGCCGGCTCGATTTTCGGCGGTGTGGGTGGCGCATCCGGCTGAATCAGCGTTTGCCGCGGATGCGTTACGCGAACTGGTATCGAAAGAATGGTCTGCCGCGGATGAAACGCGTCCGCTCCGCGTTGCGGCTCAACGTCTGGAGCGGGCAGCCTCGGCGCCACTACAGCATGTTTCTTCGGACCCGGCGCGGGCAGGGAAATCGGCGGCAAGTCTTGCGCTGGGCTCCACGTGACCTCAACCCGCACGGGAGCGAGATTGTGCGCCGTCGCCGGCAGAAAGCCCCAGATCGGCAAAATCAGCAGCATCACCACGGCCACGTGCCATAACGAAGACGCCGCGAACGCCCAACCCGAATTCCGCCCGCGAATCCAATGGACTCGCAGATCTGAATCCTGCGGCAGCTCGCTATCTTTCGGGACGTACGACTTCGATAGGAAATCCCGCACGCTCGTGCGAAATTCCTGCCAGGGGGACACCCACTCGACGCCCAGGTCGAGCCGCGGCAGCCGCCCGTGCGGCGGCAGCTCGACGAGGCTCTCTGCCGGTGGTTCAAGCGCGCGTTTTGCCGCAGTCTGCAAGGTCCGCCATTATATCCGATGGGTTTAGGATGCGCTTCCTTACGCTGCGGCTGCCAGCCGGTAAAAACTGAGCGCCGCGTCCCCCTGTTCCAGCAACCGCGTGCGTTCCAGCCGGCTCAGCCGGTCGGGCAATTCCAGCTTGACGCTGTGCTCCACGATTACGACGCCATATGACGCCACCAGGTGCGATGAATCGAGGAACTCCAGCACGCGAAGATGCTCCTCGGTTTCCTTGTAAGGTGGGTCGAGAAATATAAGATCGGCAACCAGGCGCCGCTGCGCGATTTTCTCGAGCCCACGTACGGCGTCTCCTTCAATCACTTCCGCGCCGGCCTTGATCTCGAGCGCCTTGAGATTTTCGCGAATCAGTTTCGCCGAAGCGGCATGCGATTCCACCAGAATCACCTCTCGCGCCCCGCGGCTGATTGCTTCGATGCCGATCGCGCCCGTTCCGGCGTAGAGGTCGACGAACAGCGAATCCTTCACGGCCGGCCCGAGGACGTTGAATAGAGTCTCGCGCAAACGGTCGCTGGTTGGCCGCATCCGCAGCTTGCCGGGACTCTTCAGACGTCGGCTCCGGAATTTTCCCGCGATCACGCGCATCACTTACCCCACCGAAGCAAGCTGGTACCGCTTCTGCCACGCCGGGCTGACTGCTTCCAGTTGCGCCACCACCTCGTTGGCCTTCGCAGGATCCTCCGCCAGCGCGAACGCCTCTCGCCGTGCCATTTCCAGAATTTCGCGGTCGCGCAAGGGTTGCGCGAACGAAAACGCCGCATCGCCGTGTTGCCGCGTTCCGAAGAATTGCCCCGGCCCGCGCAGTTTCAGGTCGCGTTCGGCGATCTCGAATCCGTTTGACGTCGCCACCATGGTTTCGATGCGTTCGCGCGCCTCGCCCTTCACCGATTTCGGCGCGATCAGGATGCAGTGCGATTTTTCCGTGCCTCGTCCGATGCGTCCGCGTAACTGGTGAAGCTGCGCGAGGCCGAAGCGGTCGGCATGCTCGATCACCATCACGGTGGCGTTCGGCACGTCCACGCCGACTTCAACCACCGTTGTCGCCACCAGCACTTGCAATTCGCCTCGCCGGAACCGCTCCATCACCGCATCCTTCTCGTCGTTCTTCAGGCGCCCATGCAGCAGGCCGACTTTCAGGTTCGGGAAAACGGTCTTGGCCAGCCGCTCGTATTCCGCCGTCGCCGCCTTCAGCTCCTGCTTCGATTCCTCAACGACAGGATAAATCACATACGCCTGCCTCCCTCGCGCGATTTCCCGCCGCAGGAATTCCCAGACGCCCGCAAGCTGCTCCGTCGACGTCCACCGCGTTTCGATTGGCGTGCGCCCCGGCGGCATCTCGTCGATCACCGAAAGATCGAGGTCCCCGTACAGCGTAAGCGCCAGCGTTCGCGGAATCGGCGTTGCCGTCATCACCAGAACGTGTGGCGACGCTCCCTTTTCGATCAGCTTCTTGCGCTGCAGGACGCCGAACCGGTGTTGCTCGTCCACAATTGCGAGCCCCAGGCGGTGGAACATCACCGGATCCTCGATCAGCGCGTGCGTGCCCACGATGAATTGTGCTTCGCCGTTTTCGACACGCGCGAGCGCCTCCTGCCTTTCGCTGTGTTTCTGCCCGCTGACGAGCAATTCCACTCGGTAACCTGCCGCATGGAACGTCTTTCGCGCTGAAAGGTAATGTTGCGCGGCCAGAATTTCCGTCGGCGCCATCAGCGCTACCTGGTAGCCGTTTTCGATCACGATCGTCGCCGCCTCGAGCGCCACAATCGTCTTCCCGCTTCCCACGTCGCCCTCGAGCAACCGGCTCATCGGCGTCGCGCTCTCCAGATCGTCGGCAATTTCCAGAAGCACCCGCTTCTGTGCGCTCGTCGGCTTGAACGGCAGGATGCGCTTCAGTGCTTCGCGAATCTTGTCGTCGCGCGCCCTCATTGCGATTCCGCGCCGGCTGTGTTCGCGCAGCCTCCGCAGGGCCAGCGCCAGTTGGTAATAGAAAAACTCCTCGAAGATGAGCCGCGTTTGCGCCGGGCTCCGAAAACTGTTCAGCAGTTTGAGATCTTCGTCCTTGGGAGGGAAATGCGCGTAAAGCAGCGCTTCCCGCCTCGCCGGAAAGCGATATCGTTCGCGAATCGCCTGCGGAAGCGGGTCCGGTATATTCAAATCGAAATTCAGCAGCACCTGATACGTAATCCGTCGCAGCATCCGCGAACTCAGCCCGCCGACCGACTCATAGATCGGCACGATGCGCCCCACTTCCGTCGAATCCGGAGGCTTGCCGTCCGCGCTTCCGACCAGCTCGATTTCCGGATTCACCATTTCCCGGCGCGCCGGCCGGTACGGATCGACTTCCACCTTGCCGTGCAGCACCACGCTCTGCCCCGCTTTCAGCCGGTCCTGCAGGTACGCGCCGTGAAAAAAGCGCACGTGGAGATTTCCGGAGCCGTCGCGCACGTTCACGTGGAAAATCGGGCCGCGCCCGCGCGCGAACCGCACGACGCTTCCAGCCTCCGCGATTTCCGCCATAATCGTATGCACCTCGCCCGGAACCGCCTCCGCAATCCGCGTGAACCGGATGCGGTCCTCGTATCGAAACGGCAGGTAGCCGAGGAGGTCGCCAACCGTCGCGATTCCGCGTTCTTCGAGTGCGGCCGCTCGCTGCGGCCCGACCCCTCGCAGATATTTCACCGGATTGCTAAGCGTGAAGTGCATTCAAGAAGGAACCGCGCGGCGCGCGTCAACCTCTTATACCATCAGTGGCGGGCCTCTCGTTCGGACGGCATTTCAGCCCTCGTCGCTGCGTCCGTGGCGAAGAAGCAGGTTGTCGACTTCGGCGTAGCCCGAGGGAAATTCCACGCCGCTGACCGAAGCTTCCGCACGAAGCAGCGCCTCCACTGACTCCGGCGATCGCCGATTCATCCAGTACGAGTCCACGCAGGCGCGGACAGCGAGAGCCAGCGGAGTGCGTCCCTTGGCGTCAAGCGCGTCCACCGCCGCGCCACGCTCGATCAGGAGTTTCACGGTTTCGTGGCGCGCGCGCCAGGCCGCGACGTGCAGCGCCGTGCTGTTCTTCGCCACATCCCAATATCCGTCGCCCGCTTCATAGATCGCTCCGACTTCCACGCCGAGGTCGAGGAGCCGCCGAACACCCTCCGTATTGCCGTTCCCGGCAAATTCTGCGAGCACCGTGCCTCCATCCTTCAAGACCTCGCGCACGACTTGGGGTTCGCCTTCCGCAATCAAGCGGATCGTAGCCGCGTCGTTCCTCGCGCATGCGGCGATCAGCCGCTCCGCGCCGTGAAGTTCGATGGGAATCCCTCGTCGCTCGAACAGTTCGAGCAAGTCGCCCCTCCCTCTTCGTGCCGCCATCAACACGCCCGACCCGCCCACATAGGATGGATTCAAATTCTTGGCGGTCACCTTGAGCGCCGGATCGCCGCCGTGGTCCAACAACGCCCCGAACGTGTCGACGGAATTGTCTCTCAGAATTGCGTGGTGAACTGTCGTCCGGCCCAATCGTTCTCGGTTCGGATCCGCCCCGTGTTCGAGCAGCCACTTGAGCCCCTCGTAGTCGTGCCAGTCCGCCTTGCGCAACAACATCCACGCCAGGCTGTCATCGTTCAGCTTCCCGCTTTCCACCAGCACTCTCACCGCGGCATTGTCGCGCGTTTCAGGCGCGTGATACGGCGTCTCCTCGTCGTTCGGATCCGCGCCGCGTTCGAGCAACAGGCGCGTCAACTCCGCGTCGTGCGCGACGCCAGCCGCACCGTAAAGGACGCTTTCCCAAACGGGTTGCGGCTGGTGATCGTTTTCGAACCAGCCCGTGTTCGCGCTTGCCCCTGCGTCGAGCAGTGCCTTTGCGGCGCGCACGAAGCTTTCCGAGCGCGCCCGATCGAGCCGAAGGTAGCGCGAGAAGCAAAGATGCGTGAGCGCGTCCCAGCCGTTCGGCCCTCCTTTCGCCGTGGCGTCGCGCGGATCGAGCGCGAGGAATCGGCGAACCCCGGCGTCATCCCCAAGAATTGCGGCGGTGTGGATGTTGCTGTGCGCTACTTCGGGGTACGCCGCGAGGATCGCTTCCGCCTGCTCCAGTGTTCCCGACGCATGCCAACTGCCGTCGAGCGGTACGCACGCCGCTCCGATGAACGCTGCGGCCGGATCGGTCAGCGAATCGATCGAACGCTGGGCCGTCAGCTTTTCGATCTGCTTCGCGAACTTCGGCCAGCTTTCGAAGCCGTGCTCGCGCGCAGTCGTGAATTGCGCATCGGCAAGTGCGAACCTCGATCTCAGTGCGCCGGAATCCGGCACATTTCTCGATTGCGGCTTGTGTTTCCTGATTCGCTGAATGGCTTCGGGGTCGCCTGCTTGGCAGGCCTTCAGGAGGTCCTTCGCTTGTTTCTTGTATTGATCGAGGCTGGGACGTGCAGGTAGCTCTTTGGCATCCATTACGACCTTCCTTTCATAACCGCGCCTGGAGTCCGCCCGAATCAGGCTGAAAGAAGGTTCGTAACCTTCAGGATTGTACGTAAGGTGGGCACGGCCCTTTCCGCGGACTGGATGCGCCCTTCGCGCTGCTGTTACTCTAGCGTTTCCAATTCGTGAAATCAATCGCGCTGGAATTCGATTCAGGGAAAGTATGCGGTCGGACGATCACTGGTTTTCAGCGAGCGTGTACTGGAAGTCGTACGAATGTTTCCCGTTGTCGATTTTGATCGTCATCGACCCGCTTAGGCCCGTCAGTTGGCCCGTGCCGGAATCGGGCACCACAGTCACGGTCAAATGCAACGCACCCCGCGCCATCGTGCCGCTGTGCTGCAGAACGAAGCTGCCACTGTGGCTGTTCAAAGTCCCGGTGACTCGTTCGATTGCAACGTAAGCGGCCGAGCCCTTGACGCTGGTGCCTGCCGTCAGCATTTCGCCTCTGCTGGTTCCTTCGAGGTCGCCATGGAACTGTTTGTCGAGTGACATCCGGCCCAGCGCCGCATCCGCACCGCTGTCGTCCAGCTTCAGCGGCGTCACCTTCACCTCAAACGTCCCCAATGCATGAGTTGTCACCGATGCTCCTTTTTGATTCGCACCGGGTGTCTGCGAACGAGTGTATGGCCGCGCAAGACCGCCAACGCCGATCGAGAGCAGAATGCACGTGACGATGCTCGCCCCGGCGAGCGATTGGTTTTCCATGTGTTGCTCCTCCATCCGTGCTCTCGTTCAACGGGAAGTTTACACGTCCCGTCAGCTTGCCCTATAGTTGAATCCTTCGCCCGGCAGGCGAACCCAATGGCAGACAAATGGCTCGGCGCGACCCCAAGGCGTTGGCTTGAGTATCTGGTCGCCATTCTGCTTGGCAACGCCATCTACTACTTCTCCCTCCTTCCTCACTTGCCCAAGGCGCTCCATCACGAAGGATATCGAATCGATTTGGGCATGCTCCTGGACTTCGTGGTCTGCGTGGCGGTTTACGGACTCATCCGGCTCGGCTCCCGCCTCTGATTGGCGCGGTCCTTGCATAGATATCCACAGGGATACGAACCGCGGAAGGTCGGCGGACCTTCCGGCGGCTCACCGCCGCCGCTAAGTGCCGCCGTTACAATCCGTCACAGTAACCCGATTTCCCGCCTTTAACGGTGTGTGAAATTAGGTGACAACTCCGATGTCCGATAGTGGGAAAATGGCAGATCCGGGTGCTCACCAACGGCCACCTCAGCCGTCTATCTCCCCGGACCTTGCGGAAAGGCTTGCCGGAGAAAACGAGCTTCGCTGTTCCGATCCCTCGGTATCTCTCGGAACCGAAGTCAGGCCGGCCCTGAACACCATGGGGATGAGCGTCGCACTCCAGGGAGATGCGCGCCAGGCAGCGGCGGTGAAGGTCGCGGAAGAGCATGGTCTCATCCGCAAGGCGCAGGCGGGCGACCGCCTGGCCTTCGAAGAGCTGGTTCGGCGGTACGACCGCGATGTGTTGCGGCTCGCCCTGAACCTGGTTCATCGTGCCGAGGACGCGCGTGACATCTACCAGGAAAGCTTCTTGCGAGTTTATAAGAACCTGCACCGCTTCCGTTTCGAGTGCAGCTTCTACACTTGGCTCTATCGCGTCGTCACCAACGTCGCCCTCGACCATTTGCGCCGCCGGACCAGCCGTCGGGAGGATCAGGCGCCGGTTCCCGAAGAGGTCGAAGGCGGCACAAGAGATTTCTTCGACCGTCAGCCGGAGCAACGCGCCGCGGCGAATCCCGAGCGCCATTTGCTCGGCCAGGAGCTCGGGCGCCACATTTCTGCCGCGCTCAATCGCCTCTCTCCCCGCGAACGCATGGTGTTTGAGATGAAGCACTATCAAGGCATGAAGCTGCGCGCGATCGGCGACTTGCTGGGCACGTCGGAAGAGACCGTGAAGAATTCGCTGTTCCGGGCCACGCGAAAACTGCGTGCCAGTCTCGATTTCATGAGGTAAAACGAGGCACCTGAAAGATGGAGGACTCCGCCAAAAAGCCGGGCCTGCCTTGCAGCGACATGGAGCCGCTGCTGATTCTCTTCTCGGCCGGCCAGGAGCTTGATCCCGCCGAGCAGGCGGAAGTCAGCGAACATCTTGCCCATTGCGCGGACTGCGCCGCGTTTTTCACCCGTGAAAAGGAAATGCTGGCGCTGATTTCGTCGCGGCATGCCGAACCCGATGGCGGGTTGCTGGCCAGTTGCCGCGCGGGACTCGAAGACGCTCTCGATCGCCAGGAAGAGCGCGGCTGGCTTCGCCGCTTCCTCGGCACTCTGCTTCCGGCAAACTGGGTTTCGCCGCGCCCCGCGTGGAGCGCGGCCCTCCTCGTGATTATCGGTTTTTCCGTCGGCATCCTCGGCCCGCGGTTCTTCGATCGTGTCGAAAAGGCCGCCCCGCCTGCGGCGAACACCGCGGTGACTGTGGATTCGGGCGCGACCGCCGAAAAGCAGCCCGCTGCCGGTTCCTCTCTCGGAACTCTCGACCTCCACACCGCGGATGTCGCGGGCATCAACGTCCTTCCCGCGGCCGCGAACGAGCAGCCGCAAATCGAATTGCAATTGAGGGCGCAGCGTCCCGTCACTCTTCAGGGCACCGTCGACAACGACGACGTCAAGCGCGTCCTGCTCTACGTCCTGCAAAACAACGAACGCTTTGATCCCGATGTCCGCCTCAGCGCCGTCGATCTTCTCCGCGAGCGCAACAACGATCCTGAAGTCAGGTCCGTCCTTTGCCAGGCGGTCCACAGCGATCGCAACGCCGCCGTCCGGCTGAAGGCGCTCGAAGCCCTCAACGGCGCCGAGCCGCAGGAGCTTGTTCGCGACACGCTTCTGCACGCGCTCGTTGACGATCAGAATCCCGGCGTTCGCGTCGAAGCCATCAACGCCCTCCGTTCCATGGCCTCCAAAGGGCAGGTGACTTCCGACGATCACATGCTCGCCGTCCTCCGCGATCGCATGCAAAAAGATCCCAACACCTACATCCGGCTCCAGAGCGCGGCGGCGATCCGCGATCTCGGTCCGCGCGCGAAGTTCTGACCCATGCACACCGCATCGCCTCTTCGAGTTTCCCGGCAACGGCTCGGCCGGTTCGATGGCCCCTTGCATTTCGCCGTTTCGGGCGGCTTGCTCGCCGGTTTGCTCGCCGCGGGAGTTTTTGCTTCCGCGGCGGCCGCAGCAACCGGCGAGGCACAGCCAGAGAAACCGCCCACCGTCGGCCCGCACCTCACGTCGCAGCTCACGGGTAGCGTCGCCACGCATGACGGCGGACATCTCCGCGTGATCACCGACCTGGGCAACGTCGTCATCCGCACGCAGAACTCCGGCCGCGTCGACTACGCCGTTTACCTCGAAGCCGACGCGTCCCAGAAAGACGCGAAGGAACTGCTGAAGAGCTTTGCCGTCTCGGGCCGCGAAGCGCCGGACGGCGTCGTCATTCGCGGCCAAACGATCGGGCGCGAATGCAGCGGCCGCCTCTGGGTCACCATTCAGGTCAGGATTCCGAAGGACTACAGCGTCGATGTTTCCACCGGCGGCGGCAACATCCAGAGCGATGACGTCGATGGCCGCGTTGCCCTTTCGACCAAGGGCGGCAACCTCATCGCCGGAAACATCGGTGGCCCTGCGCGGCTCTACAGTGAGAGCGGCGGCCACATTTCGGTGAAGAACGTCGCCGGAGACCTTACCGCCATCACCGGCGGCGGCCACATCACCACCGGAGCGATTGCCGGCAATGCCAATCTTCACACCAACGGCGGGCACATCCGCGTCGCCTCCGTCGTGGGCGTTGCGCGCCTCGATACGGGCGGCGGCAACGTCACCCTCGAGCATTCCGGCACCGAGCTGATCGCCTCGACCACCGGCGGCCAGATCGACGTCGGCGAGGCCGCCGGACTCGTCCGCGCAAAGACCGGCGGCGGCGGAATCCGCGTGGTTCGCCTTTCGGGCCCGACGAATTTGCAAACCGCAGGCGGCAGCATCTACCTCACCCAAGTCGACAGCGCCGTGAAGGCCTCGGCCTCGGCCGGCGGGATTACGGCGTGGTTCGTGGCGCCGCCGAAAGGGCCGGGCGGCTGCGAACTCGCGTCGAACGACGGCGACATCGTCGTCTACCTGCCGCGCCAGTTGCCTGTGACCATCGACGCCATCGTGCAAATGGGCGACGAGCATCGCGTCATCATCGACCCTGCGTTTCCTTTGAAAGTCAGCTATGGCGACAATTCCAGCGGTCCGCGCACGGTTCACGCGGAGGGCGCGCTCAATGGCGGCGGCGAAGTGATTCACCTCCGCACCGTCGCCGGAAACATTCGCGTCGCGCTCAGCGACGCCGGCAAGCAGATGCAGCTTTACAAAGAGCAGATGCTGCAGTTGCAGCAGAAACTCGCGGTGCAATTGCGCGTGGTCGACCAGCAGTCGCAGTCTGACGCCCCGCCGCAGCCGCAGCAGTGAGCTGTCCCGATGTTTCGGGACGGCGGGCGAAGAGAATTCCGGCCGGTTGCACTTCGGGGCCGAACGTTCGAGAGAGAGAGGCAGTTCCGCTCGAAGGGGGCGTACTGTGGACACAATCTCGCGGAGTCTCGGTCAGGCTCGATCGCAACGCGTCTTTCCGGAGGCGCTGGGGCGCGCCCTGTGCGTGCTCGCCGCCATTCTCTGTCTTGCTCTGCCGGGCTTTGCCGATAGCCACATTTTCCTGCACACGTATCCGCTGAGCTCGGGCGGCAGCTTCCTGCTCGCGAACGTCAACGGCTCGGTTCGCGTCGAAGGCTGGGAGCGCAACGAAGTGGAAGTGCGCGCGGTGAAAACCTCCGCGAGCGATCCCCACGACATCGACCGTGTCAGCATCGAGGTCAGCAGCACGCCGGGCCAGGTGGCCGTCCACACGCGCTATCCCGAAGGACCGGGCGTCGAAGTGGCCGTCGAATATATTGTCCATGTCCCCTATCGAGTTCTGCTCGGCAGCGTCGAAACGGTGAACGGCAGCGTGGTGGTGCGCGGCGTCGAAGGCGGCGGTGAGCTTCGCTCCGTCAACGGCGATGTCGACGTCCTCGATAGCTCCGGCCGCTTCAGCGCGAAAACCACCAACGGCAACCTGCGCCTGCAGCTCCGCCAGCTCGAGGACGGCGGCCCGATGAACATCGAAACGGTGAACGGCTCCGTCGTTCTGGGTCTTCCCTCGAACGCGGGCGCCGACCTGAAGATTCTGAGCATGAACGGCGATTTCTCTTCGGAGCTGCCGGTCACGTCGACCGCCGGAACGCTCGCCTCGCGCACATTCCACGCGAAACTCGGCCGGGGCGGCAGCCCGATTTCAGTTCGCACGGTAAATGGCGGCATACGCCTGATCGTGGGGCGATCGGGCGTCTGACGGGGCGTAATTCTCTGAAAGTGAGGACGACTCGCATGAAGTGGTGTACATACTCGAACCTCGGTGCCCTCGGAATTCTCGCGCTGGCTCTCGGAAGCGCTCCAAGCGCCCTTCCGGGCCAGAACACGGCCAAGCCCGCGGCCCCGGCCCCGCAGGCGCAGGCAGCCGTACCCGGCTCCGCCGGCCAGCATTGCGTAAATCTCGACTCCCTGACGGAACAACTCGACAACTCCCTGCGTAATATGCAGTTGGAGAGCAAACTCGCCAACCTGTACGAGAAACTGGCGAAAGAGGAGGCCGCAATGAGTTCGCCCGAGTTGGCGAAGTTGCAAAACCTCTCGGCCCAGTTGGAAGGAAACAAGGCGGAAATCGAGGCCAAGGCGGAACAACTGGCCGCCCAAGCCGAATCGCTCGCCTCCGCGGCTCAGGACGAAGCTCAGGACCGCGGCGCGAGAATCTTTGTTTCGTCCGACGACAGCGGCGGCTGGCTCGGCGTCGAAATTGACGAAGTCACGCCCGACCGCGCCAAGGACCTCAAGCTTTCCGCCGCGCGCGGCGTCCTCATTCACGACGTCGAGCCGGACAGCCCGGCCGCGAAGGCCGGCCTGAAGGAAAACGACGTCGTGCTTCAGTACGACGGCCAGACCGTCGAAGGCACGGTGCAGTTCCGCCGCCTCGTCCGCGAAACGCCCGCGGGCCGCACCGTCTCGCTCGTCGTCTCGCGCGACGGCGCCACGCAGAACGTTTCGGTGGAGCTCGCCGACCGCAACGCCTACTACGAAAAAAGAATGCGCGGCAAGATGCAGGACTTCGGCCGGCCGTTCGCGTTCGCCACGCCGAATCTTGATTTCAACCTCTCGGGCCCTGAAATCTTTGGCATGATGGATCCGCGCACGCCTCTTCTCGGAATCAACGCGGAAGATCTCTCGGGCCAGCTCGGCGCTTATTTCGGCGCGCCGAACGGCTCCGGAATCCTCGTCCGCGAAGTGCGCAGCGGAACGCCCGCCGAGAAAGCCGGATTGAAAGCGGGCGACGTGATCGTCAAGGTCGACGGCAAGCCTGTCGCCTCGCTTTCCGAACTCCGCGACCAGCTTCGCGACAAGGCCGATCAGAAGACGGTCAGCCTCGGCGTGCTGCGCAACCGCACCGAGATGAGCGTTTCGGTGGAAGTCGAAAAGCCGAAGCCCATGGAGAAGATTCACACCGTCCGCCGCGCCCAGCTCTAGCGCGCGCCCGTATTCTTCCTTCCACTCCAAACGGGGCCCGGATTTCCTCCGGGCCTCTTTTTTTCCCGCCTTGCGCTGGTCTAGCTGACGCCGAAATGTCGACTTTGTTGCGATTAGATTCTGGCACGAGGCTTTGTTTTCTATAAGTTAGGCGGGATTCTAATCCTGAACTGTTGCGATTAGGTTCTGGAGGCTGGAGTCCAGCGGCTGGAGGCTGGAAGGGAGTCCGGAAGGAGGTAAAGGAGATAGCAGCGCGGAGCGCATTGCGCGGGGAGACGGATAGATTAGAAATTTTTTTGTCGTTTGTTTTCATGGAGTTGAGTCCGTTTCTAATCTTCGAGGGATAGATTAGAGAAGGATCAAAACGCTGAGGCAAGGAGACAAGGAAGCAAAGAGGCAAGGAGCGGCCGCTTGCCACATGCGTCGCGTGGAACTGTATATTAGACATGGTGCCGGCCCTGTGTTTTCAACGAGTTACGGCGATTTCTAATCGCGGAACTGTATATTAGGATTCGCCGGACCTTCGCCGTGCCCCAGCCGCTCCCCATGGGCGGGCTCCTCGAAGGCGTCAGAGAGGACGCCAAAAGTAAAAACAAGCTATGTTAGCATACTCGTAAACAGAAGTCAATAGGAAAGAATTTGCCACTCCCGGCGGACGAAAACAAGGGAGTTAGGGGGAAGCTAGAATGGTCTAATCGGCAAGGCGGAGACGCGCACCCTTATACTTCAAAGGGATGCGGCACCCCGCTGATTTTGTGCGTGATGGAATGGATGGTGTGGTGTGGAGGGATCGGTCGCGACTTCGATTTGGTTTGCGAAATGGAAGCAGGGGTAACAAGGGGTGCGCCACCCGCCTTTCAGGTGGGTTGGCACAGAGAGGGTCGATTTCTGCGCCGAACCGCGGAGATTAGCATGGTCACACTGACGACAAGAGCGATGGCAGAGGCAGCGAGATCAAGGCGATAGGCGAAGGAGGCCCAATTTGCCAGGCCGGATACGGCGGCGAACAACAATGCCCTGGCAGGGCCCAGCAGCCAGAGTGCAAGCACGACCCGTTCCCGTATGCATTTGAAGATCGTAAAGCAGAAGCCGATCCCGAAAATTATCCACGCCTGATAGAAGAGGCGGGGCGCTCCGTAATCCGTTGTATGGGGCCTGACCCATGCCATCCAGAATCCAAGAAGCACCCACGCACAGCCCGCGACGAAAATTATCGCCGTTGCTACGTTCCGATTGGCGCAATAACGATCGTGAAGACTCTCAGGCTGGGCTCCGCTCATTTCGGGCCCCCGTAGACCTGTCCAGTGCACGTCGCGTTGATGTTGGCGGCAGCGTTCAAATCATAGGCGGCCGCCACGGCGGTACCGACAAGTAAGCCTTTGAGCCCCACCGCCCTGCTGCGGCCTCAAACGGATTGGCTCAAGGACGGTCGATTCCTGCTCCGAAGCGCCGAGGCTAGCATAGTCAAGCTGATGACCAAAGCCGTGGTCAAAACGGCGAAGTCGATCCACTCCAGGATCGGGCGGAAGCTCGCCAGGCTTGGCAAAGCCGCGAATAGCAGCGCGCTAACAGGAGTAAGCAGACTCAGTGCTATCACCGCCCGCTCGCGCGTGCATTTGAACGCTGTGAACAATAGCCCAGCGACCAGGAGCGCGATCGCCTGATAAGACAGAAAGAATGCCCCGGAATCCGTCGAATGGGGCCTACCCGACGCCCCCCTCCAACCCGCAAATGCCATTATCGCGCAGCAAGCAACAAAGACTGCGGCAGTTCCTACGTTTCGAGTCGCGCAAAAACTATTATGGAAATTGTTGCGGTGGTCGTGGCTCATTATTGGACGCCATAAACTTGCGCGGTACAGGTCCTGTTGATGTTAGCAGCAGTTTGGAAATCATAGACTGCGGCTGCACCGGTACCGATGACCAAGCCGACAGGTCCAAAACGCGCGCCCACTAGCGGCGCCAAATTTGCGTACCCGAAGCCTTCTGTGTGTTCTGCATCGCCCACAGTGTTAGCAATCCACTGGGCGCCGACGCAAGGAACGTATGCCCCGAAATAATTTTCGGCCGTCACAGGCGTTGGAGTCGCCGGGTGCCCCAGGTGTGGTGGCGTGGTTTGGGCTAAGCACGTAAACGCAAGCCTCTGTCGGCGACGAACCGAGGTCGAAGAATCCGGCCGCTGGGTGCCCCATCGTTCGCGGTTTTCGAACGGTGGGGGTGTTGCACCTATGACGTTTAATCGCTCGCGTCGAGCGATAGTAGCACTGTTCCCGTGCGCATGTAGGCCACAGGCGGTGTCAAGACCGAAAACACCCACGCTCCAAAAACGGGAGCATGGGGCACTCAAGGGGTGGATTTGTCGGCCGAGGGTGATTGATTGGGAGAGGCTTACGGTCCTGGGCGGAGAAACCCTGGGGCACCCGGCAGAAATGGTCGCTTTCAGCCCAGTTGTTACGTTAGTGTTATCTGGCTGCCGTAATCTGAGTTCCCAGGCGAAACTTCAAGTTATGGCGGAGTGAGTTTGAATCGACCAAGGTCACCTTCCCACAAGATTAGTTTCAGGCGATTTTGAGCGAGCCCAGCCGTGATGACCTCAAAGGATTCCTAGTGCGAATACTGCCGAGGGGCAGTGAAAACAGACTCTGCCGATGCCAGGGCTCGTCTTCAATTGAAACCTCTCACCTTGAGGGCAGTTAGTTTGTGAGTCTCAACTTCGAGCAGGTATGGCTCGGGATCAGTGACTTCCCCCATCCAATTGTACCGCCACTTCAAGAATGCAGCTGTCTTCCCGTCCGCCGAGACTTTGAGCTCCGTCGCGTAGCCATTCCCGTCCGTGAGCTCTTCAATCGACCCGGTTTCCCGGGCCAGCCGAAAGACGTCATAGCCGTGTTGACTGGCAGCCATGAAGAGAATGGACCCGTCTGGCAGACAGTTCGGGTAAGCAAGAATTGGATGCTTAGTATCCACTTCCTTCGGAACGTGAGGCCGAAACGTTCGCACGGGAGGACCCGGAGCATCTATCGAATAAATCGCGATCTGCGGCTCCGTTTCGAGACTCTGGGTTACGACGACCATCTGCTTGCCGCCAGAACAGACGGAAGGGCGCGACACCATGTAGAAATGCTCGGTAGTGAGCTGACGCACGTTTGTCCCGTCTAAGCTAGCGGCAAAAAAGCTCCAGTCATGGGGATGCGGCTGCGCGATAGGCGAGTAATTGCCGTAGGAGTTCGCTCTGGAGAAAACGATTGTCGTGTTGTCGGGCGAGAGAACGGGCGAGAGATCGACGACGTTTGAAGGCGACCACTCGTGCGCGTTTGACCCGTCCACACCGGCGATGACGATCCGCGGTCGCCTATGATCGGACTCGTAGGTGTATGCGATTCGTTTTCCGTCGGGCGAGAACGACGGACTATTTTCCTCTCCATCTCTCGCATCCGTCAATCGAGTTGCAACGCCAGTATCAACAGGAACTGTGTAGATGAAGGACGTGCCGTCCTTTTCGGCCACGAAGGCAAGGAGTCTGCCATTGGGAGAGACCGCGAGCGTTGTGATCTGCCATCTAGGGTTGGGTCCATGCGACGCGGCAGCCGGAAAGAATAGCAAGAAGGCCAGCCCGCTTATAAAACTTGCGCGGCCCGATTTCTCGTTCGTCCACATTCTTGGACCTCAATCAGCCAAACAGAATTCGATAATCGTGGATTTCCTCATTGAACGCCTTCCTTCGGGGGCTGTCCGCAACAGCTCGTGTGTGGCATGTTCGGATCGTTGTGATCGTGTGCCTGTGAGTTAGCGTCTCCATTCTTGCCGGGCCAAGGCACAAGGTAGAGAGCGATGCCACCCCCAACGATATAGGACCACGGATTCAAGATGTTTGGTCTTGATGTTGCATTCAGTCTATGAAACGGATTGCCCGCTATCCCTCCGATAAGACCGAAGTCGCATTTTCGGAAGCAGACAATGCGGCCCAGGGGCGAACAAGGATGTTTGTCGCGGCACTTGGCATAGCCGGGTGCCCCAGGATTTCTCGGCCTGTGTTGGCGATCCGCATCGCCGTAAGGCTCCCATCAATCAACGAAAGGAGACCGACGAATCCAACCCGCGGGTGCCCCATCGTTCGCGGTTTTCGAACGGTGGGGGTGTTGCCCTTGTGACGTTCAGTCGCCCGCGTCGAGCGATAGTAGCACTGTTCCCGTGCGCATGTAGAAGCAGTAGCTACTCCAGATCCAGTCCTTTGGATTGCGGACCAACTCCCGCTTCACCGGATTCATGTGCATGTAATGGAGTTTTTCATAGCCTTTTTCCGGCTCCAGACATTGAAATCGTAGAATCGGCGCTGCTAGAAGCTGCGAAGTCGAGTGGTTGGAGCCGGGCCACAGGCGGTGTCAAGACCGAAAACACCCACGCTCCAAAAACGGGAGCATGGGGCACCCGACGGGTGGATTTGTCGGCCGAGGGTGATTGATTGGGAGAGGCTTACGTTCCTAGGCGGAGAAACCCTGGGGCACCCGGCAAACCCGGCAAAGAGTGCGGCACCCCGAACGTCTAAACCAGACCCGAAATCAAGGGTGCACTACCCGCCAAAGGCAAAGGAGCCGGCAAGATGCCGGCGCTACGAAAGGCGCTTCCGGAAAAAGGCGAACGGCAGGGGCAGCGAGGGTTGGCCTCGGCCTAGCTCCCCAGACTGAAAGTCCGGAGCCTCTGCGGCACTACGTTGAAACCGAAGCGGCGAGGCGCTTGGGGGCGCAGAGCTGGTAGCTGCAAATCAAGAGGTCGCGGACTTCGTCCCAATCGATCTTGCCGGCGTCGAGGCGCAGAGCAACCCAGCCTCTCGGTCCAATGTAGGAGGGAAGGTAGAAGCGGGCCGGCTGCGCGGCGGCGAGCGCGGAATTCTCTCCGGGCATCACCTTGCAGGTGACGGCAACGATGCCGTCGCCGTGATGGTTATCGAGGAAATAGGCGAAGGTCTTCTTGCGAACCAGAAACTGGGCGTGCGAGCCGTAGACTTGGCGCGCGGATTCGGGGAGCGCAAGGGCAATTTTCGTCAAGCGGGTGAGCCGCGGATTTTCTTTCTTGCGTTTCGCCATTCGCGGTTCCTGCGGCGCGCCGCTATTCGCGGACGATTTCGGCGTTGGCGCCGGGAACGGTGATTCGCATGAGGCGCTGGCCGTCGAGGAAGAGATTGAGTTCGTTGCCCTCGGTCTTGACGCGCAACTGCTCGAGTTTCTTTCCGCCGGCGTCCTGATTGCCGAGGGACTCGACGGTGACAGGCCCGCCTGTAATCTCCTGCGGCACGAGGACCGAAAATGTCTGCACGCCCTTCTTCGAGCGGTCGTAGAGGCGCGCGAGGACGGCGTACTGGTCGTAGAGATTGTTGTCGAGGACGACGATCGGCTGGGAATTGAACGTGAATTGCTGGGAGTAAGGATAGGCGCCCGGTATGTGCGGTTCAACGGAAGCCGTGCGGCCGTCGAAGGTGACCGTAGAAGAGGCATGCTTGTCGCCTTCCGTCGACCATTCGTAGTGGAGCGGCGTGCCGTCGGGCTGGAGCTCGAGAGTTCCTGTGACGCGCGTGACGCTGTTTGCCGCTTGAATGCTGGCCGTGCCGCGGACGATCCAGTTTCCGCCGCTGGGGCTGATCTCGAAGTCTTCCTTCCCGGCGGGCTTGCCATTGACGAGGATATCGAAAGTTCCCTTGTCGGGCGCGAACGATGGGGCGGAGCCTGCCTTGGCTTGCGGCGATGCGGGTACGCTCGCGGCCAGAATCGATGCCAGCGTGAACACGAGCGTGAACGCCGCCGTCGCAAACAAACCGTGCGAAAGTCTTTCCGTCGTCTTCATGCGATCACCTTCGGGAAAATTCCCAGCGCGAGAATCTGTTCGACGACGCGCAGGGGTTCGGTGTTGCTATCGACGCGATAGTCGGAAAGTTCGTAGAAGGGAAGGCGCTGCTGATAGAGCTCGCGGAAGCTCGCTTCGTCGCGAAACAGGGGACGGTTCGTGATGTGCGCGCACCGCGGCAAGAGGACTTCGATGGGACACTGGAGCCAGATGAGTACGGCGGCATTTTCACGGAGAAGCGCGAGGTTGTGGGCTTGCGCCGTGGTGCCGCCGCCGAGCGAAAGGATGCGCGACTGCTGGAGCTCGGCGGATTCGCCTAGGACGCGCGCGAGCTGTTCGTGCTCGATCCTGCGAAATTCCGGTTCGCCCATCTGCGCGAAAATCTCCGATATCTCGAGTCCGGCCGATTCGACGATTCGCTTGTCGAGATCCACGTGCGGCCATCCGACCTGGCGCGCGAGGAGGCGCGCAACCGTCGATTTGCCCGTGCCCATGAAGCCGGTGAGGCAGACGAGCTTGCGAGCGCGGACTTCTTTGCTCATTTTCCGGGAAGGCTGTTTCGCTGCGGAATGGCGCGATCAGTCACGCTTCAGGATGTTGATTGTACCATCGAACGAAGTGAGTTCCACCCTCGCGTGCCCGGCGCCATTGAACGTTCCGAACAGGGCATTGCCGTACTTCGGGGCGGAATTGACCTCGTGATTCGGAGGAGTCAACTTCGCTTCGTTGTTCACTTTGCCTTTGAGGGAGGTGGCGCTGAGGTCGAACGAATCGCCCGGCGCGAATCGCAATTCGATCACGCCGCTGTAATTGCGGAGGCGGTAGTCGCCTCGCGGGAGAAATTCGCCGGAGTAGAGAATGTTTCCGGTGGAAGTCTGCGCGTGGACGTGCAGGCTGCGCATGTCGACGAACCGGAAGTTGCCGCTGATCGAATTGACGTCGATGCGGCCGGCGCAGCGAACGCACTGGAACGAGCCGCCAACCGTGGCGACCGTGAGGTAGCCGGCAGCGTCCTGCAAATCGACGCCCGCCGCGACTGTTTCGACGTTCATGTCGCCGAGGACGCTCGCGACGGTCACTTCGCCGGAGTCATCGTGGATTTGCAGCTCCGCATCCTCGGGAACGTTAATCTGGTAATCGGCGCGGAGGTCGTCGGGGGCCACGCTGTTGCCGACCGGGTGTGTTGTCACGTCGACGCGGTTACCGTTCTGCTCGGCGTTGACGTTGACGCGATCGCTGGGCAAATCCGCGATCACCATCACTTCGGATCTGGTCCACGCCTTGATGGTGACGGTGCCGTTCGGATTGTGGATGGTCACGACGGGCCGGGCGTCCACCTTGAAATGTTTTTCGATTCGCTTTGCCGATGCGGGCAGGGCGACGAGCAGCAGAACTCCGGGCACGAGGACCCCGGCTATCTTCCAGGTCTTTGAAACAGCGCCATCATGGCTCATGGGTTGTACTCTCCCCGCTGCGTCATCTGCGCCAGCAGGTCCGCTTTCTGCTGGTAGGCTTCGTAGAGATAATCGCGGGCCACTTCGTTTTGAGGTTCTTCGCGCACGCTTTTTTCACACAAAGCGATGTAGTTGTCAACGATGGCCAGGTTCTTATGGAGCACAGAACTCACGACGGGGTTGGAGTCGACAATCGAAGCCAGGGTTGTCTGCTCGACAGAATTAAGGTGAGCGCCCAACGGGCTCGTGGTGGCCTGCATGCCATGGAACCAACGGTAATCGTTGAGGCGTCTCGAGGCGGGCCCGCTGAGGGCGACGGCGGCGGCGATCAAGATCGCGAGGTAGGCTCCCGCCAGCGCCGGACGCGGCAGCGCGGCAAACCAGCCACGCCACGTTGCCATCCAGCCGCCGGCTCCTGCAGGCCGGGCGGCACGAATCAGGCCTTCGCGCTCCAACTGGGCGCGGAGGGATGTCCAGACGCGGGCGGGCGGCTCCTCGTCCGTAGTCATTGCGCGAGCAGCGGTGGCGATGGAACCGAGGTCGCCGGCCACTTCCCGGCACCGGGCGCAACCGTGCAGATGAGCCTGGGCGCCAGGGCTCCGTTCGCCTTCGAGCCACGCATCAAGATGATTCAGGAATTGCTTACATCCCATCTCAGCCATTTTCAATCCTCGCCCACGGAACCGCTCGCGGCCCGGCGCTCTTCACGGGCTTTGTCACGCAGCGCCTCGTGCAGCAGTTCGCGGAGGCGCATACGAGCCTTATGAAGTTGCGATTTGGAATTGCCGATCGAGCAGTCCATGATCTCCGCAATCTCGTTGTGTTCGTAGCCCTGCACGTCATGGAGAACGAACACTGCTTTATATCCCGGCGGCAACTGGTCAATCGCCCTTTGCAAATTGACCCGGTCGATGGAGCCGGACAATCTCAGGTCCGGGGTCCCGAAGTCGCGGCGCGGCCCGCCGGATTCCTCATCGGGTTCGGTGACTTCCTCGAGGGAAGTCTCCGTGCCGGACTTCTTGCGCAGCTTCATCAGCACGACGTTGACGGCAAGCCGATGGAGCCAAGTGGAGAATGCCGATTCTCCACGAAACGTGGCGATTTTCCGGAAAAGCTGGAGGAAGGCTTCCTGGGTCAGGTCCTCTGCTTCGGCCGTGTTCCCCACCATCCGAAGACACAGCGAGTAGACGCGACGACCGTGCAATCGGTAAATTCGCTCGAAAGCCGCCGCATCGCCTTGCTGGGCAAGTCGGATCGCTTCCGCTTCCGGTAATTCCCCAGTTTCGGTTCGTCTCGTTCGGGCCACGCTACCCGTCGGGACGCATCCGTTAGTGCGATGCGTGGGCCGCTCCAGAAGTTGTCCTTGATTCAAGTGACGCCGGCGCCCGGCAGCGTCCTGCTGCCCGCTACCGGTATTGAAGGGCGCCCGATTGGATGCCCGTTCTTCACGCCACGTTTCATTCATTTTCGTCGGAATCGGGCCCAACGTCCAGTCTGGTTCTGCACGGTGCCCGTTTTTTTCTGACTCGGCTGACACTTCGAAACAAGCTCCTTCACAGAGATTCAGAACCGGAACGCCGCAAAGCCGCGGCTTTCTTTTACGCCGACGCGCGGTACAGAGCCGCGCGAAGGCCCCGCAGCCGTCTTGGCTCGACCGGGGTTTCCAGTTCCGCGGCAAACGCAGCCACCTGCTCGCCCGGGAGGGCGCGCAGGAAGGCTTTCAAAACCACTTCAGTTTCGCGGAGGCACGTATTGAAGTCATAATGCAGGCAATCGAGCAGGTTCCAACCGTCACAGGGCTGCACCGAGGAGTCGTTGGCAATACGCTCGGCCGTCTGCCTGAATTTCCGGTCCAGCTGCTCCAACGTTTCCGAAAGAATGCGCAGCTTGTGACAGAATCGCGAGCGCCCGCCGAAGAGAACGTGGTGCAGAATGCCGTTCCATGAGGCGGCGCTCTGCGCGATATGGCCGCGGAAGAACTCGGTCTTCATGGGCTCGACGGCCGGGACATTGCTTATGTTCCGAACCCGCTGGGAGCCGGCATTGCAGAAACCGATGAGGGAATTGGCGAGGCGTTCCAGGAGATCCGCCGCGATACTTGCCTGCTGGCGGGCGCAAACCAGTTCTCCGCGCGCTCGGAGGGAGAGGGCGTCGTCCAAGGCCACACTCATCATCGCGTACGAGCGTTCCCAGCGGCAAACTGCCGCATCGAAGACCTGGCTCTTCTCTCGCGGAAGAGCCATCAGCCAATCTTCGCAAACGGTGCGGCGGATGAACGACCCCTTGCGCCTAAAGAACACACTGCCCCCGGATTCGGTGCCATTATACCACCGTTTTGCTGACGCCCGGTTCCTTGACGAGATGGAGTTAGCCATCTGTGCAATTGCCTTTCTGTTTCGCGGTTCTTTTCGGATTCGATAGGCGTCGCGAAGGGTGGAAAAGGGCGGCTCTTTACCCAAACGAAAACCCATCTGAACCTTTCCAACCGGTGAGTTGCGCGGAAGACTATCGTGGAAGGTGCCCGCCGAAGGACGTCGGAGACTTGGGAGGCTGCGGTGAGCCGCATCTGGGACGCCTTAAAAGAGGCTGAAGAGGAGAAGGCCCGCGCGACTCAGCGGGGTCACGCGGAGCCCGACAAGCCTCGCGAAAAACCACCCGAAAAGGGTTCGTCCGAGCGGCGGCGAAGCCAGCGCCGGGTGCATCGCGTTGCCTTGCTTGTCTACGGCCGGGACGCGGAACAACAGCCGTTCCACGAAGAGGCCTACACCCTCGAAGTGAACGACAATGGATGCCTGCTGTCGTTGGAGACGACGGTCGCGCGGGGCCAACGGCTGTTCCTGACCCACACGCGGAATCAAGCGGAGCAGGAGTGCCGTGTCGTCACGGTGGGGAGGCGGGTTCGCGGCAGGGCGCGAGTCGCGATCCAGTTCAGCCATCGGGCTCATCATTTCTGGCAGGAGGCGTGATCCGAGGCTCAAATGTTCGAGGCTATCAAGATCGGCCTCGACAAGAAGGAATTGCCGGCGCTGGAATACGGCGCGATGTGTTACATGATGTCAGAGCAATCGTACTTGAGCGAGCGCAACGGCCATTAGCATCCCCACCTGATGTTCTTCATTCCGCAAAGAGCCGCGGCAACGTGGGGAGCAGGCTTACCGGGGTCTCCGATTCTGGCGTCCGAGGACCCGCAGGACCGACTGACCGTGTTTCTGATTCCGGTCGGCAAGTGGTCGGACGGCACGTCGGCACTCACCGACGCTCACTGAAGCCAGCGTCGGCGAGTGATGCCCGCCTGTGTGCCAAGTGTTGATTAACGGGGTGACCCGACGGGTGGAGTCGTGGCAGGGCAGATGTCTGGCAACCCGACTTATTGGGAGTTGGCCAAGAGCTTAGTTCAACCCTGGACGATCCTGCAGCACGGCGGTATATTTTCCTAAATGTACGAATTCACCGGGCCGGAAGAAGAACCCGAACCTCAGGCGTCTGGCAACCGCTTCGGACCGCCGCGCAAACACACGGCCGCCGACCTTCTGGACCCGCCTCAATTCCCGCCCATTCGTCTACGGTGCTTTGGATGTTCGAAGCCGTTCGTCGTCGCTGAAATCAGCCAGCACCTCCTAAGTTGTGACAGGATTTCAGCTCAGGATTTGGCACGGTTCAAAGCTGCGTTGGCTGAATTCAAGGCGAATCCAAGCCGCGCCCGACAAGTCTTCGAGGGGTTTCTGAATCGCGTTTGGAAGAATCGAGGTTTTGATGAGGGGGACCCATCCCTCTAGCTAGGGAACGTCGCTCCAACACTTAGTCTTTTCACCCGATCCAAGTCCTGTAACGTGGTTACCGAACATTTCATTTCAATAGACCGACCAGATGCCCGGCGTGGCGAGTTCGAGTAAATGGCGATCCGGGTCTCGAAAGTAGAGGCTCCGGCCTCCCAATTCCCACGTCTTCTTCTCCTCCACGGCAATTCCTCTCGTTTGGAGCCACACTTCCCAGTTGGCCAATTCGGCTGATGGGATGGCGAACGCGACATGTAATTCGCCGTCCCCGTCGTGGGGCGATTGGATCGCACGCGAAGCTCCCTTCTTGAACAGCAGCAGCACCTGGCGTGTGCCTGCGTGCATCGCGCAACCACGCTCGAACTCGCTGATGACGCGGAAGCCGAAAGTGTCCTCGTAGAAGCGAATGGAGCGAGGCACATCGCTCACATACAATGAGGATTCAAGAATGCCATCGGTTTTTGGCGGCATCGAGCCCTCCGGATCCTGGAATGTGGGAATCGCCCGCGATGACGTGAGGTGTGCCGGCTCGCGTCACGTATTCCGTTCAAGACTATCCGCGTGATTGTCCGCTCGTTGACGGGTCATTCGGGCGATGCTCGGCGAGAAGGTCGGCGAGAATCCATGCTACCCCGGCAATCGCGAACGTCTCGATGTTTTCGCTCCAATTCGTGTGGTTGCGGGGATCCGAAAGAAGCAGCGGTACCCACACGAGCAGCCCAAAGCTCACGAGCATCGTTGTCAGCAGGCGAGTGGCGAGAAGCGCCATCCGATTCGTGAGAAGAGCCACAGCCGCGAGTGCGAACAAGACAGTCGTCGCAACCGCCCAAAACATCTGACCTGGCGGAAGCCACTTCGGAACAAGACTGGCGGTAGCGTGAAGATAAAACGCCTGCTCGAGGGTAAAGGAAGCGGTACAGATGCCCAAAAGAATGCGGCCGATCCGATTCAGCGTTTCCCGTGAGCATGCCGACGACAGGCGCGCGAAAACGATCGCCGCTCCGGTGACGAGAGAGAACTGCTCGAAGAAGTTGCCCCAGCTATTGTAGACCTGCGGTTTGGCGACGATTTCCGGCACGCACAGCAAGGCGAAGACAAGATAAACCGCACCAAGGATGATTGCGCCCGCTTTCGCGGTCCGACGAGACTGAATCGCAGCGCCGCCGAAGATCTGGGCAGCGCCTGCAGCGTCGACCAGGTAAGGCAGTTGATGCCAGCCGTTGTAGTCATGCCAGGCCAGCGTGACGATGCCGAAGGCCAAAGCCGCCACTCCAAACACGTGACGGCCGAGATTCGAGCCGGGTTGTGATACGGTCATTTGTTTTCAGTCCAGTTCATGCACGTGCATCTCGATGCGGAAGAGCCGATCGCCGGTAACGTTCATTTGAGCACCGGGGGATCGCAAAGGATGCAGGCAGCTTTATACAACGGGATGGGCCGAGGGTATAGTGCGGCGTGACATCGCTGGGGGGTGCCTTCTCATCGGCGCACACCACTGTTAGAATGCGGCGCTTTCCAAACGCGACAGGAGAATTCGAAAATGACGGACAATGCCAACGCGGGGGCCAACCCCGGCCCGGAATTTATTCTGCAAATTGGATTGGGATTCTGGGCGTCAAAGGCTTTGCTGAGTGCAGTAGAGATGGGCGTCTTCACCGAACTGGCGAAGCGAGCGGAGGATTTGGCGACGCTGCAGGGCCGTCTTGGAATTCATCCACGAGCCGGGCGCGATTTTTTCGATACCTTGGTGGCGCTGGGCTTCCTGCGCCGCGCGGACGGGAAGTACGCGAATACGCCGGCGACCGATTTTTATCTCGACAAGCAAGAAACCACTTACATTGGCGGCGTGCTGGAAATGGCAACCCAGCGCCTGTACATACACTGGGGCCACCTGACCGAGGCGCTCCGAACCGGCAAACAGCAGAATGAATCCAAAGACGGAAGCGGCTCGCCTTTCGAGGCTCTCTACGCGGATCCCGCGCGGCTGAAGACGTTTCTTGCGGCCATGACGGGCATCAGCCGCGGCGCCAACCAAGCGATCGCGAAAAAAGCTCCGTGGGCGCAGTACCGCACCTTCGCCGACGTGGGCACCGCGCAGGGCGACCTGGCAGTGCAGATTGCGCTTGCGAACCGGCATTTGAAAGGCGTGGGCTACGATCTGTCCGAGGTAGGGCCCATCTTCGAGGAATACGTGGAGCAAAACGGCCTCACCGGCCGCCTCTCTTTTCACCCCGGCAATTTCTTCGAAGATCCGCTGCCGAAAGTGGATGTGATCACGATGGGCCACATCCTGCACGATTGGAATTTGGAAGAGAAGAAAATGCTCCTTCGCAAAGCGTACGACGCGCTCAACCTGGGCGGCGCCGTGGTGATCTATGAATCGATCATCGACGATGACCGGTCGCAAAATGCGTTCGGCTTGCTGATGAGCCTGAACATGTTGGTTGAGACGCCCGGCGGATTCGACTACACGGGCCAGGACTGCATGGGCTGGATGAAGGAGACTGGGTTCCGAGACGCTCGCGTGCAGCACCTGGCCGGCCCGGACTCGATGGTGGTTGGAATCAAGTAAGACGCCGGAGGCGCAGTAAGGGACCAGCCATTAATGCCTCTCTGCTAGTCGTAGGTATTCCTTCGCTGGTTTTGAGACCGTTTTTCCGCTTATGCCTAAGTGCCGTTGGTAGTCTATCGGGTCAAAACTGTAGGAGCCGTTCCGCGCCCTTTTGGACGAGAACCGCGGCTGAGACCACACCTATCCGCCCGTTTCCTTGACGCTGTCAGAAGCGCGCCGCTATACTCGCTGACTGCCGCGAGACTCTCCGGAAAGGACTTACGTTGGAATTTGAGCCGCTGGACCAGTTCCATGAGCGCCTGAAGAAGCTCGCAGAAATTGAAGCCCTCGGCCATCCCGCATATCCCCACAGTTTCGCCTGGACGCACACCGCGCGGCAGATCGTCGACCAGTACGCGAGCCCGACGGCTGAAGAGCTCTCGGCCAAGCGCGTGGACGTCCGAGTGGCGGGGCGCATCGTCGCCCTGCGGCCACACGGCAAAGCCGCTTTCGCTCATCTGTTGAGCGACGGGCAGCGGCTGCAGATCTATATCAAGCTCGACGTGGTCGGCGAGAAAGCCTTCAAACTCTTTCAGCTCCTGGACCTGGGAGACATCATCGGCGTCGCCGGGCACCTGTTTCGCACGAAGACGAATGAGCTGACGGTGTGGGTCGAGCAGCTCGAACTGCTCAACAAGGCGTTGCTGCCGCTGCCCGAAAAATGGCACGGGCTGGCGGACGTCGAGCAGCGGTACCGGCGGCGGTATCTGGACCTGATCGTCAACGAGCGGGCCCGCGACATATTTCTTCGGCGCGCGGAGATCATTCGCGAGATGCGGCGCTTCTTCGACGAGCGCGGATATATCGAAGTCGAGACGCCGATGATGCATCCCATCCTCGGCGGAGCGACGGCGCGGCCGTTTGTGACGCATCACAACACGTTCGACATGGACCTTTATCTGCGGATTGCACCGGAACTGTATCTGAAGAGGCTGGTGGTCGGTGGACTCGAACGCGTCTACGAAATCAACCGCAATTTCCGCAACGAAGGAATCGATGCGATTCATCAGCCCGAATTCACGATGCTCGAGTTCTATCAGGCGTACAGCGATTACCGCGAATTGATGGACCTGACGGAGGAACTGTTTCGAGGGCTGGCCGAGAAAACTTGCGGCGGCGTGAAAATCAAATATGGCGAGCAGGAAATCGACTTCAGCCGGTTCGAACGGCTGACGATGCGCGATGCCATCGGCAAATTCTGGCCGGCGAGCTTTGGCGCGGCGCCACAAGTGAGCGCGCTTGCTTCGTCGGGCGGTCCTCGACGAGTCGCGGAGCAATACAATCAGTTCGGGCGGACGCAGCGACGCGATTTGATCGAGAATCTCGACAAGCTCTCGGACGGTGAGATTACGGGCGAACTATTTGAAGCGGTGGCCGAAGAGCACCTGATTCAGCCGACTTTCATTTACGATTTTCCGACGGCGATTTCGCCGCTCTCGAAATGCCGCGAGGACGATCCTTCGCTGACGGAGCGATTCGAGCTTTTCATCGCGGGAATGGAGCTGGCCAACGGCTTCTCGGAGCTGAATGATCCCGCGGACCAGGAGCGCCGGTTCCGCGCGCAGGTGGAGAAGGGCGGGCAAGAAGCGCCGAAGGAAGTGGACGCGGATTACATTCGAGCGCTCAGCCATGGATTGCCGCCGACTGCGGGCGAGGGAGTGGGAATCGATCGGTTGGTCATGCTGCTCACTGATTCGCACGCGATCCGTGAAGTGATGCTCTTCCCATTGCTGCGCGCGGAGCCCGCCGCGGAAGCCGCTGCGGCTCCGCCTGCCGAGACAAAATGACCTTCGAGTGGCTGGTGGCGCTCAGGTATTTGCGGTCACCGAACCGCCCCGCGGTGCTGCGCCTGGTGACGCTGCTGGCAGTGATCGGCGTGACGGCCGGCGTGACGACGCTGGTGATCGCGCTCTCCATGAACACGGGCTTTCGCCAGGCGATTCGCGATCGCCTGCTGAGCGTAACCGCGCACGTGAACCTGAAGCCGCTCGGTCCCACCGGAATCCGCGATTACCGGCAATTGATCAACAAGCTGAACAGCACGCCGGGAGTGCGTTCGATCGAGCCCGCAGTTTACGATCAGGCGCTGCTTTCCTCCGGAGTTCACGCACGCGGCATCGTGCTGAAGGGTGTCGATCCGGAGCTCGAGATTCGGGCGAGCGAAGCGCTGCACCACATGATCGCGGGCTCCGCCGATTTTTCGCCGGACGCCGACGGGATTCCCGCTTTGCTGGTGGGCCGCCTTCTTGCGGAAGACATGAGAGTCTCCGCGGGCGACTACGTGACGCTGACGAGTCCGCAGGGGAACCTCACGCCGTTCGGGATGCTTCCCCGGTCGCGACGATTTCGTGTGACGGGAATCTTCGATTCCGGATTCTACGACTACGACGCGAACTGGGGCTTCGTGACGCTCGGATCGGCGCAATCGCTCGCTGGAATCGGCGACGTGGTGAGCCTGCTGGAAGTGCGGGTCGCAAGGCTCGATGACGCGGAAGCCGTAGCAGAGGATCTGCTTCGCCGCGCGGGCGAAGGTTTCACGGTCACGACGTGGATGGAGGAAAACCGCGCCCTCTTTGGCGCGCTGAGCCTCGAGAAGCTGGTTACTGCTCTTTTCATCGGCCTGATTACGTTCGTGGCGGGATTGAATATCCTGGTCGTGCTCACGATGACCGTGGCGGATCGCGCGCGCGACATCGCCGTGCTGATGGCCATGGGGGCGCGGCAGCGCCAGATCCGGATCATCTTCCTGGTCCAGGGACTCGCTGTTAGCGTGACGGGAATTGTCGCGGGACTTGTGCTCGGCTACGGCGCTGCGCTGATCGCGGACCGCTGGAAACTGATTCCGCTGAACCCGGAAGTCTATGCGATCCCATACGTGCCGTTCCATGCGAACGGCCTCGACGCCATCTGGATCGCGGCGGCAGCCCTCGCCATCAGCGTTGCGGCCACTGCGCTCCCCGCGCGGTCGGCTGCGCGGATTCTTCCGGTCGACATCCTGCGATTCGAGTAGGCCGGAATTTTTCAGCGCGAACGGTTAGCTAATCCATCGAATTGGTGCGCGCATTTTTCAGTGTTACGGCGCAAGCGTGCTAGAATTACAATGAGGAAAAGAATTAGAATCGAGAGCGCCATTTCTTCCACTCTGAGGGGAAAGGATTTAGCTAGGCAATAAGACGGCCAAAATGTGAAATTCCTTGGACAAGTTCCCCTTTTGGCACTGCTAGTTGCATGGAAGATAAGGACATATGGGAATGCAAGTTCGGCATCTAATCTGTGAGAGAGATAGCAGGCGATGCAGAGGCAGGCTAGTACGGGTGTAGCAGTGCTTAACGGCGCCCGCTCCGGGGTCGTCGAGAAATCTGACGAACTGCTGCGCGCGCAAGCCCTCACTAAGGTCTTCCACTCAGGTCAGCAGGAAATCAAGCCACTGGACGAAGTCGATTTCGCGGTCGAACGCGGCGAGATGGTCGCGATTGTAGGACCCTCCGGCACAGGGAAGAGCACTTTCCTGCACTTGCTGGCCGCGCTGGACACTCCAACAAGCGGTGAAGTATACTTCGCCCGAAATTCGCTCTGGTCGCTTGGGGACGCGGAACTCGCGGAATATCGGAACCGGGTGGTGGGTTTTGTGTGGCAGCGGCACCACCTGCTTCCGGATTTCACGGCCGCAGAGAACGTCGCGATGCCCCAGCTGCTTCGAGGGGCGAAGCTGAGGGAATCGCTGCAAGCGGCGGATGCGTGGCTGGGAGACGTTGGATTAGGCGGCCGGGGAAACCAGCGCGCGAGCGAACTTTCAGGGGGAGAACAACAGCGAGTGGCCATAGCCCGAGCGCTCGTGAATCAGCCGGCTTTGCTTCTGGCGGACGAACCGACTGGCGATTTGGATCAGCGCAATGCGGAAGGCGTTTTCGAATTGATGCAGCGCCTCCACCGTTCTCACCATCTAACGACTGTTCTTGCAACGCACAATCCATCGTTGGCTCGGCGCGCAGATCGTGTATTTGTTCTCGAGCACGGAAAGCTGGCGCCAGCCGTGGAAGGGCACACAGTCGCCGCCATCGGCGCGACGCAGACGGCAGGCGCCTGGACAGAAACTCTGGGAGAACGTGGGTGAACCGTGTTTGAACGCTATACGGAAAAGGCTCGGCGAGTGATATTTTTCGCGAGGTACGAGGCAAGCCAGTACGGCAGCCCGTACATCGAGACCGAACATCTGCTTCTCGGTCTGCTACGCGAGGATAAGGCGCTCGCGAACCGGTTTCTGCGCACGCACGGCTCCATCGAATCCATCCGCAAGGAAATCGAATCGCGCATCACGGTCCGCGAACGAATTTCCACTTCCGTCGAGGTTCCTCTCAGCCAGGAGTGCAAGCGCATTCTGAATTACGCCGCCGAAGAAGCCGAGCGGCTGGGGCACAAGCACGTAGGCACGGAGCACCTGCTTCTTGGGGTGTTGCGCGAAGAGAAATCCTTCGGGGCGGAAATTCTGCTCGAACGCGGATTGCGACTTTCCACGGTGCGCGAGGAGTTGGCGCGCAGCGCGGGAGAGAAGGTGCCTGTGAATCGGCCAAAAGAAGCATCGTTGTTAGCTGAGTTCAGCCGCGATTTGACGCAAGCGGCGATGGAAGGGCAGCTCGATCCGCTCGTCGGGCGGGACCGGGAGCTCGAGCGCGCGATTCAGATTCTTTGCCGACGCACGAAGAACAATCCGGTGCTGATCGGCGAGCCGGGCGTGGGCAAGACAGCCATCGTCGAAGGTTTGGCGCAACGAATCTCCGACGGCGACGTGCCGCCGTTCCTCGCCGACAAGCGAATCCTGTCGCTGGACCTGTCGTTGATCGTCGCCGGAACGAAGTATCGCGGCCAGTTCGAAGAACGCCTGAAGACGATCATGAAGGAGCTGATGGAGAGCCAGAACGCGATCGTCTTCATCGACGAATTGCACACGCTGGTGGGCGCGGGTTCGGCGGAGGGTTCGCTCGACGCCGCGAACATCCTGAAACCGGCCCTGAGCCGCGGCGAGATTCAATGCATCGGCGCGACTACACCGGCGGAATATCGGAAGTCGGTGGAAAAGGATCGCTCGCTCGAGCGGCGTTTCCAGGCCGTGAAGGTTTCCGCGCCGGGCGAGGATGAAGCGATTCGGGTCCTTCAGGGCGTGCGCGATCGTTACGAAAAATTCCATGCAGTGAGCTACACGGAAGAAGCCATCCGTTACGCGGTCTATCTATCGAACCGGTACATTCCCGACCGCTTCCTGCCGGACAAGGCGATCGATCTTCTCGATGAAGCCGGGGCGCGCGTGAAGCTGCGCCAGGCCATGCTCCCCGACGAGGTTTCGGAAGTCCAGAAGCGGGTGAAATTCATCACGCATCGGATGGAAACGGCGATCGCCAATCACGAATTCGAGAAGGCGCGGTTCTACTCCGAGGAAGAACGCAAGGAAAAGGAACACCTGCGAATCCTGCGCGAGAAGCTGAAGATCGATGATTCCTCGACTGGAGTGGTCACGCGCGAGGATATCGAAGAAGTGGTCGCGCGCTGGACCGGTATTGCGGTCACGTCGATCAAGGAAGACGAGCAGCAGAAGCTCCTGCGCATCGAAGAAGAGCTCCATCGGCGCATCATCAGCCAGGACAAGGCGATTACGGCGCTGGCGCGGGCGATTCGGCGAAGCCGCGCGGGCCTGAAGGCGCCGGGACGCCCGGTCGGCTGCTTCCTGTTCCTCGGCCCGACGGGCGTGGGCAAGACAGAAGTTGCGCGACGGCTGGCGGAGTTTCTCTTCGGCAGTGAAAAGTCGCTGATTCGCTTCGATATGTCCGAGTACATGGAAAAGCACTCGGTTTCGAAGCTGATCGGCGCGCCTCCGGGATATGTCGGATACGAAGAGGGCGGGCAACTCACCGAGCGAGTGCGGCGAACTCCTTATTCGGTGATCCTGCTCGACGAGATTGAAAAGGCGCATCCGGACGTCTACAACATACTCCTGCAGGTTTTCGAGGACGGTCAGTTGACCGACGGCCTTGGGAATACGGTCGACTTCCGCAACACAATCATCATTCTCACGTCCAATCTCGGCGCGCGCCAACTGCAGAAGCAGTCCGGGCTCGGCTTCCAGTCGGCCGATGAGCTTGCCGCGGCGAAGAGCCAGGACGATATGGTGATGGGTGAAGTCAAGCGGGCGTTCAATCCCGAATTTCTGAACCGCCTCGATGAGGTGATTCTGTTCAACTCGCTCACGGATGATGATTTGCTGCGGATCATCGACTTGCTCGTGGGCCAGATCAACGAGACGCTGGTGCACCGCCAGGTACAGATCGCGATAACGCCTGAAGCGCGCCAGTGGATTCTCGAGAGGACTTGCAGCGATCGGAATTATGGCGCGCGACCGCTCCGGCGCGCGTTGCAGAAGTACGTCGAAGACCCACTGTCGGAGGCTCTGATCCAGGGCGGACTGCAGCGGCCGGCCACGCTCGAGGTTTTCCTCTCCGGCGACGGTCTGTCGTTCCGTCCTGTCGTTGAAGCAACCCCGGTGGCCCACTAAGAATCCCACACGCAAGCCGGAAGGGAGCATTCCGGCGGGGGAGCCAAAAATTTTGGGCGGGGGACTGCGGCCTTGACTATAGCCTTGGCCGCCGGAACGAAAATTTGTCTGCGCCTGTTCGAATCGTTCGGGCCTGTGTGCCTGATTTTTTTTGCTCTCGGGCAAACCCTTTGGGCTCAGCAACCTCAAGGGAACACCGGGCCTCAGTTCGTTATCGAGCGCATCGACTTCGTCGGCAACCGGCGGATACAGACGGGCACGCTTCGCGCGCGAATTATTTCGCGGCCGGGCGACGTCTACAATGCGGAAGTGCTCCGGCGGGATTTCCAACTGCTGTGGAACACCCAGTTTTTTGACGACATCCGCCTGGAAGTCGAAGATAGCCCCGACCAGCCGAACGCAAAAGTGGTGGTGTTTTACGTTTCGGAGAGGCCCATCATTCGCCGGATCGAGTACAAGGGAAACAAGTCGATCACGGAATCGGACATCCTGGATGCGTTCAAGGACAAAAAGGTCGGTCTAACGGTGGAAAGCCAGTTCGACCTGACCAAAATCAAGCGGGCAGAGGTGGTCATCAAGGGATTGCTCGCGGCGCACGGGCGGCAGTTTGCCACCGTCAAGCCGACGTATGAAAAGATCGCGGCGACGAACGCCGTGAAGCTGGTTTTCAACATCGATGAAGGGCCTAAGGTTAAAGTCGGGAAGATCATCATCAAGGGAAACAAGGCGTTTTCCGATCGCCGGATCATCCGCACGATGAAGAACGACCGGCCATACTCGATTCCGCTCTACTACACTTACATTCCCGTGATGGACAAAACGTACGACCGGCCTAAATTGGACGAAGACCTTGAAGTCGGCATCCGCGGGCTTTACCAAAGCAATGGCTATTTCCGGGTCGACGTGAACGTCACGGACGCGAAGACGGTAGACATCAATCGGGCGGGCATCCCGGGGCCGTGGCCGTACATCGGAAGCAAGCACGAGAAGGCCACCAACATCACGATCACGATTGACGAGGGCGAGCGGTATCACATGGGCAAGCTCACGTTCCGCAGCGCCGATCCGGACGAAGGACTCGTGCTGAAGCCCGAGTTCCTCGCGCAAGTCTTCCCCATGAAACAGGGAGACATTTTCTCGACGGACAAGCTGCGCAAGGCCTTCGACACCTACAAGAAGATCTACGGCGAATACGGCTATATCGACTTCACCCCTCAGCCCAACTTCGACATCGACGAAGCCAAGAAGACGATCAATCTCACCTTGGACTTCGATCAGCAGAAGCAATATTATGTCCGCCGCATCGAGTTCGCCGGGAACACGACAACCCGCGACAAAGTGATTCGGCGCGAAATACTCCTGGATGAGGGGCAGATTTTCAATAACCACCTCTGGGAATTGAGCATTCTTCGGTTGAACCAACTCAATTACTTCGAAACCATCAAGCCGGAAAACGCGGACCTCAAGAAGAACGCGAAGACGGGGTCTGTGGATATTCGTTTGAAGTTGCATGAGAAACAAAAGCAATCCATCAGCTTCTCGGGTGGCGTCAGCGGAATTGCCGGAAGCTTCATCGGGCTTTCGTATCAGACGAACAACTTCCTGGGGCTCGGCGAAACACTCACCGTTTCGGCGCAGGTCGGCGACATTCAGAAAAACATCGTCTTCGGCTTCACGGAACCGTATCTTCTCGACCGCCCCATTTCAACGGGCTTCACCATATTCTTGAACTCGTTCAACTACAACACCGCCAGGCAGACCGGGCTCTTGTTTGGCGCCCCCGTCGCCATTAACCCCGCGCTCCAAGAGAATTACTCGCAGGACTCGAAAGGCTTTACCGCATTCGCGAGCTATCCGATGCGGAAGTTTTCGTTCGCGCGGCTGGGACTCACGTATGGCTGGTCGACGACGGACATCACGACGTTCAGCCAATCGGCTCAATTGCTGTTTGAGTTCACGCAGTTCCGAAGTCTTGCCGGGCCGTCGGCGTTGCGGGGGATTCGGGAAAGCTATGTGATGCCGAGTCTTAACTACGACCGGCGCGACAGTCAGGTAAACCCGACGCATGGCTCGAGCTTCTCGCTCTCGTCCAAGGTGGAAGGCGGCCCGTTAGGCGGCAACGTCAACTCGTTCACGAACATCTTCACCATGAATTATTTCCGGCCGCACTACCACCACCGGAACGTGATCGGAGTCCACCTTCAGACGGCGATGATGTCCGGATTCGGCGGGAAGGATGCTCCTCCGTACAGTCGCTTCTATATGGGCGGCGAATACGATGTGCGCGGATTTGAGTTCTACACAATATCGCCGTTCGTGGCGATTCCCAGCCTGGGTAGTGCGACCGTCACCTATTACGATCCCACGAAGATCGGAAGTGGCGGACAGCCGTTGCCGCAGATCCTGTCGATCCCGACCTTGCAGTATTTTCCGACGCGGCCCGGCGGGGACACACAAGCCATCCTGAACACCGAGTACCGCATTCCGATTTATCAGAACTACGTCGGCCTCACGATCTTCCACGACTTCGGCGTGGACGGGATCCTTCGAAAATCGCAGTTGGCGCTGGATCCCTCGGCGCTCTCGAGTTTCCAGGAACAGTATCCTAACGCGGATTTTCCGGGTCTCAAGATCGGCAACAATCTCCCCCTGATTTCCGGAACGAACTTCACGCCGCACACGTCCGCCGGCGTCGAGCTCGTGGTCCAGTTGCCGATCATTCAGGCGCCGTTCCGGTTCTATTACGCTTACAATTATGCCCGTCTGACGCAGACGATTCAGGGCCCGCAGCTCACCGATATTTACGGAGACCAGATTCCGGGCGCCTATGCCGTGGATCCGATTGAAAGACAGTATTTGCAAAATCTCGGGATATACACCACGGATATCGTTCCTCAGATCACACAGTTTCTGCAGGCGCAGGGACAGCGGCTTCCAGCCGGATTGATCGAGCCGAAGAGCACGTTCCGGTTTACGGTCAGCCGGACGTTCTAGCGCGGAATTGCCGGCATGGACCGGCATGGCCCAATTCGCGACTTTTTCAAGAGGCACGGCGGAGTGAGGTGAGAGGCTTGGGAGGAAGCAGAATGCGATCGCTTGGACTGGCCGCGGCAGTATTCCTCGCGGCCGTAGCCTCAGGGTGTGGAAGTAACACCACAACCATCGGCGTGTCGGTATCTCCCACTGGCTCGTCGCCTAACGCGCCCTACTCGGTGATCAAAGGCGGGACGCAAATCTTCACCGCCTCCGTGGCGGGAGGCTCGACGACAACCGTCTACTGGCAAATCTGTCTCGCGCCGCCCATCACGAGTCCTCCCACGGAGCCGACCACCTGCACCCCGATTCCCGGCGTCAAGAGTCTGAGCACGTGGACCTTGACGGGTTACGGCACGATCACGCAGAACGGCCTTTACACAGCTCCCACAACCATTCCTCAGCAGAATCCCTTCGTCATCATGGCCGTTAGTCAGGTGGACTATACAGCGTTCGGCATCAGTTACATCAGCATCGATTCCGGCATTCGCGTCCAGATGAACCCTACGACCGCGACGATCGGCACGCAAGAAACCTTTACTGTAACCGCCAACGTAACAGGCACAGCAAGCACTGGCGTTACTTGGAGCGTTAACGATATTGCCGGCGGCGACGCCACGAACGGAACGATCACCCCAACCGGTCCTCAAACGGCACTGTATCAAGCTCCCGCAACCGCTCTGTCCGCAACAGTGAAGGCCACTTCCACTGCAGATCCAACGGAGTCGGGTACCACAACAATCATTGTCACGGCCGCAGCCGACCCGACTCTCGATTCGGTGGATCCCACCACTGCGGCCCAAGGGTCTGTTCAGCAGGATATCTATGTCACAGGTTCGGGCTTCCTTTCGACAAGTGTGGTGCTCGTGAACGGCACGCCGCTGCCGACCACGCTGATTAGCGCTACGCTCATGCGCGCAACCATTCCTTCAACGCTCTTGACCCAGTCCGGATCGTTCGCGATTCGCGTACAGCGCCAGAATGGCGACTTGAACTTGGCGGGGTCCAACGGCGCGGTGAACCTGTCCGTCATCACGCCACGCCCTTCCGTCGTAGCGTCGGCGCCGGATAGCATTCCGGCCACGAACGCTGGTTTCGGCGTAAGCCTCACGGGAGGTTTCTTCGCCTCGGGGACCACCAGCGCGACCTTCAACAGCTTCACGGGTCCGAGTCTTGGCGTGAGTTCTACAATCGGCAGCAGCCGCCAGATGACAGTCAACATTCCCGCCGGCAGCCTTTCGACACCTGGCCTTTACCCAATCGTCGTCCACAACAGTGGCGTCACGACCGGCCCGTCGTCCACATCGGCTGCGAACATCGCAGTGACGCCGGCTGCAGGGACCCTGTTGAGTTCACCGACGGCCACCGTGGGTGTCGGTTCAAACCCCTCCGCCGTGGCGATCGACGAGGCGGACGGTCTGGCTCTTGTCGTCAACACGGGAAGCAACACGGTATCCGTTGTCAGTCTTGCGACGAATTCCGTTGTTCAGACTGTGGCGGTGGGGAATAATCCTACGGGAATTGCGGTCGACGACGGATTGCTCCCGCCGCTCGATCATGTCGCGCTCGTGGTCAACAGCGCCGACAACACAGTCTCGGCCATCGACCTGACTACGTTCGCAGTTTCGACCCTTACTCTTCCGCCGCTTCCATCGGGATCGACGCCCTATTCGGTCGGCGTCAATCCAATTACGCACCACGCTGTGGTTGCCAATTCGTTGACGAACCTTGCCACGATCCTCGATCTCTCCACCGGGGCGCCCGTATATCTCCAGGAAATCGGCGGTGGGCTGACCAACTATGGCACGGGAACGGCGCCGGCCATCGCGATTGATCCACGCCTGAATTGGGCCGTGGTGTCTGCGGGAGGCGGCGGAAACGGAAGCGTCAATCTTGTCGATTTGGGCCGCGACGCCATCGCCGGCGTCGATGCCGGGCGCGCACCTTCCGTTGTGGGCACGCTGACGCTGACTTCCAGTGGGTCCGGCGTTCAGGGAGTAGGCATCAACGGTGAAACGCATCAGGTCTTGTTGACCGCGCCAACCGTCGGCGGCTTCCCGATGTTCAGCTTGCTGGATCAGTCCGTAAGTGCGATCGCCTTCCAACAAAACGGCGTGATAGTGAACCAGCCCGGCTACGTGGCGGCGGCCGTGAGTTCCCTTGCGAACATGGGTGTGGCTATCAATACGAACGCGAACGCCGCTGCGATTCTGGATTTGCAGGGTCACATCGTCATTGAGAATGTCGCAACCGGCAACCAGCCGGTGGCCGTCGCCGTCGATCCCGGCACCAACGAAGCGCTCGTCGTGAATCAGGCAGACGGCACGGTTTCCATTCTTTCGCTTGGCACGGTGCGCTCGAGTGCCTCGCTTGGCGCCGCTCGAGCACCCCAGATCACGCTCTCGAGCCCCGAAATCGCCTTCACCTCCTCGAACTCGTTGACGCTCACTCTGACCGGCGGAGGCTTTGCGGCGGGTGCCCAGGCCCTTCTTGATGGCACTGTGGTTCCGTCCGTCGTTTCCGCCGATGGGCGGCAGATAGTCGCCACCGTCCCGGCCGCGATGCTGACCGCCGCGCGCCGCTATTCCGTGTATGTCCAGAATCCCGGGCAGGCCGCGATCTCGAACATAGAGGACTTGATTATCGTGCAGCCTGTACTCGTGGGAGCGTCGCCGTTTGGTGTTGCGGTCGATTCCGATTGCGACCTCGCGGCCGTGACGAATTCCGGCGATGGAACGGTCTCGATCGTGGCTCTAACTCCGAATGCCCCGGCGGGCCAAACCCTCTGCGCAAACAATGGGGCCGTCGGCACGGTCGGCGCTCCGATTCCCGTGGGCACCACTCCTCAGGGCATTGCGATCGAGCCTCGTTTGGGCGTGGCACTGGTTGCCAACAACGGAAGCGACAATGCCAGCGTCGTGGACTTGGCCGGGATGGGCCCACCTTCGACCTTCCAGTTGTGCGGTGGCTCGTGCACAAACGTCACTGCTGTGGCGATGAATCAGGATGGTTCCACCGCCTATGTCGCCGACGTCCTCTCGGCCAATGGGAGCCCCGCTGGGAATGTCAGTGAAGTCGCGGTGTCACGGGATACCTCAGGTTTTGCGAGCGGCACTCCAGGCGGAGTGTTTGGCAACCTGGACCTGACTCCCACCTCGATCGCCTTCGATCCCTACTTGGAGTATGTGGGAGTGGCGACTGCGGGGCTCGAGAGCAACATCGATATCATAAACCTCACCTCGTCCGGCACTCCGACGCGTGTGACTGGCCTGACTGGGGCGGGCCTCCAGGTCCCGATGGGAATCATCTTTGATCCTGTGAACCAGGTCTTTCTTGCGGCGAACAGCTTGGTCAACAACATCATCTTCGTGGATCCGACCACGGCGATTGCCGGTTCCTCTCAGGTGGGCATGAATCCGACGTCGCTCGATTACAACTATCAGACGAGCACCCTGGTGACTGCCAACAATGCGAGCAACACCGTGTCGATTGCCGACTACGTTTGCCCGCCCAACATCCTGAATAATTGTTCCGGGCCACAGGTGCGGAGCATTCTCGCATTGGGCAGTTCGCCTCAATTTTCGGTCGCGATCGACCGCACGTTGAATCTCGCGGTTCTAGCGGACCAGAGCAACAATCGTGTGCTCTTGATCCCGCTGCCATAGCGGTCTCGAAAGGAATGGGCCAACCCCACGCAGAGGCGATGCATCGGACTCAAACAGACCGGCGTGCAGTCGGCGGCGTGAGTTGCGAATCGCCCGGATCCGTGCGGGATTGAATTCTGGTTGACCCTCTTCTCCGTCCGACGCTATAATGCCCGATTTGGACTTAGCCGAATTTTGAACAAGGAGTTGGCAGCATGAAGATTCGATTGGCAATTGCGGTTTTGGCGGCGGCAATCTCTTCCCCCGCCATCTGGGCCCAAGCAGGCGCCGCGGGCCGTGCGGACCAACCCCTGAAAGTGGGCGTCATCAACATGACGGCCGCGATCACCGGGACGGCCGAAGGCAAACAGGCGGCGAACGAGTTGACCTCTAAGTTCGCCCCTCGGCAGACCGAACTGCAGAATCTCCAGAAGCAGATTCAGGACATCTCTTCGCGGCTTCAGACGACTTCCAACACGCTGTCGGATGATGAGAAGTATCGCCTTCAGCGCGAAGCCGAGCAGTTGAACCGGACCCTTCAGCGGAAGGATCAGGAGGCTAAGGACGACTACCAGGACGCTCAGCAGGACCTGATCAACTCGCTCGGCCGGAAACTCCTGACGGTTCTGGACAAGTATTCGAAGGACAACGGCTACGGCGTCATTTTTGATGATTCGGCGCAACAGACGCCTGTGATTTATGCGGCGAACGCTGTTGACGTCACACAGGACGTCATCAAGCTCTACGACCAGAGCTACCCGGTCAAGGCGACCGCGGCGGCGAAGCCCGCCAGTCCCGCGCCGAGACCGGCGGCCCCGAAGCCACAACAGAATCAATAGCGGCGTCTTCGCCGTACTTTCGTGGGGCCTTTCGACCACCGCGTGGAGAGGCCTCTCTCCCCACAGACTCGGCTGAAGCCTGGAATCAGGCCGTTCCAAACGCGGCTTGCGTTTTGCAGGTAACGAAATTATACTGAGGTGCTTTCATCTAGGTCGCAGGGCCGAGTGGGCGCGAGCCCACTTTTTTGTTGGTCGCAATCATTGGACTATGTGGGCGAACGGTCCCGCGACGCCCAAGTGACGTGAAAGCTGTGCCTGGAACGGAATGGACCTGGGTAAGATTCGAGAAGCGGCCGAGCGTGTAGCCCGCTCCGAGGGCTTGGACGTATTTGACGTCGAGTGGAAGGTGGGGAAGCAGAGGCTTCTTCGCGTCTATATCGACCGGCTGCCGGGCCCGGCGAATCCCGAAGGACTTGGGATCAGTCACAACGATTGCGAGAAGGTCAGCCAGCAGCTCAGCATGATCCTGGACGTTGAGGATCTGGTGCCTGGACCGAGCTATCTGCTCGAGGTCAGTTCGCCCGGGCTGGACCGCAAGCTGCTGAAGCCGGCCGATTACGAGCGGTTCGTCGGCCGTCTGGCGCATATCTGGCTGAACGAACCGGTCGAGAATCAAAAGTATTTTGAGGGCCGCCTAGCGGGCTATGTGGATGGTGTCGTAAAGCTGGCCCTGAGGGATCGCGAAATTCAGGTGCCATTCGCGGGCATTCGCAAGGCGAACCTCGTCGTCGAGATCTAGGGAGAAACGGAAATGGCGAGTCTGCTGTTCCAGACAATTGAGCAGATCAGCCGGGAAAAGCACATCGAACCGGAGATCATCGTCGCGGCCATTGAGGACGCAATGGTGGTGGCGGCTCGGAAGTTCTACCGCACGGAGGAAGATCTCCGCTCCAAGTTCAATCCGGAGACGGGTCACGTGGACGTGTATTCGGTCCACACGGTGGTTGAGGAGGTCACAGATCCTCTGCGCGAAATTTCGCTGACCGACGCGCGGAAACAAAGTCCGGAAATCGAAATCGGCGGCGAAATCGTGCATTCCAAGCCCACCGACGTGCTGGGGAGAATCGCCGCGCAAACCGCGAAGCAGGTGATTCTGCAGAAGGTGCGGGAAGCCGAGCGCGACACCATCTACAACGAATTTCACACGCGCGTCGGCGAGCTCGTGAACAGCATCGTGAAGCGCATGGAAGGTCCGGACATCATCGTCGATCTGGGCCGCACCGAGGCCCGTCTTCCGAAGCGCGAACAGTCGCGCCTGGAGGCCTACAATGTCGGCGACCGGCTGCGTGTGACGATCCGTGCGGTCGAGCGTGCGGCCAAGGGCCCGCAGGTGATCGTATCCCGCGCTGATCCCGCTCTGGTGCAGCGGCTGTTCGAGATGGAAGTCCCCGAAATTTACGACGGCACGGTTCAGATTCGCGCGGTCGCCCGGGAAGCCGGCGAGCGCACCAAAATCGCGGTCGAGAGCCGCGACAAGGACGTCGATCCGGTCGGCGCTTGCGTCGGCATGAAGGGAATGCGCGTGCAGTCGATCATCCGCGAACTGCGCGGCGAGAAGATCGACATCATTCCCTATAACGAAGAGACGATCGCCTTCGCTCAAAAGGCCCTCAGTCCCGCCAAGGTTACGCGCGTTCAGATCGTGGACCCTGATGAGAAGCGCCTGGAAGTGATCGTGGAAGACACGCAGCTCTCGCTCGCGATCGGCAAGAAAGGACAGAACGTCCGACTCGCCAGCAAGCTGATCGGCTGGAACATCGACATTAAGAGTGAAGAGGAGAAGCGCCGCGAAATCGAAGCGCAAATGACGGCTCTAACCGCGCCCGGCACGCCGCTTTCGGAGCTGAAGGGCGTCGGTCCCAAGACCATCGAGAAGCTCGAGGCCGCAGGCATCACTTCCGTCGAGAAGCTGGCGGATATGACTCCCGAACAGCTCGTGGAGATACCAGGCATCGGCGAGAAGATGGTCGAGAAAATTCACCAGTCCGTTGCGGCGCACTTTGAGGCGCTCGAAGCCCAAGCCACCGCGCCTCCCGTCGAGGAAACTGCCGAGGCGGGCGAGGCTGTGCCTGAGGCTGCGGTCGAGAGTGAGCAAGAAGCTCCTCCCGAAGCGACGGCAGAGGGCGCGGCAATGGACGCTGCCGAGGCGGGCGAAGCTGGCGAAGGCCAGTCTCTCGGCGGCGGGGAAGTCGCATCCGAGACGGAGGAACAGAACGCCAAGGCGGCGAAGGCGGCTGAATCGGATGCGAAATCTGAGGCGGAGGAACCGAAGGCCTCCGAATAATGGAATTCGGGAATAGGAGCTGATGTCAGACCCTAATCAAATTCGAATCAATGAGCTGGCCAGGGAACTCGAGATCAAGGCGAAAGTCCTGATCGACTACCTGCCGGAGATCGGCGTCACGGAAAAGAAGACGCACTCCAGTTCGCTCGACCTGCACCACGCGGAGCAGGTGCGGAAGCACTTTCAGGAACTGGCCGCGAAGGAAGCTGCTGCAGAGGCGGACAAGGCCGCGAAAGCAGCGGCAGCCAAGGCCAAGCCTCGTCCGGCGGCTGCTCCAGCGGCAAAGCCGGGTCTGACACCCACCCAAGCTCCTGCAGCTCCTCCCGTCGGCACTTCAGCTCGCCCGGCAGCTCCAGCAGCAGTTCCGCCTGGCGTTGCAAAGCCAGGAGTCGTGCCCCCGCGTCCGGCAGCTCCCGGCGCGGCGGTGCCAGCCACGCATGCGCCTGCCGCTGCTCGCCCGGTGGTCCCTGCGAAGCCAGGTGTGACGCCCGCGGCACAGCCGACGCCATCCTCGGCTCCAGCTCGGCCGACGACGCCAATGCGGCCTGCGGTACCACCTGCGACGACAGGCCAGCCCGCCGCTCAACGCCCCGCCGCAGCCGCTTCATCGCAGGCACCGGGCACGCCAAGACCTGCGGTAACTCCCGGTGGCGGCCAACGAGTTCCGATGCGTCCGAGCGGGCCAGGGCAGCCAGGTCAAGGCCGCCCCGCCCCGAGCGGCATGCGTCCCGCTGCGGCTCCAGGCCAAGGACGCCCCGGCATGCCGCAGCGTCCCGGTGCGCCTTCGTCGCGTTTCCCGCAGCGTCCTGGCGGTCCTCGTCCGGGTGGACCCGGTGGCGGACCCAGGCCCTCTGGTCCCGGTCTCGGCGGCTTACCGAAGGCTGAGCCTGGCAAGCCGCTCTACGCCAGAAAACCGCCCGCCAGCGCCCCGCGCGGCCGGCCGCTGATTGAAAAGCGCTTCGCAGAGGGAGAAAGAAAACTTCACCCGGTTCGCACGCGTCCCGGCGTCGGTCCGGGCGGAAGAGCTACGCAGGTCGAGCCAGTCGCGCCGGTTCAACGCGAGCCGAGGCTCGTCACGGTCACGGAAGGAATCACGGTTCGCGACCTGGCTGAAAAGCTCGACATTCGCGCCAAGGATCTTCTGAAAACGTTGCTCGATCGCGGAGTCTTCGCCAGCATCAATCAGGCCCTCGATGCTCAGACGGCCACGACCTTGGCGGAAGCCTTCAATGGAATCGTGCAGGTGGTCACGTTTGAACAGGAAGTCGCGCAGGAAGAAAAGGTCAAGGAAGAGAGGACCGGCAATCTCCGTCCGCGCGCGCCCGTCGTAACAGTAATGGGCCACGTGGACCACGGCAAGACGAGCCTGCTCGACGCCATCCGCGAAACCGAAGTCGCTGCCGGCGAAGCCGGAGGAATCACGCAGCATATCGGTGCATATGAAGTGCATGTGGACGACCGTCGCATCGTCTTCATCGACACGCCGGGCCACGAGGCGTTCACACGCATGCGCGCGCGCGGCGCGAAGGTGACCGACATCGTCGTCCTCGTTGTCGGCGCCGACGACGGCGTGATGCCGCAGACCGAAGAGGCGATTTCGCACGCGAAAGCCGCGAACGTGAAAATCATCGTCGCCATCAACAAGATCGATAAGCCCGAAGCGCAGCCGGAACGCGTCAAGCGTCAGCTCTCCGACCGCGGTCTGATGCCCGAAGAATGGGGCGGCGACACCGTCATGGTTGAGGTCTCGGCTAAGACAAAGAAGAACATCCCGCGGCTCCTCGAGATGATTCTGCTGGTTGCGGATCTCGGCGAGCTCAAAGCGGACCCCGATGCGCCCGGAAGCGGCACCGTGCTCGAGTCGCGCGTCGATAAGGGCCGCGGTCCTGTTGCCACTGTGCTCGTTCAAAACGGAACCCTGAATGTCGGCGACGTTTTCATCGTCGGCGCGGTTTACGGAAAGGTGCGCGCGCTCTTCGACGATCGTGCTCAGCCAATCAAGAAAGCCGGTCCGTCGACTCCCGTCGAAATCCTCGGTCTGCAGGGTGTGCCCGAAGCCGGCGACCAGTTCCAGGTCGCGGACGAAGCCAGGGCCCGCCACATCGTCGAGTACCGCCAGGCCAAGCAGCGCGAGGCCTCTCTCGCCAAGACCGCTTCTTCCGGCCGCTTGACGCTCGATCAGTTGCACGAGCAGCTCAAAGCCGGCGAGGTGAAGGAACTGCCCGTCGTGATCAAGGCGGACGTCCAGGGCTCGGTGGAAGTCCTCTCGGAAATGCTGCCGAAGCTCTCGAACGACGAGGTGAAGGTCAAGGTCATCCACGCCAGCGTCGGCGCCGTAAGCGAGACCGACGTTTTGCTCGCTTCCGCCTCGAACGCCATCATCGTCGCTTTCAACGTCCGCCCGGAACGAAAGGCGACGGATCTCGCGCAGCGCGAAAACGTCGACATCCGCCTCCACACCATCATCTACGAACTGCTCGACGAGTTGAAGAAGGCTGTTGCCGGTCTGCTCGCGCCGGTGATCAAGGAAACCTACCTGGGCCGCGCCGAAGTGCGCGACACCTTCCGCGTGAAGGGCGCCGGAATGATTGCCGGATGCTCTGTCCAGGACGGCATCATCAAGCGCGATGCCGATGTGCGCGTCCTCCGCGACAACGTCGTCATTTATACCGGCCGCGTCGCCTCGCTGCGCCGCTTCAAGGAAGACGTGAACGAAGTTCGCGCCGGTTTCGAATGCGGCGTCGGAGTCTCGAACTTCAACGACGTGAAGGTTGGCGATATCCTGGAATGCTTCAAGATGGAGAAGACGGCCCCGGCCCTCGACGTGAGTTTGCCGGATCGCGGGCGGCCGCCGAAACAAAGCGGAACCGGCGCTTCTGTCTGACGCGATTCCTCGCCTTCTTGGTGAGCGCGTCCGGTTGCAAATAGTCGGGGGCGGAAATGCCGATCGGCCTCCTCACTCTGGAAATTCACATCCCAGATGCGCGGTCTCTCAAGGACAAGCGGCAGGTGCTGCGCAGCTTGAAAGATCGTCTCCGCGCCCACTTCAATGTCGCCGTTGCCGAGCTGGAGCACCAGGAGTTGTGGCAGCGCTCGCGCGTCGGGGTTGTCTCCATTTCGGGCGACGGAAAACACCTGGAGGAATTGCTCGAAGCGATTGCCGCGGAATCCGAGCGCCTTCTCGGCCGCGACCTGGTTTCGCGCGATATTGCCTATTTTGAGGATGCAGAGTCATGACCGTCGGGGGACATCGATCGGAGCGCGTTGCCGAGGAGATTCGGCACGAGGTGAGCCTCATGCTCGCGGGTGAACTCAAGGACCCTCGCCTCGCCATTCCGCTCGACGTCACCGAAGTCCGGCTCACACCCGATTTGCGCACCGTGCGCGTTTTTGTGCGCCTCGACGGCGATGAATTGGAGCGCAACGCCGCGCTCAAGGGCCTGAAGGCCGCCTCCGGATACATTCGCCACGAACTGGTCGAGCGCCTTCAGTTGCGGCGCGCGCCCGAAATCCTGTTCAACCTCGACGACTCGGAGGAGTACTTTCAGCACATCGACGACCTGCTTCGCAAAGCGAAGGCCCCGGAGGGAAAGTAAGCCGCTCGCGTTTCCGGGCAGCCGCTTGGCCCGCACTCATGCCTAGAACTCCACAGCCTGCTCCCATCGACGGCATTCTCGTCGTCGATAAGCCCTGCGGCAAGACTTCGCACGACATCGTCGAAACCGTGCGCCGTCTCGTCGGCTTCCGCCAGATTGGCCACCTTGGCACTCTCGATCCTCTGGCCACGGGAGTTCTCGTCCTGGCGCTCGGCCGTGCCACTCGTCTCGCGCGTTTCTACGCCGGCCGACGGAAGCGCTACACGTGCGCCGTGCGTTTCGGATTCGCTACGGACAGCTACGACGCCGATGGCGAGCCGCTCGGTCCGGATTCGGCGCCCGCGCTCGACGCCGGTCAGCTCGCCTCTCTCGCCTCGCGTTTCGTGGGAAAAATTCAGCAGGTTCCCCCGGCCTTCTCGGCGAAGAAAATTCACGGCCGTCCCGCGCACGAGCTCGCTCGCAAGCACAAGCCGGTCGCGCTCGAACCCGTCGAGGTCGAAGTCTACGATTTCTCTCTGACGCAAGTCGAAGGCTCGGTGGCCCGCTTCACCGTCGAATGTGGCGCCGGAACTTACATCCGCTCCCTGGCGCATGACCTCGGTCAGCTTCAGGGTTCGGGCGCGCATCTTTCGGAAATCGCGCGCACGGCCGTGGGGGAATTCACGCTCGATCACGCTGTCCCCCTGTCCGAGCTCGAACAGGATGCCAGGGCCGGCAAGTTCGCGAGCCGCGTGATTCCGCTCGAGAACATGCTGCTCGAATTGCCGCGCGCCACGGTCCTCCCGATTGTCGAAAAGCGCGTCCGGCACGGCGCCAAGTTCAATCTGCCGATTTCGCAGATTCAGCCGGGCCGCAGTACGGCCGCGCAGGACGGCCCGGCGCAGTTGGACTCCGGGGATTGGAAGCCGAGCCGCCTCCGCGTCTTCAATCAGGAGGGACATCTCATCGCCATCGCGGAGCCGGTCGTGCCGCGCACGTACCAGCCCGTCGTTGTGCTGGAAGCGTTTCCCTAACGCGCCGGAAAGCGTCGCCTAACGCTGCGGAGGCTGCTGTTGCGGTTGTGGGGGCTGCTGTTGCGGTTGCGGCGGCTGTGGTACGGGCTGCGGCTGCAATCCATGCTCGAACCTTGGCGTCGGAGTATAGCCTGCAGGAGCGGCGCCGTGGCCTGCATAGATCGCGTGGCCTTTGTGCGGCGCGAGTGCGACCATCCGCGGCGTGATCAGAATCAGCAATTGCGTATCCTGCTCTTGCGTGTTCCGGTTTCCGCCCAGCACCCCGAGTCCCGGCACCTGCGCGATTCCGGGCGTCCCGGCAAGAGTGCTTGTGATCGAAGGCTGCAGGATTCCCGCCAGCATCGTTGTCTGATTCTCTTTTAGCCGGACCGTTTGATCGACACTGGTGTTGTTGATTACCGGTATCGAATTGAAGCTCTGCCCCGCAAGACTTGAGATTTCGAAGTGGAGCTGCAGCGTCACCTCGTCGTCGGGATGAATTCGGGGAGTCGCCTTCATTTTCAATCCCAGATCCAGATATTCGGCATTCGGAAACTCGGTCCCTTCGCCTCCCGTCGAGCTCGTCGACGCACTCGTCGAATTCAGAATCACCGATACGCTGTTTGAGGCGTTGTTCGCGACGGCTCCGTCCGGGTGCCCGTCCCCGTTGAAATCCGCCGTCACCACGGAAATTGGATCATCCCCCACGGACAGCTCGTAATTCGCATTGAAGATGCCCCCCGTAAGCCCGAACAGCAGCGAAATCGTGTTGCTCGTCGAGTCCGTGACCGCCAGGTCCTGAATGCCGTCCAGGTTGTAGTCGGCGACCGCGATCGAAGTCGGCCCCGCTCCGGCGACATAATCCGCGTGGGCGGTGAACGTTCCGTCGGGCTTGCCGTTTGTGGTCTGGCCGAAGAGAATGGAAACCGTGTCGTCCGTGTTGTTCGCAACGGCGAGGTCCAGAATGCCGTCCCCGTTGAAATCGCCGGTCGCCACGTAAACCGGCGCAGCCCCCGTTGCGTTCGGCGTCAGCGTCGTGAACGTTCGATCGTTGTTGCCGAGAAAGATCGAAACTGTATTGTCGTTCTGGTTCGCCACCGCCAGGTCCGCGCGGCCGTCCCCGTTGAAGTCCGCCGTGGCCAAAGCCGTTGGCGCATGGCCCGCCGTAAGCAGCGCCGGAGTGTTGAAGGTCCCGTCGCCGTTGCCGAAAAAGACCGAAATCGTGTTGTCGGCCTGATTTGCCACGGCCAGGTCCAGGTTGCCGTCGCCGTCGAAGTCGCCGGCCACTACGGAGACGGGCACGTTGCCGGTGGCTAGGTCCACATTCGGCTGGAACGTTCCGTCCCCGTTGCCCGCAAGGATTGAGACTGTATTCGCGCCTTTGTTCGCCACTACGAGGTCCACGTTCGTCCCTGTGTTGTCGAAAACGCCGCTCGCGATCCACGTCGGGCCCACTCCCGTCGCATATGTCACGGGGGCCGCGAAAGTCCCGTCGCCGTTTCCGAGGAACACCGAAATCGTGTTGTCCCCGTGGTTGGAAACGATCAGGTCTTGAGTCCCGTTGTTTCTCAGGCTCGCGACGGTCACGAATGCCGGCGTGTTTCCCGTCGTCAACGTGGTGGTCGGAAAGGTTTGGGTGCTGATCGCTGTCGTGTTCACGTTCGAAGTCAGACTAGAGGAATACTGCGCCAGCGAAACGGGATACCGCTCGCCCACAAAAAACGTTGCCGGCTGGCCGTCCTCCGCGCGCAACAGGATCCGCCGCCCGTGCCTCACCAGCGAAAGCATCGCCCCGAGATTCGCGGTCGCGCCGGGCAGCGTCGAAAGGAACGTGGATTGGCCTCCGCCGAATGCGATCACGGGCGGCAGCAGCGTGTTCGGATCGAGCTGTCCCGAGCTGATCTCCGTGGCAATCTGGTCTGGAGTCAGCCCCGACAGCCCCGAAGGAGTTCCAAAGAGCTGTTCGAGCACGTTGATCAGCCCCGCCAGATTATTCGCTTCCGCAAGCTGCTGGCTTTCGATGGAATAGACTTTGGCCGTTTGCGGCGGCGTGATTCCGATCTGTCGCGCGTAGTTGCGGTCTACTTCGAGGACCTCGACCTCCAGCACGAGTTCCCCGACGGGCTGTTCGAGACTCTCGATCAAATCGCTGGCCACTGCGATTCCGCGGGGTGACGCGCGCAGCGTGATCGTGTGTTCGGCTGTGTTCAAGCTCCCGAGCGTGACCTCGCCCACCTCGCGGACAAGACGGTAGAGATCGGTCATTTCCTCGGGTGTCTCGGACGCCGGCAAGGCAATCGTGCGGACGATCAGCGTCTCATACTCTTTCCGCTTTTGCTGCGTGTCTTCGGCGACGAAGAATAAATGTTTCGTCAACGGTTGCCAGAAGGTCCGCGTCATCGCGCCCGCCAGCTCCATCGCCTGCAGAAAATCCACCGCGCTCGCCTGAAAGTGAATGGGCCGTGACGGCAACTCTGCATCGAAGGCCACGTCGACCCCGAACTGGCGCGCGATTTCGCGGTAGGCACCCTGCAGGTCGCCTCGATAATCGAAACTTCGCGTGCCGTGTTGAAAGTCGAGATGAATCCCGCCGAGCAGTTGCGGCTCTTTGGGAAGGTCCTGGCTCCTCAGCGGCTCGAGCGCCATCAGTTGGGAGAGCCGCTCGTTGATCAGCGAGTCCGAAGGATCGAGATAATGCGCATCGAGGAGCTCCTTCCGTGCCTTCGCGAGTTCGCCGGAAACGGCGTTCTTTTCCGCTTCATCCACCTTCGCCTGCAGGAGGCGCGCCTTGGCCAGCTCCCGCCTGAGGGCATACTCGCGCTCGTCCGGTGCGGCTTGGACGGCGTCCGAGTAGGCTGCATACGCCGCCGCCCAATCCTGATCCTGCTCCGCGCGGATTCCACGACGGTAGGCTTCTTTGGCGGCCTTGCGATCCGGCTTGGCCGCGGCTGTGCCGCCAGATTGAGCCGCCTTCGTCGCGGAGCTGCCGGTTGCCGTTGCTTGCCGCCTCGCGGGCGCCGCCCACGCGCACGCCGCCGCCAGCGCGGCTGCGAAGATAGCTGCGCGATGCAAAAACCGTCGTTGGCTCGATGCGCGCATCACACCCATTTTAGACGCTCATTGTACAGGGAATGTCTTCCCGTGAGCCCAAAACACTTGCCCGGAAATGCCTCAATTCGCTTGATTTTGCGCGCGCGGGACGTTACACTCGTTTCGTTAGTTGAAACTGATTTACAACTGGATTCGAGACCCTGAAATGTTGTCGGCTCTGCTCGTTGCTCTCCGCGAAGGTGTTGAGGCCGCACTCGTCGTCGGCATCGTCCTCGTCTATCTGAACCGCACCGGCCGCAGGGCCCTTGCCTCTTTCGTTTGGGGTGGCGTTGCCGTGGCGGTTGTTGCCAGCATCGCCGCGGCGGCCCTGCTCCAGCGTCTGCGCGTGAGCGAGGATGGCTTCGAAGGCCTCCTCATGCTGGTTGCGGCGGCCCTCGTCGTCACCATGATTGTATGGATGAACCGCTTCGCGCGCACCCTCCGCAAGGAAATCGAGCAGCGAGTCGAGACCTACGCGCAGAGATCCACGCGGGCCGCCGGATGGGGGATTGGCGCGTTCGTCTTTTTGATGGTTTTTCGCGAGGGTGCGGAGCTGGTTCTGATTCTTCGCGCCGTCGAGCTCTCGAGCACCGGCATCCAGATCTGGATTGGCACGCTGCTTGGCGTCGCCGTCGCCGTGACTGTGGGAATCTTCTTCTTTCAAGGTACGCTGCGGATTCCGCTGCACCGCTTCTTCTCCGCTACCAGCGTGATTCTGATGGTCGTCGCATTTCAGTTGGCCCTTACGGGCCTGCATGAGTTGAGCGAAGCCGAATGGATTTGGTCGAGCCGCGGGGAGATGGCCACCATCGGCCCGATTGTCCGCAACGAGTTCTTCTTCTTCGTCGTGATTCTCGGCGTTGCGGCCCTGGTGGTCCTGCGCGAATGGTTCAGCGCGAAGCGTCCCGCTCCGGACGCTGCCTTGAACTCCGCCGAACGCCGCATGCGCGAGTGGGAGTTCCGCCGCCAGCGCCGCTGGAGCTTCGCTGCCGCGATTCTCTGCGTGCTCGTGGTGCTGTCGTTGGCCGCTGAATTCGTTTACGCGCGCGCTCTGAACTCACCCGGGCCGGCTAGGATGCTTGTCGCCCAGGGCGGTTCGGTCCGCATCCCGCTTTCGGACCTCACCGATTCGAGCCTGCACTTTTACACCGCGGACGTCGACAACACCGTGATCCGCTTTCTCGTCATTCACAGGATGAACGGAGACTATGCCACCGCGCTCGACGCCTGCCAGATATGCGGACGTCAGGGCTACCGCCAGGAAGGCCAGAACGTCATCTGCCGGAATTGCGGCGCGGCGATCTACATTCCCTCGATCGGCCAATCCGGGGGTTGCAATCCCGTGGGAGTGAAATCCCGCGTCGAGGGAGGAGAGGTGATTGTCGATCTTTCCGCGCTTGCCGAAGCGAACTCGACAATTCACGCCGACTAGCCATGTTTGCCCGCCTCGTCAGGGAATCCTTCATTCGTAATCCGCGCCGCAAGCTGCTCACCGCCGCGGCTCTGATGGTCGGGATGGCCGTTGCCACCGCGACTCTCACTGTCGCTCTTGAAGTGGGCGACCGACTCGCCCGCGAATTCCGCAACCTGGGCGCGAACCTGATCGTCACGCCGGAGTCGGATACGCTTCCCGTCGAAATTGGTGGCGTTGACTACCGCCCCGTCGACGAAGGTGCCTACCTGCGCGAAGACGACCTCGGCAAACTCAAGATGATCTTCTGGCGCCACAACATTCTCGGCTTCACTCCCTTTCTCGACGTGCCTTCGCAGATCGTCCCCGCAGACGGCGCAAAACCGGTTTCCGTCACGCTCATCGGCACTTGGTACGAGCATCCCGTGCCTGTGCCCGACGGCACCCGATTTGTCACCGGCGCGAAGGCCACGCATCCCTGGTGGAACGTTCGCGGCCGCTGGTTTCACGAAGGGGCAAACGAAGTTCTCGTCGGAGATGCACTAGCGCGGACGTATCCGGGCGGCCTGTCCATCGGCCAAACCATCGATTTCGAGCCGCTCGAGCCAAAGGTCGCGACGGGCGGCCTCGTGAAGCTTCGGTCGTTGACAATCACCGGCATCGTTTCCACCGGCGGAGCAGAAGACGAAGCCGTCATCGCGCCGCTCTCCGTTGCTCAGGAGCTCTCTGGCCATCCCGGCCAGTTCCGCCAGCTCTTCGTCAGCGCTCTCACGAAGCCTGCCGACGCCCTTTCCGAGCGCGATCCCGCCACGATGACTCCCGCCGAGCACGATCGCTGGTTCTGCTCGCCGTACATTTCCTTGATCGCCTACGAAATCAATCAGGTTCTCCCGGACACGGACGTGCACGCCATCCGTCAGGTCGCGGACACCGAGGGGCGCGTCCTCAATCGCGTCGGCGCGCTTCTGTGGATTGTCACTCTCGCCGCGCTCATCGCCGCCGCGCTCGCCGTCGCAGCCACTTCCGCTACCACCATCCTCGAGCGCCGCGGCGAAATCGGAATCATGAAAGCCATCGGCGCCGCGAACGCCACGGTCGCGGGAATCTTCCTCGCGGAGCAATTGATGCTCGCGGTCGTCGGCGGCTTGCTCGGATTTGCGCTGGGCCTGGGCCTCGCGCGCGCGCTGGGCGTGAGCATTTTCGGCAGCCTGGCGGAGCCGCGCCTGGTACTGCTGCCTGTGATTCTCGCGATCGCGATTCTGGTCGCCGTGTTTGGCAGCCTGGTTCCGTTGCGGCGGGCGGCGCACTTCGATCCCGCTCCGATTCTGCGAGGCGAATGATGTTCGGACGATTGCTTTGGAAACTCGTGCGCGGCAGCCGTGGCCGCCTTACGGTCGCGATGGTTGGCCTGATAAGCGGCGCCGCGGTGATTTCGGCGCTGCTGAATCTGCAGCTCGATATCGAGAGCAAGCTCACAAAGGAATTTCGTTCGCTCGGCGCCAACGTCGTCATCGCGCCGCGGTCCGCCGCCCAGACCACAGACGCCGGCTCTGCCACGCCGATCCTGTTCTCCGAGGGCGTTCTCTTGAATGAAATCAAGCTCAGAGCCGGCGACTCCGTCACGGCGGCTGCTCCGTTTCTCTACATCGTCGCGCGTGCCACGGGCGCTCCTGTCGTCGTCGCCGGAACGAATCTCGAATCGCTCGCCAAGCTCCAGCCCGCTTGGAAGCTCGACGGCCAGTGGTCGGCGAACGGCGCCGCTGGCGCCCCTTCCTGCGTCGTCGGCCGCAACGTTGCGAGCCACGTTCACGCGCCGCTCCGAAGCTCACTCAGTCTCGGATACGAAGGCCGCGCGCAGACATGCACCGTCACCGGCGTCCTCGACACGGGCGGCCCGGAAGATAACCAGGTCTTTCTCGATCTCGCCGCCGTGCAACGATTCGCCGATCTTCCGGGCGGTGTCAGCCTGGTGCAATTGAACGTCAGCGGCTCGGCCGGCGACATCTCCGCCGCCGTCAGCCGTCTCCACTCAGCCTTTCCCGATTTCGATGTCCATCCCATCCGCCAGGTCACTGAAGCCGAGGGCGAGCTCCTCAACCGCATCCGCCTGCTCATCGCCGCCACGATTGTCTTGATTCTCGTGTTGACCTCCCTCTGTGTTCTTGCGACCATGGCCGCCCTTGCCATGGAGCGACGCGAAGACGTCGGCTTGATGAAGGCGCTCGGCGGTTCGATTTCGCGCGTGGTTGGATTCTTTCTCGCTGAGGTGGGCATCCTCGGCGCCGTCGGCGGGCTGCTGGGATGTCTCGCGGGACTCGTCCTCTCGCGCTGGATGGGCGAGCGCGTTTTTTCTGCCGCGATCTCGCCGCGCTGGCAGGTGTTTCCGCTCACCATTGGACTGATGATCGTGGTGGCGCTGGCGGGCGCGCTGCCGCTGCGCCTGCTCGGCCGAGTGAAGCCCGCCGTGATTCTGCGAGGAGAATGACCAAAACCGTGCCGCCGCTCGTCCAGATCGACAGTCTCCGCAAGCAATTCGGCTCCGTCCGTGCGCTCGACGGCATTTCATTCACCGTCGACGAGGGCGAGTGGATCGCCATCATGGGGCCATCCGGCTCGGGCAAGACCTCGCTCATCAACATCCTCGGCGGCCTCGATTCTCCCACCTCCGGCACCGCGATCGTCGACTCGACCGACGTCGCTCGCCTCGATGAGGCCGGCCTAACGCGTTTCCGCGCCGAGAAAGTCGGCTTCATCTTCCAGCAGTTTCATCTCGTCCCGTATCTCACGGCGCTCGAAAACGTGATGCTCGCGCAATACTTTCATAGCACGACCGACGAAGGCGAGGCACGCGAAGCTCTCGCCCGTGTCGGCCTCGCCGACCGCATCACCCATCTTCCGGCGCAGCTTTCGGGTGGCGAACAGCAGCGTGTCGCCGTCGCTCGCGCCCTGATCAATCATCCGAAGCTGATTCTCGCTGACGAGCCCACCGGCAATCTCGACGAAGCCAACGAAGAGACCGTCATCCGTTTGTTTCAGGAGCTGCATGCCGAAGGCCACACCATCCTGATGGTCACGCATGACCCCTCCATCGGCCGCCTCGCCGACCGCCGCATCGAACTCGCTCACGGCAAGCTCGCGAGCATCGTCGCATTCTCCGCCGAGGAGGAAGCGCGCTTCGACCACCTCCTCGAACAGATGTGGGTCTGCGGCGAACGCGGCGTCGATCCCGAGCTCGATTGCGTTCCGCCGAAATCCGGCCAGGATCCCGCGGGCCTCGTCGCGCGCCTTCGCGACCTCGGCCTGCTCGAAGTGCGCAACAGCCACGTATCGCTCACGCAGCGCGGCGAAAATCGCGCCCGCGACATCATCCGTCGCCGCCGCCTCGCCGAGCGCCTCCTCACCGACACCTTCGCCATCGAGGAGGCCGAAGCCAATTCCGACGCCTGCAAGTTCGAGCACATCATCAGCCCCGAGCTCGACCAGCGGATTTGCACGTTCCTCGGCCATCCCCAGACGTGCCCGCACGGCAACCCCATTCCCGCCGGCCCCTGCTGCCCCCGCAAATGAACCCGATCCGCGCGGCATCCTTCCTCGCCTTGCTAGAATAGACACGATGCCCATCCCCCTCGATATCCGCAAACGCCCCATCAGCGTGAAGGTCCACGTCTCCACCGGCGAAGGCGTCGAGATCACCTGGTCCGACGGCCACACCAGCCGCTACGACTTCCCGTACCTCCGCGACCATTGCCCCTGCGCGCTCTGCAACGACGAGCGCATGAAGAAAGACAAGCTCTCCTCCTCTCCCGCGCTCCCTATGTTCAAACCGCGCGTGAAGGCCAAATCCGCCACCGCCGTCGGCAACTACGCGGTTCAAATCGAGTTCACCGACGGCCACGCTACCGGAATCTTCAGCTTCGAGCACCTCCGCGAGATTTGCCCCTGCGACGCCTGCGCCCGTGAATTCCGCCCCGCCCCCGTCTAAAAACGCCGGGATGCTCGAGCTCGCCGCCCCTCGCGGTTACCCTGTACGCGGAGGCGCGAATACCCGCGCTTTCTTTTCGCACTCGTTTCAACGTATAGTTTTGCCCCGTGTTCCCATAGCGTATGGCTTTCAATCTCACGGGATCCCCATCCGACCGAGGTTCTGCTCGCCCGGTAGTCAAAGTCCTCGTGGCCACCACGGCCATGCTGGCCTTTATCTCCTTTTGGCGCGCCGCGGCCATCGTCCTCAACGACCTCGCCTCCTCCGCCTATTACGCCGGCGGTGAAGCCGAGCAGTTCATCGGCAAGACCGCTCCCTGGTTCATCCTCGGCATCATGCTGTTTTCCTACGCCGTGCGCGCGATTTACGTCGAAAGCTGCAGCATGTTCGTGCGCGGCGGCGTCTACCGCGTCGTCAAGGAAGCGCTCGGCGGGAACCTCGCCAAATTTTCGGTCTCCGCCCTGATGTTCGACTACGTTCTCACCGGCCCCATCAGCGGCGTGTCCGCCGGGCAGTATCTTGCGGGCGTCATCAATGAACTATTCGTCTTTGCCCATTTTCCGCTCCACCTGAACGTCAACTCCAGCGCCGCCGCCATCGCCATCTTCATTACCCTCTATTTCTGGTGGCAGAACATCAAGGGTGTGCCTGAATCCAGCAGCAAAGCCCTTCGCATCATGCAGTTCACCACCGTCATGGTGGTGATGCTCATCGCCTGGTGTTCCTACACCCTCTGGGTTCGCGGCGCCCACCTCCCGCCGTTTCCGCACCCCGGCAATATGAAGCTCGACAAACTCTCGCTTGGCTGGCTCGACCGCTGGCAGTGGGCCCACACGCTGACGGTAATCGCCATCTTCGTCGGCCTCGGCCATTCCGTGCTGGCCATGAGCGGCGAGGAATCGCTTGCGCAGGTCTATCGCGAAATCGAGCATCCCAAGCTCAAGAACCTCAAGAAAGCCGGCTTGGTGATTTTCATCTACAGCCTGGTTTTCACGTCCCTCGTCTCGTTTTTCGCCGTCATGATCATCCCGGACGGCCAGCGCCATCAGTACACCGAAAACCTGATTGGCGGTCTCGCGATGCATCTCGTGGGAGGTTTCTCGGCCCGCCTGGCCTTTCACGTCTTTGTCGTCGTTGTGGGCACGCTCATCCTGGCCGGTGCGGTCAACACCGCGATCGTGGGCTCCAACGGCGTCCTCAATCGCGTCTCCGAAGACGGCGTGCTTACGGAGTGGTTCCGGCATCCGCATCCCCGCTTCGGGACCACTCACCGCATCATCAACCTCATCGTCATCTTGCAGATCATCACCATTCTCGCCAGCCGCGGCGACGTCACTTTCCTCGGCAACCTGTATGCCTTCGGCGTGATCTGGAGTTTTTCGATGAAGGGCATCGCAGTCCTGGTCTTGCGTTATACACACCCGCAGGATCGCGAGTACCGCGTGCCGCTCAACCCCGTGATTTTCGGCAAGGAGATTCCCGTCGGTCTTGGCCTGATAACGCTTGTTCTGCTGGCGATGGCCATCGTCAACCTCTTCACCAAGCCGGACGCCACCATCGCCGGGCTTACGTTCTCGATCCTCCTTTTCACCGTCTTCGAAATCTCCGAGAGGAGGATGCATCTCCGGCAGGCCGGCGCCGCCCACGTCGAGCTTGACCAGTTCAACCTCGCGCCCGAAGCCGACCTCACGCCGGCCGCCGTGGGCGTTCGTCCCGGCAACATCGTCGTTCCCGTCAGCAACTATTACGCGCTCTACCATCTCGAGGCCGTGCTCCGCCGCGTTCGGAGCCACGACGCGGACGTCGTCGTGCTTCACATCCGCCTGCTGCGCCGCGCCGCCTCCGGCGAATACGATCTCGCGCCCGATCAGCTCTTCAGCACCATCGAGCAGCTCCTCTTCACCAAGGTTCTCTCGATCGCCGAGAAGGAAGGCAAGCCTGTCCGCCTCGCCGTCGCCGCCGCCAACGATTTGTGGGAAGGTATCCTGCGCGCCGCTGCGAATCTTGAATCAAGCGCCGTCGTTGCCGGCAGCTCCTCCAAGATGCCCGTCACCGAGCAGGCCCGCGACATTGGCCTCGCCTGGGAGCGTATGCCCGAGCCGCGGCCCCAGGTCACCCTCGAAATCTTCACCTCTTCGGGCCAGGAGCAGATCTTCTACCTCGGCCCGCATGCGCCGCGGCTCACGCCCAAGGAAATCGATCTCCTCCACAAGCTCTGGCTCGAGCTCAGCGCGAAGGTGCCCGGCAACGAGCTCCACCACCACGACATCGTCCATTTCGCGCTGGATGAGCTCGAACGCGAGATCGCCCAGGGCCAGACCGACGACGTCGTCGAACGCCTCCGCCAGCACCTCAAGGACATCGAAAGCCGCCGCCTCAAGCCCTAGCGTTCAATTTCCAATTTCAAATCGGCTTCGCTATTCCTCCGTCACTTCACTTGCGCCAGCGGAATAATCACGCTTCCCACTTCCGACGTCGCCGGATCCTGCACCAGCACCCGCAAAACGGCCGCGTTCTGGTTCGGCTGCGCGTACTCGCGAAACACGATCCCCGATTGCAAATACTTTTGATATTGCTGCTCGGTCAGATTCAGCCGCAGGCGGTTGGACGTCTGGTGCAGGACATTTCCGGCCGCGTCCTGCTCGATGATGTACATCTCGACGGCTCCGGTCCGCATATCGCCCTTCTGAGTCACCTGGAGGTTCTTGAGCCCGATCGAACCCGTGATCTGGAGCGAATGAGCTGCCGGTTTTTCGACGCGGTCGATTTTGACGATCAACGCAATCACGGACGAATCGAGCGGACTTCGGATGGCCGCGAGAAAATTGTTGTGACGTTCGTTCTCCGTGGCGGGAGCGTCTTTGGATGCAAAGTAGCCTTTGGGGTAGCGAACGTCCAGCCCGGGCTGCTTCACCTGCACCTTCAGTTCGTGAAATTTTCCGTCGAGCGAGCTGGCCGGCACGTAAAACCCGAGCGTATACGTGACGGCCGATTCCTCGATGACCTTCCGGATAGCGCCCGTCAGGTCATTCGTGTCGACGAACGCATGCCCTCCGGTGTCATCGGCCATCTCGTCCATCGCTTCAATCCCGATGGGTTGATCGGAGGCGGCCGGAGGCCTCCCGAGCTTGCCGGTGGCGTAGTCATCAGCGTCCATGATGCCGTCGATCGTCCCCTGGGGCGCCCGTGGAAGCAGCCCGCGCGCGTCGATCGGATAGGCCGCGATATTCGCGCGCGCCAGGATGCGGGCGATGGCCTCGCCGGAGAAGGGAAGGTTCGAGGTCAGCCAGAGCAAATTCTTTCGTCCCGGGATGTCGCCGACGTGCGCCGCAATCGCGGTCAGCGCGGCCATGGTCGTTTGCGCCCGAGCCTGATTGTTCATCGCCGCCAGGGCCAGCATGTCGGCATCGACATGCGCGTCAAAGTCGGCGCCCTGCGGCGTATGGACCGAGCCCGGTTCCACCGCCTCGCGTTGTGTCCTGGAAGCAGTGTCGTACTTGCTTACCACCGCCAGGAGCTGCTCGCGATCGCACGTGAAGTCGCAGAGCACGTGCACCTTGTCGGTAAGTCCGTAGATGGCGATGCGATCATTCGAATCCAGCTTCTTCAGAAACTCAATCAGGCGCTGCTTCGCGCTGGCCAGCGCATGGTCCTCCAGCCAAAACGGTGTGTCCTCGTAAGGCAACGGTGTTGAGCCGGAGATCGTATTCAGGTTGTCGAGCAGAACGATTGTCACGCCGTGGGGAGCGTCGCCGCGGTATTTGGGCTCATCGGAATAAGTGTTCTGCGGCAAAACCTCGTGCGGTTGCGGCGCGGCGTTTGCCGCATCCACCGAAAAGAGGCCGATCTCCTGCACCTTGCCGCGGTCCTTGATGACGAAATCGTCCTTCGTCAAGTCGACGGCGGGATGGCCGTTCTTGTCCTCGACGATGACGCTGACGTGCACAAGGCTCGTCGTTGTATGAAGCGTCGGCGCCTTCGGCGGTTGCTGCTGTACCTGTTGTTGTTGCGGCGGCGGCGGTGACGGTTCCTGTTGCTGCCACGCCAGAAGCAGCGGCACCAGGACCAGCACCAGCACTGCCGCGATCCGGCGAGCACCCATAGCCCGCGATTCTACGCCCCTACGCTGCGCTTCGACAGTGCCGCGACGGATCGGGAAAGCGGATAGATTAGAACCGGTGGTCGCCATTTGTTTTCAACGAGTTAGAGTGATTTCTAATCTTCAGCGGATAGATTAGAAGCAGAGGCAGGGAAGCAAGGATGCAGGGAGGCAAGAAGAGGCCCCCTGCTGGCGGCATCACGTTCCACTGTATATTAGAGTGCATGCCGGTCCTTTGTTTTCAACGAGTTAGGGCGATTTCTAATCGCGTAACTGTATATTAGAAATGCAGTGGCCCCTCGGCCCGCCTCGGGGCAAGCGAGTGGTGAGTGGCGAGTGGTTAGAGGCTGGCGAAACCGCGATTTTTGGCGATTAGACTCGGTGCCGGTCCTTTGTTTTGACTGACTTAGGGTGGTTTCTAATATTCGAATTTGGCGATTAGGATTTGACAGGGAGGCAAGGGGATTTGCCACAGAGGCACAGAGACACAGAGACGGGGACGCCGGGAACACCTCACAACGCCGACCAAAGTCTGTTTCGCCCTTCACGCTGCATCCTCCCTTCCCAGCGGGTGCGTCCTCGTTACGGACACACACGTCTTTGGGTCAGGGTCTCCAAGTGCAGACCCTGATGCGTCTTCAGGTTAGGGTTTGCAAGTACAAACCCTAAGACCCGGCGCACACAAAACGATTATTCTGATTGTCAAGGATAGTTTACTCATATCATAGCTGTCGAGAAAAGTCAAGAAGAATTGCGGCGGCGCGGAAGTGGCTGAAAAGACAGGGTTAATCGTGGGGGAGGATGCGCACGCTTGCAAAGACCGCAAGCAATGCGGCACCCGCAAACCCCGGAGGCTTCGCTGCGGGCGTCGGGGGGGTGGTCCACCCACCCGCCCCAGAATCAAGGCGTTCCACCGTGAGGCGGGAAGTGTGGCCCGCCCTAGTGGGCCGCCAAGGCGGCCGCATACCGCGCCAGCGGGATACGAACAGAGCCGACAGCGTCGGAGGCTTCGTCGTGGAGGACCACGCACAACAGTGTTGCGCCGGGCCTGAACGGCAGGCGCACCGGCAAATTCCACCCCGTCTTTGAAAGGGCGGCGTACTCCTCTGGCTTCAAATCGGCGTCGATCTGCTTCTGAGTCGCGTCAAGAAGTTTGTTTTTCTCGCCAATCTGCATGAATTCGACCTCGAAGTGCCCCGCCGCGTGCCCGCTCGCCTGCGCTGTGAGCAACGAACCCAACGACTGCCTTCCGACATGAACAACCGCATCAATGGCTGCACCGTTGGGACTGGAGGACGTCGCAATGTGTACACTTAACGGCAGCTGCGCGGATTCGATTGGGCTGGCCGCTACCTCGCTGAGGAATTCGAGGCGGTCCTTCACCGGGAGCGGCTGCGGATCGGGCAGCGCGAAGTAGCCGCTCCGCGCGAGAACGGTCACGCCGGGCCGGTCAACCTTCACCTGAATCCTCCGCCACTCGCCCTTCCATTTCCCGTGGTCGGGAGAGTAAGCCAGTTCGTAGGTGAACCGCGAATCGTCGAGCGCTCGCCGGATGCCCGTCTCCAGATCATTCCGGTTGAAGAACGCGCGCCCGCCCGTGCGCCGCGCGAGCTCCATCATCTCGCCGTTCGGCTGTGGCGTCGTGACGATGACGCTTTCGGCCGGGTCCGCCGCAACCGCCCCTCCTGGCAGCCCGCGCTCCGTCTCAAGTCCTCTTGCATCGACCGTGTAGACTTGTATGTCGGCACCGTTCATCAATCGAATCATCCGCTCGACGTCGGCACCGTCTTCCCATGAAGCCACGCTCGGCAGCGTGACGCCTGCTCCTCCCCGCCAGCGTTGCAGGTACTCGTCCAGGTCATCGCTCATAAAATGCCCGAGGGGCCCGATACCGTCGGTAACCCAAATCAACGTCTTACGGCCCTGGATGGTTGAAAGCTGCCTCGTGATCGCTTCCAGCGAAGCTGTGGTCATCTGACTCGCGAAAGCCAGTTTGTCCGTCCTGTATGCGGGGGATGCTCTGCCATCCAGCTCAAAATGGTAGCGGTTGTCCTTGCCTAAAAGAAAGCGATCGAGAGCTGTGTCGCCCGTGCTCTCCTCCTCGGCAGCCGTCCGTTTCGCCCGCAAATGCGAATGTTCGTCGTCGTAGCGATCCATCGCCGCGACTAGGTCCGACGCGTCATCGGCAAAATCGTGAACGGCCTTGAGATCGTCTCCGAGCACGTAAATCCCAATGTGATCCTCCGGCCGTATCTGTCGCAGAAACGCGCGCACCCGACGCAGCCCATAGCCCTGCGACGTCCAGCCCGAATTCAGCGTATCGAACAGCAGAATCGTAACGTCGGGCGAGGCGGCTGGCCTGTTCGTATACGTGTCCGGAGGGGTCTTGGCGAGAATGGGCAGAGGACGCCCCTCGTCAATCGGAAGGAAAAAGGCAATCTTCTGCGGCTGCCCTCCGTCCAAGATCGTGAAATCAGCCTGCCCCAAGTCCTTGACGGGATCGCCCCGCGCATCCGTGACCACGACATTTACGTTCACGGTCCGCGTCGTCGCCCGCAGCGCCACCCCCGCTTCCTGCGTTTGCGCCCGCGCCAGACGGTCTGCGCCCACTGAAAGCGCCGCCCATGCAACGAAACACCAATAGACCCAGCGGATGTGGCCCGATCTGCAAACGGTTGATTCCATCGAGATCTTCGCCGGACGACTGGGCTGACCGGAGCCAGCCGCCTTTGCCGGTTGGCTCAATTGCCAATAGACGTCAGATTATCACCGCAGGTTTCGTCACCGGGCGTAAGCTTTGCGACTCAAGTGAGTTGGTCGCCCCCGCATAGTACGGGCTCAGCCTGGTCCTAAGCGTCGAAGTCTTGCTGCGCCCTCTTGACCCGGGGCAAGCTACTCCCGGATTTCGGAGGTGCAGTTCGGGCACCGGGTGGCGGCGATGGGGATCGAAGTGGCGCAGTAGGGGCAATCCTTGGTCGTCACAGCCACCGGCGCCGGCTTGTTCCACCGGTTGACCTGCCGCACCAGGAGGAAGATCGCGAACGCCACGATCAGAAAATCGATCACGCTGTTCAGGAACATCCCGTAGTTGATCGTCGCTGCGCCCGCCGCCTTCGCCGCCGCCAGGGAGTCGTAGCTCTTTCCGGAAATATTCAGGAAGAGATTCGAAAAGTCGACCTTCCCCAGGATCCGGCCGAGGGGCGGCATCAAGATATCGCCCACGAGCGACGTGATGATTTTCCCAAATGCTGCTCCGATGATGATTCCGACCGCCATGTCCAGCACATTTCCCCGCATTGCGAATTCCTTGAATTCCTTCAGCATTGTTTTTGCCTCCACAGGCTTGGATCAGACTTGAATCGTGTCGAGGGCTCTTCGATCCAGAAAATACGCCACTCCCGGTCTCACGTCTCGCGGAGCGCAAGAACGGCGCCCAGAATCCCCCGGATCACCAGCACCGCTCCCGCGATTGCCAGCAGGACGCCCGCGTGGCCCAGCGAGAGGAGCGGAATCGCGACGAGCAGCACTCCCACGATCCCGAGCGACGCGGCGCGAACGCCCGCTTCGAGATTGCTCGCTTTCGGCGCGGGACGCGACCATGCTCGCGCCGCCCAAAAAATGAAAACGGCTCCCAGAACGGTCAGCACAAAGGGCCGCGACGGAAGCGCCATCGTCCGGGTGAGCGCGAGCAGAAGCAGCAACGCGCCGAGCAGAAGCATGATGAACTCGTTCAGCAAAGTGAAAAGGCTTGCCGCGCTGCGCATTGGAATTTCTCTGCGCGGATTATCCATCAGGAGCGTGGCGTGCGCAAACTCCCGCAGGCCGCCGGCGCTTCCGGGGCTGGCGCATGCAAGAGGAGATGTTACAATGGCCTCTTTTTGCGCTGCGACTTCGCGGTTCGGACGTCATCGAATCATGAGGAGACACCCTTGCACAAGGTCATCATCATAGGAAGCGGTTGCGCCGGGCTCACCGCGGCGATCTATGCGGCGCGCGCGGATTTGAAGCCGCTCGTTCTCGACGGCTACGAGCCGGGCGGGCAGCTCGCCCTTACGACGCTCGTCGAGAATTTTCCCGGCTTTCCCGAAGGCATCCTCGGCCCGCAGCTTATCGAGAACGCGCGAAAACAGGCGCAGCGATTCGGCGCGGAGTTTCGCTCCGGCGCCGTGACCGCCGTGGATTTGAGCGGCCCTGCGTTCAAGATTGTCGCCGGCAAGGAAGAGTACGAATCCGAAGCGCTGATCATCGCAGCCGGAGCTTCCGCGCGAATGCTCGGGATTGAATCCGAGCGGCACTTGCTCGGCTACGGCGTTTCCACGTGTGCTACGTGCGATGGCTTTTTCTTCCGCGACCGCGACATCCTGGTGGTCGGCGGCGGCGACACGGCCATGGAGGAAGCGACGTTTTTGACCAAGTTCGCGAAGAACGTCACCATCGTGCATCGCCGGAACGAATTCCGTGCCACCAAGATCATGCTCGATCGGGCTCACGCAAATCCGAAGATCAAGTTTCTGACGCCCTTCGTGGTGGAGAGCGTGCACGACATGGACAAGAAAGCGGTCGAGATGGTCACGCTTCGCAATACCGAAACGAACGCCACGCAGACCGTCGCCGTAGAGGGCTTGTTCGTCGCCATCGGTCACGAGCCGAACACGAAGGTCTTCCGCGGGCACCTTGACATGGACGAAGCGGGCTATATCCTCACGCACGACGGCCCCAGGACGAGTGTTCCCGGCGTTTTTGCCGCCGGCGACGTGCAAGACCATCACTATCGCCAGGCCATCACGGCAGCGGGCTCCGGCTGCATGGCCGCGATGGACGCCGAGAAATACCTCGAGAGTCGCAAGTAAATGACTTCGCCCGTGACAACGCCACTCAAGCCGCGAGCCACGTCGCGGCAGAATCCGGTACGGCATGTCGACTGAGCCGGTCGCTGCGCCAACGCGTCCGCCGTTCCACCCGGTTCGTTCACTCCTGCTGCATCTTTCTGAGAGCAAACGCCTTGCCCCGTTGATTATTCACAACGGCTTGAGCCGCCGCGTGGCTCGCCGCTTTGTCGCGGGCGAAACGCTGGACGACGCCGTCGAAGCTGCGCGCGAGGTCAATCGGAACCTGCAGTTGGCGAGCCTCGATCTGCTCGGGGAGAATGTTGCCGATGAGGCAGGAGCCGTCCGCACGGCCGACGGCTATCTCGCCATCTTCGACCGCATCGCGCGCGAAAGGCTCGACGCCAACGTTTCGCTGAAGCTCACGCAGCTTGGGCTCGACCTTGGGGATTCTCTCTGCTCGGGGCTGCTCGAAAAAATCGTCGCGCACGCCACCAAGCAGTCGAATTTCGTGCGGGTCGATATGGAAGGCTCCGCCTACACGCAGCGGACCATCGACATCGTGAAAAGCGTTCGCGCGAAATACGCGGGCGTCGGAACCGTGGTGCAGGCCTATCTGTACCGCACCGAGCGGGACATCCGCGATCTGCTGGCCGTCGGCTGCCGGATCCGGCTGTGCAAGGGCGCGTACAACGAGCCTCCGCAAGTGGCGTTTCCGAAGAAATCCGATGTGGATGCGAATTACGTGAAGCTCATGAAGATTCTGTTGCCGAGCGGCATCTATCACGGAATCGCGACGCACGATCCGGCGATGATCCAGGCCACCAAGGACTTCGTGCGTGAGAAAAACATTGGACATGACAAGTTCGAATTTCAGATGCTCTACGGAATTCGCACGGATTTGCAGGACCATCTTGTCCGTGAAGGATTCAGGGTTCGCGTCTACATTCCCTACGGTACGGATTGGTTCCCGTATTTCATGCGCCGTCTTGCGGAGCGTCCCGCGAACCTGACGTTCTTTCTCCGCAGTCTCCTGCCCAGGCGTTCGTGAGCCTTACGGCAATTTCCTCATCTGAATGCGTTGAGCGCCGAGGCCAGAACACCTAGAATAGTTACGTAGTCCGTCGACACCAGCCCGTCGCACTCACAAACTGACAACCGATGAGGTGCAGACAATGTGCAACCTGAAAACAATGCGATGGCTCGCAATCGCCGCGGTCGTGGTTCTGGCGGCATGCGGCAATTCGTCGACTTCTCCCAATTCCACGGCCTCGAACGAGCCGAGTTCCTCGAGCGCTTCGGCGCCGGAGAAGGCCGAACGGCCTGCTCCCAAACCAATCGTGATCGCCGCAGGAACGATTCTGACGGTGACGGTCGACCAGGCAGTGAGCTCGAAGACCAGCAATAACGGCGATCACTTCGACGCGTCGCTCGCCGAGCCGGTGGTCGTCGATGGCAGGGAAGTGCTTCGCCCGGGCACGAGAGTGAGCGGCGTGGTCACCGATGCGAAATCGGCGGGCCGCTTCAAAGGCAACGCGGAGCTAGGCCTTGCGCTCGACGGGATTGACGTCGACGGGAAGGCTTATGAAATTCAGACGTCGACGTTCGGCGAGAGCACCAAGGGACGCGGCAAGAGAACCGGAATCGGTGCAGGTGGGGGAGCCGCGTTCGGCGCCATCATTGGAGCGATTGCGGGCGGCGGCAAAGGGGCTGCGATTGGGGCAGCCGCGGGCGGCGGCGCCGGAACCGCGGGCGCGGCGTTCACCGGAAAGCGGGACATCACGATTCCGGCGGAGACGAAGCTCGACTTCAAATTGGCGCAGCCGCTGGCGATCCCTCGCCGCGAAAACTGAGTTCGCGGCTACGCTTTCCGGCAGATAGCGACGCCGTCGCGCAGCGGAACGATCACGGGGAAGAGTTCGCCCGAAGAATAGATCTCTTTGTTGAAGAGCTGAATGTCCCGCGTGCTCGTATCTTTGGCGGGCGCGGCGACACGGCCGGACCACAGCACGTTGTCCGTGACGAGCAAGCCTCCACGGCGCAGGCGGGGAACTGCTTTTCGCAGCGCTGTCGTGTACTGATGCTTGTTGATGTCGATCAGGATCAGGTCAAAGTCGCCGGGTACGGTGTCGATCAGCTCCACGGCGTCGCCTGTGAGTATGTGAATGTGCTGTTCCACGCCCGCGCGCTCAAAATTCTTTCGCGCCCGTTCCGCGTTCTTCGAGTCGCCGTCAGTGTAATAGATTTCGGAGTCCGCTCCCGCGGCGCGCGCAAACCAAAGCGTCGAATAGCCGATCGCCGAGCCCATCTCGAAGATTCGTTTCGCTCCCGAAATCTGCGCCATCAGATATAACAATCGTCCGCACGCGGGTCCGATGATCGGCACGTCGTGCTGCCGGGCGTAGCGTTCCATGTCTGCGAGAACGACATCGCTCTTCGGCAAGAGGTCATCAAGGTATTTCTCGATTTTCTTCTCGAGGATTCGCATCCGCTTTCTCCTGGCGGGAAGGCTAGCCGATCGTTTCACCCGGCTTCAGCGCGTGAATCTCCAGTCCTGAAATGTCCTGGGTCAGTTCGCGCAGGCGGTCTGGACGTCCGGTGAGGACCGGGAAGGTTCCGAAGTGCATCGGGATCACATGGCGCACCCCGAGCAAGCGGATGGCGAGCGCCGCCTCGCGGGGCCCCATCGTGTAGTGATCGCCGATCGGCAGCATCGCGAGGTCGGGCGAGTACAATTCGCCGATCAGCTTCATATCGCTGAACACCGCGGTGTCGCCCGCGTGATAGAGTGTCAGCCCGCCGGGCAAGCGAACGATGTACCCGCAGGCCTCGCCACCGTAGACGATCTTGTCACCATCCTGAATTCCGCACGAATGAACCGCGTGCACCATCGTGACTTCGATCTCGCCGACTTTTTGCGTGCCGCCTTTGTTCATGTCGCTGGCGTTCGCGACGCCCTTCGATTCGAGCCACGCGCACGTCTCCGGAATGGCCACGATCTGCGGCTTAAACTTTTTTCCCAGGTCCACCGCATCTGCGATGTGGTCGAAGTGTCCGTGAGTGATCAGCAGGATGTCGACTCCCGGGACGTTCTTGAGCGGTTCCGGGCACATCGGGTTCGACTTCACCCACGGATCGATGATGATGACTTTGCCGCTCGGTGTCGTGATGCGGAATGCGGCGTGGCCCAGCCACGTGAGTTTATTGCCTCGAGTCTGGAGCATGATGGCTTTCCCTCCGGCTTCGAAGAAGGCCGACTACGAAGAATTCGATTATCGCGAAGCGCCCGGCGTGCCCGAGGTCCCCAGGATTGCGCGGATCCCTTCCTCGAACGAGGCCCGCGGCTGCGCTCCGACGAAGTGGCCAACGATGCGTCCATCACGGCCATAGAAGACCGTCTCCGGCATCGTCCCGGTCCAAGCCGGATTGACGCCGCGATAGAACGCGTCGACATCGATGCCGGGCTTCTGCCGGTAATTGTGAAAGCCCGGCTGATTCTTCGCCAGGAACCGCCGAACCAGGTGGATGTCGGCGTCATCGTCCAGGCTCACGCCAAAGACGGCGAGGCCCTGCGGTGCATACTGCTTTGCGAGCTCCACCACCATCGGGAATTCGTCGCGGCAGGGCTCGCACCAGGTGGCCCAGAACGTTACGAGGACAGGCTTTCCACGATATTTCGCCAGAACCTGCTCGTACCCCGCCAGGTCGATAAGCGGCAGGTCCGCGGGCTGCGCCGGCTTGTGCGCCGCCGTAGCGGGTTTCTGGGGAGAAGCCTGATGCAACGGCAGCCCCGCTGCCGCGAGAGATGCCACGACGGCAAAGGCGACGACTGGCAGGGCAGCGCGAAGCGCGGTTTTGGCGCCGGATCTCTTCACGCGGGCATTTTATCGGTTCGGACCGTGCTCGGCAACTTCGGAAGGATGCTGTTCCGCGGGCGCTTGTACGCGGTTGCGTTTGGTGATATAAAAAAAGTTGGAGTTTGATTCGGCAAGACCAAGCGAAACGCACAACTTGCAATTGTTTGAGGAGAAACCCTAATGGCTTATGTGATTGCGGAGCCGTGTATCGGAACCAAAGACACCGCCTGCGTGGACGTATGTCCCGTAGACTGCATCCACCCGCGAAAAGACGAGCCGGACTTCGAGGCGGAGAAGCAGCTGTACATCAGCCCGGATGAATGCATCGACTGCGGGGCCTGCGTTCCGGTTTGCCCGGTCACTGCGATCTTCGCCCTGGAAGACCTCCCGGAGAAGTGGGCGAGCTTCACGCCCATCAACGCCGACTGGTATAAGAACAAGAAGGCGTAGGATTTTTCCAGTTGCGGACCCGCGATTGAGAATCGCGGAACGAGGATTCGAAGCGCGGCGGAACATTGATTTCGCCGCGCTTTTTGTTTTTCTGCAGGCCGCAGGATTCGCCGGCAGGCTCCGAGATTACAAGCCGGCTCAACCTCCATGGACATTCAGATCCGGTTGCCCGAGGTAAGACTGGGAGTGCTCGAAGCTGAGCACGTTCATGTGGTGCTTGCCGACGAAGAGCTCTATCGCGTGATGCAGCAGGTGTGCGAACAGAAGCGGCAAGAGTTCACCGTCGAGAGCCTGGCCGAGGCGGAGCCCGTTCGCGCGGTTCGCGCCATGTTTCGCGAGTGGGGGATGGACCCGTCGAAGTACCGGCCGTCCTCCGAGGCGCTCTTGCGGCGCGTGGTGCAGGGGAAGGGTCTCTATCGGGTTTCGAACGTGGTGGACATCGGGAATCTCGGCTCGCTCGAAACGGGCTGGCCGTACGGATGCTACGACCGGTCGCAAGTTCGTCCGCCGGTCGTATTGCGCCACGGAGCGCCGGGCGAAAAGTACGAGCGCGTGGGCAAAGAAATGTGGCATGTGGAGGGAAGGCCGGTCCTGGCCGATTCTATGGGGCCATTCGGCAGCCCGATCAGCGATTCGACGCGCACGATGATAACCGAGTCCAGTAGCGGATGCCTGATCGTGATTTACGCCCCGGCGGGCGCGGCGGACGCGGCGCTGGAGTCGGCACTCGACCGGCTGGGGCAGCGGCTCTCTCAATTTGCGGAGGCCGGAGGCATCCACAGCGGCATCCACAAGTGATTTCGATCCTGGCGACGCGCATTTGTCGCGCTTCCGGCATTCGGGTTATCCTGTCAGGTCACAATCGTCACGAGGATCCCGTTGCCGAAATTTCAGCTCGTCCTTCTGATACACGCGCACCAGCCGATCGGCAATTTTGAGGACGTCCTCGAGCGCGCCTACGCCACGTCCTATCTTCCGTTCATCGAAACGCTCGAGAGGCACCCGCTGGTTCGGCTCGGCCTGCACTATTCAGGCTCACTGCTCGAATGGATCGAGCGTGCGCATCCCGAATACTTCGATCGGCTTCGCGAACTGGCGCGGCGCGGCCAGGTGGAGATGATCGGCGGCGGGTTCTACGAACCGATTCTGATCGCCATTCCGCAGGCGGACCGCCAGGAACAGATCGAGCGCCTGGCGGACTACATCGAGAAGCATTTCGAGCGCCGCCCTACGGGCGCCTGGCTGGCGGAACGCGTTTGGGAGCCGCAGCTTCCGTCGACGCTGGCGCCTGCCGGTGTCGACTACACGCTCGTCGACGATAATCATTTCCTTGGAGCGGGCTTTGATTTGGAACAGCTCTGCGGCTACTACTTCGCAGAGGACCAGGGCCACGCCGTGAAGGTGTTGCCGGGGCTGAAAGCCTTGCGCTACCTGATTCCGTTTCGAAGCGTCGACGAGACCATTGAGTTCCTGCGAACGACGAGCGCGCAGCATCCAGACGGATTTGCCGCGATGGGAGATGATCTCGAAAAATTCGGCGTCTGGCCGGGAACGTACGACCACTGCTACAAGAACGGCTGGCTTGAGAATTTTTTCTCGGCTCTCGAAAGAAATGCGGATTGGCTGGAAATGTCGACGCCTTCCGGCGCGATCTCCGCACATCCGCCGCTCGGCCGCGCCGACCTTCCCACGGCTTCGTATACCGAAATGATGGAATGGTCGCTGCCGACCGCAGCACGAAATCGATACCACGGTCTGACTCAGGAATTTTCGTCCCGGCCGGACGATCTGCCGTTCCTGCGCGGCGGGATCTGGCGGAATTTCTTCACGAAGTACTGCGAGTCGAACCTCTTGCACAAAAAGATGCTGCACGTGTCGAAAAAAGTCAGCCGCCTCGCCGCCGGCCAACGGCGAGACAGGGCTTTCTCGCGCGAGTTGGGTAAGGCAACGACCCTCTTGCTGCGAAGCCAGTGCAACGATCCGTACTGGCACGGCGTGTTCGGAGGGCTTTATTCGCCGCATCTGCGTACGGCGTCCTGGCGTTCGCTGGTGGAGGCCGAAGCAATCGCAGATCGCCTCTCGCACAGGGCGCGCCATTACACGGAGGCGGAGAAGCTGGATTTCAACGCGGATGAGCGGGAGGAAGTCTACTTCACGTCCGACCGCTACGCGGTGTTGGTGCAGCCGGATGACGGTGGAACAATCTCCGCCATCGATTGCCGTGCGTCGAAATCGGCGGTGATCAACTCTCTCACGCGCAGGCCGGAGGCCTACCACGCGAAGCTGCGGAACCTTGCCGGGAAAAGTGCGCAGGCCGTGCAATCGATTCACGAGCAGACGCGAACGAAGGAAGAGGGCCTGGAGCGCTGGCTGAACTACGATCGCTGGCCGCAACAATCTTTCCGGCTCCTCGTGTTCGGCCGCGACAAGAATCAGCACGATTGTGCGAGGGTGACGCTCGGCGAGGATGCCGCGGTGGCCGGCGGACGATACGCCGTCTCGGAGATGTCGCCCGAGGGAGTGTCGCTCACTCTGCAGGAGCGGAGCGACTGGCCGGCGGAAAAGAGGTTTTCGCTGGCGGCGACGCGGGATGGCTTTGAAATAACTTGTGGAGCCATTCTGAAGCGCACGGCGGCGGGAACAGCGGCGGTGAACGTCGGTCTGGAAGTCGTGGTCAATTTTCTGGCGCCCTCCACGCCGGACCGCTATTTCGAATCGTCAGGACACCGATTCCCGCTGCGCTGGTCCGCTGCGGTTCCGGCTTCTCCCTTGCGCGTGGTCGATGAATGGCAGAGCGTCGGCGTCACAATCACCGCGCCTGAAGCCCGCGAGTTCTGGATCACGCCGATTGAAACAGTTTCGGAATCGGAAGATGGGTTCGAGCGAATCTACCAAGGCTCGAAGATCGTGGCCGTGTGGCCGGTCGAGTTGTCGCCTGCGGCGGAATGGCGAGGCAAGCTGAAGTTCCGCGTAGGGCCTCCGGGCGCGTGACGCCGGCGATTTCCGGACGCGGTTGCCCTTGCACGCGAGGCTTTGCTAGAGTTCGCACGGGAGGATGGAATGGCCGTTTCGCAGGAATTGCTCGACATCCTTGTCTGCCCGCTCGACAAGACACCGGTGAAGCTCACATCCGATCATCAGGGACTGAAGTGCCCGACGTGCCGCCGTGTCTACCCGATTCGCGACGACATTCCCGTGATGCTCGTGGACGAAGCCCGCATTGAAGCGCAGTGATCCGCACTCCTTGCTCGAGGATCTTCCGCCGGAGTCGGAGATTCTCATTATCCGCCTGCGGTCGCTGGGCGATCTGGTGCTGGAAACGCCGGCGATTGCGGCGCTGCATGCCTGGCGGCCGGACCTCCGAATCAGCATTCTTGTCGAGCCTCGATTTGCCAGCGTTTTCGAGGGGAATCCCGCTGTTTCACAGCTGATTCCTTCGAGGGAGTTCTTCGCGACAGCGCGGGAGTTGCGCCGGCACCATTTTCCCGCGGTGTTCAACCAGCACGGCGGTCCGCGGAGCGCGCTGCTGACGGCCGCGTCGGGATCGCCTCGCAGAGTTTGCTGGAAGGGCTTCCAGTTTTCATCCCTGTACAACGTGCAAGTGCCGGACGCCAAGGAGTTCTACGGCAATCCGATTGTTCACGCGGTCGAGCACCGGATCTCGCAGTTCTATTCAACGGGGCTGCCGCGCGGCCCGATTCCGCGCGCTCAAGTGTTTCCGCAAGCTGCGGCGATTGACTCCGTGGCGGGCGCCCTCGCGCAAGGCGGGGTTTCCGCCGGCGCGCCATACGCAGTTTTGCAACCAGGAGGAAGACTCGCGGCAATGCGGTGGCCGGTTGAGAAATTCGCGGAGATCGCGCGCTGGTTGCGGGAGAAGCACGGAATCGCGAGTGTGGTGAATCTCGGGCCAGGAGACGCGGGGATGTGGGCGGACGTTCATCGCACGATCCAGAACTGCTTCGTGCCGGCGAACCCGTTGAACGTCCGCGAATTGATTGCTCTGATTGCGGGCGCGCGTCTTTTTATCGGCAACGACTCCGGACCGGCTCACATAGCCGGAGCCACGAGTTGCCGGGCCGTCGTCGTTTATGGACCCACGAATCCGGTACAGTGGCATCCGTGGCAAACGGAACATCGCGCGATTCATACGGGCGCGGTCTTCCATCCTCGCCGGGGAAACCAGAGCGAGGCGGAGAGCGAGCCGCGGCCGATCAGCACCATCGGCGTCGACGAGGTGCAAAGCGCCTGTCAGGATCTGCTGACTTAGGCGGAATCGGTTCGGACGGCTAATAAGGCGGGAAGCTGATGGAGCGATCCCTGGGATCAACCCAGAGGACTATTTTTTGGGTCTTGTTCGCCTTGGGATCATTCTCGCCACTCGGGAAAGGCTGGTACGGGCTCACCTCGACGATGATGGCTGCACTCGGTCCGTTCTTCACGCCTTGCGCAGAACCTATTCTGTAACTCTTGATGGTGCCGTAATAGCCGTTCGGTCCCCAGTCCTCGAGGAAGTCCTTGAACGAGTACGTGGGAGAGGGTTTCCAGATCTGGTAGGCCTCTTGCATGTTGCCGGCCACGACCGCGTTCACGAAATGCCGAACGGTGCTCTTTTCCTTGTAGAAGCGCAGGTCGCCAGGCCAATACCAGATAAGAAGGAAAGCGATAACAGCAGATGCGACGCCCGTGATGACATAGCGGCGGACCTTGGCTGGCGGATGTTCCTCAGTCGAATCGAAAAGCCCCACGATGGCTCCTTTGCCGGACGGCGAATCGCTTCACAGCTGGCGCTTGAACAATGCGATGCTGGCCGCAATCATCGCCGCCGAGAAACCCAATAAAATTAGCACGTCCCTGTAAATTCCTTCAATGCCGGTTCCCTTGACGGTCAGATTTCGCAGCGCGTGCACCGTGTAGGTGAAAGGATCTACCACCGCGAACCACCGGAGCCATTTTGGAAACGCCTCGATCGGATAGACGGCGCCGGAGGGGAAGAACAGCAGAGTATTCAGCACGCCGAAAATCGCGCGAGGCACCAGGGGATCGTCCACGCGCACCATGACGAGGAACATGAAGCTGATCATGCCGAGAGAAGCGACAAGAACGACTATGGCGAGATAGAAAAGCCTCAGAGGATCCCAGATGTGCGGGATCCCGGCCACCAGTCCGCCGACGATCGTGAGAATCAGGCCGGCCATCAAGCCCTTGATCGCGCCTGCTCCGATGAGGCCGAGGACCAGCTCCGTCTTGTGAATGGGGGTGAGCAGGTAGCCCTCGTGCAAGCCGCGCGACTTGTCGTCAATGAAGGTGATGCCTCCGCCAATCATCGCGACGATGAAAATGGACATGGCGATCGACCCGGCGAGCAAGTACTTGATGTAGTCAACATACGGGTAAACTTCCACAACGTTGAGCTGCACGATTTGATCGAGGCGCGGCTCGACGGACGGCGCGTTCATCTGGTTGACCATCTGCTGCATACGCTCGGCGATCGAGCTGGAAACGAATTGATCTGTGTTGTCTTCGACGAGGGCGATGCGCGGCCGGTCGTGTTGATAATAGCGGCGAGAGAAATCGTAGGGAATCTCGACTACGGCGTGCAAGAATCCGGCGTGAAGGTCATCCAGCGCCTGGTCTGCGGAATTGTAGTCGACGACGCGGAAAGTCTTGGCGCCGGCGGCGATGCCGTTGAACATCTCATGAATCTGGCGGGATTCGGCCGTGTTATCGTGGTCGACAAGTCCGATCGTGGCCCCGCGGATCTTGCCGCCGAAAGCGTATCCAAGAATCACAAGCTGCACGAGCGGGAAGATCATCGATGCCGTCATCAACGCCGGGCTGCGAAAAAACTTGCGCATGTCGCGCTCGATGAGAGCCATGATGCGGTAAAGCTTCATTGCGGCAAGCTCCCCGATGGCGCCGCGGCGAGTTTCTGCGACAACTCAGCGATAAAGATGGCTGATGTCATACGTGGCGCCTCCGTGCGCCTCGTCGCGCAATTCGCGGCCGGTGTAATGCAGAAACACGTCGTCGAGCGTCGTGCTCTGCACGGTGACTCTCTTCACCCGGACGTTCCGGGCGCGAGCGAGGTCCATGAGGGATGCGACGGTGGCGGGCCCGTCGTTTGAAGCAATGTGAACCACGGAGTCGCGCTGGGTCACGTCGGCCACATGCGGAAGCTGTTTGAGCCGTTCAATCCAATCGCTCGGAGCGCCTTCGAATTCGGCTTCCACGGTGTCTATCCCCGGTATGCTGTCCTTGAGCTTTGTGGGCGTGTCGAGCGCAACCAGCTTTCCATGGTCGACGATGGCGATGCGCTCGCAGAGCTTGTCAGCTTCATCCATGTAGTGAGTCGTCAGGAGCATCGTCAGGTTCGCTTTGTCACGAAGGTTGCGAATCATGTCCCATACGTTGGTGCGTGATACGGGATCAAGGCCCGTTGTCGGTTCGTCGAGGAAGAGGATTTTCGGCGAATGAACCAGGCCGCGAGCGATCTCGAGCCTGCGGCGCATTCCGCCGGAAAACGTGCGCACCAGCGCGTCCTTGAACTTGAGCAGGTCCACGGATTCCAGCAAATCGTGAATCAGCGTCTCGCGTTCGGTTGCCGGCACGCCGTAGAGCTTGGCGTGAATCAGCATATTCTCTCCCGCGGTGAGTTCCGGGTCCGACGTGAATGCTTGAGGAATTACGCCCAAGGCCTGTCGAACGCCGTCCGCATCCGCACGGATATCATGCCCGGCAATCCGCGCGGTGCCGGAAGTCGGCGGCGTCAGAGTGGTCATCATGCGGATCAGCGTTGTCTTGCCGGCTCCGTTGGGGCCGAGGAGGCCGAAAATCTCGCCCTGGTCGACGTAGAAGCTGACGTCGTTGACAGCGACGAGGTCGCCGAACTTTTTGTGGAGACGATCCACTTCGATAGCGTGCATCTCAGGTCCCTGAGGCCTCAGAGCCGCGCGAACCAGCTCTTTTTTTCGGGAGGCGGCAGCAATACGGTCGCGGTCATGCCCGTGAACAGCCTTCGGCCGGGATTGGGAACAGAAACTTTGATCTCGAAGGTCTTGATGTCGCGCTTTGTCCTGCTGACGTCGCGTTGCGTGGCGTAATCGCCTTCGACTCCCTTGAAGAAGACCTGCCCCTCCAGCGTATCTCCGGACGGAAGCTGCACGCGCATCTTCTGGCCGAACTGGATCAAATCGATGTACGTTTCCTCAACGTCCGCCTGGACCCAGAGGTGGTCGACGTCGACGACCACCACGATCGGGGAGCCCTGCGCGATAACTTCGCCCTGCTTGGCCACGCGTACGGAAACAATTCCGTTGATGGGCGAATAAATCTGCGTATATCCAAGCTGCGTCGCCGTTGCGGTCTCGTTCGCGCGCGCCTGCTCGAGCTGCGCGATGGCCGTGGCGAGAGCGCTCTTCCGAACGTCGATCTGTTTGCGGTTTGCTTGCGCGACTGCGAGCCCTCCCTGCTGCGCCTTGACGGATTGCTGCAGGGCTTGCACGTTTGCCTGAGACATTCGAACGGCCGCTTCGGCGTGGTCGCGATCCTGGGCGGAAATTTCGCCCTTGGCGAAGAGCTTCTCCATGCGGTCGAGGTCATTCTGATCGCGCCAGAGCTGAGCCCGCGCTTGATCGAGTTGAGCGTTCGTTGAGGTGACGGTAGCTCCGGCCTGCTCGATCGACGCGCCCGTCTGGTCGTTCGTCCACGTGTAATTGTGCTGAGCTTCGTGCACGGATGCCTCGAGCGTGTCCACATTCGCTTTTGCCGCCGCAAGCTGCGCCTGCAATTCCTTGGGGTCGAGCTGCGCGATCAGATCCCCCTTCTTGACCTCCGAACCTTCATCGACGTTCAGTGCGATGATGCGGCCGGTAATCTGAGGGCTGACGATCACCTCGTTTCCGTCGACGACGCCGATGAGCGGGATATCCTTGCCGCGCGGCGTGGTGAGGTAATAGACGATGAGGGCGATCAGGAAGACGATTCCAAGAAACCGAAAGAACTTTACCCCGCTCATCGCGGCCTCGTTTCAAAGGAGATCAAGCCGTGATCCATGAAGTCCAGCACGGTGCGTTTCCTTTCCTCGATCGCCATAGGCGTCAGGAGGTTGTGTCCCGCGACTTCGCTCAAGATCGGCGCAGCCGCAAAGTAGGACGTGATCATGCCGAGAATGCTGAAGGCGGCCTGGTGCGCGTTCACGCGGCGAAATTCGCCGGATGCAACACCAGCCTCAATGATGCGCACAAGACGAGTGTGAAGGGGCCGCAAGTATTGGCGGACGATCCAGTCGAAATTCCGCGTTTTCTCCATGGCTTCGCGCTGCACGAGGCGGGGATAGTTGGGATGAGTGGCGAGAAAATCGAAGTAGCCGAGCACAAACGTCCGAAGGCGTTCCTGAGCCGCGCCGCGCTTTTCGGGTGGTGCGTAAACGCCGTTGCGAAGCTGGCGGAACAGATTCTCGAGAACCGCGCGGTGCAGCCGCCTCTTGTTGCCGAAGTAGTAGTAGAGCATCGCCTTGTTCGCCTGGGCGGTCGCGGCAATCTCATCCGTGCGGGCTCCGGCCATACCCTGAGCGGCAAAATGCTCCTCAGCGGCGGCCAAGATGCGGCGCGCGGTTGCAGGTGCCTCGACTTTCTTACGTCCTCGCATCAGAGTTTGTTACGCACGGTTCGGTTCAGGCGGTCGATCGCGTAATCAACGATTGATTCGTTTCGACTCCACGACAATCCGTTTTAACTAACCGGTTAGTTTAATGCGGGTAATGTGGAAGGTCAAGCAGGGCGTTCCTCTCGCTTATGCTTCGAGCGCTCCGGCGGAACCGGGCGGAAGTTCGATCGAATACTTCGTTCGCGACTTTTCGCGATGAAGGTCCAGCGCGAGTTGAATCAACCGGTCGATCAATTGCGGGTAGGGAAGCCCGGACGCCTCCCACAGCTTCGGGTACATGCTGATGGACGTGAAGCCCGGAATCGTGTTGAGTTCGTTGACGTAGATCCTGCCGGTGCGTTTCTCAAGGAAGAAATCGCAGCGAGCCATTCCGGTGCCGTCGATGGCGCGGAAGGCGCGGACAGCGTAATCCTGGAATTGCCGGATCTGCTTCTTAGTGAGCTCGGCAGGGATTACCAGACGCGTGCCTTGTTCCAGGTATTTGGCAGTGTAATCGTAGAAGTCGCGATGGGGGACAATCTCGCCGGGGATGGAGGCGTGCACATCGTCATTCCCAAGCACCGAAACTTCTATCTCGCGTCCGATGACGCCGCGCTCGACGACAATTTTGAGCGCGAATTCCGCCGCGGTGTCCATCGCAGACGCGATTTCGGAGGCCTTTGTCACGCGCGTCATGCCCACGGACGAGCCGAGCGTCGCCGGCTTTACGAATATCGGAAATCGAAATTGTTTCTGGATTCGGTTCACAACGCCGGCGCGATCCTTCTCCCATTCCGAACGCCGGACCGCCAGGAACGGCACGACGGGCAAGCCCTCCTGCTCGAAGAGCCGCTTTTGCAGATCCTTGTCCATCCCAACGGCGGAACCGAGGACTCCCGCGCCGACGTACGGCAATCCAGCGAGCTCGAGCAATCCCTGCACGGTTCCATCCTCGCCGAACGTGCCGTGCAGCACGGGAAACACGACATCGACCATCACGCTCGGATGTCCCGTGGCCGGACCGAGCGGAACAAGCGCGGCGGCGCTTGGGTCGGGCGGAAGGACGACGCGCTCGCCCGATTTCAGGACGTCAGGCAGCATTTTCTGCGCGCCCGTTCCGACGAGCCATCGGCCGTCTTTCGAGATGCCGATCGGCACCGCTTCGTATTTCTCCGGGTCCAGCGCGCGGATGACGGAAGCAGCGGACGCGAGCGAGACTTCGTGTTCGCCGGATCGCCCGCCGAAGAGCACTCCCACCCTCAACCGCTTCTTGACGCTCATCGTGCCCCCGACTGGGTTGGTTCCTGCGTTGCTGAGCCGATCACAGGATCTTCTTTCCCAGACCGGATAGGGCAAGTTCGACGCCCAGTGTCGCGGTCGTGTTGTGAAGATCGATCACGGGATTGATCTCGACCAGCTCGAACGAAACCATCGCGCGGCTGTCCGCGATCATTTCGAGCGCCAGGTGGGCTTCGCGATATGTGACGCCTCCGCGAACCGGTGTGCCAACGCCCGGCGCATCCGAGGGATCGACAAAATCCATATCGAGACTGATGGCGACGCCGGCAGTGTCATCACCGGCGAAGCGTATGGCCTCGGACATCACCTCGCGCATGCCGCGCTCATCAATATCGCGCATCGTGAAGACGTGGACGCCCGATTCCTTGATCAGGCGCCGCTCCTTCGCGTCGAGGTCGCGAACGCCAACAAGTGCGACGTTGCGCGGCTCGACCATGGGCTTGATTCCCGCAAGGTCGGTGAGTTCCGGAGGCCCGTAGCCCATGATCGATGCGAGCGGCATGCCGTGAATGTTTCCCGACGGCGAGGATTCCGGCGTGTTCATGTCTCCGTGCGCGTCAAGCCAAATGAGGCCAATGCGCTTCGATTGTTTTTGATAGTGCGCGGCGACCCCGGCGCTTGTGCCTACGGCAATCGAGTGATCGCCGCCGAGCACCAGCGGAAGCAGATCTTCGTCGAGCGCCTTCCGCACGATTTCGGCGAGCCCTTTGCACGTGTCGGCAATCTCTTCGAGATACTTCGCGTTCTTCACGCCGTAGTGTTGTTCCTCGGGCTGTTTGACGACGATGTTCCCGATATCCTCTACCTGCCGCCCGAGCTGTTTCAGCCGAGCCTGCAGGCCCGCCACGCGCAACGCCGAAGGCCCCATATCGACGCCGCGGCGGCTGGCGCCGAGGTCCATCGGCACTCCTATGATTCGGATCTTTTCTGCCATGGTTTGCTTCTTTTGCGCGATCCCGAGACGCTGGAGAGACCCTCAAGGATAGACGCGATACAGCATCCGAGGGAAGGGGATGACTTCGCGAATGTGCTCGGTTCCGCAAATCCAAGCGACCGTGCGCTCGAGGCCCAGGCCAAAGCCCGCATGCGGAACGCTGCCGTAGCGCCTCAGGTCCAGATACCACTGGAAAGCCTCTTCGGGCAGTTTTTCCTCGCGGATGCGTCGAATCAGGGTTTCGTAATTCGACTGGCGTTCGCCTCCGCCGATGATTTCACCGTAGCCTTCCGGGGCGATCATATCGAAACTGAGAGAAAGCTCAGGCCGCGCGGCATCGGTGGCCATGTAAAAGGCCTTCATGGCGGTGGGGTAGCGATGGATGATTACGGGCTTATCGAAATTCTTCGAAAGAATGGTTTCCTCATCGCCGCCGAAATCATCGCCCCATTTCGCCGGGTTCCCGGCCTTCTGCAGAACCTGAATCGCTTCGTCATAGCTGATGCGCGGAAAGGGCGGGGCTATCTTTTCGAGCTTTGAGACGTTTCGCTGCAACATCTCGAGTTCGCGCGAGCGATTCTTGACGACGGACTGCACGATCGCGCTAACCAGTCCTTCTCCCAGCTGAATCATGTCTTCCAGATGTGCGTAGGCGGCCTCGGGCTCGAGCATCCAGAACTCGGTCAGATGGCGCCGCGTCTTTGATTTTTCAGCTCGGAACGTCGGGCCGAAGGTGTAAACCTTGCCCAGCGCCGCTGCAGTGGCTTCCACATAGAGCTGTCCGGATTGCGTCAGATACGCCTTCTGATCGTCGATGTAGTTCACTTCGAACAGGGTGGTCGTGCCTTCGCAGGCGGCTGGCGTGAATATCGGCGCGTCCGTGAGCGTGTAGGCTTGGCTATCCATGTAATTTCGCGCGGCGCGCTCCGCTTCGGCTCGAATGCGAAGGATGGAAGCCTGGCGCGGCGTTCGAATCCACAGATGGCGCTGGTCGAGCAGAAAATCCACGCCGTGTTCTTTCAGTTGAATCGGGTAAGGGGTCTCGTCCGCCACCCGCTGCACGACTTCGATTCCACTGAGGTGAATTTCATATCCGCCGGGGGCGCGCGGTTCCGTCTGAATCTTGCCGCTCAAAACAACGCTCGATTCGAGGGTCAAGCCTTTGAGAGCGTCAAATGCCTGGGGGTTCTCTTTTTGCGAGACGACGCCCTGAATAATGCCCGTGCCGTCGCGAAAAATGGGAAACAGTAATTTGCCCGACTCGCGAAGGTTGTAGAGCCAGCCGCGAATCGAAACCACGTGTCCGGCGTGCGGCCCCGCTTGCTCGATGGTGATTGTGGGAACTGCGGCGTGTGCTTCCTGGTTCATCGCATCGATTGCCCGTTGGGAGTTTTCAAGGTTTTGCCGCGGGGGCGCGCCGGCCCTCGAGGTTTTGCTCAATTTTGTCGAAAACCGCCCGAATCTGATCCAGAACGGGTCCGCCTCCAGCTTGCTCCTTCAGTTCGAGAACGATCGGCAGCGATTGCGGGGTGGCGGCGAGTTTCGCCAGCGCAGAATCCCAGTCAATCGTTCCTTCGTACGGCAGCAGATGCTCGTCCTTTTCGCCGTGGTTGTCATGGATGTGTGTGGTTGCGATTCGATCCTGCATCAGTTCAAACGAAGCGCCAACGCCCGAATCCAGGTGCGCGTGACCGATGTCGAAGCACAGCTTCAAACTGTTCAGGCGCGTCTCCTTGATGAACTGCTGGAGCGATCCCGGCGCGCCCAACTCGCTCGGAGTATTCTCAAGCGCGATGGTGACGCCGCGCTGCTTTGCAAAAATCACCAACTGCTCGAGCGAATTGAATGCGGCGTCGAACTTGCGGGGATCGGCAATTTCCCGGCCGTGGCCCATGTGCTGGACGAGATACGGAAAAGGAATTTGCTCTGCCACTTCGAGCGCGCGCTTCACTTCGTCGACGGCATCCAGCCGCCGGATGCGTTCTGTGTCGGCGATCGAAATGGGAACGCCGCTTTCGCGGCCGGGCGTAAGGTCCCGTTCCGTAGGGGAATGCAGCGAGTGGAGCTGGAGATGACACTCGGCCATTGCATCGGCCAACTCGCGCACAGCCTGTGGCGATCGGTAGACGAAGTGCGTGAGCGAGCAGAAGACCTCAATTGCAGGAATGCCGGCTTGCGCGATCTCGGCCAACAGCGTCGGGCCGAGCAGCTGGTGGACATAGCGGTATGTTGAAAGAACGCGCTGCATGCGGGCCCCCACTGCCTCAGTGAAGAACAACTATGTTCGGTGGAAAACGGGTTGGCGTCAATAGCCCGAGGCCGCTCCGGAGCGCCGTGGATCGGCTGCTCCCAGGCGATCGCCGTTTTCGGGATCAATACCAATCGCCTCGATTTTCCCGAGCCAGGGGCGATTCCTCGCGATGTGGTAACCGCGGCTTTCCAAAGCCTCGACAACCGCTTGAGAAATCGACGGCTCCAGCGCAACTTCTTCCGGCATCCACTGCTGGTGGAATCGGGGCGAGTTGATAGCGGCCTGCGCGTCCATGCCCAGTCGCATCCAGTTGAGAACGGAGAGGAGAGTCACAGAAATGATTGTGGGGCCTCCGGGCGAACCGGTCACGAAGCTCAGCTTGTCGTCGCGCAGCAAGATCGTCGGCATCATCGAACTCAGCGGGCGCTTTCCCGGGCCCACTGTATTCGCCTCCGACTGCACCAAGCCGAACATGTTGGCGGAGCCCGGATGAGTCGTGAAGTCGTCCATCTCGTCGTTCAACAGAAAGCCGTCGGCCGAAGTCACGCCAGAGCCGAAGTAGGAATTCAACGTATAGGTGTTCGCGACAGCATTTCCCGCTCCATCGACGACCGAAAAGTGCGTTGTGTGGCCGTCGTGCGTGGCTTCCGCCAGTGCGATTGCGGCGGCGTCCTTGTCAGCCACAACCTTCCCGCTGCCTGGGCCGGCGCACGGCAATGCAGAATCCTTTTGAAGAATTTTCGGGTCCTCCACGGCGACCTGCTCACTTGAGGAAGCCCTGGTCGGGTCAATCGTGGCGCGCAGAGAGTCTGCGTAGCACCCGGAAGTCAAAGGATTAACCGGTACGCTCGCGAAATCGGGATCGGCGAGATACATGGCGCGGTCCGCGAAGACTCGCCGCATGGTCTCGACGACCCAATGGACGGATTCAGGATCATCCCAGGACTTGAGCGGGACGGTTTGCAGGATATTCAAGGCCTCGATCGTGGCGATGCCGCCCGAGCTCGGCGGCGGGCTGGTGATAATCTGCCAGTTGTGACCATTCAACGAGTATGTCTTTGTGAGGGGCTCGCGAATCTTTGCCCGATAATGAGCGAGATCGTCGAGGGTGATCAAACCTCCCTCTTCCTTCATCTCCTTCGCCAGATTGTGCGCCGTTGTCCCGTGGTAGAACTCGCTCGCGCCTCGCTTCGCGATTCTCCTAAGAGTTGCGGCAAGCTGCGGCTGCTTGAAGATCTCGCCCGGCTTGTAATACTCCCCGTCCTTCAAGAATACCCGCCGGCTCATGGCAAACTGGTCGAGGCTGGATCTCGGATTGCGCAGCAATCCGGCCAGCCAATCGCTCATCGGGAAACCTTCTTCCGCAAGCCGGATCGCGGGAGCCATCACGTCCGGGAGCTTCATCGTTCCGAATTTGCGTAGCGCCAGCGTCAGCCCGGCCACCGTGCCAGGGACGCCAACGGCTCGATAGCCGCGGATGGAAGCTTGCGGATCCACGCTACCGTCCGGCCGAAGATACATGTCGCGGGTGGCCTTTGCTGGCGCCGTTTCGCGGTAGTCGACGAATTCAGCCTTCCCGGCGGCTGTGCGAATGAGCATGAACCCGCCGCCACCGATGTTGCCCGCCTCGGGTTCGACCACTGCCAGCGCAAAAGCCACTGCGACGGCTGCGTCGACCGCGTTGCCTCCGCGCTTCATGATTTCGACGCCGGCGTCGGATGCAAGCTTTTCATCGCTCACAACCATCGCTTTCGACGCGCGAACGGCTGTGGCCGGCCATCCGGAATTGGCTTCTCCCTTCCTGCCGGCGGCATATTCGAGGGGTCGGTTTGGCTGGCTTTGCGATTGCCCGACGGGGGACGACGGAACGGCGACAGCCATGCAGATGAGAACGAATGAAGGAATGGCCTTTGTCATAGGCGACGTAACTCTATGGGACTTCGTAAGACTGCGTCAAGCCCTGGAGGTGAACTTCGGGGCCACCCCGTCGCGTTCCGCGCGCGGGAGGCGGCATTAATTCGCGAACAAGATTATGAACAAGAGTGCTGCGGCTGCTCCGGCGAGTACAGCCAACAGGAGCCAGTGGATGCCGCCCCTTCTGCGTGCGGGCAAGTCTGGCGCAACGGCGTCGACGTTCGTCGAGGCGCCATCCGCAACTCGAGAGACGCCTCGGCTGGCAGAGGCTTCGCGCCCTTTCGGGAAGTCGATGACGTCTCGTGGCATGACAATTCCATGCTATGTCACGACCCCACGGCTTCCAGGCCGCAATCGGCGCTGCAGTTCGTAATAGTTATTTGGAGATTGGCGGCATGGCAGAGAGGGCGGCGTTAGCCGTCGACCTGGTCGCCGACCGAGAAATATGTGCAATCAGGATGATGAAAGACGAGCGCGCTGACGCCCGCTTCCGGATCCATCATCATTCCTTCGGTCAAGTGGACGCCGATCTCCTCCGGATGGAGAAGCATCCACAGACCGGCTTGGTCTTCAAGGTTGGGGCATGCGGGATAGCCGAAGCTGTAGCGTTTGCCGCGATAGCGCGACGTGAACCGCTCTGCCATCGTCAGCGTCGGAGGATCAGGGAACCCCCAGTCCTCGCGGATGCGGCGATGCACCCACTCGGCGCAAGCCTCCGCCGTTTCCAGGGCGAGCGCTTGGAGCGCGTGCGAAAAGAAGTAGTTGCCGGCGACCTTTTCTGCCTCTGCGCGTTCGCGAACGCCTGCACCTGCGGTGACCACGAACAATGCAATGTGATCGCGGCTGCCGTTGCGAGCGGGAAGGACGTAGTCGCTCAGGCAAAGCTTGTCGCCGGCACGCTGACGCGGGAAATGGAACGTGTGAATTGGCAAGCTCCCGTCTGGGGCGAACAGCGCGATCGAGTTTCCTTTCCGTTCTGCTTCGAAAAACTGCCAGACGGCGGAAACCTTCATGAACTTGGCTGCTTCGCGCTTCACTTCCTCCATGTTGTTATGCAGTTCGAGCGCGCGCGGCTCGCGTTCGGCCAGCGCTTTTTCGAAATTCCCGCGAAAGCCGAGGTGACGGCCAAAGACCATGTACGGATTCACGTAGCTCCAGATCTCGTTCAGGTCTGGCACCGAACGCTTCTTGCGGTCGAGGTACGAGACTGGCGGAATTGGCAGATCCAATCGGACGCGCGGCGAGCGCTCCTCGCCTGGAGGTTCCGGTGGGCGCGCGCCGGATTCTTCCAGGACGGCGGTGCCCGTGTGCGTGTGTTGGCGCATGACGTTGTCGCGTCGCGCGGGATCGCTCAATTCGTTCATCAGCCTCAGGCCGGTCATGGCATCCTTCGCGTAGCAGACGGCGGTGGCGTACTGCGGCGCGATTTTCGTGGTTGTGAATTTTTCGGATAGGGCCGCCCCGCCAACGAGAAGAGGAACGCGAATTCCCGCCTCGCGCAAGTCCGCGGCTGTCGTCACCATTTGTTGCGCGCTTTTCACGAGCAGCCCAGAGAGGCCTATCGCATCCGGCCGGTGTTCGCGGTGAGCGCGAATCAGTTCCTCAGGCGGAACCTTGATGCCCAGATTGATTACGTCGTATCCATTGTTCTTCAAAATGATTTCGACCAGATTCTTGCCGATGTCGTGGACGTCGCCCTTTACCGTCGCGAGAATCACCTTCGCCCGCTTCTCGACGTCTGCCTTGGCCATAAACTTCTCAAGATGACTCACCGCCGTCTTCATTGCCTCGGCCGACTGAAGCACCTCCGCGACGATGAGCTCGTTGTTGTTGAACAACCGGCCCACTTCGGCCATCCCTGCCATGAGCGGGCCATTGATAATGTCGAGTGGCGCGATTCCTTCTGCGCGCTTCCGGTCCAAGTCCTCGACCAAGCCGTCTTTCGAGCCTTCGAGAATGTAGTTCGCCAGGCGCTGATCGAGCGGCAGTTCCTTTGCGTGAACCTTGGAACGGGTTTTTCCCCCTCGAAAGTGCTCCGAAATGGCTGCGATATGAAACTGATTGATCGCGGCTCTCTGCTCGCGCGATTGCTCGCGCCAATCGCCCGGCGCCGTCCGGAGTAGGGCAGCCTGCGAATGGCTTTCGGGAATCTCCGACGGGACTCGGTTGAACAGAAGATTCTCCGCGAGCGCGCGCTCTTGTTCGGGGATGGAAGGGAATCGCTCGATACGCTCCGCGTTGACGATGGCGAGATCGAGCCCTGCCTTCGTGCAGTAGTACAAGAATACGGAGTTTACGACTTCGCGCGCACCCGGCGGCAGGCCGAACGAGACATTCGAGATTCCGAGCACCGTACGCACGTGCGGAATCCGCTGCTTGACCAGCCGAATGCCTTCGATCGTTTCAACGGCGCCGCCGATATAGTTTTCGTCGCCCGTCGCGCATGGAAACACGAGAGGGTCGAAGATGATGTTCTCCGGCCGGATGCCGTACTTTTCCGTCAGCAGCGCGTGTGACCGCTCCGCAACTTCGAGCTTTCTCTCGCGCGTGAACGCCTGCGCCTGAATCGGGTCCTCGTCGATGCAGCCCACAATGATTGCGGCGCCATAGGAACGAGCCAGCGGGCATACGCGCTCGAATTTCTCCTCGCCATCCTCCAGGTTGATCGAATTGATGATGCTCTTGCCCTGGCAATAAGTGAGCGCCAGTTCGACGCCGCGCGCGTCCGTGGTGTCGATCATGATCGGAACTTTGATCTTCCGGATCAACTGTTCATAGAAAGGCGGGATATCCTTTATCTCGTCCCGGTCGGTGCTTTGCAGGCACACATCGACGATATGCGCGCCGCTTTTCACCTGCCGCCGCGCGATTTCTGTAGCTTCTTCCCACTGTTCCGCTGCGATCAAGTTCTTGAACTGCCTCGAGCCGATCACGTTCGTCCGCTCGCCGACGATCAGCGGCCGCGTGCTTTCCTCGGCTTCGATGATGTCAATGCCGGAGTAAAACGCGCGATGATTCGGCTCCGGCGGCCGCCGCGGCGCCTTTCCTTCGGCCATCTGAGCGATCGCGCGAATGTGCTTCTCGGTTGTCCCGCAGCATCCGCCGACAATATTTAACCAGCCTCGATCCACGAACCGTTCCAGCTGTTCGGCAAGCGACGTAGGAGTCTCGGCGTAACGTCCTTCCTCATTCGGCAGGCCGGCGTTCGGATAACACGAAACGAATCGCGTCGTCAGCGATTGCAGTGTCCGTATCTGATCCGTCATGAACTCCGGGCCTGTCGCGCAGTTGAGGCCGATGGACAGCAAGTCGAGATGATCCAGCGACGCCCAGAGAGCTTCTATGCCTTGCCCCGCCAGCATCGTTCCCATCGGCTCGATCGTCACCGAAATCATCAAGGGAATCGGATCGCCGAGTTCACGGCTCAGATCTTGAACTCCGAGAACGCCTGCCTTGATGTTCCGTGTGTCGAAGCTCGTCTCGAGGAGGAGTGCATCGACGCCGCCCTCTACCAGTCCGCGGGCCTGTTCACGAAAACTCTGTCGCAGCTCATCGAATGTCGCTCCGCCCGCAACGCTGATGGCCTTGGTGGTCGGGCCCATCGAACCGGCCACAAACCGCGGCTTCGCGGGAGTCGAGAATTCGTCCGCCGCTTGCCGCGCGAGTTCCGCGGCCCGTCGGCTGATCTCGCGGGCCTTGGACTCCAGTCCATACTCGGCGAGCACGATCGGGCTGCTCTGGAACGAATCTGTTTCGATGATGTCCGCGCCGGCCTCGAGGTACTTGCGATGAATCGACAGCACCACCTCCGGCCGCGCCATCACGAGATTCTCGTTACAGCCTTCGAGGCTGGGGCCGCCGAAATCGGCAGCCGTCAGATTCTCCTGTTGCAGCATGGTCCCCATCGCGCCATCGAGCACCAGGATGCGCTCGCGAAGAAGCTCTCGAAGGGCTACGCCCTGTTGGATCAGGTTCCTCATCGTGTAAACCACATCCTATCGAAAGGCGTGAGAGAAAGACGTACGCCCGCACCTGTGGGTGTCGCGTGCAGGACAACTGCCTCGAGGGAGGCGACAACAGCGGGAGGATTCAGGTTATTTGTGAAGGTTCTGTGCTCGCCTTTTGCTCAACAACTTAATTTTACGCCGCCTCAGAGAGAAACTCAACTGTGAACGAGGCCGGCACCAGGCCCACGGCGGTCCCGCGTGCCAGCAGTTCCCGGACTGCGCGCCGTCCCTCCTCGCCGTAATCCAGCGTCCACCGGTTCACGTACATGCCGATGAATTTGTCGGCCAGCGCCGGATCCATGTCGCGCGCGAACTGCATTGCGTAATTCAGCGCGGCGTCACGGTGGTCGAGCGCGTAACTCACGCTGTCGCGAATCACTTGCGCCACGCGGTGTCCCATCTCGGAGCCCAGCCGCCGGCACATCGCGTTCGCGCCCAGCGGAAGCGGCAACCCTGTCGTCTCCTGCCACCACTGGCCAAGGTCCACTACGCGGTGCAACCCGGCTTGCGAGAAGAGCAGTTGCCCCTCGTGAATCAGCAGCCCCGCTTCGACTTCCTTCGCCTGGACGGCATCCAGAATCTTGTCGAAGGGCATTGTGACCGTTTCCACATTTGGTTCGAACAGCTTCAGCGCCAGGTACGACGTCGTCAACGTACCCGGGATGGCGACTTTGCGCCCAGCGAGGTCGCCCTTCTTGATGGGATGCGACGCCACGACGATCGGTCCGTAGCCTTCGCCAAAACTCGCACCGCAGTCGAGCAGCACGTACTTGTCCGCGACGAACGAGTACCCGTAAAAGCTGATCGCCGTAATGTCGTACGTTTCGTTGCGGGCCGCCTGATTCAGAGACTCGATGTCGGAAAGGATGTGCGTGAATTTTACGCCAGGAAGGCGGACCTTCCCGGTTGCCAGGGCATAGAACATGAAGGCATCGTCGCTGTCGGGCGAATGCGCAAGGCGTAGCTCAGTCGTTCTCGGTGTCGCGACTGGTGTGGACATCGTTGCGTCCCGTCCTGGCACTCGCTGACTCGGTCACCTGCCACCGCCCAGGCCTGAGAGACACGTGAAGCGAGAACTCCAGCGCCTGTTGAGGTGTCCTGAAAGACGGCAGTGATCCTGCGTCGGTCTCGGCGCGAGTGCCTAAATGAAATCGCCGTTAGGATACCACACCCCATCTCGCCCGGTACAGGTTGCCTCCAGACGCCACCGCCCGCGAAATCTCCTCGAGGGCCCAAGCGTTCCGTTCGGAGACTCGAGGTCTTGGTTCTATTGAACGGTCGACGGCGTTGGAGTTGGCAGGGGCGAGGCGTGATGCGCGACGAGGAACCATTGGCCCTCGCGAAGGACAAAAATGTTCGTGGCTTGCACGGTGGCTTCGTCAAAGCCGTCCGCAAAAGCCGTCGTGACGTGCTCTGTGCACGCTACCCAGCCGACGTCGCCTTCAACCCTTACCCAAACGGAACTCAACGCGATGCGCACCCGCTTGGCGTTCGCGAAAATCCTGGCCCATCGTTCGCGCACCTCTTCCCACCCGATCAGAAGATCCCATCCGGGGTGAACGCACTGAACGTCGTCATCATGCGCCCACACTCCCGCCATTTCCTCCAAGTCGAGCGATTCGAACGCGGCATAGAACCGCTGGTTCGCAGATCGGATGGCCTGCTCGGAAGACTGTTTCTGTGGCGCGGTTTGTGTGGACATTAGCGCGAAACGCCGGGTGGAATGGGACTGTAATCACGAATTATACCTGAGCCACGGAATTATTGCGTCTTTTCCGCATCGAGGACTGGGTCGTCCCCTGTCGCCGCGGCGCCGCCCTTGTCCGCCGCGTGGATTCTGCCGGCGCCGTCCACGAAAAATGACCGCCGGCCCGTTTTGCCGTAGCCGTCTGGCGTGGCAGTTAGCTCGAATGTCGGAGCGTTGGGATCGGCAGTCGAAACGACTCGATACCCGAAGTGGTATCCGCCCGCAGCTCCTGCGGCGAGGTCCTTGTCGACCAGCGACGCCTCTTCCGGCGAGATTTGCCCGGCTGGCGCAGGTCCGAGTTCAGCGAGCGAGCCCGGCAGCTTCCCGAACGCGCGCTGGTACCGCTGAATCGCCTCCGTCAGGCCCTCTAGCGCCGTGACGATCGCATCTTCGCGGCTCGTCATGTCTTCGTTCGCCCATTGCTTCGAAAGCTCGGGAATGTCCAGCAGCACCAACCCCAGCGAAATCACGCGCCAACTCCCGCCTTCGCGCACCAGGCCGAACTGGACCTTCTGTGCTCCAACGACTGTGACGGGAATGAAAGCCAGGTTCTCGTGAAGTCGCACATCGCCGAAGCGAAACGTGATGGTTTCGCTCGGCGTTTCGCAGTTCAGGACGATGTGATTTTGAGGATCGTTGGAAAGCAATGGCTTGCCGGGCGCGTTCGCAGTGGCGAATCTCTTCATAAACTCGGTACGCTGCGGTGCAGGCAGCTCTTGGAAGGCAGGTGCGTTGTCCGCCGTTAGGTAATTTGCGAAGTCGGTCGCGTTCGCGCGACAAGCAGCGGCCAGCGCAGCCGACAATGCACTTGCCGGATCAGGCTCATGGCCGTCTTGCGCGTCGGCCGCTGCGCAGGCAAGCAGCGTTCCGGCAAGAAGCGTCGCGGCAAGGATCGTAGCTCCCAGTCCAGTTTTCTTGTTCATTACGAGTGGGATTTCGCTCCTGAGAGGATGGTTGCCAAGTCGCGCGTGAATTGCGACCGCGCCATCACCGTGTTGCAGCCGGCGGCGCGCGCTCGTGCGGCGAGCTCCACCTGGACGTGCGACAGAAACGCGACGATCGGGACCTGTACGGAACCGGATTGCATCCGCTCGATGGCCGCAATTGGCTTGTCGCGCGCGTTCAGGTCCACAAGCACGAGCCTCGGCGCTTCCTTTGCGATTTCGCCCAGCAGCGCGTCTACCGTGCTGCACGTTCGCAGTTCGACGCCGACATGCCTTGCCGTCTCGAGCATCTTCGCCTGAAAGAACAGATCGTCCACCAGTGCCAGGACCTGGGCCATTACTTCCCCCCGGCTTCTCGTTTACCACGTACCTCACTGGCCGCACAAGCTTGCCTTCGACAACGCCTTCTCGAATGGGGTATAAGAAAAACGAGCTGTATCGTTTCCCCGGAGGAATCCATGGCCGCTACGCCGAACCCAGACGCTCTGCCCGGAATTCCCGTGCTCGAGCAGACACCCATCATCATCGAGAAGATTGTGTGGTCCGCCACCGACGAGCAGATGCACTGGAAGCCGTCGATGGACCGCTGGTCCATTAGCGAGGTTCTCGCGCACCTGGCCGAAGTGGAAACGGTCGCCTTCCGGGAACGAATACGCGTGATGATCGAGACGGACAATCCGCAGATCGAACCCTATGATCAAAACGCTTCGTACGCGGCAGGCAATTATTCCTCGAGCAAGGCTCGTGAGAACCTGAAGAAGTTCTGCCACGAACGTGACCGTAGCCTGTCGTTCCTGCGCTACGTTCCGCCGTCGGTTCTTTCTCGCAAGGGCCAGCATGCCAAGATCGGCTCGATCACCATCGGCCACCTGATGAACGAATGGGCCTTTCACGACCTGGGTCATATCCGCCAGATCGCGGAGCTCTATCGTTCCCGCGCTTTTTATCCTTACAGCGGACCCTTTCAGCAGTATTACACCGTCAAGCCATAGCGGCGGGACAGAGGCGGGCATGGATCCACTCGCACAGCGAATTCTTTCGACCTTCGATCAACTCGAACGCGATTCCCTCGATCTTCACACGCTGTTCGAATTCGTGGGAGGCAATCCCCCCGAGGAGCGGAATGCCGTCCTTGACAAGGTGTTTGAGCTGATCCACTCCGGTTTGCTTCGCGACGACGGCGGCGACTTCTACAGCCGGACGGAGGATGGGCGTATCGCAGTCGCCGCGCCCCGGGACGTCACGCTGTACACCCGTGAAGCCTGCCATCTCTGCGATGAGGCAAAGGCGATCATTGCGCCGCTCGTCGCCGAATTCTGTGCACGTCTGCGCGAAGTCGACGTCGATGATGACCCGGTTCTGCACGACCGCTATACGAACGACGTGCCCGTGATCTTCGTCGGGTCGCAGTTTTTTGCGCAGCATCGAGTTGACCCGGCTCGCCTGCGGCGCCGGCTCGAACAGGCTTCAGCTGCTTCACAAGTTCAGTAATCGTGCGGGTCGAGGGTCGAAGCGGGGATCTAGTGCTCTGACTCTTCCTGAGCGCCCACAGTTTCGTCCGGTACGTCGCCGGTACGCCCTTTTACCCGGTCGTACACGCTGTAGTGGCAGGTGGATCCGAGGGCTTCGTTGTAATATGTGGGGACTCCCAACGCGGTTCGCAACTCTTCATTGAATCGTCGCAGGTCGCTCAGTTGGTTCACTCGAACCGGGAACTTTCTGCCGTCGTGAGTCAGAAGGAACTTCTGATAGCCGGCATCCCAAAGATGCGTGAATTGACCATCGAACATGATGGAGGGGATGATGGTCATCTGATACCGCCCTTGCGGCGTCTTGCGCATTTCCGCGCCGCATCCGTATTTCTCGATGCGGACCACGCCGCCCGAACTGCGGACCAGAAAGCCCTTTCCGGAGAGCGACTCGATTTGAGCCTGATCGAAGATCTTGTCGACGTACCACATCCGACCCCAGAATAGGAAGTTCACGGCCAGCCTGTAAAGCTAAAAATCCGCGTCCCACCCGAGACTCTGAGCATCGAAAGGTGTATACTTGGGATCGAGATGACGTGCTTTAGCCAACTCGGCAGTGATAATCCCCTCTCCCACCGTTGTTGTTGTCGCCGCATGCGAAGCGACGTCGCAATCTGCTAAGTTCTTCCAACTAAAATAGATACGACGGCGTTTTACAGCGGCCCACTTTGGAAGCGCTGGACGCGTTCAGTCTTGGGAGACAGGGTTAACCCAGTCCGATGGGAAAACACGATGTCAGCGAATAAACCAGTCGCCTTAACTTCTCAGCGAGTGCCCGACGTCATTGTCGGGCGGCGCCATCTGCTCGAGCGGATCGGCAACACTCCTCTGGTCAAGGTGGAGCGAGTCACTGCTGATTTCCCCGAAGTGGAATTCTATGCCAAGGTCGAGTGGTTCAACCCGGGCGGCTCAGTCAAGGACCGCGCCGCGTATTCCATGATCCGAGACGGAGAGCGCCGCGGCCAATTGCTTCCGGGGAAGATTATTCTCGACGCCACCAGCGGCAATACGGGAATAGCCTGCGCCATGATCGGGGCTGCGTTGGGTTATCGCGTAAAGCTTTGCCTGCCGAGCAGCGCCTCGCCCGAGCGCAAGGCCATCTTGAAGGCGTATGGCGTTGATATCGTCTTGACTCCGGGCGACGAAGGCACCGACGGTGCAATCCGCCGTGTCCGTGAGATTTACAACGCCGATCCCGACCGGTACTTCTATGTCGACCAGTATGCGAATCCTGCCAATCCTGCGGCCCACTATTCCGGCACTGCCGTGGAGATTTGGAAGCAAACAGATGGAAGAATCACTCACTTTGTCGCGGGCCTCGGCACGAGCGGAACGTTCGTCGGGACAACGCGCCGCCTGAAGGAATTGAATCCGAAGATTCGGTGCATCAGCTTTCAGCCCGACTCGAGTTTTCACGGAATAGAGGGACTGAAGCATATGGCCACTGCCATTGTGCCGCCCATTTACGATGCCAGCCTCGCGGATGAAAATCTCGCGGTGCACACCGAAGACGCGCAGCGGATGGTCAAGCGGCTTGCGCGTGAAGAGGGAATGTTGGCGGGAGTGAGTTCCGGCGCGGCGATGTGCGCTTGCCTCGCCGTCGCGAGCCGCTTGCCTCGTGGCGAGCGCGCCGTCATCGTTACTGTCTTCCCGGACTCCGGCGAAAAGTACTTGACCGAGCGTTTTTGGAGCGAGGAATGAGTGTCTCGGTGCTGAGAATTCGTGATGATCTCGTTCGGCGAATCCAGGCGCATGGCGTCGAGACGTATCCGCACGAATGCTGTGGTGCCTTGCTCGGTCACGACGGCGATGGTTCCCGTGAAGTTATTGATTTGCTCCCGCTTTCAAATCGCCGCCATGATTCGCCGCGCAATCGCTTCGAACTGGCGTCCGGGGATGTCCGTTTGGCGGAGAAGACCGCGTGCGAAAAGCAGCTGGAGTTGCTGGGCTGGTATCATTCGCATCCAGATGCCCCGGCGCGCCCAAGCGAATTCGACCGCGAGCATGCATGGCCTTGGTACAGTTACATCATCGTCAGCGTGCAGAAAGGCGAGCCGCGCGACATGACGTCGTGGCGTCTGCACGACGATCGCGCTGCGTACGATTCCGAGGCAATCGAAATGGTCGGGCAATCTCCGCAACCGGTTTAGTCCGTCACAGAAGGAGAACATCAAGTGGTTGTGAAAGTCATTATCCCGACGCCGCTTCGGGCCTACGCGGCCAAGCAAGAGAGCGTTGAACTGCAGGCTTCGACAGTGGGTGAGGCGCTGGCCTCGCTCACGAGCCGATACCAGGAGCTCAGAAAGCACCTGTACGCGGACGACGGCCGCCTGCGAAGCTTCGTCAACGTGTACGTGAACGACGAGGACATTCGCTACCTGCAAAAGGATCAGACGCGGCTGCGCGAGGGTGACACGGTCAGCATCGTGCCGTCCATCGCCGGCGGCGCATCGGATTGAACGTGGCAAAGACTGAGGGAGAAGGTCGCATGGCAACAAAAACAGAAATCGCGGTGACGCCGGCTGCGAATCAGCCGCTCGCGACTCTATCGAAGGAAGAGGTGCTGCGCTATAGCCGCCATCTCATCATGCCCGAGGTGGGCATGGATGGGCAGCTCAAGCTGAAGCAGGCGAAGGTCCTTTGCATCGGCACCGGAGGTCTGGGTGCTCCGCTCGGCCTCTATCTGGCAGCGGCGGGAGTCGGGCGGATCGGTATCGTCGATTTTGACACGGTCGACTTCACGAATCTCCAGCGCCAGATCCTTTTCAGTTCCGAGGATGTGGGCCGGCCGAAGATCGAGGCGGCTAAAGAGCGTCTTCGCGGCCTTAATCCCGATATTGAGATCCGTGCACATGAAATGCGGCTGACGAGCGAGAACGCCCTCGAGCTATTCAAGGACTACGACATCATCGTCGATGGCACCGACAATTTCCCCACGCGCTATCTGGTGAACGATGCGTGCGTTCTCCTGAAAAAGCCTAACGTCTATGGCTCGATCTTTCGCTTCGAGGGGCAAACCACGATCTTCGGTTACCCCGACGGCCCGTGCTATCGCTGCTTGTATCCGGAGCCGCCTCCTCCGGGCCTCGTTCCGTCCTGTGCGGAAGGCGGTGTGCTGGGTGTCTTGCCGGGCATCGTTGGTTCGATTCAAGCCGCTGAAACGCTGAAGTTGATCATAGGAAAAGGCGAACCTCTCGTCGGGCGATTGCTTCTTTTCGATGCTCTTGCGATGCGTTTCCGGGAACTCAAGCTTCGCAAGAATCCTGAGTGCCCCGTTTGCGGAAACCATCCGACGGTCACACATCTGATTGACTACGCCGAGTTTTGCGGCGTCCGCGGCGAAGAAGCGCCGGCGCCGCAGGTCACGGTTCCGGAGATCACGCCGCGCGAATTGAAATCGCGCCTCGACCGCGGCGATGACCTCTTCATCCTCGATGTTCGCGAACCTCACGAATATCAGATCTGCAATCTCGGCGGCTACCTGATACCCCTCGGGGATCTCTCTCGCCGCGCGAGCGAACTCGACAGTTCGCGTGAGATCATCGCGCACTGCCGGAGCGGAAAGCGCTCGGCTGAAGCTACGGAGTTCCTGCGCAAGGCCGGCTTCCGCAAGGTCCTGAACCTGAAGGGCGGTATTCTCGCCTGGTCTGACGAAGTTGACCCGTCGGTCCCAAAGTACTAAAGTGCGCTGGCCCGTCTACAAGCGCTGCACGCCGCATGGGGTTCGGCGCTCTCTCGAGTTCTCTGGAGGAATCGATGGCTCAGGTGAAGATCACGGTCAGGCCGAACGGCCCATTTCGCGTCGAGGCAGCGGAAGGGACCGTAGAGCTCGTTGATGCCGCAGGAAACAAGTACGACCTCACCGGCAAGACCGCGTTTTCGCTTTGCCGCTGCGGCGGCTCCGTCTCCAAGCCCTTCTGCGACGGGACCCACAGCCGCATCGGCTTCCAGGCCGCTGAATCCGCCGTGCGCGCCGCCGACGAAAGCAAACCCTGATCTTAGTCTGGGAACGCTTGTTCCGCGCTGGTAACTTTTCTACTCGGCTGGTAGTGGCCTCCTAGTACTCCCCCCTCATGCGTACAGGTGCCTCCAACGTAAGCTACCTATAATCATTGGCTTACCTAGTACTAAAACTACCATTACCAAAGGCAGACGACTTGCTCTATGATTTGAGGGTACGTGTTTCCTTCTTGGGGGAGATGTGGCTTCACCGGCTAGATTCTGGGGGCATTTGGACCGCTTCCGCCTCGTCCTCATCTGGATGATTGCGACGGGGGCCTATCTCGTCTTCCTGCTGGTCCTTCGCGGCTCCTCCTACGTTGCCGACCCGCTTCTGGACACGTATCTCGAGATGGCCGGCAGCCTGATTGCCTTCACCTTTGCTGCGAACGCGTTGGTGCGTTTCCGCGGAACTCACGATCGCATTTCGCTGATTCTCGCTTTTGGTTTTGTCCTGGCGGGCCTGGTGGAAGCGGGGACGAGCATGACGTTCTATCGCGGCATGCTCGTCACCACACTTCCGGGCGACCATATCTCGCTCGCCTGGCTCGCTGGCCGGACCCTTCTCGGCGTGCTCTTGCTTGCCGCCCTCACTGTCGAGCGTCGCGTCCCCGTGTCGCGCGATCCGGCGAAGGAAATGGCAGTCGCCACGCTGATTGTCGGCGCGGTGGCGTATCTCACGAGCGTCTTCTATTTCATGCTCCCAGCGCCGCCCAGGATTCTCCCCGGCGCGATGATTCCGCGCCCCTGGGATTTGCTTCCCGCGGCGATCTACGTTGCTGCCGCGATCGGCTATCATCGGCGCCTGCGCCGAGCGAACGCCTCGCTCGACCGTGCTCTCTACATTGCGGCCCTGCTCAACGTGATCTGCCACGTGACCATCAGCGAATCGCAGCGGGTCATGGACGCGCCCTTCACCTTGGCACACGTCATCATGGTGTTGAGCTACGTTGTGGTGCTCGGCGGAACGCTTCTCGATAACGCGCAGCTGTTCGATCAGGTGAGCAAACTCGCTTCGTCGGACTCGCTCACGGGACTCGCGAACCATCGCCGCCTGTTCGAGACCCTCGAGAACGAGCTCCAGCGCTCGCGCCGCACGGGCCGCAGCTTTGCCGTCCTGCTTTTCGATCTCGACGGCTTGAAGAAGATCAACGACAGGTTCGGCCACCTGACCGGCAGCCGCGCCATCAAGCGTCTCGGCGCCGCGTTGCGAAGCAGCAGCCGCGCGATCGACACTCCTGGACGCTACGGTGGCGATGAGTTTGCCCTGATTCTTCCTGAATCCGGCGAAAAGGAAGCCAAGCAGGCCGCCGTTCGCATCTGCGAACAACTGGCCAATGATGGCCAGCAGCCGGCCGTCTCGGTCAGCGTCGGTCTTGCCGTTTATCCGATGGACGGAACAACCATTGAAAAGCTCTTGGGAGCCGCCGACCGCGCTCTCTATCGCATGAAGGGCCGCGGCGAAAAGAAGCCGCGTTTCCGGCACGTTGCGGCCTGTCTCTGAAATCTCAAGTTGGGAGCAACGCAGATGCCTTTTGGGATGGGGGGTCTCAAAACGGTTCCCGCACTTCGGCGTGAAACCCGCGTGCCAATCGAAGTCGCCGTCCAGATTACCGGCCATGCCGTGCTTCCCGGCACCGAAACCACTTTCACGGACAACGTCAGCGCGCGCGGCGCCCGCGTCTTCAGTGTTCGTCGGTGGAGGATCAACGAGCGCTTGACCATCGCCACCGTCACTGGTTCATTCCGCTCCGTCGCACGCGTCGCCTATTGTCAGACGGTTCCTCAATCCGGCTTCGCCGTCGGCCTTGAATTCCTGGATTCAAGTGGGAATTGGGTCGTGGCGCCGTCGCCTTCGCCCTGATCCTCCGCTTCGCAAAATCGAATTCGCCCCTCTTTCACTGGACGAACCCCACGTTCGGCTCCGGCCCGGGCCCTGGTCCTTCGGGAAGTGCGCCGAATTGCGCTTCGTATCGTGCGATGTTTTCCTGCAGGGCGCGCATGAGCCGCTTCGCATGCCGCGGGCTGACGATCAGGCTCGCCACGAGCTTTCCCTGCGGCACGGTCGGAAACATATAGACGAAATTCAGCGTGAACTCCTCGGCGTTGTGGTGCACCACCACCAGATTCGAGTATTGCCCGAGCAATTCCTTCTCGTCGGCCTTGATTTGAACCTGCTGTTGCTGTTTCGGCGCTTCTGCCATCCTTCACTCCCTTCGATTTCAATCGCTCACTATAGCAGAGAGCGCGCCGCCTCTGGCACGTTTCGCAACTTTCCTTCACGTATCGGTTGACGTTCTTTTATGTTAAGCGTAGTTTATGCATGGCATTTAGCAGAGTTAACCCTTGGCCGATCCTCGCGACACTCCTGGCGCTCCCCCGTATCGTCCCGCTCACCCGACCACGGAGTCCGCGGTCGCATCGGCGCCCGAACTCGCCGGCCTCCTCACCCACGAAGACGTGGATCGCGCTCGCGACCGCTGGCAGGTCGCCCGCGCGCGTTGGAAGGGCCGCGGCTCGCGGAGCTTCGGCGGACTCCGCCTGCTCTGGCTGCTGGTTGGGCCCGGCATCCTCGTTTTCCTGGGCGAAAACGACGCCCCCAGCATGCTCTCCTATTCGGCCACGGGCGCGCGGTTTGGCATCGGCTTTTTCATTCCCTTCGTCCTGCTTACGTTTGTGATGGGATTCATCGTGCAGGAGATGACGGTGCGTCTCGGTGCGGTCACTCACCGTGGCCACGCCGAGCTGATTTTTGATCGCTTCGGAAAGTTCTGGGGATTTTTTTCGATGGGCGACTTGGTTCTCGGAAACTTCCTGACGTTGGTCACCGAATTCATTGGCGTGCGCGCTGGCCTCGGTTTCTTCGGAATCAAGCCTTCGATCGCGGTAGGTGGCGCGCTTGTGATCGTGCTCGGCGCCATCACCACTGGACGGTATTGGACCTGGGAGCGCATCACGCTGACCCTCGCCATTTTCAACGCGCTGTTCATCCCCGCCGCAATACTCGCTCGGCCCGATTGGCACAACGTAGGTCACGCGCTGCTCACGTGGAAGCCTTTGCCCGTCGGAAGCCGGTTCGAGATTCTCTTGCTGGTTCTTTCGGACATCGGCGCCACCGTCACGCCCTGGATGCTCTTCTTTCAGCAGAGCGCCGTCGTCGATAAGGGCATGCAGCCGCGCGACATCAACGCTGGCCGCATCGACACGTTTCTGGGAGCTCTGCTGGCTTCCGTTTTCGCGATCGCCGCGATTCTTGCCACGGCGCCTCTCCTTCAGCACGGCATCAACGCCGCGGACTTTCAAGGCGCTCAGTTTGCGCAAGCTCTCGAGCCTTGGATCGGTCACGTGGGCGCGGCTTGTCTAGCCTTGGGCATCTTCGAAGCGGGCATTGTTGCCGCCATCGCGATCTCCACGTCCTCCGCCTATGCCTTCGGAGAGGTCTTCCAGACCGGCCACAGCTTGAATCGTCCGCTTCGGGACGCTTGGCCCTTCTACTTGACCTTGATCGGCTCCGCTTGCACCGCTGCGGCGCTCGTTTTGATTCCGCAATTTCCGCTCGAATTCGTTGTTTTGACCGTGAACGTCATTGCTGTTCTCGCCATGCCTCCCGCAATCGTGTTTCTCTTGCTGCTGGTGAACGACGCGGACGTCATGGGCGAATATGTGAACACAACAGGCGCCAATATTGCCGGTGTCGTTGTGACCATACTGCTGGTTATCGCTGGATTGGGCTTTGGGATTGCGACTGTGTTTCCGCGATGGTTTGGAGGTTAGGCTGATGATGCGAGGAATGAGACGTGATCATGGGTGACGTGCCGAAATCGAAAGACGTCGGGGCGAACCCGGAGCAGCCGCCGCTCGACGCGGCGGCCGTGAATACATCGCGTCCGGATCTGAGGGACCCTCGCGTCGTGCTCTCGCTGCTCGAAGCCGACCAGGTGGTGGCGGCCAAGAAGCAAACTCACTTCGGCAAGCGAGAACTTTCTGTGGGCATTCGCGCCTTGCTGTGGGGACTGCGCATTTACGTTGTGGTCATGCTTATCATCGTCTTGATTTCCGTTCTGCGCGTTTTCCACTCCGCTCCTTAGGGCTTCAATCCGCTTTTGCCCGTCTAGCGCCGGTGTGCGACAATTTTGAAGGGCGCTGGATGCGACCTTACAGGGAGACCTCGTGGGACCTTCACCTGCCGGAAGCACGAATCGCAAACTCCTGCTCGGTGCGCTGGGCCTGATCCTGATCGCCGGGGGTTCTGCCGTGCTTTATTCCCTTACTGAATGGAGCGCTCCCGCGGCCGCGAAGAGGCTGCAGAATCCCGTCCCCCCCACCGAATCCGCGGTTGACGCCGGCATGTTCAATTATTCGAAGCGCTGCAAGAGCTGTCACGGCGAGAACGGTGACGGCAACGGCGACCGGGCGGGCGAACTCTCCGTCAAGCCCTCCGACTTCACGAACGCAGCTGAAATGAAGCGTCTGACCGACGGCGAACTCTTCTGGAAGATCACGCACGGGCATCTCCCCATGCCCGCCTTCCAGGACAAGCTCACGGATACGGAGCGCTGGCAGGTGGTGGACTACATCCGCACCTTCGCAAATCCCAACCCTGCGTCTCCACCGCCTCGCTAGCGTCTTCTAGCCTCTAACTTCTAACTTCCTAGCTTCTAATTCACCTTCGCCAGCGCATCCGCCACTTCCTTGATGTCCGGCACCACCGGAATATCGTAGTTCTTGAACCACGCGATCTTTCCGTTGCGATCGACGATCGCGATCGCGCGCCCCGTGATTCCCTTGTCCGCGAGAAACACTCCGAACTTCTCGCCTACCGCGCCGCGGGGCTGGAAATCCGCAAGCAGCGGGTAATGAATTCCCATCTTCTCGGCGAACGCCTTGTGAGACCACGCGCTGTCGACGCTGATCCCCAGCACCTGCGCGTTCAATTGCTCGAACCGCTTCATGTCGTTCACGAAGCACGCATGCTCGTTCGTGCACACCGGGCTCCAGTCCAGCGGATAAAAAATGATGACCACGTTCTTGCCTTTGTAGTCCGACAGCTTCACTTCTTTCTGGTTCTGATCCTTCAGCGTGAATTCCGGAGCTGCCGCTCCCACCGAAATCGCCATTTCACTTCCTCCGTGTTCGCTCGCGCGAGATATTTTCAGAATTGCGTGTGCCGCATCTGCCGGAATTCATGATAGCCGAACGCTCCTCGTCGGACAAACCGCTCTCCTCACTCTGCTCGCGAGCCTGTTTGGCATCGAAGCCCGGAGTCCACGTCTTGCGGAAAAACGCGGCGCCGGGAGCTGACCGCCGCCTCTGCGCCGGAGGCGCGATTGTACTTAGCCCGGCACGCGCGCAGCGAAGTGCCGGGAACCCGTGCTTTGACGATTGACACCCGATTGGCTCAAGCGAGCCTCATCTCTGCCCACAACGCCCCCACGTCTCCCTCCGAAAGATCCCCTCGAATCTGCTACGATTCTTGCCGCCCGGAGGCCGCGCGCAATGCCCGCAATTTCCTGCGAGGTCGCATATCCTCGAGTCGAGATTTCGCGCCGCAGCCGCAGTTGGTGGTCGTGGCTGAAGGCCAGACCGCCCGCGTGCATCCATCTCGATCGGCGCGACGCCGCCTGGCTGGCGACGCTCCTGCCCGATACGCTCTACCTCCGCGGCAAGAGCTCGCTGACGCGCACGCCCGGCCGGCCCGAAATCTCGCTGTGCCGCGAGTGCCTCGTCGATACGATTCAGGACGAGCTTGCTGCTTATCCCGGCCGAACGCTCGCCTTCGAGCCGGATCCCGAACTCTTCACCCAATACTTCTTTGTTGGTGCCCCCGATTTTGAAGGCGCTGGGCTGAAGCCCGATGTGGCGCAGGCTCTCACGCATCGGCTCGAACGGAATGACCGAACGTGCGAAGCCTGCGACCGTCCTGCGACATGGCTGTGGTTTTCACGCGAGCAGGTTCCCAGCCTCGACGAAGTGGACCGAATTCGCGAAGAATCCGCTGAAGCGTTTTGCCCGAAGCACGGCGCCCAGAAATTGTGCCGCGCGCTTGAAGCGATCCCGATGGCGAGTCTCTACTACGTGAACCTGCCCTACGGCGAATCCGGCGCCTACCTCTGGATTTGAACGCCGCCACGTCGGCCGCCAGATCGTCCGTAGGGGCACGGCATGCCGTGCCCGGCTTTCCTCGCGGTGCGCTTCACGGCTTCTGCGTCGGCCGCATCACCACCTCGCTGATGAAGCTTTGCGGCGCTTGCGTTACCAGCATTGCCACGGCGTGTGCCACGTCGTCCGGCTGCAGCATCTTTCGCGGGTCCTTCCCCGTGTGCGGCGAAAACTCTGTCGCCACCGACCCGGGACAAACGGCGCTCACACGAATACCGTACCCGCGCAGATCCTCCGCCACGCACTGCGTGAATCCGAGCAGCCCCCACTTTGACGCGCAGTAGATTCCGCCGCCCGCGAACGCGTTCTTTCCCGCCAGTGACGCGATGTTGATGATGTGCCCGCCGCCCCGCGCGATCATTCCGGGCGCAATTGCCTTGGTCAGCAGGAACACCGCCTTCAAATTGGTGTCCAATACTGTGTCCCAGTCTGCTTCCGACGCTTCGTGCGAAGGGCCGAAGTAGCCCGTGCCGGCGTTGTTCACCAGGATGTCGATTGGCCCGAGGGCGCTTTGAGTTTGCTGCAAAAGCAACATAATGTCGGCTGGACGCGTCACATCTGCATGCACCGCAAAGGTCTTGATCCCTTTGCCCTTGAGTTCCCGCGCCGCGTTTTCCAGCCTCTTTGGTTCGCGGGCGCAAATTCCCACTCCCGCTCCCAGTTCGCCGAGCTTCCGCGCGATGGCGAGTCCGATTCCGCGGCTCGCACCCGTCACAACTGCCGTCTTTCCTTCGAGGGCCTTGCCGGTGGCCATGAGTTTTTCCGCTCCAATCTTCCGGTATCGTTTCGGTTCACCATGTTATCATCTGGACAGCAGTGTCACGAGGATGACCGGCCTGAGCTTCAGGTCGCATCCATATTCGGATTTAGCCTTGCGTGCGTGGAAGGCTTTCCCTATAATTCCCCGGATTTTGTTTGTCCCGTTGACCTGCAGGGTTGTGGTCCTGAGTTTGGCCGCTTGCCCGAACTGAATCTGGTACAGGAGGCAGGGAAGTGATGACGCGAAAGTGTTTCAACAGACTCGTGATGTTTCTGGCCGCTCTCGTCCTTGTCGGTGCGCCTTCACGCCCCGCCGCTGCTCAGGACGCTCAGCAGCAGAACCAGCAGAAGACGACGTATACCCTGCCCGAATACAACGCCTTCCAAGCCGCGAACTCCGAAAAGGATCTGCAGACGCGGATCAAGCTCCTTGACGATTTCGTCGCCAAATACCCGAACTCCACGCTCATGCAGTACGTCTACCAGCTCTACTACACGACGTACAATGGGCTGAAGGATTATCCGAAGACGATCGAATACGCGGACAAGCTCGTCGCCATGGGCGACAAAGTCGGTGTGGATGTCCGTCTGGGCGCTCTGCAGACTCGCGTGCAGGTCTTTTCCGCCATTTATTCGACGCTTCCCAAGATCAACATTCAGGATCAGCTTACGAAGGAACGGGATGCCGCCCTCGAAGGCGCCAAGCTGCTCGACGAGTTCCCCAAACCCGCGAATGCAACGCTCACCGACGAGCAGTTCAAGGACCAGAAGAAGCCGGGGCTCGCCTTCTTCTATGCGGCTGCGGGATTTGCGGACCTTCAGTTGAAGGACAACGCCGGCGCCGCGCAAGCCTTCAAGTCCGCCTTGTCCAACAAGGCCGACGACGCCGTTTCCGCGTATCGCCTTGGCCTCGCCTACCTCGGCATGAATCCGCCTCAGTATCTGGACGGTTTTTGGGCTCTCGCGCGCGCCGTCGATTTGAAGGTTCCAGACGCCGACAAGATCAAGGATTATTTGCAGAAGCAGATCCTCGCGTACGAGCAGCCTGGGTGCGATAGTCAGGCCGCCGACCAGCTCAACGAGCTTCTGCAACTCGCTCAGAATTCGCCCGACCGTCCGTCCACGTGGACTCTTCCAAGCCAGGCCGACCTGAACCAGGTTCGGCAGTCGAGCAACATCCTCAGCGTGATCAGCGATCTGAGTGGTGGCGGCGACAAGGCCAAGATGACGTGGCTCGCGATTTGCGGCGCGGAATTTCCGGAAGTCGTTGGAAAGATTATCGATGCGAAGCAGAGCGACGGCTTCGTCGATTTCATGGTGGATACGGCTGCGACCGCGGATGAAATGCAGGCCGCGACCACGCCGAATATGGATGTGAAGGTTTGGACGTCGGCGCCGCCGGTCGGAAGCGCTCCTGCGGGCGGTGCGACCACGCAAATCCCACCCCAGCCGGATGTTGTCCGCCTGCAGAAGGACGACGGCATTCGCTTCTCCGGCACGCTCGTTAGCTACGATCCCTCGCCCTTCATGCTGCACTGGGATCAAGTGAAGGTCGACCCGAGCATCATTCCCGAAAAGGGAAGCACCGGGAAACACAAGGTCCCGCCGAAGAAGTCGCAGCGCTAGGCGTCCACCGCAATCCCGATTTTGCTGATGGCCGGCCCCTCACCGGGCCGGCCTTTTTGTCTGAAGCGCCAACGAATTCCGCTCCCCGACTTTGTTCCGCCTAATCTGCCCCGCGAAGATTAGAAATTCCCGCAATGCTATGAAAAAAAATGACATAACAAATTTCTAATCTATACACTTTCCCGCTTTCGGAGGATCGGCCGAGGGTGGAAGTTAGTCAGGCGAGAGGCGAGACCGAGGACAGATCTCAGTGGCGATTTCGGGCGTGATCGAGTTTGTACGCGTCGACTTTTCGGCTGAGCGTATTGCGGTGAATCCCCAGCAGCTTGGCTGCGCGCGATTGATTCCCGTTGGAGCGCTCGAGCGCGCGCTTGATGAATTTCTTCTCGAATTCGCTGACGGCTTCCTCGAGTAGGATCCCGCGCTCGACCATCATTCCGACCAGCGATTCGAGTTGCTCTTTCACAGTGGTACGCTCCGCGATGCGCGCCGCGAGCACCTTCAGGGCGCTCGCCTTCAGTCGAGTGTGTGCCCGGTGACGCGTTGATACGCTTCCCGGTACTTGTCCCGAGTGGCCGCGACCACATCCGGCGGAAGCGCTGGGGCCGGCGGCCGCTTGTTCCAACCGATATGTTCGAGGTAATCGCGAACGTACTGCTTGTCGAAGGATGGCTGTGCGCTGCCCGGCGCGTACTTTGCGGCGGGCCAGAATCGCGACGAGTCCGGCGTCAGCGCCTCGTCGATCCAGATGAGCTTGCCGTCCAGCAGGCCGAACTCGAACTTCGTGTCGGCGATGATGATTCCGCGAGCGGAAGCGTGCTCGGAGGCCTTGCGATAAATCGTAAGGCTCGTGTCTCGCAACTGTTCGGCGAGTGGCCGGCCAATGCGCGCCACGGTCTCGTCGAACGAAATGTTTTCATCGTGCCCGCTGGTGGCTTTCGTGGACGGCGTGAAAATCGGCTCGGGCAGTTTGTCCGATTCGCGCAGCCCTTTCGGCAGCGGGATTCCGCAAATCGCGCCTGTCTTCTGGTAGTCCTTCCAACCCGAGCCGGAAATATACCCGCGCACGACGCACTCGATGGGAACTGGTTCAGTTCGGCGCACCAGCATTGCGCGGCCTTCGAGCGACGCGGCGTAGGGCGCCAGCTCCCCGGAGAAATTCTTCGCAGTCAGCACGTGGTTAGGCGTCACGTCAGCGAGCTTCTCGAACCAGAAGAGCGAAAGCTGCGTCAGCACGCGGCCCTTGTCGGGAATCGGCGTGGGAAGAACGACGTCAAACGCGGAGAGACGGTCCGTTGCGACAATAAGCAGGCGGTCGTCGAGTTCGTAGATGTCACGAACCTTTCCTCGGCCCCGCAGTTTCAGCCCCGGAAAATCCGTTTCTGCAACAACACCATTAATTTGTGGAGAAGCCACGAAGTTGATGTCCTCAGTTGCTGGGAGGGCGGTATTCTAGCGCAGCGAACGAAGATGTCAATCGGGAAGAAAAGGCAGAAGTGGATCGTTGCGACGCAAAGTGTGGAAAACTTTTGGCGATCACTTGACCTGCAAGTGAAATCAGGCGGCGCTGGCCGCTTTCCGTTCCGCGACCGCCGCGGCTTCTTCCCATTTCACCGACACCAGGTTCGACACTCCGGGCTCTTGCATCGTCACGCCGTACAGGACCGAACCCATTTCCATCGTCTTGCGGTTGTGCGTGACAACGATGAACTGCGTCTGCGCGCACATTTCCGCGAGCATTTTGTTGAAACGCCCGACGTTCGCCTCGTCCAGCGGCGCATCGACCTCGTCCAGAATGCAGAACGGGCTGGGTTGGTACTTGAAAACGGCGATCAGCAACGCGAGCGCCGTCAGCGCCTTTTCGCCGCCGGAGAGCAGCAGGATGTTCTGCAGCCGTTTGCCCGGCGGCTGCGCGACGATATCGATCCCCGCGTCGCCGGAGCTGTCCGGCTCGCTCAGACGCATCTCGCCGTGCCCGCCTCCGAAGAGCGATTGGAATGCGACGGCGAAATGCGTGTTGATGAAGTTGAAGGCCTCCTCGAATTTCTGGCGGGAAACCTGGTCGAGCTCGTTGATCGTCAGCTGCGTGTTTTCGATCGATTGCACCAGGTCGTCTCGCTCGCGCCGCAGGAATTGCTCACGCTGCTCGCACTCCTGGAATTCTTCGAGCGCCATCATGTTCACGGGCCCCATCGCCTCCACGCGGGCCTTCATCTCGTTGTAGTTCGTCTCCGCCGCCACGAGCTCTTCGCCGATCAGAAGCTGTGGCGCCTGCGCCATCAGTTCCTCCGGCTGAGCATTCAGCTCGGCCACGCACGTCTGGCGGAGGTAATCCCGGTCGGCGTCATTGCGCGCCTTCTCGATCTGGCGCTGGCTGCGATAGGTGCGCAGCTCGTCGAGCGACTGGCGCTTGCCTCGAAGCGATTCGTCGACCTGACCCGCGCGCGCCCGAGCCTCTTCCCATTCCTTCTCGAAGGTTAGCTTTTGTTCTTCCAGTCGAATCTTTTCGCCGCCCAGGAATTCGGCTTGCCGCGCAAGCTGGTCGCACGAAGCCTCGATCTCCGCCTTCTCCTGAAGTAGGGCTCCTTGTTGCTGCTTCAGTGAGTTCACCCGCTCGCCCGCCGCAGACATTTCCGCTTCGAAACGCTCCGCAATCGCTTCAGCACTGGCGAAGCGCTCGGAGATGGCCGCAAGCTCCTCGCGGCGAGCGACCACGCGTTCCTGGAGCGTCTGGAAGTCCTGACGCAACCTCATCAGTCTCTCGCCGGCGTCGACCGTTTCGGATTCCGCCGCCACGCGCGAGCGAATAGCCTCTTCGTGCTCGCGTCGCGCCTGCTCGGCACGCTCGCGGGAGGCCTGCGCCGCGCCGCGGAGCCGCGCGATTTCCTCGCGCTCGGCGGCGAGCGTCGATTCGATGCGGCTCAGCTCGGCACGTGCCTGCTCGCGCAGATGTGTAGCGGTCACTAGGGATTTTTCCGCTTCGACGTGCTCGGAGAGCGCCGTCGCCACGGTCTGTTCACCCGTGGAAATTTCGGACTCAAGCTTCGCCAGGCCGGTCTGTTGTTCCGCTGCGATTTTCTCGAGACGTGCCGCTTCGGCTTCGTGCTGCCGCAACTCCCGCTTCAACGCGAGCGGGCCGGCCTCGCCCTTCCGCCCCCCGGACACGGTCCGGCCGTGATAACAACTGCCGTCCATCGTTAGGAAATAGCTGTGCGGATTATCGTGAGCCATCCGCTCGGCCACTTCCGCGGACTGAACGATGTAGGCCGTCCGCAACTTTTTCAGGAAATATTTTGTGGCTGGACCAAGCGGTTCCCGGAACTCGACAATCCGGTCGAGCCGCGCGATGAAGTCTCCCGGCATCGACGAACTCGTTTCGACTTTGTCCACGTCCAGATTTCGCACCGAGTCGACGAAGAAGGTCGCATGCCCGCCCAGATCGTCGCGGAGAAGCGCGATGCCGGCGCGCGCGGCGTCGAAGGACTCGACCACGACGTATTCGAGTTCTTCGCGCAAGAATTGCTCGACGGCGCCTTCATATTCTTCCTGCACCTCTGCGTAATCGGCGAGCAGCCCCACCGCATGGAAGCCACGGGACTCTGCTTGCCCGGTGGCATTAAACAGCTTCTGCACGGCGTCGGCCGTGTAAGCGCGGTCGGCAAGGATCTTCTCAACGGAAGCATGGCGGGCGCGCTCCGCAGAGAGCGACTGGCGCGTCTCCTCGAGTTGTTGCGATGTTTCCTGCCGCACTCGCCGGAGGTCGACCAAGCGTGCTTGCGCGTCGCGCACCGCGGTACCGAGCTGCCGCGCGCTCAACTCTGCCGCTTCGAAGGCGATGTCGGCGGCGCTCACGCGTTCCTCAAGGCTCGAAAATTCGGTCTCGGCCCCTCGCAACGCGCTGGAACGCTCTCCTTCGGCTGCGGCGTGCCGTGTCGCAGCCTCCTCGGCCTGCTGGGATTCGGCCTGCAAGCGCGCCGACTCCGCCACGAGGCGCCCGGCGAGTTGCCGGAGTTCTTCCATGCGTGTCTCGAGTTGTTGCTGATGGCCGGCGCTGGCCGAGGATTGCTCCGCACACTCGAGCAAGCTCTGTTCGAGGGCCGCTGTCTGGTCGCGAAGGGCGTTCACCGAATCGCGCTGCGCGGTGAGGCGGGCCGAGAGATCGATCGTTTGCCGCTCGGCCTGCTCGATTTCCACGGCCAGCCGCGCGGCGCGCGATTCGAACTGAGCCACCTGCTCGCGATTGAATGTGATCCGGTTCTCGGCGCGATCCAGATCGAGCGCCGCTTGCCCCAGCAGGTTCTGAGTCTGCCGCAGTTCCGCATCCAGCTCGTACGTGCGCGCGCTTAGGCGCTCCTGCTCGGTTTCAAGCTCGTGCACGGAACGCGCGCCGCGCTCTTCGGCCTCGCTCATCTCGCGCAGGAGATTCTCGAGACGCGCGGCTTCGATGTCGAGATGCTCCGCCTTGCTCGCCAGCACGACGCGCAACAAGCCGCGCATCTGTTCGCGCAATTCGGCGTAGCGGCGCGCCTTCGACGCCTGGCGCTTCAGCGACGCGAGTTGCTTCTCGACTTCGACAAGAATGTCGTTGACGCGCGACAAATTGATTTTCGACGCTTCGAGTTTCGCTTCCGCAAGGCGCCGCTTCGTTTTGTACATCGTGATACCGGCGGCCTCTTCGATGATCGCGCGGCGGTCCATCGGCTTCGAGTTGAGGATCTGGCCGATCCGGCCCTGTTCGATGATCGCGTAGGTATCCGGGCCCAAGCCCATGCCCATGAAGATTTCCTGAATGTCGCGGAGACGCGCCACACGCCCGTTGATCAGGTATTCGCTCTGTCCGGAGCGATAGAGCCGCCGCGCGATCACCACCTCGCCGGGTTTCAGAGTGATTGCAGGCTTCTCCGCGCCGCGCTTTTTCCACGGCTTCTGTGCCGGAGCATTTTCGGCGGAGCCGCTGGCGTGTCCGGAGCTCTCCTCCAATTCCGCCGGCGGGTCCGGCATCGGTGTCTCGGCGGGCGCGCTGTTGGGGACGGGCTCCGGCCCGTCGAGCACTCTCGCGACCGCGTCGGCAAGCTCGGGATCGACAAGAGTGAGCGTCACTTCCGCAAGGCCCATCGGCGGCCGCTTCGTTGTGCCGTTGAAGATGCAGTCGGACATCCGCTCGGCGCGCAGCATCTTGTGGCTCTGCTCGCCAAGCACCCAGGAAATGGCGTCCACGACGTTCGACTTGCCGCAGCCGTTCGGGCCGACGATGCAAGTGATCCCGCTGCCGCTGAACGTGATCGGCGTCTTCTCGCAGAACGACTTGAAACCCAGCAGTTCGACCTTACGAAGTTTTAGCACCCACACCTCGCGTCATGGCTTTCCCATTTGCAAGCCCGAATCGAAGAAGAGGCTGCTTCCTGGTTTTGTTCGGAGGAATCCCGGGACAAAAACTGTGGCGGGTCGATAGTCAATGGCCCTGCCGCCTGGCGCTGTCGGATCGGCGGTACGGGAAGACAAACTAGCATGCCGGCCGAAACGTGTAAAGCACGGTTTCACAGGATGTTCAATAATGAGACGAGCCCCGCAACTGAAGAGCATTTCACATTTTCGCCTGCCTATTTCGTCTTTGTGCCTCCTCCCTGACTATCAGTTTTTTCTAAATTATTGAAAACACTAAGCATATCTGCGATGGGCCCATGGTACTACGATTGCGCGGCCTACAGTTGTAGTTTTCCCGTTGCAGGGGGCACTCTATGAGGCTGCTCGTTGGACTTGGGGCGTTGGTTCTTCTGGCTTCTTCTGTACCTGCGCATGCGCAGTCGCAAGGTATGGCTGGCTCGACGGGGGTACCGCTCAATTCGACCTCGAACGCGATAAACGCGAAAGGCGCCGGATCGCTTTCGACCTTTACGTTTCCCTTTATTACTCCTCTTCCGACAACCTACTTTCGAATGGGAGTAACGAACGGTTCGAGCATGGATTTTGTCCCGTCGTCCTTCATGGCCTATGACCAGGTGGTTGCAAAGGGCATCGCCGACTTGGCCGTCAAGCCGAAGTCGATCGTGCAGGTCGCGCAGGAATATCGGAATATGGAGCACGAGAAGGCACAGACTACCTTCGTGCAGGATGGCTCCGGAAAAATTGTGAAGGCGTCAAACTAGCTGGCAGGCGGGGCCTCTCCGCAGCTTTTATTTCTCGGCCAGGTAACCTCGGGCTTCCCTCAACTCCGGCCTGTCGGCGGCTGCTCCCGATATTTCAACTAATCTCGCGTAGAAGCCTTTTGCCGCGCTTGCATCGCCGGCCGCCTGCGCCGATTGCGCGGCTCCCCAAAGTCCGTCGAACCGGTTCGGCGATTCCTTCAGCGAGATCCGATACGCCTCCAGCGCCTCGGCTGGCCGTTTCAACTCAAGGAGCATGTCGCCCAGCATCTCGCGAGCCGGCATCGAGAGGGAATCGAGTCCGGACGCGTCCTCGCGGTCGGCAGCGTCCCGCATGAGCTTCAGCGCGTCGTCCTTTTTTCCCTCCGCAAATTTCAGCCACGCCTCCGCTTCCTGTTGCTCGACCGACGGCCCCGATGAAGGCGAATAGCCCATGTGCTTCATCTGGTGGCTCTGGGCGGACATCGCGGCATTCAACTTCTTCAGGTCCGCGCGCGCGGCTTTCGCGTCGCCGCTGCGAGCAGCGCCAACCACGCGGACGAAGTATGTGGCATCGAGGGATCTCGGTTGAATCTTCGGGGGCTCGAGGGCAGCCGCCTCTTTCCATCGGTGCAGTTCGAGCGCATCGCGCGACGAAAACCAGCTTTCGTGCTGTCCGATCTCATCGGCGCTCGCGCCGGTGACGTTCTTCAAGTCCGCAAGCACCTCGCGAGCCTTCGCTTCCTGGCCGCTCTGCAGATAGGCGTAGTTGAGATAATCCATCGCGTGGAGCTGATAACCCGCGTCCGCCTGATGCGCTGCGGTCGCTTTTGCCGCAGCCGCGGAGGCGGCGATGTTTGAATCGATGGACTCCTGCCACAGGCCGAGGCGCGTGAAAATGTGGGACGGCATGTGCAGCGCGTGCGACGAATCCGGAGCGATTTGCGCGTACCGGCGAGCGGCGGCAAGCCCTTGCGGCGCGAGCTCCGGAGTGTCGGTTGCATGAATCAGGTAGTGCGCGATACCGGGATTGTCGGGATACTGCTGAAAGAGCGGATCGAGAATCGCGATCGCCTTTTTCAGGTTGACGTTCTCTTCCCCATAGTCCGCCAGGTTCACGAGCGACAGCGCATAGAACGCCGAGGCTTCGACGTCGCCCGGGAAATCTCCGTGCAATTGCTCCATGGCCGCGGCATAGGCTCGCACGCGGGCCGCGTGACTGAGCTTGGCGTCCTGATAGAAGGCCGCCGCGGCGTCGATATACCCGTGCTCGCGGCCCGTGTTGGGCGCGAGCTTCTGCGCCTGCGCAACCTCGCTGCGGCCCTTTGCCAGCGTGTCGGAGTCCGGAAAGTCCCACAGCTGATGGTAGAGAGACATCGCCTCGCCCCAGTGAGCGATGGCGCACTGCGGATCTTGCTTCGCGCCTTCCGTGAACGTCGCCTCGGCCTGCTGATATTGGAACGAATGCAGCAGCGCGACGCCTTTCTCGATGATGGGCTGCGCCTGCGGCGAGCAGGAGGTGGGGAAGTCCACCTTGCCGAGTTGGTCCGCGGCGGCAACGCGCGCAACAGGGGCTGCGTCCGTCCCGCGCGCGTGAATCACCAGAAGGGCCGACAGGATGACGGCAATCGCCGCCACGATCGTGGTTCGTCGCATCGAGGATCTCCTCAAGGAGTTGAGTTCCGGCGCTTCGCCGATTGGGGGCGCGTCCAAGCGCCGCGCGGGCGCAATAGTAGCAAATCCGGCCTATTAGCCGTTAGCGCACCGCGTTTCAGACCGCGGCGCTATTTCATGTTGTCGTCGTACCAGGCGACGATGCGATTGAGGATGTCGAGATTGTGCTTTTCCTCCTGCGGGCCGTGCGGCTCGCGGGGATATTGCACCAGTTCGGCTTTTACGCCGTAATGTTTCAGGCCTCGATAGAGTTGCTGGCTCTGGCCAAGCGGGTCGGTGGTGTCGTTCTCGCCCTGGAGAATCAGCGTGGGCGTCTTCGCGTTCTTCATGTACACGAAGGGCGAGCTGTGGAGGAATCCTTCCGGCTTCTCGTACGGCTGTCCAAAAAACCATTCGTCGTATGAGGGATGGCTCTCGGTGCCGAACTCGGCGATGAGGTCCGCCATGCCCGCGCCGGAGACAGCGGCCTTGAAGCGCGTGGTTTGCGTGATGGCCCACTCGGCCATATAGCCGCCATACGACCAGCCGCCGATACCCAGGCGGTTGGGATCCGCAACGCCGCGCGCGATGAGCACGTCGACTCCCGCCATCACATCTTTGAAATCCGCGCCGCCCCAGTCCGCTCGATTCATCTCGACGAATTTTTCTCCGTAGCCGGTTGAACCGCGAACATTGGGGTAGAAAATCGCGTAGCCGCGCTCGACGAGGAGCTGGCCCCAGCTCTGAACGGAGTCGGCCCACCGGCCGGTGGGGCCGCCGTGAACCAGGGTGATCAGCGGTAGCTTCGAGTGGCCGTCATAGTTCGCCGGCAGCAGCAGCGCGCCTTCGATTTCGGCGCCGTCGAAACTCTTGTAGCGGAAGTACTCGGGCTTGGCCAACTGAATCGCGTCCCAGTCCTTATTGAAGTTCGAGACGCGCACGGCGGGCGAGGAACCGGTGGCGAGCCAAAGTTCGGTAGGCTCGCTGGCGGTGCCGCCGGCGAAGACGACCGTCGAGGCCGACGACGGCGAAACATCGAAGCTCTGGGGATTCACCGGCAACGCGGGGAACTGCTCAACCTTCTGGTCGAGAGTTATCCGGCAGAGTTTCGAACGGAATCCATCTTCCTCCGCGGCGACGATGGTGTCGCCGGCCTGCCAAACGTAACTGGAAAGCTGGCGGTCGAGATTCTCTGCCGTGAGATTCTTTGGAGTGCCGCCTGCGGTGGGAAGCACGAAGAGATCGTGCGGCAGCGGCCCGTCGACGCGGGCGCCCATGAAGGCGAGCCATTTGCCGTCTTTCGAGACGTGCAGGTCGCCGAAGGGGCCGCGAGGCGCGAAAAGCAGCGTCATTTTTCCGTCTATCGCACCAACTGAGAAAATCCGATTGGTGTCCTCGTCCGATTCTGGGTGATCGGTGGCGGAGACGATCAGGCGGTCGCCGGAGGGCAGCCATTCAACTCCTTCCACCTGCCATGGGCGAGCCACGATCTGGTGCGCCTTGTGCGAGTCGACATCGAGAAGCCAGAGGCCCGCGGGCTTATCATCTTTGTCGACCACCCGCGCATCGTCCTTGTCCTTCTCCTTTTTCTCCTCGTCGTCCGTCTTGGCTTCGGGCGCGATGAAGGCAATTTGCGTGCCGTCAGGCGACCACTCGAATGAATGGACGCTGCGCTTGCCCTCTGTGACGGCGTAGGCTTCGCCGCCATCCATCGACAGAAAGTAAATCTGCGTCTGGTCTCCGCGGCTCGAGAGAAACGCCAGCGTGTGTCCGTCCGGCGACCATCGCGGCGAGAAATCCGACTTATCGGAGAACGTAAACTGGCGGACTTTGCGGGTTGCCACATCGAGAACCCAGATGTGGCGCTTGCGCGCCGTGCCCTTCAGCGGCTCGCTGGCGACAAGCGCGACGCGGCTGCCGTCCGGCGAGAATCGCAGGTCGGTTTCCGCCCGCATCGTGATCGCCATCTCCGGTGTGAGAGACTTTTTCGCCGGTTCGTCGGCTCGCAAGGCCATCCATGTTCCGCCGCAGACGACCGCAACAACCGCAAACAACGCTCCGCGAATTCTCATTTGTTCCTCCGCAAGCATGCGCAAATGGAAGGGAAAGCGTGCAATCGCCGGACTCTAGCCGCGTTGCAAACCGGCAACTCTATTGGTTCGCCGCTGTGGCGTCAACCTGCCCTCCCGTCCCATTGACGGGTATGGCTATAAGGCGGGGAAAAGTGATACACCCGGACAGCTTTCGCCTTTGGGTGCGCCAAACCCGTCTCGTAATGGATTCGGGGTGCGCCTCTCATTTCAACCAGAGCTTCCAACTCCAAGATGTGCTTTAATCGGTACACCTAAGGAAATGAAATACGGCTACGAAAACTTGGCGGACGAGCAATTCGAGACGTTGATCATTCTTCTTTGCCAAAACCTTCTCGGAATCAGCGTGCAAGGCTTCTCAAAGGGAAAAGACGGCGGACGCGACGCGAAGTTCGTAGGAACAGCTGAGCTACATCCCAGCAAGGCGTCTCCTTGGAAAGGCACTACGATCATCCAGGCAAAGCACACCAATGGGTACAACAAAAGTTTTTCCGAGACGGACTTTTACAATCCGAAGCCGGACACGACTAGCATTCTCTCCGAGGAGATTCCCCGCATCAAAAAGCTGCGTGACGGGAAGGAACTTGACAACTACATGCTTTTTGCCAATCGGCGCCTCGCTGGAATAGCCGGAAGCACTATCGTCGGTTATATTTTCGAGAAAACCGGGGTTCCGAAGGAAGCACCCACAACTATTCATACCTCAGCGCGACCATAGGATCGACGCGCATCGCCCTGCGCGCAGGAAGCCAGCAGGCAAGGAAAGCGGAGAGCAGGAGGGCCAAGGCACCGAGCGCATAGGTGAGAGGATCGGTCGGGGAAACACGGTAGAGTAGATTCTGGAGACAGTGCCCCAAAGCCCAGGCTCCCAGGAGGCCCAAAGTGAGTCCGGGAATCACGAGGGCTAAGCCACGAAGAATCACACTCTCGAAAACGTCCTTGGGGGAAGCGCCCAGAGCCATGCGGATGCCGATCTCACGGGAGCGGCGCCTGACGTTGAAGGCGAGCAGACCATAGAGCCCCACAGAAGCGAGCAAGAGCGCCAGTCCGGCGAACAAACTGATGATCTGCGTTTGAAAAGTCTGGGTGGACATCGATTCGGAAATCCTCGAGGAGACCGGACGCACATCGTAGACAGCTTCGTTCGTGGTCATATGTCGCAACTCGGCCTTGGCCGCTTCGATGAGGGCAGAAGGATCCCCGCGCGTCCGCAGGACCAGCGAGTATTCGGGCAGCGGAGCGGGGTATTGCCGAAGAGATAGGTAGAACTCCTCGTGGTTGGTCTGGCCCAACTTGTCTTCCGAGGTGTCGCCGACAACGCCAACGACGGTGACCAAAGCAACCTGAAGGTTGGCATTCCCCGTCAGGAAGCGCTTGCCGATGGGATTTTCGTCCGGCCAATAGTGCTGCGCAAAGCCGCGGGTGACGATGCCGTCAAAGGAAACCTTGCGAAATGCCGCAAGGATCTCGTCGAGCTTTGGTGCTTCCGAAGAAAATGAGGGCATAGGCTCCTCTCCGCTAAAGAAACGCCCCTGCTGAAGCGGAATGCCCATGGCCCGGAAATAGTCGCGGCTGATGATCCGATACGGGGCAGAGGGATACTCGCTGGGCGCAGGGATGGGACGATCGAGGAGCCGGAACGTGGTGCGCGAATCGTATTCGCCGTAGGGGAGATTGCTGGTAACGGCAGCCGCAGTAACGCCGGGGAGTCGGGCTAGGCGTTCCGCCGCCTCCTCGTAGAACGCCCCGACGCGGGTCAGCGAATAACCCATGCGTGCTGCCGGAGAAGCTAAATGCAAGGAAAGCATATTCTCTGGCTGATACCCCAGCGGTTCTCTCGAAAGAGACCAGAGGCTTCGCAAAACCAGTCCCGCGGCGACGATTAGCAGGCTCGCGAGGCCGACTTGAGCGACAACGAGCAGGTCGGCGGTGCGGAAGCCAAGAGAAGACTTTCCGACGACGGCGCGGTCTTTGAGTGCATCATTCGGTCTCGCGTGCGAAAGCCGCCAAGCGGGGGCCAATCCAAAGCCGAGACCCGTAAGCAGCGTGATGATGAATGCAAAGGCTGCCACTCGAAGGTCCATTGCCGAGGCGCCGCTCGGGTCAAGTTGCCGGAGTTGGAACGGCACGAGAGATCCCAGGGTGGCGCTCAATGCCGTTGCGAGCAACAGGCCTAAGCCGCCGCCGATGACAGCGAGCAGAAGAGGTTCGGTGAGCAGTTGACGCATGAGCCGACCACGGCCGGCACCCAGAGCGGCGCGGACTGCCATCTCGTGGTCCCGGGAGTAGGAGCGGGCCAACGAAAGGGTCGCTACATTGACGCAGACGATCAGCAAAACCAAACCCACAGCGCTCATCAACAGCAGCTGGCGCGGTTTGGCGTCACCCACGAGGTACTGGCGAAGACTCGTGAGGTTGACCCCGTTTCCGCTGTTGCTCTTCGGATACAGTTCGGCAAGGTGCGTTGAGATGGAGTCCATTTCCTCTCGTGCTGCTAGCAACGAGAGGCCCGGTTTGAGGCGCGCCACCACCATCGCGTTGCTATGGTTATCGCGCGTCTGCATATACAACTGTTCGACGAAGGGGCCCAGCGGTAATAACAAATCGCTGCGTCGAAAGAATTGAAAAGCCGGAGGGAGAATGCCCACGATGGTTGCAGACTTGCCGTCCACCTCGACGGCGCGGCCCACGATTCCCGGATCGCTGTTGAAGCGTCTAGACCAGGTGGCGTGAGTAATGAGCATGGTCAGTGGAGCGCCGATGCGATCATCATCGGCGGTGAAATCGCGCCCGCGTGCAGGCTGAACGTCGAGCGCCTTCAGGAAGTCATGGTCCACCAGCAGCGCGGACATCCGATCCGTGCCCGTCTCGGTTGTGAGATTGAGAGAAGTGTTGCTGTACATCGCCAGGACCGAGAAAGAGGTTTGCTGGCGCTTCCAATCGACGAAATTCGGATAGGAAACCGGCATGGACGCGTTGGACTTAGTGATGCGCTCATTGATGTGCACGAGTTGTTCCGGATGCGGGTATGGCAGGGCGCGAAAGAGCGTCGTGTTGACGACGCCAAAGAAAGCAGTATTGGCGCCGACGCCAAGGGCCAGAGTGAGGACAGCCACGGCGGTAAAGCCGGGCGATTTAGCCATGGTGCGCAAACCAAAACGCAGATCCTGGGCGAAGGTCTCCAGGAACCTACCGAAACGAATGGCGCGCACCTCTTGCTTAACCTGCTCGACGCCCCCTAGTTCGATGAGCGCCTGCCGCCGGGCTTCTGAACGCCAAAGCCCCTCGTTCATCTTCTCCTGGGTCAGAAGTTCGACCGCAGATTGCAGCTCATCGTCCAATGCTTGCTCAACCGCGCGTTTGCGCAGGAGGTTTCGGAAGAAACTGGCAATTCGGGCTGGCATGATGCCTCCCATGCAAACTCAGGCGGATTCGACCGCCGCCGTCATGATCTTGACCACTTGGCTCCAATCCCGTTCCTCGGCCCTGAGCTGTGCCCGCCCGCGCGAAGTCAGGCGGTAGTACTTGGCCCGCCGATTGTTTTCCGAGGCGCGCCATTCGGCTTCCACCCAACCCTTCTGTTCCATGTGGTGCAACGAGGGAAAGAGCGAGCCAAAACTCACTCGAAAGGCACCGCCGGTAATCTGCGTGATGCGTCGGGAGACACCGACTCCATGCAACGGTGCCAGTGCGAGGGCTTTCAAGATCAGCAGGTCCAACGTTCCACGCAGAAGATCGGCTCTTTGCTGACCCATTTACACCTCTTATCGGAATACGATATGAGCACGTCGTCTGCCATAGCAGCCTACTCGGATGTGCATGTTAGGCCAAAACTTACGACGGTGGAATCGCCGGTGCTGAACGTTCCGTGAACGATTCCGAGATAGTTGGTCCCAAATTCGAACGCCTTTTGTGGCTCCGCCGACGAAGCAATCGGGCGTGAAACGGGGTAATCGGACATTTGCTTTTTTTTCTTTTTTTTTTCACACTTCTATCGAATTCCTGTTCTTTTTGAAGCAACCGCGCACCGCGATTATGTGCGCAGGCGCGAACGCCAGGGTGTATCACTTTTCCCCGCGCTATAGCCTACCCCCCCGTCCCATTGACGGGATAGCGGATAATGCCGCGACAAAGGGACCACCCCCTCCCATGGCAGGGGCAGCAATCGGGGGGACAGGGCGCGGAGCGGCGCGCGCGACTCGGCTGTTACTTTTCCCTGAGACGGTTTGGCTTCGGAATTCTAACGATAACTTCATCGTCCTGAAATATTCTTCAGCGTAGAGTCTCATTCCCAACACGAGTTCGACGAAGTTGGGAGCCAAAAAGGGGCTACGTCGAACTTCTAAATGCAACGAGTTGAACGAGTGCCACAACCCTCTTCGTCTCAAGCCGAGGCTGAAAAGCGCCGGGCAGTGGAGTACGTCCGCATGTCCACAGAGCACCAGCAGTACTCCACTGAGAATCAGCGAGAGGTTATCAGTCAGTATGCTGAGCGCCGAGGGATGATCATCGTGCGGACTTATACAGATGCTGGTAAGAGTGGTCTCAGGATCGACGGTCGCGATGCTCTGAAACAGTTGATACACGACGTACAGAATGGCGACACTGACTTTAGCGTGATTCTGGTCTATGACGTAAGCCGTTGGGGACGCTTCCAGGACGCTGATGAAAGCGCGTACTACGAGTACATTTGCCGACGCGCGAAAATCGAAGTCCATTACTGCGGTGAGCAGTTCGAGAATGACGGTAGTCCCATCTCAACTATCGTCAAGGGCGTAAAGCGGGCAATGGCCGGTGAATACAGCCGAGAGCTTTCCGCAAAGGTTTTCATCGGTCAATGTCGGCTCATTGAACTCGGCTACCACCAGGGAGGGTCTGCGGGCTTTGGCCTTCGCCGAATGCTTCGTGATGCCAGCGGCCATCACAAAGGAGTGCTCGACCGTGGAGAACAGAAGAGCATTCAAACGGACCGCGTGATCCTTGTTCCGGGACCCACAGAGGAGGTCGAGATCGTTCGTTGGATGTATCGCATGTTTATTGAGGATCGAATCGTCGAATCTAAGCTGGCGAGTATGTTGAACGAGCGTCGGGTGACAACGGATTTAGGGCGAGCTTGGACACGAGGCACTGTCCACCAAGTTTTAACCAGTGAGAAATATATAGGGAATAATGTTTATAACAAAGTTTCTTTCAAGCTCAAGAAGAAGCGCGTCGTCAATGCACCCGACATGTGGATTCGCAGCAATGCTGCATTTGAGCCAATTGTTCCGCTGGACTCGTTCGCTAGAGCTCAAAACATTATTCGCGAGCGCAGTCACAGACAAACAGATGAGGAATTGCTGGATCGGCTTCGCACTTTGCTGAAACGCGAAGGTCGTCTCTCCGGGATTCTGATCGACGAAGCGGAAGGCATGGCTTCTAGTTCAGTTTATCGGAGCAGGTTCAGCAGTCTAGTTCAAGCGTACAAACTGATTGCTTACACTCCCGAACGAGACTACCAGTTTATCGAAACCAACCGGCAATTACGTCAGATGTATCCCACCGTGATCGCGGGTATGACGGAGCAAATTCGTAAAGTGGGCGGCTTCGTGAATGGTGATACTCGCAACGACGTTCTGACAATAAACAATGAATTTACCGCGTCCCTGGTGATTGCTCGGTGTCGGCAGACGGAATCCGGAGCATTTCGCTGGCTGATTCGAGTTGATGCTGGCCTGAAACCGGACATCACCGTCGCGGTGCGAATGGACGCTGGAAATCGGGATCCGCTGGATTATTACCTTCTGCCAAGCCTCGATATGACCTTCGAGAAACTAACTCTCGCCGAAGATAACGCGGTTAGTTTGGACACGTATCGTTTCAACACTCTCGATTTTTTCTTTGATATGGCCAAGCGGACGCGAATCCCGGAGGCAGCATGAATGATCCAGCCCCGCTGGTCCAAATGATTCCTGTCGATCAAATTAATGTCTTGAATCCGCGAAGTCGAAATAAAGCCGTTTTTCAAAGCATCGTGTCGAACATTTCCAACATTGGACTCAAAAGACCCATTACCGTAGCCCGTCGCAGCGAGCCAGTGGACGGAAAGTCGTACGATCTTGTTTGTGGTCAAGGCCGTCTCGAAGCGTTCATTGCGCTAGGCCAATCTGAGATCCCGGCAATTATTAAGGATGCAACGAGGGAAGAATGCTTTTTGATGGGCCTGGTCGAGAATGTTGCTCGTCGCCAAATTCGGCCACTGGAATTGCTCCGCGAAATCAATAACCTGAAGTCCCGAGGTTACAGCACCGCCGAGATTGCCAAGAAAATAGATGTTGCTAAGAGTTACGTTGGAGGAATTACGCATCTTTTGAAGAACGGCGAGGAACGCTTACTTTATGCTGTTGAAAAGGGCCGAATACCGCTATCAGTCGCGATGCAGATCGCTGACGCTGACGAAGAGGGCGTTCAAAGGGCTCTTTGTCAAGCGTATGAAGAAAAGACCCTTCGTGGTCGCAAGCTGCTCACCGTTCGGCGCATCATCGAGATGCGCAAAGCTATGGGCAAGCATTCGAACTCTGGCCCCCGGCGAAAAAGTGATCAACTGCGATCAGCCGATGGGTTGGTCCGAGTTTATCGACAGGAGGCAGACAGGCAAAAGCTCTTGATAAAGAAATCGCAGCTGGTGGAACACCGTTTGTTGCTCATCATATCGGCTGTTAAGAATCTTTTTCGTGATGAGCACTTCATTACGTTGCTGCGCGCTGAGGGATTGGATTCACTACCAGCCCCGCTTGCTGAAAAAATCCAGATCACTGAAAAGGCTTGCCCGTGACGAAACAAGTTTCAATCGCATTTGACCCTCAAGGGGTGGTCTTGCCAGTTACATCCATCCTTCCACTCAAACAGGTGAAATCCTCGATAATTAGTACTCAGAAGTACCAGCAGGTTCTTTCCTCCGTGCTCGAAGTCGGCATCATCGAACCGCTAATTGTGTTCCCGCAGAACAGCAATTCGAATTCGTTCGTGCTGTTAGACGGACATATTCGACTTTCGGTACTGAAACAAATCGGTGAGACCCATGCGCGTTGCTTGATCGCGACTGACGACGAGACGTACACCTACAACAAACGTGTAAACCGAATGGCGACAATTCAGGAACACAGTATGATTTTGAAAGCCACTCGAAACGGTGTCTCCGAAGAGCGGATTGCGAGGGTACTGAAGGTTGACGTCACCAGCATCAGGGCTAAGCGGGATTTATTAAACGGCATCTGCAAGGAAGCTGCCGAGCTACTCAAAAACAAGCGGGTTTCTCTTGGGGTCTTCTCGATTCTTAGAAAATTGAAACCGATGCGGCAGATCGAGGTGGCTGAGCTCTTATTGGCATCGGCCAATTTCTCTGTGCCTTATGCGAAGGCACTTTTAGCAGCCACCCAGCCCGACATGCTCCTTGAACCTGACAAGCATAAAGTCGTGGAAGGGCTAACACCAGAGCAGATCGCCAAGATGGAAAAAGAAATGGAGGTTTTGCAGAGAGACTTGAAGTTGGTCGAGGAGTCGCATGGGAACCAAGTTCTAAACCTCGTGCTAGCTCGCAGCTATCTCGCGAGGCTCTTTGACAATGGTCGTGTGGCGCGCTATCTCGGCCAGCACCACGCAGACATCTTCCGTGAACTGCAGATGGTCTGCGAAGGGTCCTCTCTAGAGAATTGAACGGCGGTATCCGTTGAAAACCTACCCATCTTAACGCAGGCTGTCGTGTGATTATGCAATAGGCGGAACGCCCTCGCTGGCTGCCAGCAAAGCGTTCGCGTCGAAGTCTTTGGCCCTCTTCGACGACTCGTCAATGTCACGAAGCTTTTCGTATCCCAAAAACCTGATGACCTCGTTCAGCCGCAGGCATGGGCCAGAAAACGTTGGACGCCTCAGCTCTTCAAACACTCTCCTTCTCCTATCTTCGGAAGACACGATGAACAGGGGGTAGTTTGAATTCGGCGCCTCCGCCCTCAGATCGGACAACCTGAGAATCCCGGAATAGATGGAAGTGGAATGCTCGATCTCGAACGCCGACTTTATTGAGTACGGTCCAAATTTCCAGACAACGTCGATGTTCTCAATGCTTCGGGGCACATCCAACGTCTCATGGAACTCGTGAAGCACGAAGTGACGGAACTGGTGTCCTTCGTACTGCTTCGGCTGGTCGTTCCTAGGCACCCAGACGTCGCACTTTGCAAGCTGGCCAAGACGAATCAGTCTCCACTGCATCTCGTCATGCTCTGTCGACACGCGGTCGATGCGCTCGTCGATGTGCGCGTTCAATGCATCCTTCCGCGTTGGGACCTGAATCAGTTCCTCGCCTCTTTCGAGCGTCTTCAGCACGCCGAGGATATCGCCGTAATTCTGGACGAATCGCGAGACTGCCTCCTCATTGATCATCGAGAATCCCTGCGGGTGATAATGTGGCTGGTAACCGAACAGAGGATTCAGCTTTTCAATTGGAACATTCGTCCTCTCCTCATTCACGATGAAGTACATAAGCTCCCACGTGCTCCCGGCCTCGTTCTCCTTCCAAAAATGACGGGCGAGGTCCCTATTCCTCACCTTGGCCGCGATCTCACCTGCGAAGCGGATGCGGCCGTTGTTGTAGATGAGCACCACATCTCCGGGTGTCATCTTGTCCCACCGCGATTCGTTCATCGGTCCAGGAACGGCACCCCACACGATGAAATTCGAGCCGTGGTAAATCCGCTCCAAGTTTTCGATCTCTTGAGACGGCAGAAATCGCCTGACTTCTTCGAGATTCCTCTTGCGTTGGATCGTGTCCTCGAAATGTCGCTCTGCGGCGGGATTTCCTCCCGCGACTACCAGAAACACCTTTCTTGTGCTTCCGCTCGGCATTGGCAGCCATCATACGGCTGGCCCTGCAGAGTTCAAGAGAAGAAAAGTGAGTGGATCACGCGTGGCGAGCTTTGATGAAATGTTAAGTTATCTGCGAACCCTTCTACGGCTTTAGCAAGCAGAGACCGCGATGCTACCTGTCTTGCCGTAGTCCGATCCCGACCTTGGCGAGCGTTGACGCTTTCACCTTCTTTCCTTGTAGAATTGCCCGAATCGTCTTGCGGTCAAGCCCGGTCAATTTAGTTGTTTTTCGCAGTCCGAACGCTCTGATCTCTGCTTTCAAGCCTTCGCTAGCTGCAACGCGTCCGCCGTCATAGTGAATGCAGGCGTCGTCGATGTTTTCTATGAAGTCGTCTTTGCCCTGTTCAAAGCGCGAAACCTCTTTTCCGATGCAATGTTGTAGTCCGCCGTGAATGGTCATCCGACGCAGCAGTCCGCGCGTGTATGCCTTGCATTTCTCTCCGTCCGGTCCGAGCGATTTGATTTCAGGGTGTTGAATATAGCCGCACAGAATATCGCCCAACGTAATGATATCTGCTCGCGAGAACTCATTGAGTTGATAGCTCTTTCCATCACGCGTGTTGGTGCAGGTGGAACGCGCCCACCTTGCGCGATTCTTGCTGAACGGGGTGAGCAGCGTCAATTTCAGCTTGTCACGCGTTCGAGGATGCAGCACAAATCCGAACGGGCTCGCTTTGCCTTTCATCTGATTCAAATAATGAGGCGTTGAGATTCTCATCTTCATCATTGCCGGTAGCCCGATCCACGAGGGCTGACCATGGACGGGTGTGGCCCTGTGGGCATTTGTCGCTCGTCCGGCAACCATCAAGACGCTGAAAGTCGGGTCAATGATCTGCTTAAATTCCAGTGCTATGAGAAAGCGCCACAATTCCCACCACCATTTTGGCAGGCCGTTCTCGCGTTCTTCGCTGGGAGCAAGAAAGATTAGACCGTGTGCCTTGGGATCGACAATTGTGAGGCACTTCGAGTGCTTGCAATATGGCCGGTTACATGCCGTTGTGTAGAGAGCGTACCTTTTGGCGGCTATCGACAATCCAAAAAGCTGGCGTTGAGCGCCGCTATCATCATAGTTCTCCTCCGTCAGCCGCAAAAGATTCGGCACGATGTTGCGGTCGTATGGAGAGAGAGAATCGAACCGACTCCTAATTTGCTCGACCTCAACCCATGTGAGCGCTTTGATTGGAGGAACGCCATCGGGTATCTGAACCGGTCCCCCATCCTTGCTGGCGACGATGATTAGCGCGTCCGTGTCGCAGCACAAGTATGTTCCGCCCGCATCGCGAACGCAGCGCTCGATCATCGACAGAAGCAAGCGTCCACCGGCTGTAATCAAAGCGCCAAGCAACGGAAAATAGAAGCTGCCCGGTTGTTCGATGATATGCGGCGCGGGCTGCTCGAACATCTGTTCACCAGAACAAACTGTGATTTTGGGCCTCCGCCTCGGGTCAGTCTTCACCGGATTCAATTCGAGATAGGTTCCATAGGAGGCACTGTTTGCCAAAATCTTGAGGAAATATTGCAATTTGTCGTCCGCCTTGTTCTGTTTTCGATACTCGATCACACGCGTGAAGAAATCCTCGCTTCTGGGGTCGATCCAAATAGCACTGCGGAGTTTTACTGGCTTAAGGCCGGGCTGCTTACCACGTGGAACCACACGAAAAGATGCACGAACGTTCGGAATATGGCAGCTGAGTATTACGCTGGTGACCAGGTCAGGTCCGGCAACCCACATCGGCTGTTTCCAATGCAGTTGGTTCAATCCGATATTGCAACTACCAGATTTGCTGTCGTAAACGGAGCGGACCGGCAGGACATCGGCCTCCGGTGTGACCTGCGCATAGAAGTTAAGCTGCTTCCAAAACACAGGCTGGAACAAGTCGTCCAGAGTGAGGCCTACCAGCAGCGCTCGCACGTCCTCCGTGGCGTCTTCCGTTGTGAGTTGCTCCGCCGTCAACAGATCCCAGATGCCAAGTAGGGCGTCAACGCTCGGGTACTCGCTGGTGAGGTCAACCGGCACCACGGGAACCGGCCAGCGTCGGATACGGCATTCTGCCCTTCCACCGTAATAAGCCGCCATCGCGATCCCGTGAATCGTCGGAGGGATGTGCTTAAACTTCCGCATCGGCTCGATAATTCCCATTGCCCGCAAATATGCTTTGCCGATGGATGCGGGGCTGTAGGCCCGGTCCGGGAGCAATGCAATCGGGTGCAACTCGTATTCATGTTTCAGAGTATTGAGTAAACCGAGGGTGGCTCGGACATCCCGGCGCGCGTATGTGATCTCCTCTTCGGTTGTCTGGCCGGTCGGTTCGTGCTCCATTTTCGTTGGTTGAGAGCCGAAGGCCTTGATTGCGCTCGCCAAGGAATGGCTAGTGTCAGTCAGCGCGAACGCAAGGGTGTGCAAGTCCAAGAAACGTCCACGCTGCCACTTATCCTGTTCATTCTTCCGGCGTACAGCGGTCAGCTCGATCCGCTCAGCAACTCCATTTAGGGGACTGATGCGAATACGTGGACGATGGAGATTCTCGACTTGTTTTCTGCTCAACTGGCTGAGGACAAAAGAGAACCCGCCATTTCGGGCGGTCGCCCAGCGTACACGGATGCGCGAAATGTCAAACGAGAGGTTGAATCCGACGACGAGAGCTCCGGCGCGTACGGATTCCCAAAATATTCGCTCAACAAATTCGCCGCGCGAAAGCATGGCTAAGTCGGAATCGGCTCCGCTTCCGAGTCCGTCAGCGCGATGGTCTCGCTTGTAGGCAAGAATAGTTTGAATATCTCTCTCGGTCATCCCATCCTGGTAGAAGACGCCTTCTTGGACGGCCACATACTCATTGCCCTGAAGTTGGCAGAAGCGCCAGACGCCGAAATTGAGCGTCTGTTCGAGATCGAGCATCGTTTCCGTATCCCAGACCAGGGCGTAATCAGGCCACTGCTTGAGCGAATGCCTTGTCCATTGCATCGTTTTCTCCCTGGCCTTGCTGGACACAACAACATGCGCCCGCAGATAAAGATCGTGAATCACGTCATTCCTCCATTTTCTTTGCGAATCGCCAGCACGCCTTCGCTAGCAGTGAAAAGTGAACGGCTAACGCCCGAAAGATTGCCCGAGCAAATTTGGTTGGTTCTCTCTCGGACGTCATTGGCACCTCCGCATCGCGTAAAGCTTCATGCGCACCAGCATGACAATTCAGGCACGCCTGGACTATCAGTGGATCGCGATCGCGACCGACAACATGCTGTTCCTCGATCCGACGTGGACGCACCAGGAGAGGGTCAGTATTTCCGCAGTAGAGGCAACGGCGTTGATCTTTTCCGAGTTCTTCCATTGCCTCAGTCTCGCGTCGTGCTGCACGGGCTGGGTTATGAGGCCGTCCCATGGACTAGCCCTCCTCGCGCGTCCCGCGTTGATCGCGATACAGCGAATCCAGCTTAATCAAGTCCGCATCCGCAAATTGATACAGCCGCTCGGGATTGGTGAGCAATTCAACGCCGCCGACTCGTTTCCCGACAAAGGGCTTCAGCCATTCGGGATCGCCTGTTCGCAGAAATCGATTGACCGCAATCAAGTGCTCGGAGGCGAGCTGTGCCTGTTTCCATGACCGAACGGAAACGGGTTCAAAGCCATCGAAACCAAGCACAGTAAGATCGCGCCTAAGCGTGTCACCGCGTGTGGCCGAGTAACGTCCAGAAGCGCCGCGCCTCAGCTGTTTCCCGACCAATTTCCGAACGGTGCGTGCTGTGGTGTGCTCAGCCCGTGTGGCGTTCGACAGTGATTCTCCTCGGCGCATCCGTGCGAGCACAGCCAACGCCCGGCGCCGTGCCGGACGATATATGTTCTTAGCCATGACCTTTTTGTCCCCCTTCACCCTAAGTCCCCACGCGTGGGGTATTCGTGGGGTGTTGTGGGTGGCTACCTAATTGAAAAAACGAGGGGATAAGTATTGACCTCGGTCTGAAGTACAGCATCTTTGTGGGGTGGGAAACGTGGGGTGCGCTGTGGGGCGGGTGCGGGTGCTAAAACTCGGGCTCGTTCTTGGCACGACGAGCCTTGCGTTTTTCGTTTGAACGCGCTTGATTTACTTTCTTCGCGGCAGCCTTGATGTGTTCGTCTGCCGTCTTCCGGTCAATCCCCATGCGCAAAGCAATTTGGGTGAGCCCGAGTCCGTATTCATATTTCAGCACAAACGCTAATCGCTGCTTTTCTGTAAAGTTGTCCATGTACCGCGAGTACTCCGATAAATCGATTTTGCGAACGAGTCCCTCAGTACCTTTCGGAAGGTTGCCCTTGGTTACGAGAGGCTGCTCGATCTGAGCAGTAGGGATGCCCGCTGACCAACGCTTCTCTAGTCGTTGCAATTGCTGATCAAATACGCTCTCAATTAAGGTCTGAAGCTGCTCAACCGTGCTGAGTGTACCGAGAGCCGCTATCTGTTCTACGTCGTTCTCCATAAAGCGCTCAATCCGAAGCGTTTGCGGCAGGGCACCAATAAAATGAAATGGGAGTGTCTCCACTAACCGGTCCGTCTCCAGTACCCATTCCGGTGCGTCAATTGTAACGAGGTTGCTCGTTGCGCTCAGTGCGTTCGATTCCTCATCACTTAACGTGGGCTGCTCGTACCGCGCAGCGAGCATTTCACAGACCATCTCCAGCACCTTGCGGTGCGCTAGCACAATGAAACAAGCCTTTCGTTCCGATACAGTAGCAACAGGGGCATCAAGAAGACTCCCAAGCTCAGGGTGGTGCGCGAGCAGCCGGCTCATAAGGGAAAGTTCAGCGCGTAATAGCTCTTCGAGCAATTCCGAATTGACAAACCAGAAGGGCTCTGGAGGGGGTAGCTGCAAAGTATCGCCCATTGCGACTGTCGCTAGTCCCTTCGGCAGAAAATTGCCTGATACACCCGTCCGTGACAGAGGTACAATTGTGTATCGACAGTTGGCTTAAGAGCGGGCCTGTCGCCTGTTGGTAGCAGGCGGCAAGCCCTAACGACCATAGGAGGTATAGCTCCGATGGCAGCTACGCAGACCGTACCGCAACAATCACAGGATCGCAATTCCCCCATCCTGATAACACCGCGACAAGGAGTTGTCACCCTCTTTGGTTACGGAACAAGCGTTCGCGTGGATCGTGGGCACTTGATTCTGGAAGACGGCATCGGCTCTGTCCGGCGCTACGCTCGCTTTCCCCGTGTAAATCATGGGCTACGTCGTTTGGTGGTTATTGGCGCGGACGGATTCGTTTCGCTCGCGGCGCTTCGTTGGCTGGCCGATCAGGACGCGTCGTTCGTGATGCTTGAACGCGACGGCTCTGTTCTTATTACGACTGGACCCGTCCGTCCATCAGATGCTCGATTGCGGCGGACGCAAGCTCTCGCGTGCCAGTCCGAGGTGGGACTCCGCATTGGGCGTGAATTGATTGGCGAAAAACTTGCCCGACAGGAGGCACTGGCTCGCGATGTCCTCGGCAATTGCGAGGCCAGCCGAACGATTGCATCAGCCCGCGCCGCGCTAGCAAGCGCTGCTACATTTGAAAACATTCGCTATATCGAAGCACAGGGGGGCCATGCTTACTGGTCCGCTTGGCGCTCTGTACCCATCATGTTTCCAAAGACCGACTTGCACCGCGTGCCCGATCACTGGCGCATCTTCGGGAGTCGCATGTCGCCGTTGACCAGATCGCCTCGTCTCGCGGCGAATCCTCCTAACGCGATCCTCAACTACCTCTATGCGATACTCGAAGCGGAAGCGGGCTCAGCCGTCGCTGCACTCGGTCTCGATCCCGGCCTCGGTTTTCTCCACATGGACACCCCTACGCGCGACAGTCTCGCCTGCGATCTTATGGAGCCGGTTCGTCCGCAGGTCGACGCTTATTTGCTGAATTGGATCACGAGGGAAACCGTACGGCGAGAATGGTTCTTCGAGGAGCGCGATGGCAACTGTCGTCTAATGGGTTCATTTGCAGCACGTTTATCCGAGAGTGCGCCAACTTGGGCTCGCGCTGTTGCGCCCTTAGCTGAGCGCTTAACCCGCGAGCTTTGGCTCACAAGACCGAAGCCGATTCGCAGTGTCTTTCCCGCAACGAGGTTGACCGGCTCTCATAAACGCGTAGCCAAGGGAGCCCCGTCCAATCCGGCGGCAGTCGTGCCGCCCCGCCCTCCGGCTGTTTGTCGCACCTGTGGTGCGCCGATTAAATTCGGTCGGACGTATTGTGCCCCATGCGGCGTAACTGCTTCGAGAGAAGGTCTGATTGAGGCAGCAAAGGTTGGACGATTGGTCGCACACAGCCCGGAGGTGTGCGCCCGCCAAGCGGAAAAGCAGCGCCAGCACAATGCTGCGGCGAAAGCTTGGAATCCGTCAGACAAACCGGACTGGCTGACAGAGAAGGTGTACTGCGAAAAGATTCGACCGCGCCTCGCCGGGATCACCGTTGGGGTTATCGCTTCGGCGCTTGATGTTTCTCAGCCTTACGCGACTCACATTCGCAAAGGAACGTACGTTCCACATGCACGGCACTGGCAGGCCCTAGCAAAACTCGTAGGATTTCCGATTAAGGAATTACGCGAACTTTTCAATTATTAATGTGGTAAGGGCAGGGCTGCGAGCACTGCAAAAGCCTGCAAAGGCAAATGTAAAGGATTCTACCCTGGTATCGAAAAATCGTTGTGTTGCACTACAGCTGCGAGTTCGGGTCCTTCCGAAGTAGTCCAGTAGTGAAGGTGAAACTCATGATCAATATCTCTCCTCCATGCGGAGTCTTGACGCCGACGGAGCTGCGCAGAATTGGCAGCTGCACTCACCCTTAGCGCGTGAGTGGCAGCTAGGTTCTGGTTAAGAATCGTCTCAGCGCAGGCTCTGAGGACCGAACGACCGAGGGCCCTCCTTTGTAGCCGGAGCGATACGATCGTTTGAACGAAGCTCGCCCCTATGTTCCATTCTTGCGAATACTCGACTCCTGATTGCTGGGCAACACGTTGCGTATACAAGCGAATTGCGGCGGCCAAGGTTGCCTGCGACGCCGCAGCTGACCAAACTTCGACGGGGTCAACATTATCGATATATTCCGCTGAATGATCAAATACTAGAACAGGATTTGCCAGCTGTCGGGGAAGCCGACCTAGCCTTGGATCCGTGTCTTCAAGCGATGCAGCGAAATTGACTCTAGTCGGACATACATTCAACTCCCGAGTCAGGACGACGGGTACGTGTTCGCCGGCGAGGTTATGCCTTTCAGTAAAAAGACAAACGAGAGCGAGGAGACGTTCGAATTCTGCCTTAAAAACCTCATTCCTGCGTGCGTGAATAGCCGGAGTACAAGTCGCCCCCTCGAGGAGTACTTCATTTACGCCGACTTCCTCTTCGATCTTCGGTAGTCGGTCCATTAGGGCTTGTATCAAGGAAAAAACATCATGTGGAGCAAATTCTAGCTCCAGTCGGACGATAGCGCTCCTAATTAGTTGCCAAGGGGGGAATCCTCCCCCTGCCCTCGCGAGGCAATCGGCTGCTTGAGCAGAAACAAACATACGGGTCAATTCCGTCCGCTCGAGATCTCGCCACTCCAAGAGTGATCTAATCAATGAGACGACATCGTCATCGGTGGGTTCAGCTGGACACGCGAATACGAATGAATCTAACAAAGTCGCGATCATTTCCGGGAGGTGGATCGGTTTCTTTTGGCAATGCCCGCCTTAAGAATTTCAGCAGCTAGTTCTTCGCCTTCGTCAAAAAAGCCCTTCGGCCAGTCCTTGATAGTGCCTGAGGGTGTGATCTCGACTCGCCGGTAGGTGGACTTGCCAGACGTCGCTTCCACAAAATACATGACGATATTGTTTGCCATTTCTGGCTGATCCGATGAGGCCACGTGCTGCCTGAGCTTATTGATGAGATGTTCACTGTGTGTTTCCACGATGCACTGCTTTCCCAGAAGCATCATCGAAAGGAAGAAATCGGCAAGGCGGCTCTGAACGCGCGGATGGAGATGCAGTTCGGGTTGCTCAAAAATCAATGTCGATCCTCGATCGGCCAATAGGGCGAGTACGACTATGGGCAGCACCTGACTCACACCGACGCCCACGTGGGTCAAGTCTCGTAAGCACATATTTTCGCCCGTGGCGACCTTCAGTTCATGCCCAAGTTTTCCGAGATCAGAGGTTTTAACGTCTGTGACGATGCCCATGTATTCAAGCCAATCGAGTACGGCGGCGTAAAGGGTTTCATATTCCGATTTTCGATGACCACCTTCCTGAAGACTTGCCGAACTGATGTACTCCACCGTCCGATTGCGATTCAATTCAAGGACAGCTGCCGTGTGTTCGCCGCGAAAACCCACATCAGTCGGATCAGTTGATGTGGAGAGCGGATAAACAGGCTTCGGCTCGTCACGCAGCGGAGCCAAATATTTGAGGTAATCTTGAAAAAACTCAACGACGGCTTCGGCGCCGGAATCGAGTGGCTCTGTCACTCCCCGAAAACGTGTACGGTATTCGGGCGCTCTGTTCTGGCGCGCGATGTTGTTCAAATCATTTTGCCTATCCGCCATCAGTTGATAGACTACTGTCCGATCCGCGGAATTGAACCGAGCAAGAAGTCTCCTATACGCTTCCGGCGAGAACCGAGCCTTCAACTCTTCGAAGGCATCCTTAATCCGATCCTGCGTAATCGGGCTAGCGGAAGCAATAGCTCGATCTTTCACCAATTCACAGACTTCTAGCACCAATTCTTTGAATTCTTGAGGAAGACCTTCAAAATCGGAAGGCCCTAAATCATCTCGCCATGGCTCTGGTGTCGCGGTGAACGCCCTTGTAATCTGGTTGGCATGGTGCTCTACCTCGTCGTAAACGGTCAGCAAATAACGCGGCACAAAATGATACAGAAATGCCCCAACGGTGCGACCTGGAGGATATAAGCCCGTAGCTGAAGACGATGGTGTTTTCACGACCTCGTACTCGAGCGCTCTGAGGTCTTGAACAGTGACTGCCGTCAACTTAAGCAACGCGGCAAATTCACGGACATCTTCATGTCGACGTCGAATGGATACAGTTTCTGTACGTGGCGAGGATGCGTCTTCAGACTTGAACTGCAACCTCAACTCAGAGGCTTCAAGATTTGGTTGAATTTGCAAAATCTCCGGCGGCTGGCCCTCTCCCCTGGACGAGAAGCTAAACTCGCAACCAAGGCTCTCCACGTTCTCGAGTGCTCCCTGCCGAACGAAACTTGGCGTAAATCGGCGCTGTCCAAAACGAGGGCGACCTCCCACCTGTTGCAACTGGCTGAGAGAAAAGCCCAGTTTTATGGTTTTCCCTTCATGTCCGCTGGAGACAATGTCGTTGAATGTGCCGAGTCGGACGATGTGACCATTCAGCGTGATCGGACGCTCCTGTAGAGGCATTTGCAAGGTTTGGGCAGCGAGTAAAATACTTTGAAGAACAGTACTCTTCCCAGAATTGTTTACCCCTGCGAAAAGCGTGAGCGGCCCTAATTGCAGCTCGGTTCGGTCGTATACAGACTTAAATCTCTCCAACATCCATGTTTTAAGCATAACGGTCGCTGAAAATCTGAGAAAACTTGTCTTTCGACTATATCCAGAACCGAAGTCTATCTGATGGGCGCGCGATAATGCAAACTAACCCGAAGGGATACGTGTTACTTGCGGCTAGCTGCTGTCTTCGACCTAGGGATCTTTCATCCCGACGTACCCACAGAAAGACACTTATATGCCAACAATTCCAAACAGGGTGTCAGGGCCTTCGCGATTAAATCCGAAATTAAGCACAAGCCAACTCAACTGCACAAAATAGCCCGTGTGCGCGCGGATTTCGAGCCGACTTGTGGATGCATCGTATTCACTAGCCATTTCGTCCCCCTCGCCCCGACCCCGTCTTTGGGAGGGGGTGGTCCCTTTTTCGCGGCATTATCCGCTAGGATAGCCACGCTTCACCTGATACGCGGTCGGCCCGAGATAATGGAAGATGGGCCGGTCGTTCAGCCAGCCATCGATGTATCCGTCCTGGCCAGGCGAGAACCTTGTCTCGAAGCGGAAATCAAGCCATCGACCCCGTATTTCTTCTCGCGTCGAGTAAAGAACAAAGTCCTTCTTTTCACCTAGGCGAGCAATAAAGAGCTCACCGCTCTGATAGCGAATTGCGAGTACTGGATTGTCCGGGCGGCACTTGATCCACTCGCATAGGGACCCCCCTGCAATTTCCACTTGTCCGATAAGGGCGTTTACCAGACACTATCGGAGTTAAACTGCATCTCGGACCCTTTCTGGCGAACATGACGGGTAGAGCGCGAATCTCGTGGTGGTTCTCAGCACTTTGTGCGATCCCGTGGCTCTTGATCGTCGGTGTGTATACTGAAACGTGTGTTACCCGGCTGGTTTCGTCGAGATGGCCGCGTCCAATGTTCGACGACCCGCAGCGATTTGCTCCCGCTCCCCTCGATTGGGCAGTTAACGTACTCGAACTCTCGTTCGTAGTTTCCATTCCGTTGCTGATCGGTTTGGCCGGATGGAACTGGCGCAAGGTTGTTACCGATTGGCGATACTCCGTGCTCATTGGCGTGTTTGCTGCTGGACTGCTCGCAATCTTCATTTTGTCTACTGCTTACGATCCGGGACGCGTATGGAAGTGGTTCTGGGACTGAACGAGTGCCAGTCGCGTTAATCAGGCACGAAGGCGACAGGAACATTCACTTGGGGTGGTGATATGGCAGCGATTTCGTGGCGAGTGGGAGGTAAATCAGCAGTGGCCCATCTTTCTGCGACGACAATTGAATCACGAACTTCTCGGGTTCAATCCGCCACAATTTGCCTGACGGGAGTCGGATCGCCGTACGCCCACTTGGCGTAGTGCTCGTCGATGGATGCTTCCACGGCTTCGATGGTCACCGACTTATCGTAAACCGCCATGAGTCCATAGGGGGCTGCCCAGCGTCGCCCCTTCCATCCCCGCCCGCAATCGAAGGGGGGTCCCTTTTTGCCGTCCCTATCCGCATACCCCCCGTCCCATTGACTTGCCATGGGGCCCAGCCTAGCATGGCGCCAGCAAGGAGGGGCGGTTTGGAACGGGACAATCTCCCGGGAGTTCGCAGAATCCTGTTCGCGATCGCCGCCCTGGCGGCGATTTTTCTTCTTTCCCTTGCAACGATTCGTCCGCCCGCTTCGAAGCCGTCCACGGTACCCGCAAACCAATTCTCCGCGGCGCGTGCTCGCGACGTCCTTTTCCAGTTGGTTGGCGATGATCTGCCCCATCCCGTCGGCAGTCCTCAGGACGATGTTGTTCGCGGCCGCGTTCTCGATGTTCTGACGCGCCTCGGCTACGACCCCCAGGTGCAAACCGCGTTTGACTGCGACGAATTCGGCACCTGCGGCACTGTGAAGAATGTCCTCGCGCGGCTTGCCGGAACCGAACCCGGCCCCTCGGTGCTGCTCGCGGCGCACTACGATTCCGTGCCTGCGGGGCCCGGCGCGTCGGACGACGGCGTCGGAGTCGCGACGGTGCTTGAGATTGCGCGCGCTCTCAAGTCGATGCCGCCTCCCCGTCACTCCGTGATCCTGCTGATCGACGAGGGCGAGGAAGCCGGACTCCTCGGTGCGCGGGCTTTCATCGACTGGCATCCTTGGGCAAAGGAAGTCCGTGCAGCCGTGAATATCGACGCGCGGGGCTCGTCGGGACCGAGCCTCATGTTCGAGACGGGGACCGCGAACGAATGGGCCCTTCGCCTCTACGCGCAGCGTGCTACGCGTCCCGCGACGAGCTCAATTTTCTACGACGTCTACAAAACCCTGCCGAACGACACGGATTTCACGGTTTTCAAGTCGGCTGGTCTTCAGGGACTCAACTTCGCGTTTGTCGGCTCGGAGGTCCATTACCACACGCCGCTCGACAGCTTCGAGAATTCGAGCGCAGCGAGCCTGCAGCATCAAGGCGATAACGCCCTGCCGTCGATTGTGGCGCTGGCGAACGCTGACCTCCAGAATCCGCCCGAGCGGGAAGCTGTCTATTTCGATCTGTTCCAGCACTGGGTCGTGCGATGGCCTGCGCGATGGACGCTGCCTCTCTCAATTGTCGCGCTGCTTCTGGTCGGCTTTCAGATTTTCTGGTTGATTCGCGGCCAACGTCTCGCCGTGAAGCAATTCCTCTGGGGTTTGATTGCATGGATTGTCGCGATTCTCGCCTCGGCGGTTCTCGCGCTGATTCTGCTGCGCATTGTACGCGTCACAGGCGCAATCGCTGCGAACTGGATCGCGCATCCGTTGCCCATCCGGATCGCAATGTGGTCGCTGGCGCTGGCAGTCGTCGTGACTCACGGCATATTTTTCGCCCGGCGCGCCACGTTCTGGGGTTTGTGCGCCGGGACCTGGGCGTGGATGGCTGTGCTGTCGCTCATCATCGCCTGGCTCACCCCGGGAGTGAGCTACATCTTGCTGACAGCCTCGTGCGTCGCGGCAATCTCCGGATTGCCTTTCACGCTTCGGCGAAAGGCCGAAGACCAGGAGGGTGGCGAGCTGGGATCGATCATCCCGGTGCTCGTTCCGCTCGCGACCGCTGGTGTCGTTGGATTCGGCCTCACCCTCATGCTCTACGATACGCTCGGCGTGCGATTCCTCCCGGCCGTCGCGATCACGGCGGCGCTGCTGCTCGCGCCTCTGCTTCCTCTGTGCGCGGACTTGCAGCACGCAAGCGGAATGCCTGCCTTCGCAATTCCGGGCGTTCCGATCGTCGTGACTCTTGCCGCCGCCTTCGCCGCGGCGGTGGTCCCGCCGTTTTCAGCGAAGGCGCCTCAGCGTGTGAATATCGAATACTGGCACGATGCCGACTCCGGAAAGGCTCAGTGGATCGTTCATCCCGATTCCGGCAATCTGCCTGAGGCCATCCGGCTTGCGGCGACGTTTCACCGCGTCAACAAAGGACCGTTTCCTTGGAACACCGGTTCGGCGTTTCTCGCCGATGCCCCGCATCTCGATCTTGCGCCACCCTCTCTGACGATTCTCGAATCCACGGCGACGGGCGATACCAGAACGTATCGCACGTTGCTGCACTCGGCCCGCGGCGCGCAGGAAGCGATAATCTTCTTCCCCCCAAATTCCGGAATCGACAATGTGCGCGCCGAAGATTTGCCTTTGCAGCCCGAAACCGACCGAGTCCGAAACTATCTGAACGGCTGGACGGTCTACGGCTGCGTCACCATGTCTGCCAAGGGCGTCGAGTTGAGTTTTACTCTTCCTGTGGGGAAGCCGGTGGAAGTCTACGTAGTCGACGAGACGTTCAACCTGCCCGACGAAGGAACCTTTCTGCTGAGGTCGCGCCCGCTCACCGCCACTCCGTCGCAGGATGGCGACATCACGCTGGTCAGTCGCCGCGTGCAGTTGATTCCCTAGCCGCGTACGTCGCCCCGCGCGTTGTCTTTCGCTTGGCTACACCCCGTCGCGTCCCACCCTGGCTCCCAAATTTGCTGGCAGCCAAAATTGTCGGCTACAATGGCGTTCCTTGATTTCACGCGAATGAACGACATCCTGCTCCACAACACGCTGTCGAACCGCCTCGAGCCGCTCGAACCGCTCCATCCGGGCGAAGTCCGCATCTACACGTGCGGCCCCACCGTCTACGATTTTGCCCACATCGGAAATTTCCGGACGTTCGTGTTTCAGGACGTTCTGCGCCGTTTCCTGCGCCAGCGCGGCTATCGCGTCCTGCAGGTGATGAATCTCACCGACGTCGACGACCGCATCATTCAGAACGCGGCGGCGGCCAAAATCCGCATCCGCGAGTACACCGAAAAATACATCCAGGCGTTTCTCGAGGACATGGACGCGCTCCACCTCGAAATGCCCGAGGAGATCGTTCGCGCCACCGATCACATCGATGACATGGTGGCCCTCATCGAGCGCTTGAAGCAGAAAGGCGTTACTTACCAGCGCGATGGCTCGATCTATTACAGCATCGCCAAGTTCCCGCAGTACGGCCGCCTCTCCAAGATCGACCTCAGCGGGATTCAGGCGGGCGCGCGCGTCGACGTCGACCGGTATGAGAAGGAGAACGCGAGAGACTTCGCGCTGTGGAAAGCTCCGAAGCCAGGCGAGCACTTTTGGGAGACGCGCATCGGTCCGGGCCGTCCCGGCTGGCACATCGAGTGCTCCGCGATGTCGATGAAGTACCTGGGCGACACGCTCGACATTCACACGGGCGGCATCGATCTGGCTTTCCCGCATCATGAGAACGAAATCGCCCAGAGCGAAGCCGCCACCGGCCACCGCTTTGTGCGCCTTTGGCTCCACGCCGAGCACCTGATCATCAACGGCGAGAAGATGTCGAAGTCCCTTGGCAATTTCTTCACCCTCCGCGATTTGTTTGCGAAGGGGATCAAGCCTTCGACGATCCGCTTTCTCCTGCTTTCCGTGCCCTATCGCCGCCAGTTGAATTTCACGGAAGACGGCCTGACGCAGGCCGCGAATTCGATCGAGCGGATGCGGAACTTCATGGCTCGTCTGAAAGCTGCGAATTTCTCTGCGGGCTCGAACGCCGCGATGCAGGCGCGCGCCGATGAAGCCGAACGCGATTTCGACGCGGGCCTTGCCGACGACTTGAATACCGCGGTCGCGCTGGCGGCCGTGTTCGATCTGATTCGCGATGTGAACAGCGCCATGGATCGCGGCGACTTCCGGCAGCAGGACGCCACTCGCCTCGTCGCCACGATGGAGAAGTTCGATCAGATCTTGAGCGTGCTTGCGGACGATGACGATGAAAAGCTCGCCAAGCTCGGCTTCGGGCCTGCCAAGCCGCGGCTCAGCGCCGAACAGGTGGACGCCCTGATCGAAGAGCGCAATGCCGCGCGGAAACGCCGCGACTTCAAGCGCTCGGACGAGATCCGCCAGCAGCTGGCCGATTCTGGTATCATGGTTGAAGACACCAAGGACGGCGGTGTCCGCTGGAAGTACAAATGACTCTTTCACCAAAATTCGCTTGCTCCCCGCATAGCCAGCCCTCCCACGAACGCCCGAACCTTTTCGGCGTTGATTAAGTTCCTCCTCCTCTGAATCGCAGTTGCCGTCGCGCCCCGAAGGCAAACGGCCTGCGCGCGGAATCAAATTCAATTTGGGAGGAAGACATGCAAGCGATTGAGACCAAGCTACCGCACCTCATCACCCCGCTGCCCGGTCCGAAAGCGCAGCAGATCGTCAAGCTCGACAGCGAGGTTCTCTCGCCGTCGTACACCCGCGATTATCCGCTCGTGGCGAAATTCGGCCGCGGCGCGATGGTCGAGGACGTCGACGGCAACACGTTCCTCGATTTTGCGGCCGGCATTGCCGTTGTGGCGACCGGCCACTGCCATCCGGAAGTTGTCGCCGCGATCCAAAAGCAGGCGGCCGAACTGATTCACATGTCGGGGACCGACTTCTACTATCCGAACCTCGTCGAGCTCGCCGAAAAGCTTGCCTCCATCGTTCCCGGTAAGGAGCCGAAGCGCGTTTATTTCGGAAATTCCGGCGCCGAGGCGATCGAGGCGGCGATCAAGCTCGCCAAATACCACACCAAGCGCGACAAGCTCGTTGCCTTTCACGGTGCGTTTCACGGACGCACTATGGGCGCGCTCTCGTTGACCGCCAGCCGTTCGGTTCAGCGCAAAGGCTTCGGCACCCTGCTCGCCGGCGTCTTCCACATGCCTTACCCAGACACCTATCGAGGAACGTACGGCGTGCGGCCGGAGACTGCGTCGGCGGATTGCCTGAGTTATCTTGAGAACGAACTTTTCCGCCGGCGCGTCGATCCGGATGAAGTCGCCGGGATCTTCATTGAGCCGATTCAGGGCGAGGGCGGTTACCTGCCGGCCCCGCCGGAGTTTCTGCAAGGCTTGCAGCGCATCTGCCGAAAGTACGGAATCCTGTTGGTGGTCGACGAAGTGCAATCCGGCATGGGCCGCACGGGGAAGTGGTGGGCCAGTGAGTACGCGGGCATCGAGCCCGATATTCTGTGCACCGCGAAGGGAATCGCCTCAGGGATGCCGCTCAGTGCCATGATTGCCCGCCGCAGCGTGATGAACTGGACGCCCGGCGCTCATGCGTCCACCTTCGGTGGCAACCCCGTGTGCATCGCCGCTTCGCTCGCGACGATCCGTCTTGTCGAGAGCCGATATATGGCCAACGCCGCGCGGATGGGCGACTTCATCATGCGCTGCACCGCCGATTGGCGCGAGAAGCACAAGATCGTCGGCGATATTCGCGGCAGGGGACTGATGATCGGCATCGAGTTCGTGCGCGATCAGAAGACGAAGGAGAAGGCGCCCGAGCTGCGGAACAAAATCGTCGAGCGCGCCTTCTACAAGGGACTCCTCGTCCTCGGTTCTGGCGACACCACGCTGCGCCTGTGTCCGCCGCTCCTCATCGAGGAAGAACAGGTCGATTTTGCGCTCCGCACTCTCGACGAAGTCATCTCCGAAGTCGAGCGCTCTGTTTAGCGGCGTGCGTGCGCCGTTGTCATCCTGAACCCAGCCGCGTCCTGTGCGGATTCGGTGAGGGATCTGCTTCTGGATGTGGGCACGTATGAATTCTTGAGTCCACTGCGGCGCCCTTCGATTTATTTTGGGTGACACGAAACGGCGCTTGCGGATAATCTCACGGCAGCACGCGCTCGATTCACGATCCCGCTCGAAGCGGGAAGCGCGGCACTCTTCAATCTCACGCGGAGGAGCGGTTGGCGCGAATTCTGGACGTTGGCTGCGGGCCGGCGAAATTCCCCGGCTCGATCGGGCTCGACATGAATCCGGATACCGCCGCCGACGTCCTCTGCCATCTCGATAAGGGCGGCCTGCCGTTTCGCGACAACTCGTTCGATCAGGTCCGCGCCGAGCATGTAATCGAACACGTGGCGGATGTCATCGGCACCATGGAGGAATTTCATCGCGTAACGCGCGCCGGCGGCACAATCTTCCTCGCCACGCCGCACTATACGGACTACAGCTCCTTTCGTGACCCCACCCATCGCTGGCACCTGAATACCTATTCCTTTCTCTATTTCTATCCGGGAGGCATGCACGGCCGCGACATGTGGTACACGAAAGTGCGCGTGAAGGAGCTCCGCAACTACGTTTCGCTGCTGCGCCTTTGGCGGGCGCTGGGCTTCGAATTTCTCGTCAACCACAGCCGCATGTTTCGCCAGTTCTGGGAGCAATATCTGAGCTTCGTCATCCGCGGGAAACTGATGCAGTTCACGTTTGAGGTCATCAAGTAGCCGTGGCCCTAATCCTCGACATCGGCTGCGGCAGGAAAAAATATCCCGGCTCGATCGGCGTAGACATGAGCCCCGCCGGGCAGGCCGACATTCTCTGCGACTGGACGAAGACGCTCCCGTTTCGCGACAGCAGCTTCGACCAGGTGCGCATGATCCACATCATCGAGGAGGTCGACGACATTTTTCGCATGCTCGGTGAAGCGCACCGCGTGGCCAAGCCCGGCGCGCGCGTCGTCATCGTCACTCCCCATTACACCGACCACGCCTCTTACTGCAGCCCCGCGCATCGCTGGCACCTTTCGAGTTTTTCGCTATGGTTCTTCAGCGACCAGCCGAAGGAGTACGATTACTATGCGCCCGCCCAGTATCGGGAAAGAAAGGTTCACGTCGAGCTCCTGCGCGTGTGGCGCGCGCTGGGATTCCAATTCTTCGTCAACCGGTTCCGTTCGCTGCGGAAATTCTGGGAACAGTACTTGTCGTTTGTGATTCGCGGCAAGACGGTCGAATGGGAACTCGAAGTCGTGAAATGAACATCCTGGCCTGCCGATGATTGCGCGACTGATGTTTGCGATCGTGGATTTTGCGGCGCGTAAAGGTCTGGCCGTGCCGGACGATGCCGAGTCGCCCAAGCAGCAGGCGCGGCGCACTGGAATTCGCGGCGAGACCTACGCCTACTGGTACTTGCGCCGCCACGGCTACGTGCTTGTCGCCCGCAACTATCGCTCGCCGGGAATCAAGGGCGAGATCGACATGGTCGGCTACGACGGCCCGATCCTCGCCTTCGTCGAAGTAAAAACACGCGCGGCCGCTGCGGACGCAAACGATCCCTCGAAGCCTCACGCTCGTCCCGAGGACGCCGTCAACTGGGATAAGCGCCGCAATCTCACCCGCATGGCTCGCCAATTCCTGCGCGCGCGCCGGATCGAATCTTCCGCCTGCCGGTTTGATGTGATGGCGATCGAAAATCGCGCGGGAGCGCGGCCCGAGGTGCGTCTCCATAAGGGGGCGTTCACCCCGGACTAGTACTGCCCGCGCGATTGTGCGATGTATCGCGATGGCGCGCTTGTCGGACGTAGTACAATAATTTGAATGAGCTGTGTGTTCGGCCTGCGCGTCTTGCGCGGCCCAGGAGGATAGGTTGCCGGAACTTCGTAAGGACCCGATCACGGGTCGTTGGGTGATTATTTCGACCGACCGGGCCAAGCGCCCGATGGATTTTGCCCGCGATAGCGTTCAGATCAAAGGATCGCCGAATTGCCCCTTCTGCCCGGGAAATGAAGGGAAGACGCCGCCCGAAATTCTCGCGTACGGCCGCAACGGCTCCGGCAAAGACACGCCGGGATGGTCCCTGCGCGTCGTGCCGAACAAGTTTCCGGCTCTCGGCATCGAAGGCGGGCTCGATCGCGAAGGCGAAGGCCTGTTCGACCGCATGAATGGAATCGGCGCCCACGAGGTGATCGTCGAGACTCCCGACCACAAGTCCACCCTCGCCACCCTCTCGGATAAAGCCGTTGAGGAAGTCCTGTGGGCTTATCGCGACCGCATGCTCGACCTGAAGAACGACCGCCGCTTCCGCTACATTTTGCTCTTCAAGAATCATGGCGAGCCCGCCGGTGCCTCTCTCGAGCACACGCACTCGCAATTGATCGCGCTTCCGATCGTGCCCAAGCGCGTCCGCGAGGAAGTCGACAATTCCAAGCGCTACTACGACGAAAAGGAGCGCTGCATTTTCTGCGACATGATCCGGCAGGAGATCGAGACGGGCACGCGCGTCATCTTGGAGAACGATTATTTCATCGCGCTCGCGCCCTACGCGCCGCGCTTTCCCTTCGAGAGCTGGATTCTCCCGCGCCAGCACAGCTCGGCGTTCGAGAATATGCCCACGCCCTATTACGGAAATCTTGCCAAGATTCTGCGCGATTTTCTCGGCCGCCTCGATGCGACGCTCGGCTTCCCTTCGTACAACCACGTGCTTCACACGTCGCCCATCGGCGAGGAGATCAACGATCACTACCACTGGCACATTGAAGTGATGCCGAAGCTGACGAAGGTCGCCGGCTTTGAATGGGGCACCGGCTTCTACATCAATCCCACGCCGCCCGAAGAGGCCGCGCGCTTCCTCCGCGAGGCCAAGCAGTAGCCTGGCTCAAAACGCCGACTTCAGCGGCTTCAGCAATCCGAAATCGATCAGTCCGTTCGCGACGAACTGCACCGCCAGCGCCACCAGCAGCAGTCCCATCAGCCGCATCAGGATTCGGATGCCCGTCTCGCCCAGATAGCGCCGCACGCGGTCCGCGCCCGCCAGAATTAGGTAGGAAGCCACAGACGTCAGCACGATCGTCACGTACACCACTCCGTGCTGCCACCACGAATGCGATTCGCCCACCAGCACCATCACCGTTGAGATCGCGCCCGGCCCCGCCAGCATCGGCATGCCCAGCGGAATGATGCTCGCATCCGATTTCTCCGCGCCCTCCTGCTGTTCTTCCGGCGTCGCTTTGGTCCCCGATTGCTTTGCCTGCAGCATGTCGAGCCCGATCTGCAGCAGGATGATTCCCCCGGCGATTTTGAACGCGGGAAGCGTGATCCCGAACATCTTGAAAATCAGGCTGCCCGCAATGGCGAACGTCGACAGCACGATCGCGCACGTCCACGCCGACCGCCTCGCCATCTGCCGCCGCTCCGCTTCGGGCGACGTCGCCGTAATCGCCAGAAACATCGGAATCACCGCGAACGGATCGACCAGGAAAAAGACGGACGTCACCGCAATCAGCGCGAACTCGAAGATTTCCGTCAGCGTCTGGTGCATGGCTGTTCGATGCGGCCGCCCGCCTCGCGGACGCTATTCTCGGCACAGCCGCCGCCGATTGCAAGCGCGCGAGACGCCGCGCTCCCGCCGCCGAGCTGTCGCTCAGCTCACGCTCAGAAAACTGCCGCGGCGTAGTATCATCGCGGCGCTTAGGGAGGAATCGACGATGAACCTGAAGATCGCGGGCGCGACGTTCCTGTTGCTGGCATCGGCGTCGGTGCTGGCGGCGCAGGAAGCGCCGCGCGTGGTGAAGTATCAGCCCACCTTTGCAACCGTTAAGTTGGCATTTGGCCCGGGTGAGCCGGTCGCTCGCGTCGCGGCGGGCGACATTCTTGAGACCGATACTCTGAATTGCGTTGCGGATTGCGCCGGAATTCCTCCCGACAAACTCGACTTCGCGAAGAACTCGAACCTGCTCACCGGTCCGTTTTACATTGAGGACGCCGAGCCCGGCGACGTGCTCGCCGTGGAGTTCCTCGAGATGCACCCCAACGGTGACGGCGAGGGCGGGATCGCTCCCGGCTTCGGCGCCATCAACTCCACGAACTACACACCCATGCTGAATCCGCCGCTGCCGCGCCGAAGCTGGGCGTACCCGATCCATCGCAACGACGATTCCGCCACGTTCACCGCGCACGATTCGGATTTCTCTGTCAAGATCCCGATGCATCCGTTTCTTGGCTGCGTGGGTGTCGCGCCTCCGCTGGGTGAGACGCGGGATTCCCTTGTGCCCGCCGAATTCGGCGGCAACATGGACGCTTCCGAGTCGAGCGTCGGCAACACTCTGTATCTTCCCGTCAGCGTTCGCGGCGCGCTCTTCTACGCCGGCGATGGACACGCGGCCATGGGTGACGGCGAAATCGGCGGCACCGCTATCGAAGTCCCGATGCACGTCCGGCTGCGCTTCCGCGTTATCAAGGACTGGAAGATCGGATGGCCGCGCTGGGAAAACCAGAATGAGCTCATGGCCGCCGGCATCTATCGCCCGCTCGACGATTGCCTCCGCATCGCGTTCACGCAGCTCGTCGCGTGGATTCACGCCGACTACGGGCTCTCCGAATTGGACGCCTACGAGCTGCTCTCGAAAGTCGCAACCGTTCACGTCGCCGAAATGGTCGACCCGAACTACGTCGTCGTCGCGAAAATCGACAAGAAGTTCCTCCCTCCGAAAAAGCGCTGAGCCGGGCGAGGACAGGATAAGAGCGGCCTTGCTTCGCGGGCCTGCAAAGCACGCCGCCGTCGCGAAAGAGTTCGCGCCGCCGCTGCGGCGCTCAGGTCGTTGACACCGCTCGCTGCGCACCCGATAATTGAATGGTCGGTGGCGTCCCCCAGCAGTCGCGCCGATGCCGAAGCGGCTCCGATGAAACTTCGTTCCCGCTGATTTGAAGCAGAGGCAATTATCTCCGTGACGTGGTTGTACACTCTCGCGCTCTGGTTGGCGCCCATCGCCAATCCGGTCACCGACTATTGGCAACGCAACATGAATCCCCTGAAGAATCCCTTCAAGGGCGTCTACCAGCTCAATTCCTTCGACTTCGCCGTGATGTTGCCGTATTTCATCGTCATGATTATCCTGGCGGCCTACGGGATTCACCGCTACACGCTCGTCTACAATTTCTTCAAGAATCGCCGCAACGTTCCCGGCCCGCCGCCCGAAATCACCGACTGGCCGAAGGTCACCGTCCAGCTCCCGATTTATAACGAGCGCTACGTCACCGAGCGCCTCATCGACGCTGTCGCGCTGTTCGATTACCCGCGCGAGCTCCTCGACATCCAGGTCCTCGATGATTCCACCGACGAGACCCAGGCCGTCGCGCGCGACTGCGTCGACCGTCACCGCGCCCTCGGCTTGCCCATCACCTACATCCATCGCGGGAATCGGGAAGGCTTCAAGGCCGGTGCGCTCCAGGAAGGCCTGAAGTCCGCCGCGGGAGAGCTCGTCTGCATTTTCGACGCCGATTTCATTCCGCCGGCCGACTTCCTGCGCCGCACGGTGCCGTACTTCGTCGACCCCAAGCTCGCGATGGTCCAGACGCGCTGGAGCTACATCAACCGCAACTATTCGCCGCTCACCGAAGTCGAAGCCATCCTGCTCGACGGACACTTCGCCATCGAGCACTCGTCGCGCTTCCGCTCCGGCCTCTTCTTCAATTTCAACGGCACCGCCGGCATCTGGCGCCGCGCCGCGATCGACAATTCCGGCGGCTGGCAGCACGATACGCTCACCGAGGACACCGATCTCTCCTACCGCGCGCAGCTTCGCGGCTGGCATTTCCTTTACCTGCCGGAGATCGAGTGTCCGTCCGAATTGCCCGTCGAAATGAACGCCTTCAAATCGCAGCAGGCGCGCTGGGCCAAGGGCCTGATGCAGACCGCGAAGAAAATCCTGCCGCGCGTGCTGCGGTCGGACGTTCCCTCGCACGTGAAGGCCGAGGCCGTCTTCCATCTCACGGCCAACATCAGCTATCCGCTGATGGTTTTTCTCTCCATCATCCTACTGCCGGCGATGATCGTCCGCTTCTACCAGGGCTGGTTCCAGGTGCTCGTCATCGACCTGCCGCTGTTCGTCGCGTCGACGTGCTCGATTTCGTCCTTCTATCTCGCTGCCGAACGCACCTTCTATCCCAAAACGTGGAAGCGCACGTTCCTCTATCTCCCGTTCGTCATGGCCGTCGGCATCGGACTCTCGGTGCGCAACGCCTTCGCGGTGATCGAAGCGATTTTCGGCGTGAAATCCGAATTCGTTCGCACGCCGAAATACCGCGTCGAGGCGAGCCCCAAGTCGCGCTCTGAGCGCGCGGAAAAGCCGCAGGGCTCGTGGGCCACGAAGAGCTACCGCAAGCGCGCGGGCTGGATGCCGTTCGCCGAAGTCGCCCTCGGCCTGTACTTCGCCGCCGCGGTTCTCTACGCGATTCAGAACGAGAACTACGCCACCGTCCCGTTCTTCATCCTTTTCGTCTGGGGCTACCTCTACACCGGCCTGATGTCCATCGGCCAAACCTATCTCGAACGCCTCCGCTTTGGCGTCGACGCCCCTGCCGCATCCGAACCCCGCTCCGCCGCCACCGGCATCCCCGGTTTCTAGCGCACCTCCTTTCTCTGTGACCTGCACGATAGCAAACACAATCGACAATCATTTCGTCCGCGCCGGGAGTTTGGTAGTAGGATGCGGGATGCATGTCAACCTGTTCACGCCCGGCACTCTTCTCAACATCATTCTCGAGTTCGGCGGCTAACGCCAGGAAACGCACCCTGTTAGAGACCTTTCCTAACAATAGCCACCCCACGGAACCCTGCGTAAGCCCGCACCTTCTGCGTGAAGGTTCGGAAGATTTGAGAGTTCGGCGATTGTCCATGCCATTCGGGGCTTGAAGCGCCTCCGTCTGACGTAGAAAGCGAACACTGTGAGAATTCTTCTGTACAATCCCGATAATGGTGTGACGCGCAACTTCATGCCGCATCTTTGGATGTTCCTCCTGCAAGCGCTTACTCCTCCTGGCCACGAAGTCGTCCTGATCGATGGCAACGCGCAACCCGTAGACGAAGTGAGCATCGCGCGCTTCGTCCGCGAGCAAAACATCGGCCTCGTTGGCATCGGTGCGATGACGCGGATGATCGCCAAGGCCTACCGCATGGCTGACGCGATTCGCGCCGCGGGCGTGCCGGTGGTCATGGGGGGACCTCACGTCACGGAGATGGCCGACGAGGCCCTCGGCCGCGACGGCGGCTCGCGCCATGCCGACGCCGTGGCTCTCGGCGAAGCCGACCAAACATGGCCCGTAATCGTCGCAGATGCCGTGAACGGCAAGCTGAAAGACGTTTACGCTCCGGTCGACGCCTTCGGCCAGGAGAGCAAGCCCAGCCTCGACCAATACCCCGCGATTCCGTGGGACGTGCTCGACCTCGACCAGTTCAATCTGGTTCCCAGGATTGCCGCCCCCATGCTGCGGAAATTCGGCGCCGGTTGGGGGACATTCCGCATGATTCCGGTCGAGTCGGGCCGCGGTTGTCCGTACGGCTGCGAGTTTTGCACCGTGACCGGTTTTTTCGGTGACTCCATCCGGTTTCGTACGAACGAAAGCGTTGTGAACGAACTCCTGTTGCTCAAAGCGCGCGCAAAAAAGGAGCTCGGCCAAATGGCCGTCTTCTTCATCGACGATAATTTCGCCATCAATGTGAAGCGCACGAAATCGCTGCTGCGGGACATTATCGCCGCCGATGCGCAGGTGAATTGGGTGGCGCAAATCAGCGCGAATTTGCTCCGCGACGAGGAGCTCGTCGACCTCATCGCTGCCGCCGGCGGCAGGTGGATCTTCATAGGCATGGAATCCATCGATCCCGCCAACCTGAAAGACGTGAACAAGGGATTCAACAAGCCTGGCGAGTACGCCGCCGTGCTCGACCGCCTCGCCCAGCGCAACGTGTACGCCATCACGTCCTTCATCTTCGGCATGGATAACGATACTCCCGGAGTGGCGGAGCGGACGCTCCGCGAGATTCGCACTTGGCCGCCGGGACTGCCCATCTTTGGCCTGCTCACCCCCCTGCCCTCGACGCCGCTCTACAAAAAGCTCGAAGCCGCCGGGCGCCTCACGCGGCCGAAACACTGGGAGGACTTCATACCCTTCGCGATGGCGCACACGCCGTTGAAGATCTCCATCGAGGAAGCCCATGCGGAAGTGAAGTACGGGTGGGAGCGCTCTTACAGTCCGGAGGCCATCGAGCATGCGGTGGACTCGCTGAATTACAAGCCGCTCGGCTACCGCATAAACATCTTCATCTCTCGTCTCTGTTTTCGCGGAATCTATTTCCCGATGATGAGCCGCTTCGCGTGGTTCAAGATGATCTTTCAAAATCGCCGCACGATTTTCAAACTCGTGAGGGACGGATTCAACCTCTGGCGCGGCGTTCCCTCGCCGGACACCGTCGATGTCGAATCGCCCGGCGAGGCCACGGCGCCCTCCGTCGAGAACTGACCCGCTCCGCCGCCACCGCCATCCCCGGCTTCTAGCGCACCTCCTTTCCGCTCGAAGGTGTAAACCTAGCGCCGCGGCCTTCAGCGCGGCAGGGAATTCAGATCGTAGTTTCGGCATCTCGCCGGCTGTTTGGCAGTCCTCCATCCTTCTGCTTCTGCGCTAGAATGCCCGACGTGTCTCCCCACTTATACCTCGATTCCTGCGCGCCGTCGGAAGCGCGATCCGCCCACGAATCGCCAGTCCACCGGGCAGCCGCGTGATCGCTCCCGGCGATATCATCTCCTATATCCAGATGTGCGAAGCAGAGGGTGCAAGTCTTCAACGAGGCATGAATTTCCGTTTGAAGGGGCAGTCCAGCGTAATCCTAATGAGCCTCCGGCGCGGCGCTCCCTATGCAGATCGGGTCGAGGAAGGGGGCAGGACTCTGATTTATGAGGGCCACGATGTCCCCCGTCAGAAGGACGGCCCTAACCCGAAGGAAATTGACCAACAGAGATTCCTGCCGAACGGCAGCCCTACCCAGAACGGAGTGTTCTTTGACGCAGCGATGCGATTCAAGAATGGGAAGGCATCCGCTGAGGTAGTCAGAGTTTACGAGAAAATACGGAGCGGCATTTGGGCATTCGACGGGCTCTTTGAGCTGGTGGACGCCTGGCAAGAAAAAGCTGCTGGAAGAAGTGTCTTCAAGTTCAAATTGGGCGTGGTCACGGACACGGCCGTCCCGAAGTCGGAGCCACAAGGGGATCTTCCCCAGAACCGCCTGATACCGACCGAAGTTAAACTCGAAGTGTGGAAGAGAGACGGCGGCAAATGTGTTCAGTGCGGAAGCCGCGACAACCTTCACTTCGACCATATGATCCCGTTTTCCAAGGGCGGTTCATCTCTTCTTGCTGAGAACATCCAACTCCTATGTGCCAGGCACAACCTCCAGAAACACGACAAGATCACCTAGCCCAGAGCCTGCATTCCTCGCTGCACATCGAAACCGGTCCCGGAATCCAGCAAAGAACGAGCTTCAAGAACGCCAGCACGGAGTGACCGTCACCCGGTCTCTCTTGACGCCGAGCGAATAAAAGGCGAATATCGGGAAGCAGCAATGAAGAAGCAACTCCAGTTCGACGAGATCGGCATTTGGTCGGAAGTCAAACTGGAAATTCTGAGGAAGTACGCGGAGGCCTATTCGACGATTCTCACGGCACAAACGAAAGTGCCGTTCTACCACGTCTACATCGATGCCTTCGCTGGAGCTGGAAAGCACCTTTCTAGGACGACGCAAGAGTTCGTTCCCGGGAGCCCGTTGAACGCGCTCGCGGTGCAGCCTCAGTTCCGCGAGTTTCATCTCATCGATATCGCCGCCGAGAAAATCGAAAACCTCAGGGACCTCGTTGGCCTGCGACCCGACGTCTTCATCTACCAAGGTGACTGCAACGAGATCCTCCTGAACGACGTTTTTCCTCGCGTACGATACGACCAATATCGCCGCGGGCTTTGCGTTCTCGACCCTTATGGACTCCACCTCGATTGGAAGGTACTCTTCACAGCCGGCCAGATGAAAAGCTTGGACGTGTTCTTAAACTTCCCGGTGCAAGATATGAATCGAAATGTTTTCTGGAGGTACCCCGAGGGCGTGGACCAAGCGCAGATTCTTCGGATGACACGCTTCTGGGGCGATGAAAGTTGGAGAGACGTTGCGTATGACACGACAGGAAATCTCTTCGGATTCCCAGAAAAGGAGCCCAACCAAGTCATAGCTCAAGCATTTCGGCAGAGACTCAACGAAACGGCTGGATTCGAGCGCGTGCCGGAACCTCTGCCGATGGAGAACTCAAAGGGGGCAGTCGTTTACTACTTGTTCTTTGCGTCCAAGAACGCCACTGGAGAGAAGATTGCCCGCGAAATATTCTCTAAGTACCGAAAACGTGGGAGGCACTAATGGCAGCTGAATCCGCGATCGAGTGGACCGACGCAACCTGGAATCCCGTTCGGGGATGCACCAAGATAAGTCCTGGCTGCAAGCACTGCTACGCGGAAACTTTCGCGGAGAGATTTCGGGGTGTTAAAGGTCATCCTTACGAGCAGGGCTTCGATCTGCGCCTCGTACCTGAAAAGCTCGGCGAGCCCTTGCGCTGGCGCACGCCAAAGATGATCTTTGTTAATTCGATGAGTGATCTTTTCCATGACGCGGTACCTGATTCCTACGTGGTCGCGGTTGCCAAGGTCATGGTTGCTGCAAAGTGGCACACCTATCAAGTATTGACCAAGCGATCCGCGAGGCTGCAAAAGCTTCTCAATTCCGCGCTCCGCTTCGCGGCTCGGCAGCCGCACATTTGGTGGGGAGTCAGTACAGAAGACCGGCAATACGGCCTGCCTCGAATTCAGGATTTGCAGGAGTCGGATGCGGACGTCCGTTTCCTATCCATTGAGCCTCTCCTTGAGGATCTCGGAAATCTGAGTCTTAGAGGAATTCACTGGGTCATTGTCGGTGGAGAGAGCGGGCCGGGTGCCAGGCCCATGAAAAAGGAATGGGTGGTATCTGTGAGGGACCAGTGTAGGCACGCAGGAGTGCCTTTTTTCTTCAAACAATGGGGCGGAGTCCGAAAGTCCCGATCGGGTAGGATGCTTGAAGGTCGCACATATGATGAGTTTCCTAGACGCCTCGACCATCCGGTCCTTGAAGCTACAGAGTGTCTTTCTCTTGCGGCAAGCCTTGAGGCTCCCTTCAAGAAGTCCGATCTCCCGGTGTGCTTCGCCTAACTCGGCTGAACGACCCGCACTAGTTCTAGCCGTACTACTCGATTTTTGAACCTGTTCAAGATTCCGTTTCCGTGCTACCGTGACTCGTTTTCGTGCTCGACGAGAATGACGGCATGAGGAGGATGGCAGTGCAGAGGGACCGGGTTTCAGGGTTTATACTTGTAAACCCTGAGGTGGGAACAGTTGCGGCGGTAGCAGGCTCGATGGATCGGCAGCGAATCGTCGGCGCTCCGAATTCGGGGGTTTGCCTTTCCTCCTCCACCTCCTTTACCTCCTTTGCCTCCGTTCTAATATACAGTTCCGCGATTAGAAATCGAGCTAACTCATTGAAAACACAGGGCCGACACCATGTCTAATATACAGTTCCGGCGATGCGGCGAAGCATCGCCGTCCCGATGCGAGCACCGCGAGTCGAGGGGCGTCGCGTTCCTCGCCTCCCCGACGCCAAATAGCGCGCTACTCCTAATCTGCCCGCAGAATATTAGAAATCGAGTCAACTCCATGAAAACAAACGACAAGGAAATTTCTAATCTATCCTCCGCCCCGGACCACGTAATCCGCGCCGGAGGCTCCTTGAGCGTCAAGCTTTCAACCGCTGGCCTCCGGCCCTCAGAGCCTAATCGCCAAATTCGAATATTAGAAGCAGGTCTAAGTGATTGGAAACAAAGGGTCGCGCCTGGCTCTAATCGCCAAGAAACGCGAAATCGTCGAGGCCAATTACTCCTCCACTCTTGCGCTGTCTCCTTTGCCTCTTCTACCTCCTCTGCCTCCTTCGAGGTGTTGCCTCCAACTGGCGCTGCTGCTACACTATCGCGGCAAGAGCTTAACTGCTGCTCCTGCCGGTTTTACATGCGCTCGATTCAAGATCCCGCACGAAGCGGGAAGCGCGACACTTTCCTGTAAAGGTCGATCCATGTCTGGACATTCGAAGTGGGCCACAATCAAGCACAAGAAGGCGGCTACGGACGCGCGCCGCGGCAAAGCCTTCACCAAGATTATTCGCGAGTTGACGATCGCCGCCCGCACGGGCGGCGGCGATCCGGTGACGAATCCGCGCCTCCGCACGGCCATTGCCGCCGCGAAGAACGAAAACATGCCGAACGACAACATCGAGCGCGCCATCCAACGCGGCACGGGCCAGCTGGAAGGCGAGATGCTCGAAGAAGTCACGTACGAAGGCTACGGTCCGGGCGGCGTCGGGATGCTGGTCCAAGTGGTGACCAGCAACCGCAACCGCGCCGCGGGCGAAATCCGGCACGTTTTCTCGAAGAACGGCGGAAACATGGCGGAGACGGGCGCGGTGGGATGGATGTTCCACCGCAAGGGCGACATTTCGGTGGGGAAGGAAGCGGCGGACGAAGACAAGATGATGGGGATCGTCCTGGACGCGGGCGCCGAAGATCTGCGCGACGATGGGTCGCACTGGGAAGTGGTGACGCCGCCCGAAGCGATGGAGAAGGTGCGCGATGCGCTGGTGGCGGCGGGGATTACGCCGGCGTCGGCGGAAGTGGGCTGGATTCCGCAGAACTACGTGAAGCTGACGGGCGCGCACGCGCAGCAGATGTTGCGAATGATGGAAGCGATGGAAGAGCACGACGACGTGCAGCACGTCTACGCGAATTTCGACATCGACGAAAAGGAAATTCAGGCGGCGGTCGCCGACTAGGCTTGGCGGCGCACGCAACGGCGCGGCAAAAAAGTCTTCCATCTGTTTCCCGCTCGCACGTAAACTTAGGGCCGCGATGCCCCCGGCTCCCTCATCTCGCGGCGCTGCCAACCATTCCGGATCGAAATCGAAGAAGCTGCGCGTGCTCGGCGTCGACCCGGCGGTGGCGGGGGCGACGGGGTACGGCGTGATCGAGTGCGACGGCTCGCAGCAGACGCTGCTGCGGTTCGGCGCGCTGAAGTTTCCGGCGCGCGCGACGTTCGCTTCACGGCTGCGCGAGGTGCATCGCGCGATCGCGCAACTGGTGGAGGAATTCGCGCCGGACGCGGTGGCGGTGGAGTCGGTGTTCACCGCGCTGAATGTGGGGACGGCGCTGAAGCTGGCGGAGATTCGCGGCGTGGTACTGCTGGCGGCGGCGCAGGCGTCGATTCCGGCGCACAGCTATTCGCCGCGCGAAGTGAAGGCGAGCGTCGTCGGATACGGCGGCGCGTCGAAACATCAGATACAGCAAATGGTGACATCGCTGCTCAAACTTTCGAGCTTTCCCGAGCCGGCGGACGCGGCCGATGCGCTGGCCGTGGCGCTGTGCCACGCGCAGCTGTCGCAGGCGCGCGCGAGGCTGGCGGAAGCAACCCGAATCGCGCCGGGAACCATCCCTCAGCGTGGCCGCAGCCGAGCTGTTCGCGCGCCGAATTAGCCATGAACGTCCGAAATCCAATTCTCAGATGCGTGGTTTTGTGTTGTGCGCTGGCGCCGCTCGCGTCGGTGGCGTGGGCCGGGCGCGCCGGAGGCCCGAGCAGCGGAGCGACGATCACGTTCCGCAAAGTCTTCAAGACGAGCTACCCGGAGTTCGTCGAGATCAAAGTGACCGAGACGGGAACCGGGACGTACGACATTCGCCAGCTCGACGACGACCCGAATCCGCGCCCGCTGGACCTGGGCGCGCCGCTGGCGCAGCGGATCTTTCAGCTCGCGGCGGAGCTGCACGATTTTCAGGGCGTCGATCTGGACGTACACCGGCGCATCGCGAACCTCGGGCGAAAAACGCTGCGCTACGAAAAGGGCGGCGAGGCGCACGAAGTGACGTTCAATTACACGCTCAACGATTCCGCCGAGCAACTGGTCGATATTTTCGAGGGCATTTCGCGCGAGGAGACGGACCTCTCCGATCTTCAGCGCACGATGAAGTACGACCGGCTGGGCGTGAACGACGTGCTGATGCGCGTCGAGGACGACTACAACAAGAAGTTGCTTCCCGATCCGCCCGCGCTTCTCTCCACGCTGGATCAAATCGCAGCCGACTCGAAAATCATCGATATCGCGCGCGACCGCGCCCGCACGCTCGCAGGCCGGATTCGCAACGGGCATTAGGGCGAGCTTCGACAGTGAGCAGAGTGGTACCAGCCAGGAACTGTCAGGGGTGCATCCAAGAACAAACTCTGGAACTTTTGACACTTCTGCGTGGAACGGTCGTCATGTGCGGCGCATCGTATGGGAGTCCATCCCTGTGAATGGTTCTTGCATCTGAGCTAGACAGATTTTATGGGTGCCAAATGGGTGGCCAGATGAAAATCGCGAAGACGCTTGTCTACTTTGCCCTAATTTCGCTCGCTGTGGTTCTCGCGTCGGCGCAGACCAGCTCGGTGCAGTCGCGGATCACGCAGGCGGTTGACGCGTCGAAGCTGACGATGCTTCGAGGCAACGTGCATCCGCTCGCGCGGCCGGAGTTCGATCGCGGCATGGCACCGGCGACGATGCCGATGGAGCATCTGTTCCTCGTGTTGAAGCGCAGCCAAGCGCAAGAGGCGGCGCTCGACGATTTGCTCGTGCAGCAACAGGACAAGACCTCGGCGAACTATCACAACTGGCTGACGCCGGAGCAATTCGGCGAGCGGTTCGGGCCCAGCGACCAGGACATCCAAACGATCGTGCGCTGGCTTTTCTCGCAGGGCATTGGCGTCTCCCAGATCGCGCCGGGACGGACGGTGATCGAGTTCTCGGGCACGGCGGCGGAAGTGCAGCAGGCATTTCACACCGAAATCCACATGTACGACGTGCGCGGCGAGCAACATTGGGCGAACTCGAGCGATCCGCAGATTCCGGCGGCGCTAGCGCCGGTGGTCGCGGGCGTCGAGGCGCTGCATGATTTCAAGGCGCAGCCGATGAGCCGGCGCTTCGGCACGTTTGCGCGATCGAACGCCACGGGAGAGATACGGCCTGTTCAGCCGCTATTCACGTACCCATCGGGGTGCTCCGGTACGAGTTGCAACTTTGCGCTTGGCCCCGCGGACCTCGGGGTAATCTACAACATCGCGTCGCTGTGGAACGGAGGCATTACTGGGAGCGGGCAGAAGATCGCGGTCCTCGGGCAGAGCGCCGTCAATTTGAGCGACATGGCCTCCTTTCGGACGATGTTTGGCGTCACGCCGGCGTCAAATCCGCCGACGGTCATCAGCGTCCCGGGCGATCCTCCGCCGGCATTGGGCGCCGATAAGGGTAATGAGGGCGAATCGGACCTGGACCTTCAATGGTCGGGAGCGATCGCGCCGGAGGCCAGCATCATCTTCGTGACGTCGTCGGGCGTGGCCGACTCCGCGTTTTACGCGGTGAACAACAATGTAGCGCCCGTCATCGGCCTGAGCTACGGTCTCTGCGAAGCGGCTCTGGGCGCCTCGGGCAATACGTTCTGGGGCCAACTGTGGCAGCAGGCTGCGACGCAGGGCATCACCGCAGTGACTTCCTCGGGGGACACGGCAGCGGCAGGATGCGAGCCGAGCAACACTTCCTCGAGTGCAGCGCCCGCTACGACCGGCCTGGCGGTAAGCGGCCTGGCATCGACTCCCTTCAACATTGCAGTCGGCGGGACCGATTTCAACGATCCGACGAATCCGACGACCTACTTCAGCACTTCGAACTCGGGAAGCACGCAAGTGTCCGCGCAGAAGTACATACCGGAGACGACCTACAACGACTCCTGCTCGAATGCCGTCTGGAGCCTCTTCGGCTTCAGCAACATTCCGCTCAGCAATTGCAACAGCACCAGCACAAGCTTCCAATCATTCATTTCGCCGATTGGCGGAGGGGGCGGCGCGAGCGCCGTATACGCGAAACCGACGACGTGGCAAGCAGGTCCCGGCGTTCCGAACGACGGCGCGCGCGACGTGCCGGATGTGTCGCTCTTTGCGGGCGACGGGTTCATGGGAAGCTTCTACATCGTCTGCCAGTCGGACATGAACAAGCCGGTTGCCGCGTGCAACGTCAATAGTCCGTTTGCAGACTTTTCGGGCTTTGGCGGGACGTCGGCGTCGGCACAAGTGTTCGCGGGGATCATGGCGCTGGTGAACCAGAAGAATGGGGTACAGGGTTTGGCCAACCAAAAGTTATATTGGCTGGCGGCCCAGCAAAGCGGCGACAGCTGCAACTCGAGCAGCCCGGCGAGCAATTGCGTCTTCAATGATGTGACGGTGGGGACGATTTCGGCGCCCTGCACGAAGGGCACCGCCGATTGCACGATCACAGCTTCGAATCTGTCGAACGGTATCCTGAGCGGGTGCGATGCCGGCGCCGGGTACGACGAGGCTACCGGGCTCGGATCGGTGAACGCGGCGAATCTGGTGAACACGTGGGGGACCGCGGCGAATCCGACCGCGATGGATTTCCAGTTATCGTTGCAGAACTGCAACGCCACGGCCAACATCACGAGCCCGGGCGCCAGCGGTTCCTTCGGCGTGACAATCACCGAGGTGAACGGTTTCGCCGGCGGGACGTACACGCTGGCCGCTTCCGGACTGCCCTCGCTGAGTACGAGTTCATTCACTCAAACTCGCACGGATGCTACGCACGTCTCGGTGACGGTGACGATTTTCACGGCCGCGCCAACGACGGGCCGAGTTGGTCCAGCCCGCCGGATGAAATGGCCCAGGGAGTGGCCGACGAACATCGCCATCGCGACCGTTCTCGCGCTCTTGCTTGCGTTATCGACGCGATTTCGCGATCGAGGCCGCGTCTGGGCTGCCGGGTTAGCCGCGGCCGCCCTGCTGTTTGTGGTCGTCAGTTGTGGTGGCAGCAGCGGAAGTGGCGGCGGTGGTGGTGGCGGAGGGGGAGGCGGCGGCACGCCGACAGGCATGGTTACCGGCGTGACACTGACGGTGACGAGCGGCTCCACGACCCACACGATGCCGTTCAACGTGAACGTGGAATAGTGCGAACTGCGGGTCGTTAGCGTAGCCTGGCGAGGTCGAATTCGGTTTCCGCGTGCTCGCCGTCGGGGGTGTCGACTTCGATTTTGAGTGTGGACCCGTCGATCTTCTCGGCCTTGCACGCGATCTCAATGTGCTCGCCGGCGCTTTCCTGGCGGGTGTTCTCATCCCGAACGAAGGCCAGCGGCCAGCCCTCGGCCGATTCCGTCGCGATTTCCTTGCCGTTTTGGATCAGCTTCACTCTGACGCCATCGAGCGGATCAGACGGGTCCGCAGGAGTGGAGCCGGGCTTGAAGTACACGTCAATGAAGGCGCGAAACGTCGCAGGCTTCCCGAAGAAGTCCTTAATGGCATCCTGCGCGTTGTAATTCGGCGTATCGCGGGAATACTCGGCGACCTGAAGGTACGGCGTCTTGATGCCGACGAGCGAGCCTGGAAGCGTCTTGCGCGGCATGGGCAGAACGTGCTCGTAATTCGCGTAGAATTCCGGCTCCTTGCTGTGCGGGCCTGCTCCGAGAAAGTAGGCTTGCCGGATCGCGTAGGAACTGAGCGGATACTCGTACGCCAACGCGGGCAACGCCAATGCCAGGACACCCAGAAAGATGGAAATGCGCAGCGGCAGGGCCCTTCTCATTGCGCCCCTCTAATCCTTGAGATGCACGCGCCACCAAGCCGGTTACTGTTGCATCCGGCGATAGCGCTAGTTCGCGGAAAGATGAGCACGCTATTGCGTTCCGGCGTAGTATCAGTTGAAGGTGATTTGGGGCCCGGAGGTCTGCCATGGCGAAGTCGCGTTTCCTTCCTGTTTTGCTCCTTACGGTAATTTTTGGTGCGCTGCTCATTGCGGCACCGGCACAGGCCGGGGACAACACGAGCTATAGCTACGCTCGCATCGTGCGGCTCAGTTACGTAACCGGCGACGTCCAAATCGTGCGCGCGGATAAATCGAACAAGTGGGAGCCGGCAATCGCGAACATGCCGGTGCAGCAGGGATTCGCGATCGGGACCAACGACGGCCGCGCGGAAATCGAGCTCGAGCACGGCAGCACCATCTGGCTCGCGGAGAATTCCGTCCTGCAATTCACCGAACTGGCGCTATCGAACGGCGGACGCATCACGCGCATGACGCTTTCCGAAGGCACGGCGACGTTCAACGCAAGTCTCGCCACGGGCGATGAGTTCGAGGTCACAACGCCTTCATTCGAGGTCACGCCGCCAAACAAATCCGAATTTCGCGTGGACATGTTTCGCGAAGGCGGAGCCGTGAGCGTTTTGGGCGGCAAAGTATCCATCCACAGCGCCGCGGGCGATCAGGAAGTTCCGAAGGGCCAGACCTTTGCCGTGAATGCGAAAAGCGCTGAGACCGCTCTCAAACGGAATCCCGCGAGGGACGACTGGGATCATTGGGTCAACGCACGCCTCACGGCCCAGGCAAGCGGCCAAAGTCAGACCGCGCTTTACGCCGACGCGCCGTTTACCTATGGCACCGCCGATCTCGCCAACTACGGCGCGTGGACCTATTTCCCGGGCTTCGGTTACGGATGGCAGCCATGGGGCATGTCCGTCGGCTGGGCGCCGTTCATGGCCGGCCAGTGGATGTTCTATCCCTCCTTCGGATGGACGTGGATCAGCTACGAGCCCTGGGGCTGGGTGCCCTATCACTTCGGCGGCTGGGACTACTCTCCCGTTTTCGGTTGGATGTGGATTCCGGGAGATTACGGCATGTGGACGGCGGCGCCCGTTAACTGGGTTGGCGTCGGCAACCGGATTGGATGGGTGCCACGCTCGGTCCATGTTGTGAATGCCGCCACGACGCCGGTCATCGTGGGCTCGAAGGCGATCGGCAGGACAGGCACGAACCATGTGATGAGCGCGAACCAGGTAGCGGGCAGGTTGACGCCGCTCAGCATCGAGCCCGCGCCGACTGGAAAGCCTGGTGTGCCCGGCTCACGGCCGGTGACCACTGCGCGCGTTGTGGTGCCGACGGCCGCGAATCTTCCCGCGTTGCGCGCCGGCTTGGGAACCAACTCCGGCGCAAAAGTTGACGTCAATACCGCGCACGTTGCTCCGCCGCCGCGCCAGGTAACGCTTACGAATGGCGTGATGCCGCCGCCAAGAATTCCGAGCCGGCCGCCCGAGCGCGTAACCTTCACGCCGGGCACCGGGATGCCCGGCTACAACGGTCCCGCGGGTCAACCGTCCGGCATCAGCACCGCGCGGTCGCCCGTGTCTACAATGCCTGCGCCGACCGCACACGCGTCAGGCCATCCTGCCGGCAAGCCTCAATGACGGCGAGCGGCTCTCACTCGATCGTGAATCCGGCGTAGCCGACTACTTCGTCCCGGTCGCCGGTGATGTCTCCGGAAGTTGCATACCGGAGAAGCTTCGCTGCCTTCGCGCCGAGATCGATTGCGGCCACTAGGGTCGCAACCGTAGCGGCGTATCCGCACATCGTGATGCCCTCTTGTCGAACCGTGTCGTAGAGTCCGCGTGGATCCAGCGCGAGAATTTTGTCGATGGCCTTGCGATCTTTGACGCGCGTGATCTCGTCGCTTTCATAGTGGTTCATGTCCGTGCTGGCAACGATGAGGACCGGGCCGTCGTGCGCGGCGACGACCCGAGCCACGGCATGCCCCAACTCCTCGAGCGCGCCGTAGCGGTCGCTGGCTAGCACGACCGGAACAAACTGAAACTCCGGGGCGAGCCGCTGCAGGAAGGGAATCTGGACTTCGAGCGAATGTTCGTGCTCGTGAGCCACAAAGTCGTCGCGAAGGCGTGGATCCGCGCGCGCGAGCTCCATGGCGAGCGCCGAATCGATGGCCGCCTCGCCCAAAGGAGTCTTCCATTTGCCTTGGGTCAAGGTCGCCATCGGCTCGCCGCGGGGAAAGTGCCGCGGCCCGAGGAGAATGCAGCGGTCCGGAATCTTCAGGGAAGAGTAAACGGCGCCCGCGACATGCCCCGAATACATGTATCCAGCATGCGGCACGACACAGGCCCGGGCGGGCCTTTTCGGATTGCCTTTCGGCGCAAAGGAATCAATTTGTCCGGCGAGCTCGCGCGGATCAGAGGGGTAGAAGCGGCCCGCAACTACAGGCGAGCGAATCATGTGAATACCTTGTAGCACAGCCGCGCGTGGCAATGCCCGCGGAATCGGAGTAACGCGTTTGAAGAGCTCAGAACAGCTAGAGCGGTTTCGAAGGTTTGCCGTGAATTGCGAGCGCGACCGTTTGCCCCTGTTGGCAGCGGATCCTTACCCTGTCGCCATACTGGTAGCCGCCCTTGTTGAGAACCCTCTGGACCTGCGGCTGGGCGCTCGCCGCGTATGTGAACGTGTGAACCATGCGCTCGTTCGCCACCTCGCGAACGGTCATGGAGTTGGAATCGAAATGAATTACTTCGGCCTTGAGCCAGCCGGCCTTCGGCGCGACGGTCTTTACGGCTACAGGTTGGTTGATGATCGCGGGCCGGTCTGTGACGGACTGCGCGCGCGCGGCGCCGGCGAAAATGCCGCCGGCCAATACCAGCGCGGAAAGCGTCGCGAAAGTCTTAAAGCTGCTCATCGAAGGAAATCTTCAGCGACTTCAGAAACTTGATGTCTTGAGCCGTAATCTCCAGCTTCGACACGCCCTCTTCCTCGTCGAGAATTTCTTCGTCGACGCGGATGTGCAGCGATTCGAGGAAACGGCGGTCCTGCTGGGTCATGCGGGCGTCCTGCGACTGGCGGCGAGCCAGCCCGATGGTGGCATCGAGCTTCAAGACAATATCGAAGCCCGCGCCGCGTACGTTGGAGATCGCTTCGGCGATGCGGTCGGATTCCGAGACGCTGTCGTTGATCGCGTGGCCCAGCTCGCGCAGCAGTTGCTTCATACGGTCGTCGAGTTGCAAGGCCTCACCTCCTGTGAGCGCCCTCTTCCTACATCAATTTTAGTTTCGGAGCAAGGCCGAAGCAAGGGCGCGGCTGGTGCGGCGTCCCGAACGGGTTACCTGTACCCTGAAGCACGCCGTACGCGCTTCAGGACAGTTGTAATAGAATCGACGCATGAATCCGCGCACCACAGCGGCGCTGTGGCAATCGATGCTGGTGACGGCGCGTGTCTGGTGGCGCGCCGCGCGGCAGCTTTTTCACGAGGCCATCGGAGCCATCTTCGCGGTATTCGCGTTCTACGGCGGGGTGGCCGCGTGGCGGCAATGGAGGACGCGTCCCGCCGCGTGGCTGATTGCCTTCGCGATTCTGTATACGGTCACGATGGTGGTTTTTTCGTTCTTGTCATTTCGCCGCGCTCGCCGCGTTCGATAGTGAGTGACCCAATCACAAAACGAACCGCGCCGCCGGACCTGAAGGCGGCTTCCACCACGGGCTTGCCGCTGGACGCAGTGGTTTCGCAAGACGACCTGCGCGATTGGGACCCGGAGCGCGACCTCGGCTATCCGGGCGAGTTTCCGTTCACGCGCGGCGTGTATCCGACGATGTATCGCGGCCGCCTCTGGACCATGCGGCAATATGCGGGATTCGGCACCGCGGTCGAATCGAACCGCCGATACCGCTACTTGCTCTCGCAGGGCCAGACGGGCCTTTCGGTCGCGTTCGATCTGCCGACGCAGATGGGAATGGACTCCGATCACTCGCTGGCGCTGGGAGAGGTCGGCAAGGTCGGCGTGGCAATCGATTCGCTCGAGGACATGCAGACGCTGTTCGACGGCATACCGCTCGAGCGCGTTTCGACGTCGATGACCATCAATTCGACGGCTGCGATTCTGCTGGCGCTGTACGTGGCAGTGGCGAGGCAGCAGGGTGCCAATTTGCGGCGGCTGGCGGGCACGGTCCAGAACGACATCCTCAAGGAATACATTGCGCGCGGGACGTACATTTACCCGCTGCGCCCGGCGATGCGAATCGTCACCGACATTTTTGCGTGGTGCCGGAGCGAGCTGCCGACGTGGAACGCCATTTCGATTTCGGGTTACCACATTCGCGAAGCCGGCTCGACTGACGTGCAGGAAGTGGCGTTCACGCTGGCGAACGGCATCGCGTACGTGGAAGCGGCGGTGGCAGCGGGGCTGAAGGTCGACGAATTCGCGCCGCAGCTTTCGTTTTTCTTCAACGCACACAACGAACTGCTGATGCAAGTGGCAAAATTCCGAGCGGCGCGGCGCTTGTGGGCGCGCACGATGCGCGAGCGGTTTGGCGCGGGCGATCCGCGTTCGACGATGCTGCGATTCCACGCGCAGACGGCGGGTTCGTCGCTGACCGCGCAGCAGCCGGAGAACAATCTGGTGCGCGTCGCGCTGCAGTGCCTCTCCGCGGTGCTCGGCGGCTGCCAGTCGCTGCACGCGAATGCGCTCGACGAGGCGCTGGCGCTGCCGACCGAGGATTCCGCGCTGCTCGCGCTGCGCACGCAGCAAATCATCGCGCAGGAGGCGGGCGTCGCAAACACGATCGATCCTGTCGCGGGATCGTACGCAATCGAGAAGTTGACGAACGAAATCGAGGCGGGCGCGCAGGACTACATTTCGAAAATCGATGCGATGGGCGGAGTGCTCCGCGCGATCGAGACGGGCTACATCCAGCAGGAGATTCAGAAGTCCGCGTACGAGTATCAGCAGGCGGTGGACGCGGGACGGCAGGCGGTGGTCGGCGTGAACCGTTTTCACGCCGAGGAGAAGCACCCCATCCCGACGCTGCGAATCGACCCCGAAATCGAGCGTTCGCAGATCGCGCGGCTGAATGCGCTGCGCGCTCGCCGAGATGCCGCGAAATCGCGCGCGGCCCTCGAAGGGGTCGAGCGTCGCGCGCGCGGAAGCGAGAATCTGATGCCGGCTGTTCTCGCCGCCGTCGAGGCTTACGCGACAGTGGGCGAAATCTCCGACGCGCTGCGCCGCGCCTTCGGCGAGTACCAGGAATCCGTCGTCATCTAGATGTCATGTATCAACACGTTGTTCCGATCCAGACCGGAACGGGAGATGGGTGGAGCACCGCCGAGGCTAGCATGAGGACGGTGCCAGTTGTAGTCATGGAGCCAGCGCGGAAGATGCGCGGCGCGTTCCTCTGAGGTGTTATAGGCGCAGGCGTAGGCCCATTCGCGCAGAGCGGTTTGAATGAAGCGCTCTGCCTTCCCGTTGGTGCGTGGTGTGTAGGGACGTGTGCGAATGTGTTTTACCCCGCGGTGTTGACACAGGGCGCGAAACGCTCGGGATTGGTAACACGGTCCGTTGTCGGTGAGAACGCGCCTGACGCGGATACCGAGCCGGGCATACCAGGCCAAGGCGGATTCGAGAAAAGCGACCGCCGACGCGGCTTGTTCGTTGGGGGCTACTTGAGAGAAAGCAATGCGCGAATGATCGTCGATGGCCACGTGGACGTATTCCCAGCCTCCGTTGGGAAGATGCTGGCGACGCTGGCCGTGAATGCGGTGACCCACGCAGCCAAAACGGCCCAGTTTTTTGATATCCAAGTGCAGCAGATCGCCGGGGCAAGCATGTTCGTAACGTCTCGGTGGCGGTGCTGGATCCAAGTCTCGCATGCGGCTGATTCCCTTGCGCTGCAAGATACGGCTGACGGTGGCCGGGCTGAGGCCCGTCGAGCGTGCAATGCGGCACCCGGTCCAGCGCTGGCGTCGCAGAGTTTCCACCTGCTCGATGAGCGTCGGTGGCGTCGATCGATAGAAGCGACGAGGACGCGAACTGCGATCCTGCAAGCCCACAGGGCCGTCGGCCTGATACCGGCGCACCCACTTGGCCGCGGTGCGCGCACTGACTTTGAACTCGGCTGCAGCCGAGTTCAAAGTCACCCCAGGGGTGGTTCCCCTTTTCGCCAGAGCCTCTCGACCATGCACCGTAAGTCGGGCATTCTTATGAATGTCCATTCGACCTCCCGGGAAGATTTGATTGCTCAGCACAATCAGCATCTCCCGTTCAGGTCGAATGGACAACCTGTTGAAAGGTCACA
>DATIZQ010000040.1:0-36927 GCA_035517015.1 Candidatus Acidiferrum sp. | reverse complement strand
TACGACCGCATAGTGACCATTCGCAGGGCGCCGAGTTGCCTCTCACCCCCCGCCCTCGTCTCCGAACACCTCATCCCTATCGGGATGCGTCAGCTCCGAAGTGAATTTCAGGATGTGGCCCTCGCGCAGCTTCTGGCACAGCCGCTTCAATGTGTTTTGCTCGCGACCTTCAAGCGCGCGCATCAGCGCCTTCACCACTTTCGCGTGGCGTGGAAAAACGTACCCGATGAATTTCTCTCCTTGCTCGGTCAGTTCCAGCACTCTTACCTGCCGTCCGCGCCTTTGCGTGCCGGGTGCCAGCCGCGCCAGCCGCTTGGGCTCCATTTCAACCGGTGGACGCCTCCGAGGCTCCCTGCGAACCCAGCCCCGCCGGTTCAGCCTCCGAAAAATGAGTTCCAGGTTCTGCCGCGTATAGCGAAGTTTCTTCGACGCCACCGGCATCGATAGCGGCCCCTGGCGATAGAGGAGCTCCAGCAGGCGAAAGCCCGGCGTCGTCAGATCGAACAGCGCAAGAGGCCCTCGCATCCAGTAGCGCAGCCATGCGGCCGTGTCCAGCAGCTCGACATAGACCGAAAACGCCCGTAAGGTCTTTTGTTTCTGTGTGATTAGGCGGGCCATCGTTTAGTTCTCCATCGAAGCTCCCCAGCAAAAAGCAAGGTTGATGCCTCACTTGCGGGGCCTTTTTCCGCCCTTTCGGAGGAGAAAAGTCCCTCCGGCCAGTATTGCTCGGCGAAATAAAAAGGGCGCCTCGGCATAGCCGGGGCGCCCTGCACTACTGTCGACTCTCAACTGTTGACTGTCAACTGCCTTAGTACATGCCGCCCATGCCGCCGCCGCCCGGCATACCACCGCCGGCGCCGGCACCCTTCTTGTCGTCTTCCTTGATGTCGGCCACGAGAGCTTCCGTGGTGAGCATCAGGCCGGCAATCGAAGCAGCGTTCTGGAGCGCGAGGCGGGTGACCTTGGCGGGATCGATGACGCCCGCCTTGACCATGTCGCCGTACTCGGCCGTGTCTGCGTTCAAGCCGAAGTTATCGTCCTTCGACTCGCGAACGCGGCCCACAACGACCGCACCTTCCTGGCCGGCGTTGTGCGCGATCTGCCGCATCGGCTCCTCGAGGGCGCGCTTCACGATGTTGACGCCGATGGCCTCATCGTCGTGGAGCTTGAGCTTCTCGAGAGAAGCGATGCAGCGAACCAGCGCCACGCCGCCGCCGGGAACGATGCCTTCCTCGACAGCCGCGCGCGTTGCGTGCATGGCGTCCTCGACGCGAGCCTTCTTCTCCTTCAGCTCGGTCTCGGTGGCTGCACCGACCTTGATGACGGCGACGCCGCCGACGAGCTTCGCGAGCCGTTCCTGCAGCTTCTCGCGGTCGTAGTCGGACGTGGTGTCCTCTACTTGCGCGCGGATCTGCTTTACGCGGCCCTCGATCTCACCAGGCTTGCCGCCGCCCTCGACGATCGTGGTGTTGTCCTTGTCGATGGTGATCTTCTTGGCGCGGCCGAGGTCCTCGACCTTCACGTTCTCGAGCTTGATGCCGAGATCTTCCGTGATGGCCTTGCCGCCGGTGAGGGTGGCGATGTCCTCGAGCATGGCCTTGCGGCGGTCGCCGAAGCCGGGCGCCTTCACGGCCGCGCACTGCAGCGTGCCGCGAAGCTTGTTCACGACGAGTGTCGCGAGCGCTTCGCCTTCAACGTCTTCCGCGATGATCAGAAGCGGCTTGCCCATCTTGGCGATCTGCTCGAGCAGGGGAAGCAGGTCCTTCATCGAGCTGATCTTCTTTTCGTGGATCAGGATGCGGACGTCCTCGAGCGCGCACTCCATGCGCTCGGGATCGGTGACGAAGTAGGGGGAGAGGTAGCCGCGGTCGAACTGCATGCCTTCGACCACTTCGAGCGTCGTCTCCATCGTCTTCGATTCCTCGACGGTGATGACGCCGTCCTTGCCCACCTTCTTCATCGCTTCCGCGATGATCGAGCCGATCTGCTTGTCGTTGTTTGCGGAGATGGTGCCGACCTGGGCGATCATGTCGCCCTTGACGTCTTTGTGGAGGCGCTTGATTTCCTCGACCGCGACTTCGACGGCCTTCTCGATGCCGCGCTTGAGGGCCATCGGGCTCGCGCCGGCGGCCACCGTCTTCACGCCTTCGCGGAAGATGGCTTGCGCCAGCACGGTCGCGGTGGTGGTGCCGTCGCCCGCAACGTCGGAAGTCTTCGAAGCGACTTCACGGACCATCTGGGCGCCCATGTTCTCGAGCGGATCCTGCAGCTCGATTTCCTTCGCCACCGTCACGCCGTCCTTGGTGATGATCGGCGCGCCGAACTTCTTTTCGATCACGGCGTTGCGCCCCTTCGGGCCCAGCGTGATCTTCACGGCGTCAGCAAGAGCGTTGACGCCGCGCAGGATGGACTGGCGCGAATTCTCGCCGGTCACGATTTGCTTTGCCATGGATCTCTTTCCTCCTCGGATTCTTCTTCAGAGTGGTTGTCCGTGCGGCTGGGTCCGGCTGCGCCGGGATTCGCGCCGCGCCGGAAGTTATTTTTTGCCGCTCGCCGCTTTGGCGTGGCCGATCTTGGCGAGGATCTCGTCTTCCTTCACGATCAGGTACTCCTCGTCGTCGATCTTGATGTCGTTGCCGCTGTATTTGCCGAACAGGATGCGGTCGCCGGGTTTCACGTCGAGCGGGATCAGTTCGCCTTTTTCGCGACGGCCACTGCCTACGGCGATGACTTCACCCTCTTGTGGCTTCTCTTTGGCCGTGTCGGGGATGATGATGCCGCCCTTCACGACCTCCTTCTCTTCGAGCCGCCGGACCAGGACGCGGTCGTGCAGCGGTGTGATGTTGACTGCCATTTTTGCAATTCCCTCCGGTGGGATCTCAGAAATCGCTCTGCAGGGGCCTCAGACCTGCCATTAGCACTCCTCGCAGGCGAGTGCTAATATAGCAAAAATCGATGGCGAGTCAAGGAAAAATCGATCAGTGGGGGGCTCAGGTTGGGGCCCCTTTGTGCTCCTATAAGCCATTTATTTACAGCATCTTGGAAGCGTCAGATTTTTCCGACACTTGGGCATTGCGCTTGCGGGTAGAACGGCGCTAGTATCCGCCCATCCAGAGGTGTTGGGTGGCGTTCCTCTTCTACATCCGGCTGATCGGGCTGACGGCGGGCACGCTGGTTTATCTGTTCCTGCTGGCGCTGATCCTGGGGCATCGGCGGCCACGGAAATTCGAGCGGCTGCTCTTCCTTCTTGCCTTGGCGCTGTTCGCAATTTACGGCGGCGGGCTGCTCGAAATGAACGCGCAGATTCAATACGGCGCGCCGCCGGAGGTCACTCGCTGGTTCTATCGCGGTCTGATCGGGCTGGGTCTCCTGCTGCTCCTGCCGCTCGTCTGGCACGCTCACCACGCCTACCGGCGCCAGATTCGCGGGAAGTCGGGAGGCACCCTCGCCAGGGTGTTCGTTGTGCTGCTGTACATGTTGCTGGCGGGCGAGGTGGCTTTCGGGCTCTCGTTGTTTGCCGGGAACGCGCTCAGCCTTGGGACGCGGACCTACGTCGTTCTGAGCTTTTTCCTCAATGTGGGCACGGCGACGCTTCCGATTGTTGCGGGACTCGACGCGATTTTCGAGTTTCAAGACTGGAGAGCGGCCCAGAGCCGCGAGGAGCGAGGGGTCTTTCGCAGCCTTTTCTGGATTTCGGCCGCGCTGTGTGCGCTGCTGACGATTTACAGGAACCTTCCGATGACGTCAGTGGTGGGAACGGAGGCTTTCTTTACGATGGCGACCGTGACGGGCGTGCTGCCGGGGGCCGCGATCATCTATTACGCGCTGAAGCACAATTTCCTCGAGTATGGGGCGCAGCGGAACCTGGTCTACGCGCTGTCAGCGACGTTTCTGGCGCTGCTGTATTTGGCGCTGGTCCATAGAGTGAGCGGGTGGCTGGCGCCGGTTTTTCCGCCGGAGGCAACGGCGAGCGTTCTGCTGTTCGTGCTGCTTTTCCTGTTCGAGCCGCTCGAGCGTGCGATCGGGCCGGTGCTGCACCGGCGGATGAGCGAGCGAATGGTGCGCGTACAGAAATTGACGGTGGAAATTCAGCAGGAGGCGCGGCAAGGACACTTGGCGCGATTGGTTGCGTTTGCGGAGCGACGGGTTCGCGGGGAATTCGGGCTTGCGGCAGTGAAAATTTCTCTGCCGCGTGATGCAGCGGCGCGGCCGCTCGAGATTCCGGGCGGGCTTGGCCATGCGGTGCGGCTGCCGTTGATGAAAGACGGGCAGGAAATCGGCCTGCTCGAGGCGGTGACGACGGGAACCTACATCACGGGAGAGACTTCAGCGGCGCTGGAATTTCTGGCGGAGCAATTGCCGGGGATGATTGATTTGTGCCGGCTGATCGAAGAGAAGCTGCGGCTGGAACGCGAGCTGGCCGAGCGCGAGCGGCTCGCCCTGCTCGGCCAGATAGCGGCGAGCGTCTCGCACAATTTGCGGAATCCGCTGAGCTCGATGAAAACGATTCTGCAGGTGCAGCTCGAAAAGGAGAATTTGCCGTTCGACATTCGCCACGATTGCGCGCTGGTGGTGGGCGAAATCGACCGCATGAGCGCGAAGCTGACGCAACTGCTGAAATTCGCGAAGCCGTCGGTGAACGGGCAGACGATTCCGGCGGTGGCTCTCGCAAAGCAGACTGCGGCGCTCTTCAGCCGGGACGCCGAGCGGAGAAACGTGCGGCTGGAGTTCGATTGCCCGAGCGGAGAAGTTCGCGTGATAGGGTCGGAGGAGGCGTTGAGCGAGGCGCTCTCGAACCTGATCGTCAACGCAATTGAAGCGCAGCCAAACGGCGGGCGCGTGCGCGTGGGAATCACGGAAAACGGCGGGTGGGTGGAGATTCGGATCGAGGACGATGGTCCGGGCATTCCGACGGAGGCGCGCACGAAAATATTTCAGCCATTTTTCACAACGAAGGCCACCGGGACGGGGCTCGGCCTCTCGATCGTGGCGCGGCGTGCGGCCGAAATGGGCGGAACGATCAGGTGGGAGAGCCCAGTTCGAGATGGAAGGGGCGCACGCTTTCGTTTGACGTTGCTGATCGCCGGGGAGGAAGGGAAGCGGAGTGATGCGAACGATTCTGATCGTGGACGATGACGCGTCGGCGCGCTATGGGATGCGCCGGGCGCTCGAGGGAAAGTATCGGGTGATCGAAGCGGACTCGGCCGATGCGGGGCGCAAAGGGCTTGCGAGCGGCCCGGCGGACCTGATCCTGCTGGACCTCGTGATGCCGGACGAGGATGGGCTCACATTTCTTCGCCGGCTGCGCGAGTCTGGCGACGAGACGCCGGTGCTGATCGTTTCCGCGCTGGACACGGCGAAGACAGCGGTGGAGGCGCTGCAAGGCGGCGCGGCGGATTACATCGTCAAGGGATTCGACATCGAGGAGCTGCGCAAGCGCGTCGCGAACATTTTGAAGCTGGCGGAGCTCGGCGCGGAGAACGAACGCTTGCGCCGCGAGCTGGTAGCGGACGGCCAGTTCGGGCGAATGATTGGCGCGTCGGCAGCGATGAGGCGTGTCTTCGAGATGGCCGAGCGCGTGGCGGCGACGGACACGACCGTGCTGATTCTCGGCGAAAGCGGCACGGGAAAAGAATTGCTGGCGCAAGAGATTCACGAGCGGTCGCCGCGCGCGGGGAAGCCGTTCGTGGCGGTCAATTGCGCCGCGCTGCCCGAGACGCTGATCGAGTCCGAGTTGTTCGGCTACGAAAAGGGCGCGTTCACTGGCGCGGCGCACCAGAGGAAGGGAAAATTCGAACTGGCGTCGGGCGGAACGCTGTTTCTCGACGAGATCGGCGACATGAATCCGGTGACGCAGGCGAAGGTATTGCGAGCGCTCGAGAGCCGGCAGATCGAGCGGCTCGGGGGGCTACATTCGATCGACGTCGACGTGCGCGTGATCAGCGCGACGCATCGCGATCTGCAGGCGGACATCGCGGCCGATCGATTCCGGCAGGACTTGTACTACCGGATTCGCGTCGTAACGCTGGAATTGCCAGCGCTGCGAGCGCATAAAGAGGACGTTCCCCTATTGGCTGCGGCATTCCTCGAGCAGCTGGGTTTGCGGCATGGAAAGCGCGCACACTTGAGCGGCGACGCCATGGAGTTGCTGCGCCGGTACGATTGGCCGGGGAACATCCGCGAGCTGCGCAACGCACTCGAGCGAAGCCTGGTACTGGGCGAGAGGGACGAAATCGGCGCCGCAGATTTGCCCGAAGAAATCCGGAACAACGCGGGCGCCGTGTTTTCGCGCGATGGGGCGGCGAACTCGTTCATGGGCGAATCCGATTTTCGGGACGCAAAGCGCAAATTCGAGATTGCATACCTCAAGGGGAAGCTCGAGGAGCACCATTGGAACGTGTCGCAGACAGCGGCTGAGGTTGGTTTGCACCGGCAGAGCCTGCAAGAGAAGCTGCGAGAGCTGGGAATTCAGAGGCCGGGGAAGTAGATTCGGGGAATCTTCCACTTGACGCGATGGGCGTTGTTGGCATATGCTGCGACATATGCCAGAGAAATGGACAAAACAGCGTCGCGTAAAGCTCTTCAAGAACGGGCGAAATCAGGCGGTGCGGATTCCTCGTGAGTTCGAGATGCCGGGCGAAGACGCGATCATGCGGAAGGAGGGGGAGCGGCTGATTATCGAGCCAGCCGCGCCGAAGTCGTTGCTCGCTGTATTGGATACGCTCGAGCCGCTCGATGAGATGCTTCCTACCATTGCAGAGCTGCCAGTCAGACCCGTCAAACTTTGATGCGTTACCTGCTTGACACAAACGCGGTGTCCGACCTAATCCGCAATCCACGCGGGCAAGTTGCGCAGCGCGTACGGCAAGTTGGCGAGACCCAGGTGTGCACTAGCATCATCGTTGCGGCCGAGTTGCGCTACGGGGCTGCCAGGAAGGCGTCGCCACGGCTCACGGCTCGCGTCGAAGCCGTTCTCGGCGCTCTGGAGGTCTTGCCGTTCCAGGTTCCGGCCGATAGGACTTATGGTTCGCTTCGCACGCGCCTCGAGCAAAAGGGTCAGCCGATCGGGGGCAACGACCTTCTTATCGCCGCCCAGGCTGTAGCACTCGGCTACACACTCGTTACCGATAACGAGGAGGAGTTCGCCCGCGTCGAGGGACTCCCCCAAGAGAATTGGCTTCGCCACGGGGCATAGGTCCGTGGCCTGAGGGATGGAACGGTCGCGCGACGTCTGCGGGCGAGTTCGCATGCGCGCGGGGCAAGAACGGCACAGTGAGCCCGATGTCGAAGCTGCATAGTAATTCGAGCCGCCTTCCAATCGATGATGCAGACTTCCGCGCGAAGCCGCGCAAGCGCGTGCCGCACGAGTTCGTGCTCGACGCACTGGCCGTGGCGTCACCGTGGACCCGTCCGATGTTCGGCTGCCTCGCGGTATACGTTGAGGAAAAGATTGTTCTCGTGCTGCGCGACAAGCCCGATGGCGCAGCCGCGGACAACGGCGTGTGGCTTGCGACCACAATCGAGCACCACGAGAGTTTGCGCCGCGAGTTCCCGAACATGCGGTCGATTCAGGTGTTGGGGAAAGAGGTGACGGGCTGGCAGGTTTTGCCGGTGGATTCGCCGGACTTCGAGGAGTCGGCGCTGCGCGCCTGCGAGCTCATCATCGCCCGAGATCCTCGAATTGGGAAGGTGCCCGGGGCGCGGCGAGCCTCGGCGCGGAAGACGAAGACAGCGGCGAAGACCCGAAAACGGGGCAGGTGAGCGCCGCACCGGCGGCGAGAGGAGCGAGCCATTCGCAGCGGCGGGGGCCAAATCGCGGCATTCATCCTTGCCGGCGGCGAGAGTTCGCGCATGGGTCGCGACAAGGCGCTGCTTGAGATTGACGGTGTGCCGATGATCGTTCGGACGGCGCGTCTGGTGGAGTCCGTCGCCGGACCGCCCATAGTTGTCGGCTCACCCGAAACTTATCATCCTCTTCGGTTGCGTGCGATTCGCGACGACTGGCCCGGCGCGGGGCCACTTGGCGGGATCGCGACGGCTCTGCGAGCATCCGAATCGAGCTGGAATCTGGTCGTGGCTTGCGACTTGCCGTATGTCACGAAGGAATGGCTCGCGTTCCTAATCGGCCGCGGGACCGGGTCGCACGCGGACGCCGTGCTGCCGATGAGCGATGGAGGAGCGGAGCCGCTCTGCGCGATGTACAAGAAGAGCTGCGAGCCCGCCGTGTGGCTGGCGCTCGACCGGGGCGTCCGCAAGGTCACCGACGGGCTTTCGGGCTTGCGCGTGGAGCACATAGAATCGCCAGAGTGGAAAGCTTTTGATTCCGGCGGCCTCCTATTCAAGAATATGAACTCGCCGGCAGACTACGAAGAAGCAAGAGAACGACTGGGCGCGGGCGAAAAGAAATGAGCGAACGCTATTTCGAATTCCGGAATGTTTCGAAGTCGTTCGACGACAATTCCGTCCTGAAGGGCGTGACTTTCCACGTTGGCGAAGGCGAAACGGCCGTGATCATGGGCCGGAGCGGAGTGGGGAAATCGGTTTCACTCAAGCTGCTCATGGGCTTTCTCGAGCCGGATGAGGGCCATGTGATCGTGGCGGGGCAGGACGTGACGGGCTGGAGCGAGCAACAGTTTTCGAAGATTCGGCGGCGCGTGACGATGGTGTTTCAATCGGGGGCGCTGTTCGATTCGTTGACGGTGGCCGAGAATGTAGCGTTTCCCCTCCTGAGCCGCGGCGAGCACCGCGACGCGGACGAAGTGGACCGGCACGTGAAGGAGTTGCTCGAGATGCTGGAGGTTTCCGAATACGCGGACCGATTGCCCTCGGATCTGAGTACGGGAACGAAGCGGGCCGTGGCGATCGCGCGAGCGCTTTCGGAAGATCCGGACGCGATTCTGTACGACGAGCCGACGACCATGGTCGATCCCATCATGGCGGCACACGTCAGCGAGCTGATTGTGAAGCTCAAGACAAAATTCCGGAAGACGTCGATCGTGGTCACGCACGACACGCACCTGGCGAAGAAGCTCGCCGACCGTGTGATCTTCCTTCACGAAGGGCGCGTGGAATTCTTCGGGACGTGGCCGGAACTCGAGAAGTCCCAGAATCCGGTGCTGCGCAATTTTCTGCTCGAGGACGAAATGATTCCAGCGCTGGACGCAACGGCGTGAGCGCCCCCGCCCCGACCGATCCAAAGAAACAGCTCCGCCGCGTGATGGGTTTCTGGGACGTCCTGTTGTTCAATATCGCCGCGGTGCTCGGCCCACGATGGATCGCGGCTGCGGCGCACAATGGGACCTCCTCGATCAGCCTGTGGGTGCTGGCCGCGCTCTTCTTTTTTGTGCCGTCGGCGTTCGTGATTACGGAACTCTCGACGCGGTTTCCGATGGAAGGCGGGTTATACATCTGGTCCAAGGAAGCGTTCGGCGATTTTCACGGGTTTGTGGCCGGCTGGACCTACTGGATTTATACGTTTTTCTATTTTCCGGGGCTGCTGATGGCGAGCGCAGCGATGGGTGCCTACATCGGCGGCAGCGCCACGGGTCATCTTGCGCAAGACCGCACGTTCCTGATGATCGGGTCGTTCCTTTTGTTGTTCGTGGCAGTCATTCTGAACATCGTGGGGCTGAACATCGGGAAATGGCTGCAGAATGCGGGCGGCGTGGGGACGTACGTTCCGCTGCTGATGCTCGTGGGGATGGGCGCTTACTTGTGGCACGCGCACGGGTATGTGACGCATTTCACGCGATCCAACATTTTGCCGGTGTGGGATTGGGGAACGGTGAATTTCTGGCCGCAGATCGCGTTTGCGTTCGTGGGACTCGAGCTCTGCTCCGCAATGAGTGAGGAAGTGCGCGACCCGCACCGGACTTTTCCACGCGCAATCTTCGGATCGGGATTCCTGATTGCGCTCGCGTACATCGCGGGGACGTTTGCGGTTCTCGGGATGATGCCCGCGGCATCGGTGGATCCAAAAAGCGGAGTGTTTCAGGCGCTGACGGCGGGATCGACGATGCTGCGAATCGGATTTTTCGGCGTCATTGCCGCCATTCTGGTGACCTTCGGGAACGCCGGCGGAGTGGGCACCACGGTGGCGGGTGTCGCGCGCGTCCCGTTCATTGTCGGGATCGACCGATACCTTCCTGCAGCATTCGGGAAGATCCACCCGAAGTGGAAGACTCCTTGGGTGTCGATTCTGGTACAGGCCGTTATTTCAGGGGCGATTCTGCTGTTGATTCAGCTCAATCAGACCGCGAACAACGCGTACCAGATTTTCGTAGATGCGGGAACGATTCTGTACTTCATTCCGTTCCTGTACATGTACGCGGCGGTGATCAAGCTGAGCTATCGAAAGGACCGTGGCGCCAGCGAAGATGAGGTGCTGATTCCGGGCGGCAAGCTCGGCGTGTGGATCATAGGTTCATTGGGGTTCATCGTGGTGTTGGGCGGAATCGTGCTTTCATTCATTCCTCCCGGCGAGGCCGAGAACAAGGTTCTCTTCGAATCCACGCTGTTCGGGGGAACCTTCTTCTTCATTTTTGTGGGGCTGGCGCTGTACGTTCGCGGAGCCCGAGCCAAGAGACGCGAAACGGCGAGAGCGGCGGCGCCCTAGAAGACCGCTCTCTTCTGAACTACTTGTTTCGTCGCAAGCGAAAAGCGCGGCTCGACGGGGCCGCCTTGCGTCACGCGAGCGGCGAGATACTCTCCCAGCGACGGCCCGTGCTTGAATCCGTGGCCGGAGCCTCCTCCCACCAGCCAGACGTTTTCGAGATGCGGATGGCGGTCGATCAAGAAATCGCCATTCGACGTGTTCTCGTACTGGCAGACGCGCGTTTCGACGATGGGGGCATCGCGCAGCGCAGGAAAGCGCCGGGCGACATATTCCCTGGCGATGGCCGCAGCGTCGGCGCTCGCGACTCGCGACTGCGTGTCCGGATCGACGCGAACCCCGTGGCGATCGTGCGCGATTTTGAATCCGCGATCTTCGATATCCGGCATTCCGTAGAATTCGTCGCGGACTTTCAGCCACGTCGGCATTTCCGGAGGAGCGAATCGGCGGTCACCCGGCGGCACGCCGAAGAAGAACACTTCCTGGCGGGAAGGGAAGATTCGGCCGCCGAGCGTTTCGGGGAAAACTTTCCCCAGCCACGATCCGCAAGCGAATACAAATGTCGCTGCCGAAAGCGTTTCACCGGCGTTCGTGACCAGGTGTTGCAGGCGCTCTGTGCCGGCGGGCGGGCGGACAAACGCGTTCTCATAGTGCGCGCTGATTTTCGCGGCTTGCTCAACGACCGTTTGAACGGCGCGCCGTGCCATCAGTACGCCGCTTTCGGGTTCCAGGATGCCCCAGCAATCGTCTTCAAAATGGATTTGCGGATAGCGCTCGCGCAACCGGCTAAGCGACAGCTTCTCGAAGCGCGTGCCCGTTTTCTGCAGCGTCGAGACGGTATCGAACGCATTCTGGTCGTTCTCGTCGGCAATCCAGAGAACGCCGGTCTGCTGAAAGAGCTCGGGCCGGCCCGCCTCCGCGAAGAGACGCTTCCACAGCGGTAGCGCGTTGACCGACCAGCGCGTGTAGATTTCGTCGGCGCCATAGCCCATGCGGATGATGCGCGATTCGCCGCCCGAGCTGGCTCGCGCGTTGGCCGGCCCATACGCGTCGAGCAGCAGAACGCTCGCGCCGGACTTGCGCAGGAAGTAGGCAGTCCACGCACCGAAAACGCCGGCGCCGACCACAATCACGTCGTACGTTTGGTGCCGGGCCATCAGAAGCCTTCGTCGATCAAGCGACCGGCTGTGAGGTGAGATTGAGCCGGCGCCTCGCCCGGCTTGAGCAGGCTCTCGACGTATTTCGCGAGAATGTCGCACTCGAGATTCACGCTGTCCCCGGGAACCAGCGTGCGGACGTTCGTGTGCTGAAGCGTGAACGGGATGATTGCAAAGCCGGCGATGCCGTCCTGCCACCCGGCGACGGTCAAGCTGATGCCGTCCAGGGCGATCGAGCCTTTCTCGGCGACGTAGCGGCGCAGCTCCTCCGGCACGCGCACCGAGAGCCATGAATTTTCTCCCTCGGGAACGTGCCGTGTGACGCTGCCGACGCCGTCGACGTGGCCCTGTACGAAATGTCCGCCCAAACGCGCGCCCACCGCGAGCGGCCGCTCAAGATTCAGGATGTCGCCCGGCTTCCTCTCGCCAAACGACGTGCGCCGAAGCGTTTCATTGGAGAGATCGGCCGCGAAGCGCGTTGCGTCAAACTCGACGACAGTCAAGCAGCAGCCGTTGACCGCGATGCTGTCGCCGACCTTCATGCCCGCGGCAATTTCGGGCGCGCCGGCCAGATTCACGCGAAGCTTGCCGCCGTCCGCGTCGCGGTCGAGCGAGTCAACTTTTCCGGTGCCTTCTATAATGCCCGTAAACATCGTGGAAGTACCCCTGAACGACAAAATCCGCGCCGAAACGATTCAGCGTTAAATTCTTCAACGCGGGCGATTTTGGAGCGCGTCGCGACGGGAAGCGCGCCATCGGGACCCCGCCGGCCCCCATGATCCTGGGAGCATAAAAGAGAATCATCTTGTCGACAATTCCTGCCTCAAGGGCGGCCCCGTTCAATTCCGCGCCGGCTTCGAGCAATACGTTCAGCATCTCGCGCCGCCCCAGTTCGCGGACCACGGCGGACAAGTCCGCTCGGCCGCCGTCGGACGGAACGCGAAGTATGTCAACGCCTGCGCGTGCCAGGGCGCGCGCTTTCCGCGAGTCCGGCGACACCGTGGTGAACACAAGGATGTCGTCCTGAGCGGACTTGACGAGCCGGGACTTCGCCGGCAAGCGCAAGTGCGAATCGACGACAGCGCGCAGGAGTCTCTTGCGACGCGGCAGACCCGTGCGATCGGTGAGGCGCGGATCATCGACCAGGATGGTGCCGATCCCCGTCAGCAGCGCATCCGCTTCGTGGCGGAGGCGCTGCACGTAGTCGCGCGAAGGCGCACTCGAAATCGAAGTGGAGTGGCCCGGGCGCATCGCGATCCGGCCGTCGAGCGTGAGCGCGGTCTTCAGTGTGACGAAGGGAAGGCTCGTCTGAATCCACTTCGCAAAATCCTCATTTGTCTCTCGGGCGTATTCGTTGTCGTGTTCCGAGACCTGGACTTCGACGCCCGCCCGCTTCAGCGCCGCGAAACCGCGCCCGGCAACGGCAGGGTTCGGGTCCTGCAAGGGGGCGAATACCTTCTTCACGCCGGCTGCAATGATTGCTTCGGTGCACGGGCCGGTGCGTCCGGTATGGCTGCACGGCTCAAGGTTCACGTACAGGCTGGCGCCGCGAGCCGCTTCGCCCGCCTGCTTCAGCGCGACGATCTCAGCGTGATCGACGCTGTCAAACCTATGAAAGCCGCGGCCAACTTCGACTCCGTCCTTCACGAGCACAGCGCCGACGCGCGGATTCGGATGCGCGAGCGCCGTTCCTTGGCGCGCGAGTTCCTCGGCTTCATACATCCAGTACTTGTCGTTGAAGATTGGCTCAGTCGAAGAGCGAGTTGACATAAGTCTGCGCGTCAAACGGCACGAGATCATCCATCTGTTCGCCCGTTCCCACAAACCGAATCGGCAGGTTCAGCTCGCGCGCGATCGCGACGACGATGCCGCCCTTCGCGGTGCCGTCGAGTTTGGTGAGGACGATTCCCGTCACGCCCGCATGGCTCCAGAATTCGCGTGCCTGGTTCAGGCCGTTCTGTCCCGTCGTTGCGTCGAGCACCAGCAGCACATCGTGCGGCGCGCCAGGAACGATTTTCGAGGCCGTTCGCTTCATCTTCTCGAGTTCCGCCATCAGATTCGATTTCGTGTGCAGGCGGCCCGCGGTGTCGACGATGACGGCGTCCGCCGCGCGAGCTTTGGCCGAGGACAGTGCGTCGAAAATGACGGCTGAGGGATCGGCGCCCGACTTCTGCTTCACCACTTCGACGCCCGCGCGTCGGCCCCAGACCTCGAGCTGCTCGATGGCTGCAGCGCGAAACGTGTCCGCGGCACACAGCATCACGTTGGCGCCTTCCTTCTTGAGGCGATTCGCCAGCTTGCCGATGGTGGTCGTTTTCCCGGTGCCGTTCACGCCGACTACGAACAGAACGCGCGGAGTGGCGTCGACGTGACCGTTGGAGCCGGCGAGCGGCGCCGTCAGGATTTTCAGCACTTCGTTCTTTAGTTCGCGGCGCAGCGTGTCGGAGCCCTCGAGTTTGTGCTGGTTCACCTGCTCCCGGAGGGCCGCGAGTATCTCTTTCGTCGTGCGCACGCCGATGTCGGCGCTGAGCAGGGCCGATTCGAGCTGTTTGAGAAGCTCCTGGTCGACGGGCCGGTCGCCGTTAAGCAACTGCTCGACACGCGCGGAAAGCTCCGAGCGCGTCTTGGTGACGGAGTCTTTCAGCCGTTCGAGCAGCGTGGGTTCAGGCGGTCCGAAGAGAGTGATCATGGCTGTGCGCCGCCGTTCTGCGGAGCACATCATTCTAACAGACGGAAGGAAGCGGGGTTCAGACTTCGACGAGCGTGGCGCTGAGCCGCAGGCGGCCGAAGCGGACGGCGTTCTCAAGCGAAGTGACCACTTGCTGGTCGAATTTCACGACGGAGAGTGAACGGATTCGCTGCATCGCGAAGTCAAGGTCCATCGCGGACTGGTAGGGCCGGTTCGTGGTGATGGCGTCCAGTGTATCGGCAACGGCGATGATGCGCGCCATCATCGGGATCTGGTCGCCCTGCAGCCCGTAGGGGTAGCCGCCGCCGTCCATGCGTTCGTGATGGAGTTCGATGCCGGGCAGCACGTCGCGCAATTGGGTGACGGGGCGCATGATGTTCGCGCCCTTCACGGTGTGCTGCTTCATCAGGTCGAATTCCTCGTCGGTCAGTTTGCCGGGCTTTTTCAGGACGCGGTCCTCGACGCCGATCTTTCCGACGTCGTGCAGCAGCGCGGAAATGCGCAGGCGGTCGAGATCCTCGCTGCTCAGGCCGAGACCGTCGCCGATAATGACGGAGTATTTGGCGACGCGCCCGGAGTGGCCGCGCGTATAGGGGTCCTTTTCGTCGATGGCAGCCGCGAGCATGCGGATGGAGCCGAGGAAGAGATCGCGATTCTCGGCGGCCGCGAGCTTCAGCTTTTCGACGTACTGCTCGATGTCGCCTGCCATGTTGTTGAACGTTTCGGCAAGCTCGCTGATCTCGGCGGCACCTCGGACCGCCACGCGTTCATGGAATTCGGCGCGGCTGATGGCGCGCGTGGATTCGACGAGGCCGCGAATCGGCCGCGTGATGCCGACCGCGAAGATGTATCCGAACGAGAGGGCGACGAACGTGACGCCAACGACGAAGCTCAGCGCCTGTTTGCGCATTTCCTGGACGCCCGCGTCGATGCGGGCGTCGTCGAGGCTGCGCTGCGCGATCACGGCCCAGCCGAGTTCCGGAATGGGGCTGTAGGTTCCGATCATCTCGATGTTGCGATGTTGGTCCCTGTCGTACATCGAAAAGTTGGTGTTGACGGTCACGCGCAATTCCTGCGTGTCTTTGAACTGCTTGGCCAGCGGCGACATCGACGTAATGTCGCGTCCGGGAACGATCTCCCGGGTGTCGGGATATGCGACGATGTGGCCGTGAATGTCGACGACATAGACCAACCGGTGGCGCACGCTCACTTCGCGCAATCGCGTTTCGAGGCGATCGAGCGACACGACCGCCGCAAACATGCCGCTGAACTGGCCGTCGGACAATAGAGGCACGGACATCACGAGCGCCGGGTGATTGTCCGGCCCCAGCGCAAACGGCTCGCTGATCGAATCGAAGTCCTGAAAGCTCGCCTGGAACGCGCGCTTGAGCGCTGCGCCGACGAACGGGTCCTGATCGGCGCTGAAGCTGCCGGCGGACTGTCCCTTTGCCTGCTTGTCAACTGCGGTGACGTACAGAATATTCGGGTTATTTTCGGCGAACTGCTGCAGCAGCCGTGTGATTTCGGCCGAGTGGGACGGGTCATCGACGTCGCGAATCCACCCGGTGAGCGTCAGAACCTGCCGCTGGGTCACGAGCTGCTGCCGGACGCCCTGCTCGAATTCCAGCGTTTCGCTCGCCAGCGAGCGAGTCGTCTCGTTCTGCTGAACCTGCTCGGTATCCTGCAGCTTTTCTTCGCTCAGGCGCAGGACCTGCCGGTGGTAGAGCCATAACGGTGTGACGCTGACCAGCAAAAGCGCTCCCAGGACGATCCACAGGATGCGCATGTGGCGTGGTGTCAGGTGTTTGAGGGCTTGAATGGGCACAAGTATCCCCAGCCTAAAAATGCTACCGGACACCATTGAGTAGCACAACGGGACGAAGGTACTGGCGTAGCGGAAAAGCCATAGGGCAGGGCGGCCGATGCGAACGGGGCCTAGCGCCCCAATTTGAGGCGATTCTCGTTCCCGGCGATGAGTCGTTCGATGTTGGACCGGTGCTTTGCCAGGATGAGGAGGGAAATCACGATCGTGCCGAGGGTCACGTAGGAGGGAGGAGCGTGCCGGGGCGCGTAGAGGAGATATACCAGAACCGGGAGGGCCGCCGCCGCGACGATTGAACCGAGGGACGAATAACGCCAGAAGACAACCATGACAACCCAAAGAATAACGGCCACGCCGGCCGCTTCGGGGCAAATCTGCAGGAAAACGCCCAGCGCGGTCGCCACGCCTTTGCCTCCCTTGAATCCGAGCCAGACGGGAAACATGTGGCCGACCACCGCCAGGATCGCCGCGATCATCATCCAGCGCATGTCGCCGTGCATCCAGCGGTGGGCAATCCAAACAGCCGCGTAACCCTTTGCGGCGTCGAGCAGGAGCGTAAGCAGCCCCGCAACGATGCCGGCGCTCCGCGCCACGTTCGCCGCGCCGATGTTTCCGCTGCCGGTCCTGCGTATGTCGCCGCCGCGAGCCTTGACGATCAGGAAGCCGAACGGAATCGACCCAAGCAAGTACGCGACCACCGGAACTAGCGCGAGCTCATTCACGCGACGTCCTTGACGAAGGGATAGCTGCGAAGCCTCTTATACTCTGCTCCCGAGGGTTTGAGAATGCTTTCGAACAAATGAAACTCGGTCTCGCGCGCCGAGCCGACGTCGAGTGACTGAAGTTCGGCTGCAGCGCGCACGAGATCTTCCGCGCGCGCGGGGGGGGCGAAGCGCGCGAGCGTCAGATGCGGCGTGAAATCGCGCGATTCAGCCGGAATCCCGAGCGGCACCAACGCGCGATCCACATCGGCCGCGAGTCCGGCCAGATTCGCCGAGGCCTCGATTCCGCACCAGACGACGCGCGAGCGCCGCTCGTTCGGAAAGAATCCAATCCCGCGAAAGAACATCTCGACCGGCTGCGGCGAACGAATCGGCTCGAGCGCCGCCTGAACTGAGCCCAACTCCTTGGCGTCGATATGGCCGATGAATTTCAAGGTGACGTGCATTCCTTCGGGACGGACCCATCGCGCGTTTTTCGCCGTTGGTTTCAGGCGGGCAATCAAGTCGCGAATCGCGGCGCGAACATCGTCGGGAAAATCGAGCGCAACGAAGAGCCGCACGCCTCACCCTCGCCCGTGCGCCGAGTAAGGAAAATACCGCCGAACCATATCCAGCGCGGTTTGCGTTGCGTACTGGCGAATGCGATCGCGGTCGCCGGGAAAGCGAAACGCCTTTTCGCGCGGCTTACTCTCGTCCGCGAGGGCGATGTGCACGAGCCCTACCGGTTTGTCGGGCGTCCCGCCGCTGGGCCCTGCGACTCCCGTGATTCCGACTCCCAGCGTCGCGCCGGCGCGCTTCCGGATTCCGTCCGCCAGTGTGAGCGCCGCCTCGGGGCTGACAGCTCCCTTCGCCTCGATCAACTCCTTGGGCACGCCGACGAACAGCGTCTTCAGCTCGTTGCTATAGCACACGACGCCACCCAGAAAGTAGGAGGAGCTGCCGGGCACGTTCGTTAGCCGCTCAGCCAGCATCCCGCCGGTGCAGCTTTCGGCCACCGCAATCGTGGCGCGATTCTCGGTGAGGATGCGCGCCACAACTTCCTCGAGTGATTCGCCCCTCGCCGAGAAAAGGTTCTCGCCCAGCGCCAGCGCCATGCGATCGACGATCTCGCCGAGCCGTTTTTCTGCTTTCGCGGCGTCGTCCGACCACATTCGCGGATGCAATTGAATTCCAGTCGGCGCGGCGAGGATTGTGGTGTCTGTGTCCGGGTAGAGTGCGTACAGCGGTGACACGCGCTGGTCGACTTCCGATTCCGTCAGGCCGGTGATTCGCAGCTCACGCGTGAACAGCCGCTCAGGGAGATTCAGCTTCGCGAGGCGCGGCCGCACTTCGGTTTCGAAAAGCGCCCGCAGTTCGGTCGGAACGCCCGGAAGAAGCACGATGACGCGGCCGCCGTTTTCAAGCCACAATCCGGGCGCGGTGCCGCGGGGATTCGGCAGCACCGAAGCGCCTTCCGGAACCATGGCTTGGCGGCGGTTGATCTCCGGCATCTCACGGCCAAAGCGCCGAAACCGCTCCTGAATCTGGAGCAGGATCGCGTCGTCCCGCCGCAGCTTTCGCCCGAGCAGCTCCGCGACGGTATCGCGCGTGCGGTCGTCGTCCGTGGGGCCAAGTCCGCCGGACGAGACAATGAGCTCGGCGCGCCCAAGCGCGTGGCTGAAGGACGAGCGCATCTCGTCGGGCGAGTCGCCGACCACGGCCTTGTGAATCACGCGGATGCCCAGCTTGTTCAGTTCCGCAGTGAGAAAAAGAGAATTCGTATCGAGGCGAAACGGCGTCAGCAGCTCGGAACCGACTGCGATGATCTCCGCATTCATGGGCGTTCGTGCGCCTGAGGCGCAGCAGACTGTTGTACCCGATGCGAAGGGAGAGTCGCAAGTCCGCGGGCGCGCCCGCAGGTAGGGGATGCGCCAGCCGGTTCATTCCTCGCGCAACGTGCTCAGGGCGTTCACGCCGGCCGCTTGCGCGATCGGCGGCCACGTGGCAATCGCGCCGAGCAGAAGCAATCCCGCCACGGTATACGCGATCGTCCAGGGATCGTAGGGGGTGACGCCGAAGAGGAAGCGTTGCGTGGCTCGCGCTGCGACGAAGCACAGAACCGCACCCGGCACGAGGCCTGCAAGCGTCAACGAGAAGCTGTACCGCGCAATCAGGCCGGCGACATCGCCGGGCGTCGCGCCAAACGCCATGCGAATTGCGATTTCGCGCCGCCGTAATTGAACGAGGTACGCGAGCGTGCCGTACAGCCCCAGCGCTGCCAGTGCCAGCCCCACGACGGCAAACATGTTCAGCAGCCACGCAACGAAGCGACGCAACTTCACCGAATCCATGATCCGCGCCGGCATGGTTTCGACGTCGAACAACGCAACACTCGGGTCCATGTCGTGCAGGATTTCGCGAACGCCCGAGGTCACATCCGTCTGCGCGGCCTGCTTGACGACGAGGAACATCGCCGAATTCGGCTGCTGAAGCTCGGGCCAGTAGATTTCGGGCCGCGGCGGTGCCCCGAGGTCCTTCGTCGCGACGGTTCCAACGACGCCGATGATTGTTGCCGGTTGACCGTGGCAGCAGTTGTTCGCAACCACCTTGCCGATCGGATCCTCGCCAGGGAAGTACTCGCGAGCGAACTCCTCGTCGATGATGCCCACGGCGGGCGATGTCGTGCCGTCGTGCGACGTGAACGTCCGGCCCTTCAGCAAAGGAATTCTCAGAGTCTCGAAGTAGCCAGGCAGAACCACGTCAACGCGCCCGGCGGGACGGACCCGCGGTTCGGGACGGCCGGGGATATACATGTCCGCGGTGTACCCGCCGTTGCTGAACGGCAGCGCAAGGCCGGCCGAGGCCGACTCAACGCCGGGTAGCACGCTGATGCGGTCATTCACCGTACGAAAGAACGCCGCGCGTGATTCACTGGTCGAATGTGTTTTCTGCGGCAGCCCGACAGACGCCGACCAAACGCGCTCCGCCGAGAATCCGGGCGAAACCGCCAGCAATTTCGCAAAACTGCGGCCGAGCGCCGACGCCGTGAAAAGCAGGGCGATGGCGATGCCGATCTGTACCGCCACTAGGGCGCTGCGCCAGTGCGATTGGCCGGTCGATGTTCGCCCGCCGCCGGTGCGCAGCGCTTGTTCGAGTGAAACCTGCGACGAAAGAGTCGCCGGCAGAAGCCCGGCGATCACCGTGGAAACGGCGCACGCCCCGGCGGCGAACGCCAGCGTCCACGGCTCAATCTCGATGTGATGAACCGGCCCGTACGCGTTGATCAAACGCACCAGTCCCGCCGCCAACGCCACGCCCGCTCCGCACCCGATTACGACGAGTGTCGCTGTCTCGGTAAGAATCTGCCGGATCAGCCGCGGCGCACTAGCGCCGAGCGCGGCGCGAACAGCCCACTCCCGGCTGCGCACCGTCGCGCGAACGATCACCAGGCCGGAGACGTTGATGCATGCGATCAGCAGCACGCAAATCACCGCGCCGAACGCAAGCAGGAGCCACTGCCGGACGTCCTGTGTCCGTTCAAGGAGCATCGGCTCGATCGAGAAGTGCCAGCCCGAGCTCTCTGTGTAAGAATCGGGGAATTGGGCCGCCATGCGATGGCCCACCGTCGAAAGCATCGCCCTCGCGCGTTCGAGCGTCACGCCGGGCGCAAGCCGCGCGAGCATCTCGAGCCATTTGTCGCCTCGCTCGTTGCTCGTGTAATCGGCGGGAGGGAGCGCGAGTGGGACCCACATCTGCGTTGCGGGGTAAGGGAAATTGAAATCGGAGGGCATCACGCCAACAACCTGGTACGGCTGGCCGTCGAGCTGGATCGTTTGTCCGATGATTCGGGCATCCGCGCCGAATTTGCCTCTCCACAGCGCATCGCTGAGCACCGCGACTTTGGGCGCGCCATAACGGTCGTCATCGGGGAGAATTGTCCGCCCGATCTGCGGCGCGATTCCAAGCATCGCGAAGAAGCCGCCGGACGTATTGACGGCGTCGATGTGTTCCGCGTATCCGGAACCGCTCGTGTTGCTCAGGGTGAAGTCGTTGAAGTAGTACGCGGCGGTCTCGCTGAACATCTCGTGGTGGGCCGTCAGGTCCGCAAAATCAGGAGGGGAATCGGGCGTATGTCCGAGCTGCGATTTCGGGAATTCGTTGTGGACGAAAACGATCTGCCCGGCGTCGCGGTAGGGAAGTGGCTTCAGCAGCACGTCGTACAGCACCGCGAACACCGCCGTCGTCGCGCCGATGCCGATGCCAAGTACGGCAACGCAAAGCAGGGCTAGCCAAAGATTCTTTCGGATTTGCCGGAGGCCGTAGGAAACATCCGACATCAACTCCGTCGCGATTGCGCTCATGCGTCGCCTCCTCGTCCGAAGTTGCGATCGGCGTCTCGGGTCGGGCCGATCAGTTGTTGAGAGGCAGGCCCTCGACGTCCCAGTCGAGAGTGTACAGCGCATTATTGGTCGTGATGACGGCGCGATGCGTTGGCAGCAGCGCGAGGCCCACGATGTTGGCGCCTCCAAGCACGAGTTCGGGCTCAGCCTGCGGCGTCAGCCGGACGATGCCACGCTTCCCGCCGAGCGACGCCGCGACGTACAGGTTGCCGCGCCGGTCGAACGCGAGCCCCTGCGGTCGCCCCAGCCCGCGAAAGAAAACGCTCACTTCGCCCGCGGGAGAAATTCGATACACGCGGTCGTAGCTCGAAGTCGTCGGCCCCGCGACGAACAGCTCGCCTGCCGGGCTGAACGCCAGATGATACGCGGCGACGGACGGCTCAAGCGTCGCGAACACGAAAATCTCGCGGTCGGCCCCGATCTTGAAAATCGTGCCGCTCCGGTCGCCGACGTAGAGGTTTCCCGTCTTGTCGAACGCGAGGCCGGTGGCGATTCCCATGCCCTCCACCCACTGCATGGCGCGCCCGTCGGGCGACACGCGATAGATCGTGCCGTCGTTTCTGCACGAGACATACAGATTCCCGTCGCGGTCGAGAGCCAGCCCCGTCGGGTTCATCAGTTCCGTGATGAACGGCTTGATGGCGTGATTGGCCGTGATCTTGTAGAGCGAGACCGGAACCTTCTGCCCGCGCTGCCCGCTGAACGTCACGTAGATGTTGCCGTTGCTGTCGACCGCCGGATTCGCCACGGGATGCAAGTTGTCCGCGACCTGCACTCCCAGTGCCATCGGGAATGGCTGGCTTTCGACGCTCCCCATCCGCACGCGCACCGCGCCTCCCGCTGCGCCGTCCGGTACCCGGGCGATCAGGAAATTGTCCGCCGCCAGCACCACGATGCCGTCCGTCGAGCCGAACTGCACCTGCGGGCGCGAATGGTTGTGCGCCGCGAAGCCGCTCCCCTTGATCGAGATTTCGCCGCCGGGAAGCGCCGCCGCCGGCTTTACGCTCTCGATTCTCGGTGTGCTATTCATTGAGAAGGAAATTACACCCGGTGTTTCACGCGCAACCGCAATTTCGCCGGCTCACAGTCCTGCCGCCCGCGCAATCCACAAGCCGATGCCCGCGTAAATCCCGGCGACCCAGTCGTCCGCCATGATTCCCCAGCCGCCGGGCAGAGATTCCGCCTGCCGCGCGGGGAACGGCTTCCATATATCAAATATCCGAAAAAGTATAAAACCCGCCAACAAATATTTCCAGTTAAGCACCGAATGCCACGTAATGAGGCCCATTTGAGGGTTGGCGAGCACGGCGTTCAGACTCATCGGCCTGACCGGAAGGGCGCAGCCCAGGACGAGCGTCAGATGCTGGCCGGATACTTCGTCGACTACCACTCGCCCCGGGTCCGTGAGTCCCCAAAATGTCGCAGCCCGACTTGCTGAGGCAACTCCGATGGCACCAATAATGACTGCGAGCGCAATCTGGAGGCAAAGAAACGGATCGAGGTGATGCATCGAAACCGCCATAAAAAAACTGCTGCCGCCCTTCAGGGATCCAATCGCGAGCAGCAGTGCGAACGCACCCCAGAAAGGAAGCATAGCCAACAAGAGCCCGCCGAGTGATCCCCACGTCCCGGGCGCCTTCGGAAGATAGCCGAGCCCGCCTGCTGTCGCGATGAACAGCGCCAGCCGCGGCTTCCGCTTCGGAACGGAACTCGATGCCGCGCCGCCTTCTCCGCTCGCAGATGTCGGCGGCTCAGTTCTCTCGCTCATTCACGTCTCGTTCGGGATTTTCGGGCGTCGATTCGTCGATCACCGGCTCGCTGATCCGGTATTTCTCGCTCGACCAGTTGCCGAGGTCCAGTAGTTTGCACCGCTCGCTGCAAAATGGAAATTCCGGAGAAGCCTCGGAATCGGTAGGTTTGTTGCAGATGGGGCAGCGCCACTTCATGCCGACAGAATACAGCAAAGCGCGGTTGGCTCGTAGGGGTGGGTCTCGGGCCCACCGTACATCACGCGAGAATCGGCAGGAGATTTCTTGCCGGCGCAGCGGCTGCCGCCACGGTGCCGGGCGCTTCGAACTCGATCGCGCGGCCGATCAAATCGTATTCCTTCGCGTCCGTGATCTCGATCGTCGCCAGCGAGCCCACCGGAGGCAATTCCGCGGCGTCGTTCACGCCTTCGAATTCCGTGATGTACACCTTACCGTCGATTTCGGGCGCCATGCCTTCGAGCCGCGCCTCCCAGATCAGGTCCGTATCCTTCGACGGCCCTTCGAGCATCGCCTGCACGCGCTGGCCCACTCGCTTGCGCAGCTTCCGCGCCGAAATCTTCTTCTGAATCGACATCAGCGTGTCGCGCCGCCGCGCAATCGTCTCCGCGTCGATTTTTTCCTCATAGGCGAAGCTTCTCGCCGTGTCCTCATCCGAGTACGCGAAGACGCCCATCCAGTCGAACTCCGCCGCGCGCACGAAGTCGCACAACTTACGAAAGTCCTTCTCGGTTTCGCCGGGGAAGCCGACGATGAACGACGTGCGAATCGAGACGCCGGGAATCGTCCGCCGCGCGCGTTCGAGCAGTTTCAGGAAGGCGTTGCCGTGTGAGCCTCGCTTCATTCCCGCCAGCACGCTCCGGCTCGCGTGCTGCAACGGCACGTCGAGATATTTTGCCAGGCGCGGATTTGCAGCAATCGTTTCGAGCAGCCGCGGCGTGATGCGGTTCGGATAGCAATAGAGGAAGCGAATCCAGTGCAAATCCTCGATCTCCGCGAGCCGCTCGAGCAGCGTCGGGAGCCCATCGCGCAGCCCGAGGTCTTCGCCGTAGAAAGTTGTGTCCTGGCCGATCAGGGAAATTTCGCGCACGCCGGTCGCGGCCAGATTTTCCGCCTCGCGCGCCACCGACTCGAATCGCCGGCTGCGGAATTTCCCACGCAGTTGCGGGATCACGCAGAACGTGCAGGGATGGTCGCAGCCTTCGTTGATCTTGATGTACGCGGTGTGGTGCGGCGTCGCCAGGATGCGCGGCGTCAAGTCGTGATAGAGGTACGTCGGCAGTCCGCTCGCCGTGGCGAGTCCGCTCGCCGCGGCTCCATTTGTAGGCGTCGTCAGCTCGCCCGCGCACGCCTCCACGATTTTCTCGATCTCGCCAGTGCCGATCACCGCGTCGACTTCCGGAATCTGCTCGCGAATCTCGTTGCGGTATCGCTCGACCATGCAACCGGCCACAATCAACTTCTGTGCGCGGCCGAATTTCTTGTATTCGGCCATCTCCAGAATCGAATCCACCGACTCCTGCTGCGCCGGCGCGATGAAGCTGCACGTGTTCACCACCAGCACGTCCGCTTCGCCCGCCCGCGGCGTAATTTCGTACCCCGCACGCGCAAGCGTGCCCATCATCACCTCGCTATCGACAAGGTTCTTCGGGCATCCCAGACTGACGAATCCTACTTTGGGCATCTCAGTGGGCGTCCTCAAGGCATCCGCAAACACCCAATTCTAGCACGGCGCAATCCTGCCACCGCCTCCGCACGCGCTACACGCCTCAGTTCGTCGAAGCGAGGTTTGCGCGAAAGAGGCTTTTCGCGGGTCAAGGGAAAGTCAATCGACATCATTTTTCGAGACGGCGAGATAGACGAGCTTCGAATCGGCGAACCTTGCCTCTATGAAAACGCTTCGCTCATAGACGTTGAAACTCGCCATGGATTTGCCGGCCAAACCGGGGCTTTGCGCGCGTGCCTTCTCTGGGAAGCGATCCCAGAATATAAGTCTGTTCTTGTACACGGTAGTCGGCTTGCCGAGGATCGCTTCCACCTGGGCTCTTGTTTCGCCTAGGCGCAGGCGGGAGCCTGTTTGCAGACCTAACGAAACAATTGAGGATGTTTCGCACGCGCTTACCCCGTTCCACACAGGGCCACTGGTGAAGAGATAGAAGGAGAAGTCGGTTTCCCCCCGCTCGAAAATTAGAAATACCTTCCCGGAGTCACGCGGAGAGGCATAACAGATTTGTGTTCGTCCGGTTGAGGCATCACCGCGCTCAACGACCGTGGCCTTGCCCAGCCTAGCCGTAACGCTCCCAAACTGAACGTCGTCGTCTAGGCCGTCCAGCCTGATCCCAAGAATTTCGAGATTGGCGGCTGTGACTTTCTTGGCGACAGGATCTATTTTCGGCCAACCATGGTCTTCATTGAGTATCGACCACCAATCGGAATTGTCTTTCATGTAGCCGGGAGGGTATGTCTGCGCAACGGAGCTGCGCAAGGGATGCAAGAGCAGAAAAGATATGAGTATCTTCGGGACGATTCCGGTTGTGCAGATTTTCACGGCGCTATTATAGGACCTCAACCTTCCCTGTTGGCGTTGGACTGAAAAACCGGCTTACGCGACCGGACCAGTTCGCGGATCGACCGCAGGAGCGATGACATCTGCTCCGCGCCCGCGGGATGATCCCCGAAGCGCGCCGACTGATACAGTTCGGTCAATTGCGCGACGGGCCCCGCGAGTTCCGGCGACGGAATTGCCGCCGCGAACTCCGACGCCGTCTGCGACGCTGCTTTCTTCCAGCCGCGCTTTTCGAGCAGCCGGAGCATTTCCCGGTATTCGAGCGCCGCCAGCGGCGCGCCCAGATTCCCTCCGCGGCCTGCGCGCAAGCTCCATCGCGCCACCACGTAGGCGATCATCCAGCGGCCGCGCAGATAAATCAGCAACGCCACCAGCAACAGCAGGATCGACGGCAGAAAATACGGCGACGCCTCGATCCGGCGGTCCATCCTCACCAGCAGCTGCATCACCTGTTCCTGTTTGCGCTTGTAGTATTCGCGCGCGCGATCGTTCAAATCGCGCGTCGACTTCTGTACATTCTGCGCGAGCGTGATCTGGTGCACGAAATCGTAGTTGATCACCCACTCGCTCCACGCGAATTGGAACCAGTCCCAGTACATCGACAGCCGATTGAGAATCCCGCCCCGTTTCGAGTCCGTGGCGCCCGGCGTCGGATCGAACGTGATCCACCCGTAGTTCGGGAAATAGACCTCGACCCACGTGTGCGCGTCGCTTTCGCGCACGATGTAGTCGCCGCCCAGGTCGTTGTACTCGCCCGGCAGGAATCCAGTCACGTACCGTGCGGGAATTCCTTCGTCGCGGAGCATCACGGTCATCGCCGCCGCGAAATACTCGCAGTGCCCGGCGCGGCGGACGAAGAGAAAATATGCGAGTGGATCGTCCGTTTGCGGCCCGGTCAGGTCGAGCGTGTACGAGAACCGCGTCTTCAGGTACGCCTCGATGCGCGCCGCCTTGTCGTATTCGTCCGTGGATTTCGCGGTGATTTCGTCCGCCAGCTTCTTGATGCGCGGATCGAGCGGCGGAAGCTGCAAATACGTTGCGTGAATCGCGTCGGGATAGATCGTCGGCGCGCTGCGCAATTTTGCGGGCGGCACGGCCGGAAGGATCGAGGTGGCCTGGTAGCGAATCTTCGTGAAATTCCGAAAGGGATTCGACAGCGTGTCCGTGCCGTCGAGCACCAGGTAACTGCGCACGCGCTGAAATCCCGAACGATAGCCTTCGCTGCCGAATTGCCCACGCAACGTATCGGGATTCGCCGCCAGAAAAATCGCATCCGTCGCGATCGGCTCCATCAAGACCGTGTAGTGCAAAATGTAAAAGTCGCCCGGAGGCAATGCCGGCGACTTCAGCGAATAATCTCCCTCGGCGTCGGGAGTGAGCACGGTCTGTTCGTGCGCCGGCGTGAACCAGCGCTTGCCGTCGAAATTCGTCAGGACGATTCCGCGCCAGTGCACGTCCTCGGCCTGACCCGGATCGCCCTCCACGCGAATGCGCATCACCACCGATGAGTTTTTCTTGATTTTGCCGATTTCACCGAGCGACACGTCGTCGCTGAAGCCCGTAAGCGGGTTCGGCTGCAGGTTCAACGCGCTCAGGTAGCCGGTGGTGAAGCGCGGAATCAGGAAGAAGAGCACGCCGCCGATCAGCAACGCGCTCACCGCGACGAGTATCGACGTAAGCCCCAGCGCCCGATTGAGCTGCTGCGCCAGCGGCGATCCCGGTTCGAGCGGCGGCGACACCGCGCCCACAGCGCTGTGCCGGATTTCGAGCGCCACGAATGTCGAAACGGCCAGCACCAGGAAAATCGCCAGCGCAACGAGAAATCCCGTCTCGACCGTCAGAATCGCCGACGCAAGCATCGACGTGACCGCCAGAACCGCCAGGAAGGCGTAGTCGCGGTTCGTGCGCGCCGAATAAAGCCGCACCAGCACCGCGAAAAGCAGCAGGTGAATCGAGGCGAGCAGCGCGGCGTAGAGAGACGGGTTCGGCGCACCCTCGGCGAGATTGCGTGAGAAGAACCACAGGTCCGCGGGGAAAACCAGGAAATAGACCAGCACCAGCCACGTGGCCGCGCGCGAAGAAAGCTCCGGGCCGCGTCCGCGCCAGATCCGAAATCCCTTGATCGCCAGCGCAATCGACGGCACGAGCACCGAAATGAAGTCGAGCTTGCCCGTCGAGACAATCGCCAGCACGCCCGTCGAGACGAGCAGAAACAACGAGATTTCGAAGTATCGTTGCACCGCCGAGAGCGGCGGTGCCGTGGCGCGCGCGGAGGAAGCCATGGCCCTCAAATTATGCTATCACCGGGGCGTTGCCCCCGCCCGGCCGCGACGCGTATCCGGCACCGCCGCGGCGATTTTGCGCGTTGCGCTCGACATGGGAAGCTGGTGCAGCTTGTCCAGTGCGAGAATGCGCGTCCGCGAAACGCGCGGGAGCTTTTCCACGCGCGCGAGGAACGGCAGCAGCGTGATATTGCGGAACGTCACGCCATGCCGCGCCGCCGGCAGCGGCTCGAGCGAAGCGCCATTCGTGCAATCGACGCCGAGCGTCGCTCGCAGGTGCTCGGCAAGCTCCGCCTTCGCATTTCGCGCCACAGCGACGGCGGGGAATTGCCACATCCGCGAGAAGAGCACGTCGTCGTGCGCGCCGGGATCGTTCACCAGCAGCGTCCGCCCGCGCGGATCGCGCAGAATCGCGGCGGCGATTTTCATCCGAACCGGCGCCCGCTTCCGCCGCGGAGCCGGAATCTCGCCCGTCAATCCGAGCGCCCGCGCGCGACACCAGCGCGCGATGGGGCAATCGCCGCAACGCGGCGATTGCGGCGTGCAAGTCGTCTCGCCCAACTCCATCAGTGCCTGATTCCAATTTCCCGCTGCATCACGTGCCAGCAGGCGCTGCGCCGTTTCGCTCAGCTTCCCCCAGCGGCCATTCTCGCGCAGATCGCCGCGCATCGCGCCAAGCCGCGCCAGCACGCGCGCCACATTTCCATCGAGCGTGGCCAGCGGCGCATCGTACGCGATGCTGAGCACCGCGGAGGCCGTGTAGCGGCCGATTCCGGGGAGCGCAAGCGCATCGTCGAGTTCGCGCGGGAATTGCCCGCCATGCCGCGCGACAATTTCCTTTGCGGCGCCATGCAGATTCCGCGCGCGACTGTAGTAGCCCAGCCCCGACCACAGCTTCAGCACTTCCTCCTCGCGCGCCCGCGCCAGCGATTGCACGTCCGGAAAGCGCGCGAGGAAGCGGTCGTAGTAGGGAATCACGGCGGCGATGCGCGTCTGCTGCAGCATGATCTCCGCCACCCAGACGCGATACGGATCGCGGCTTGCGCGCCACGGCAATTTGCGCCGGTGCGTGCGAAACCATTCGAGAAGCTTCCCCTGAAATTTTGCGAGCGATCGCGGCGGGAATTCTTGCGGGGGGAGCATGCGATGTCCGTATTCTCGCACCGATGAAAACGCCGCGCTACAGGGCATCGATGAAGACGATGTAGGACGACGACCACAGCGCCGTCGGAATCGTCTTCTGATGACGGGCGGTGAGGATGATCTTGAAGATTTCACGCTGGCTGACGAGGTCGTCGAGAAACGCGCCGCCCGCAGCGGACGTTTCCGGCTGAATCCGCGCCAGCTCACGCAGCGCGTCGTAGATGATGTCGCCTGCCGGCGCCATCGGCGTCACGAACCGGTCGGTACGAAACTGAATCACGGAATCGATTTCGTGGAAGTGCCATGCAATCGACGCCGCGAGCGACACCGCGCGCTCGAATCGCTCGGCGTGCTCCGCCTCCGCAAGCGCGCCCAGCTCCGCGCGCGGCGGTCCAAGAAATGGATCGAGCACGATCATCACGCGCCGTTCGTCCTCGCGCGCGAATTCGCGCACCATCAGTTGCGACTTCTTCGCGCTGATCTTCCAGTCGACGAACCGCGCGCTGTCCGTCGGCTGGTATTCGCGCAGCGAGTGCAGTTCGTGTCCACGCCCGCGAAAGTGGCTGGCGATTTCGCCGCTGAGCAGCGGCAGCACTTCGTAAAACTGCTCGGCGGGCTCGACCTTCGGGTACACGATGATTTCGATGTCCGAGCTCACCTGCCGCGTTTTTTCGAAGAAGCCGAACGGAAAGCGCGTGCGGATGCCGAACGCATCCTGGCGGTAGACGCCGCGCCGCGGAAATCTCAGCTCCACTTTTTGCCGCGCGGAGCCGCGCCTCGGCACATACGGAAAGAACACCGGCGTGGTCAAAATCTGCGACGCGCTTTTCTTGTTCTCGCCGACGACGCGCAGTGAAAACGAGGGCCACGTCTGCTTGTCGTTACGCAGCTCGATTTCCGCGATCACCGGCTGCTCCGCGAAAATGTGCTCGGGCAAATCGAACCTCAGCTCGACGCCTGCCAGCACCGCGCGCGACAGGACGCCCGAAATCAGAATTCCCGCGAGCGAGCATGCCAGCACCATGAACAGCAGGTTATTTCCGGTGTTCACCGCCGCGAGAATCAGGATGAATACGGCGACCAGATAGATGACGCCTTCGCGCGTGAGCCGGTAGTCGACCTGATACGCGAGCCAGCGCAGGCTGGTGCGCCGCGCCAGCGCCGGCACGATCGTGATTGCGACCCACGCCGACAGGCCCAGCGCGACCACCGTGGAGATGCCCGCGAGCCAGACGCGCCCTTGCTGCGCCGCGGCCGCCGAAAAAAGCGCCACCGCCAGCGCGATCGACAGCACCAGCATGGCAATTCCGAAGTTGCGCCAGCCGGGCTTATCCCGGCCGTGCCACATTCGCGCGATCAGATTTTGCGTCGACATTTCGTACGATGAGGAACGGGCTACACCGGCACCCGCGTGGTTTCCAGAATTTCGTGCAGGATCGCTTCCGCCTGCTCCGATTTCTTCTGCGTCGAAACGTACCGCGAACTCACGACCACGCGGTGCGCGAACACCGGAATGATCAGCCGCTTGAAGTCGTCCGGCAGGCAATAGTCGCGGCCTTCGAGGAACGCGCGCGCTTGCGCAGCGCGATGGAGCATCACGGCGCCGCGCGGGCTCACGCCGAGGCTGAGCTGTTCCGTCTGCCGCGTGCGCTCCACGATTTCGAGCGCGTAATCCAGCAGGCTCTCCTCGACTTTCACCCTCGCGACGGATTCCTGCATGGCGATGACGTCTGCCGCGTCCATCAGCGATGCCGCCCTTTCCGCAGGCGCGTTTCCGGCGCCGTTGCGCAGGATTTCCTTTTCGCTTTCGCGCGCGGGATAGCCCATGCGAATGCGCATCAGGAACCGGTCGAGCTGCGATTCCGGCAGCGGGTACGTGCCGTGGTGCTCGATCGGATTCTGCGTGGCCAGCACGAGAAACGGCTTCGGCAGCGGGTGCGTGTGGTTATCGACCGTGATCTGCGACTCGTTCATCGCCTCGAGCAGCGCCGATTGCGTCTTCGGCGTGGTGCGGTTGATTTCGTCGGCGACGATGATGTTCGCGAAGATCGGCCCCGGCTTGAACTCGAATTCCTGTGCCGCGGGATTGTAGACGCTGACGCCGATCACGTCGCTCGGCAGCATGTCTGACGTGAACTGAATCCGCTGGAACGAGCAGTCGAATGACCGCGCCAGCGCCTGCGCGAGCGTCGTCTTGCCCACGCCCGGCACGTCTTCGATCAGCAGGTGCCCGCGCGCCAGCAGCGCCGTCAGCGCAAGCTGGATGACTTCGTCCTTGCCCTTGACAATCCGCCCAATCGACCGGCTGAGCTCCGCCAGCCGCTCCGTCGCCGGAACGGTCCCAGCGCCTGCCTTGCTCTTCGTCGTCGTTTGCAATTCGGTTGGCCTTCTGCTACAAAATTTAAGTCGCAGCAGTTGGAAGCGCCGTGGGCGACTAGCTCAGTTGGTTAGAGCGTTCCCCTCACACGGGAGAGGTCCAAGGTTCAAGTCCTTGGTCGCCCACCATGCCTTTTCCCCACGCCATATTCTGCCATCACATGTTGGGCGCGTCCCACGGCCATTCGTACAGGTGTGCCCAACCAGTGGCGATTCCATCGAACCGTTGCAGGACGCCGTAGTATCATCCTGCTTCTGGTTGGCGGGTTGAAAATGCTGACCGCGGTCCTCCGAAGCATCTGCGCAGGCATCGCCGGCGTCGTCCTGGCTTTCGTCGTTTGGGTGTTCGGTCTTCTGATACTTGCCGTTCTCATCTTGCGGAGAGCTGGTCCGACCGACGGCGGCGTGGTGGGAATCGATCTCGTAACCCTCGTGCACAATTCCCCTGTCAGCTCGAAAGCCCTCGCGCTGGTGGCTTTTGTGGTCGGCTTCGCTCTCGGCTACCGGTACTTTGCTCGATTGGCCCCACACAAACAGGGTTAGGGTGCTCGGGGCTCGCGTGGAGGCCTGGGACCGACGATTGGATTCGGCCTGCAACTGTATATTAGACATGGCATCGGTCCTGTGTTTTCAACGAGTTAGCTCGATTTCTAATCGCGGAACTGCATATTAGGACGCTGAAGCGACTCCCAAGCCTCCGCCCATAGGTTAGCGGTCGAGAGGTCCCTCGACTCCCGTTGGTCGCTCGGGACGAGGATGCTTCGCCGCATCCTCGATTTCTAATCGCGGAACTGTATATTAGAAAACCCGCGGCGCGCGAACCGTGACCCGTGCCCCTCGGAGCCTGGAAGTCCGAGGTTCCCACGAGAATAGGAGGGCCCTCGGCTCGCGTTGCTCGCTCCGCGAGATTCCGCTCGGGGGCAAACGGGAGGAGGCTGCTTCGTCGAATTCGCGTTTTTTGGCGATTAGAGAGGGTGCCGATCCTTTGTTTTCCATCAGTTAGGGTGGTTTCTAATATTCGAATTTGGCGATTAGGATTTGCCACAGAGGCACAGAGACACAGAGACGGGGAGGCAGAAAGGACCTCACACTGCCGCCGACTCAAGCCTCTGCTGCCTTTCACGCTTCACCCTCCCTTCGCTCTTTCGGGCACACGTCCAGCGACCCGTTTGCGCGGCCGGAACACGAAATTCCAGCACGCACACAAATCGATTATTCTCATTTTGAGTGATGCCCCTATATAACATAGTTAACAGAGATTGTCAAGGACCAGTACCCTTGGTACTTGCTGGACCCCTTGGCACCAGAAGAGCTTGAAACCCTTGCGATGCCAGCCGATGAGCGTCTAGAAGGGTGGATGAGATTCTTGGTAGGAACGACCGAATGAAGTTTCTGGCAGGGACAGGCATTTTGGCGAGGGAGGGATAGGCACGACAAACAACGACGCTCAAATTTGTTTCCCGGGAGGCAAGAGTCTGCAAAGCCGGAGCACTCTTGTCATGTGGTAGGCAAAGTTAGGCCACGCAAGAAAGGCGGTTGCTACGATGAAGCCTGACCACGGACAAGGTCCGCAATCCAAACGCACACCTATAAGCAGGACAGCCCAACCTATTCCGACCATAAACCAACGAAGACTTCGAGCAGGGGCGTCCAATTCGTAGTCCATGTCCCCCTTCCGGCGAAGTCCCCATGCCAGCACGGATATGGAAACCATTGCGGTCAACCCATCTAGAATCAAATTGTGTTGATTCGGATCATCAAGGAACATCGTCATGATCGTCCTACCGAGCAAACGAGCCCGGAAAAAGCTGGCCCGGTTATGCTAACTAGAATTGTGAGGAAGTTGATTGTCAAGGACCAGTACCCCTGGTACTTGCCAGACCCCTGGCGGGGGCCTGCTACCGACGGCGCTGTTTCTTGGCGGGGGGTGCGGGGGGAAACTGGATGCGAAAGATGATGTCGATGGTGGTATCGACCTCGGCGGGCATGCCGTTCAGGTAGGTCGGCTCGTAGCGGAACTGTGCGATGGCGTCGAGCGCGGACTGTACGAGGAGCGGATCGCCAGAGACCACGCGCACATTGATTACACGCCCTTCCGTGGAGATCGTCGCGACCACGCTGACGGTGCCCATCACGCCCTTTTTGAGGGCCTCGGGCGGATAGACGGGCATCGTCTGATCCAAGCGCCTTGCCTCCATCACGTCGCCGCCGATCCGGATGGGCGCCGGGGGCAACAGCCCGTTCCGGTTGCCGTTGAGAATCCCGCCCAACACTCCGCCATCAAAGAGCGGGCCCGACGCGGGTCCATTGGCGCTCGGGTCGGGTGGGGCATCGGCCGGACTCAGGTATTCAATTCTTCGAGGAGTCAAGCGCGGCGCTTCGAGCTTTGGGACCAGGCGAGTGACGGGTTTGGCGATGGTCTTCACACCGCGGTCGGGCGGAGGTCCGGGGGGCGGAAGGGGAGCGATAAAGGTGAACGGGCCAAGGGTCGCCTGGAGGCTTTGGGTCTCAAAGACGGGATAGAGGAGCGCAAGCGCGATGAGTCCGGCCTGCACGAACCCGGATGCCACGGTCGCCCAGCCGGTGCTGGTTCTCTTCCTGCCGCCCGGCGCCGATTCAATGAGTTCCTGGAACGTAGGAGGTTCCCCCACTCGGAACCGCGGCCTGCTGGAAGGAGCCGGCCGCGACGTCCCACTCGACCTTAGTTAGCTGCGTACTATACACCTGATTGACTGACGCGGGATGCAAGATCGGCGGCGTGCTGTGGCGCTATAACGGCTTGCGGGCAGTGAGGAAGAGGGCGACGACGCCAAGGAGGAGGGTGGCGCCTTCGAGCTGCACGGAAGCGCGGTGGAGGCGGTCAAACTGGACGCGTAGGGGATTTTCGGGAGGAGTCGCATCGACGGAAACCATTTGCGCGCGCAGAGCGGCCATGCGCGGACGGACGCCGTGTTCGGAGATGACGGTAAGCGCGAGCATGACGATGACGAGAATCGCGGCGGGAGCGATGAGGGACCTGGCGGACTTCGCGAGGGCGAGGCCGGCGATCAGGTACAAGATGGCGGCGACGACGCCGATGTAGTGGAGGCGCGTCAATGAGTAGCCGACGATGCTGCCGGCCTGGTCACGGTTCGAGAGGATGCCGAAGACGCCGGGCGCTTCGACGAAACTGAGGAAGATGATGCCGCCGATCCAGGTGCCGAGGGCGAGGAATTGGAGGAAGCGGAGAGCGGTCGTCATGAACCCAGCCTATCATACGCTTGCTCTTGCGCGACGCGGAAGGCGTAGCGTCTAGGCGTGAAGTCCGGATTATGTCATGTGAACTGAAGAATTGATTTTTCCAGCGCGGTTCTTTTGAATAGCTTGGAGGGCGCGCCCTTTTGCTTGTTGTATTTGGGAAGTTCGAAGTAAAGATTTCTGAAGGTGTGCAACAGGGCGGACTCAAGCTGCTCCCACGAGCGTATTGCCCTGCGTCGGCTGCACGTGACTATGTGCACTTCGATCGTCTTCACGCCATGCAGATTTGCGAAGGCTTCACTCGCTTTATCCACTGCTGAAGCGGCGGGTCTTCCCGCGCCTTTTGCGGTGGTCCCGATATACACGATTCGTGATTTTCCATTCTTGTATTTGTATGCTTTGTTCGCTAGCAGAACATAGACCATTTTCCGCGTCCAGTGTTTGCTTCGGACGACCGTAAGGAGCGGCTTCTTAGAGGACTTGATTTTTAGAGCCACGTTTGTCCAGCCTTCCGAAATGGGATGTCTCAAGCGGCAAGCTTTCGCATACATCGCCGCTGCCCCATCACTCGTTCAAACTTGACCACCCGACCGCGACGGATGATAGCAGACACGTTCAGTGTTACGAAGATTTTTAGTTGAGGTTATGGCATTCAAGTAATTCGATTGGGGCGCGCACGTTTTGATCCAGGGGTGTCGCTTCCTGCCGTGCTAGAATTCGGCGCGATCTGCCGGCCGTACCGTCGGGCCCGCGAATGCTAACTGGGACGCAGCTATCGTCTGGCATATGAAGGAAGACATTCTCGAACAACTCGTAGACGATTATCTGAAGTTCAAAGGTTTCTTCACGGCTCACAATATCAAGTTCCAGCCCGCCGTTACCGACCCAGACTACATTAAGAGGGACGACTGCGTTGCCAGCGATGTGGATGTCGTTGGATTCCACCCAAAGCGAACGGGTCCGGACCGGGTCTGGGTCGTAAGTTGCAAGAGTTGGCAGGCGGGGTTCGACCCGCGGGACAAAATTGCCGCTATCGAAGGAAACAAAATTCGCTCGGGGAGGCTCGCATGGCGTGCGTTCCCGCGAGTTAGCTAAGAGGAAGTGGGCCGATGGCCTAATCACCGAGATAGAGGCGCTCACCGGCTCAAGTCAGTTCACCTACGTTACCGCTGTCACGAGATTGTGTGGCGACGCGTCTCTGTGGGAGAAAAACGGTCACTTCAAGCAAAATCTGCGTGGCAATCCAATAAAGATTCTCACTCTCCAAGAGATGTTGGGCGATCTTTACAGCAAGACCAAGACTGCCGTGGCTTCATCGGAGGTTGGGAGAATGCTTCAGGTTGTGAAAGCCTCTGGTTGGAAACCTTGAATCAAGAGTTTCAGCGCTGCGGGAACGTGAAGGCCCGCGCTTCCACGCGGGCAAAGGGATCTTGTCGGATGGCGCGGCCTGCGGGAGGCGGGGGCGCTTCGCGGCGGCGGCTTTGCGGCCGGAGGCGCGGTTTCTGGCGGCGCGTTTCTTGGCTGGCGTCGATTTCGCGATTTTGCGAGCGTCCTTGCCGGCGAGCTGGACGGCGCGCCACATGTACCAGCTTGCGATGGTGCGCCACGGCCGCCAGCGCTCGCCGAACTTCAGCAACTCCTTCGGCTTGGGTATGCGGCGCTTGCGATAGGTGAGCGCAAAGCCCTTCTGCACGCCGTAATCGTGAATCGGCAGCACATCCGGGCGGCCGAGGCGGAAGATCAGGAACATTTCGACGGTCCAGGCGCCGATGCCGCGCACGGAAATCAGGCGCTTGACGAGCTCGTCATCCGACATTTTTTCGGCGTCCGCGAGCGACGGCACGACGCCGTCAATCGTCTTCTGGGCGAGGTCGCGCGCCGCCGCAATCTTCGCGTGCGAAAGCCCGACCTTGCGGAGCGTCTGCGGGCGCACGCGGAGGAGTTCCTGCGGCGTGGGGCAATTGCCGTTCGAGCCGAGCGCCCGGACGCGCGCGAAGATCGTGGCTGCTGCCTTGCCGGAAATACTTTGGTAGGCGATGGCTTCGAGCAGCGATTCGTAGACGCTGTCGCACTCGTGGAGCTTGAAGTGAAATTGGCCGACCTGCTCGATCACGCGGGCGAGGTGGACGTCGGTGCGCGAGAGAAACGCGTGCGCCTCCACGTGATCGAACGGCAA
>DATIZQ010000039.1:0-2993 GCA_035517015.1 Candidatus Acidiferrum sp. | reverse complement strand
AAAAAGGCCCACCGCAGGAAAAAATAGAAAAGGAGGACGATGATGATTGTAGGCACAGCTCCGAGGAACAGCTGGCCGAGGCTGTGGAGTATTTCCATTGCAGGGATATCGTGCTGCGGTCGCGCTCCTGGCTAACTTTTTTGCCGATTCCCGGCTCGCGGTTTGCGCCGCCGGTACATGTTTCAACGGGCCAACAAAAGGACAGAAATTATCGCATCCGTGCTGCTCGGCGTCAATCTTTTGCCGTGGTTCAGACCGGGCGCGCCAAAGCTATTTTGTGCGGAAGTGCAGACTATTGAGACGCGACGCGAGCGCCGGTCGCGATTTCATTGAGAAGCGAGGCCAGTTTCTCGGGTTCCGAAACAGGCGGATAACACGTGGTTTCAACGCAGATGAACGCCTGTGCTTTCGTGGCATCCAGATGGGGCAGCGTTTCGCGAAGAGCGGCGGGTAGAGAACTGGCCGCCAGCAGCTCCGGCGTGACGCGCAGAACGGATTTTCCGAACCGGTACACCAAGTGCGCGGCGTTCTCGAGCTCCGCGGCCTTCGCATCGCCGCCGGCGCCCGTGATGACCACCTGTAGCGGATGGCGCGCATGCAGGAGCGCGGCGAGCGCGTAGGTCGAAGCGAAAAGCCCATACTGGGGGATCAGTCCGATGAACGCCTCGAGCGTCTTTTCCGCCCACGCGCGATAGAGCGGTTCGCCCGTCAGCGCGTGCAATCGGTCGAGCACGATCACCGCCACAGAATTTGCCCCCGGTGTGGGCGAATCCTGGAGGGGTTTGCGGCGCACGTCGAGCCCGGCCATCGGCGCCGCGTCGTTGGCGCGATCGAAGAATCCGCCGCCATCGGGATCGCCGAAGCGCTCAACGGCAAGCCGCATTGCCCGTTCGGCTATGTCGAAATAGCGGCGATCAAGCGTCGCCTCATATGCATCGAGCAGCGCCGCTGCCGCGAAGACCTGATCGTCGAGCGAGCCCTCCAGACGCGGCCCGCCCACGCGATGCAGAAAGCCTTTTGATTCGTCCCACGCCTCGGCGAGTACGCGATCGAGCGTCTTGAGCGCGAATTCGCGGCAATCAGCGCGGTCGAGGACGCGCGCCGCCTCGAAGTACGCGGACACAAACATCGCGTTCCACGCGACGTACAGCGTTTCATCGACCGCGGGAGTCGGCCGGCGCTCGCGCCGTGCAGCGAGCAGTTTGCCCTTGGCGCGCGCGAGAAGCAGGGCTACCTCATCTTCGCTCAGCTTCAGTTGCCGAGAGATGCCTTCGATCGTGTCCGCGATCCAGAGAACGTTTTTTTCGGGATCGTGGTGCATCTCGCCGTTTGGGCCGACGTCGTAGTAAAGCTCCGCGACGCGCGCCTCGTCCGGCGCAAGCACGCCGCGGAGCTCCGCCTGCGTCCACGTGAAATAATCGCCGTCGTCGTCGAGCGTCTGGTCCGCGTCCTGGCTCGCGAAGAATCCGCCGCGCTCGCGATCGGAGAGAACTTCGCCCACCCACGCGATGATTCCTTCTGCCACAGGGCGATAGTTTGGCAGCCGGAGGACCTGATAGCCGTGCAGGTAGTTTTTCAGCAGCTCGGAATTGTCGTACGACATTTTTTCGAAATGCGGTACGCACCATCGCTCGTCCACCGAGTAGCGATGAAATCCACCGCCGATCTGATCGTGAAATCCACCCGAAGCCATTCCATAGAGAGTTTTCTCGGCGATAGCCTGCAGTCTTGTACCTCCCGGCCATTTCGTCCGCTCCAACAACAGATCGATTGCGGATGAATGCGGAAATTTCGGCGCATGCCCGAAGCCGCCGTGGATTTTGTCGAATCGAGCCAAAGCCGAATCGATCACCGAATCGATCACGCGGGCATCAAAGACGCCCCGCGCATTGTGAAAAAGTTCCGCCTTGGCGACCGCTTCTTCCAGCGCGTGCGCGGAGTTGTCGACCTCCGCGCGGCGGGACCTGAAAGCGTCCGAGACAGCGGCAAGAATTCGCTTGAACCCGGGCCGGCCCATCGCGTCATCGGGAGGGAAATACGTCCCGCCGAAAAACGGTTTGCCCTCGGGCGTCAGAAACGCGGTGAGCGGCCACCCGCCCTGGCCAGAGATCGCGCTGATGGCGGATTGGTAGCGCGCGTCCACGTCGGGCCGCTCGTCGCGGTCGACTTTTACCGGGATGTAGAGCTGGTTGATGAGCGCCGCGATTTCAGGATTTTCGTAGCTCTCGCGGTCGATTACGTGGCACCAGTGGCACCACACGGCGCCGATATCGAGCAGGATCGGCTTACCCTCGGCGCGTGCCTTCTGAAAGGCCTCGTCGCCCCATTCGCTCCAATCGACAGGCTGATGCGCCGCCGACCGCAGATACGGGCTGGCGGAATCCTTCAGCCGATTCTCGGTGGTCATGCAACCACATTAGCAGGATAACTTGAAAATGAAAGTCCACGGGCCAGCGCCAACGGCGGGACCTGCGACCCTCCGCCGTTGGATGTGATACCTTGTCCGGCAATACCCGACAGCGAACCGGATGCGCGAGGTGCGCCGTGCTAAATTGTTTTTGCAGATGCGTGTTACTCCTCCTAGTGCTTGTCATCGCTACCGCCGTCGGTTTGTGCGCGCCCTCTGGCGTTGGGGGCCAGACGATCTCGGAGTCGTCCATGCCTTCTGACTCAGACATCCGACAAATCCTGGTCGATCGAATCGACACACAGCATCAGAGTGTCGGCTTCGTGGTCGGAGTGATCGGACCGGAAGGACGGCGGGTGGTTGCATACGGGCATCTGGAAAAGGGTGATCCCCGAGCGCTCAACGGCGACACAGTTTTCGAGATCGGCTCGGCGACGAAGGTGTTCACGTCCCTGCTGTTGGCCGAGATGGTGGAGCGCGGCGAAGTCGCGCTGGATGATCCGGTCTCAAAATACTTGCCGCCAGACGTCAAAATGCCGGAGCGCAACGGCCGCTCGATCACGCTCATCGATTTAGCGACGCATAC
>DATIZQ010000038.1:0-4799 GCA_035517015.1 Candidatus Acidiferrum sp. | reverse complement strand
CCGTATGCACCGCGATTCGCTTCGCCCGATCAAGGAAGAAAACGTCCAGCCGTCGCTTCTGCGCGCCGCGCAGGAATCGTGGGATACCGCGCTCGAACTCGGCGAGAAATTCGGCTACAAGAATTCGCAGGTTTCCGTTCTCGCTCCCACCGGCACGATCGGCTTCATGATGGATTGCGACACCACAGGCATCGAACCCGACCTCGCGCTGGTGAAGCAGAAGCGGCTCGTGGGCGGCGGCGTCATCAAAATCGTCAACAACACCGTGCCCCAGGCGCTGATGCGGCTCGGCTATGCGCCGGAAGCGGTCGCCCGGATCGTGGACCACATCGACGCGCAGGGCACGATTGAAGGCGCGCCGGGTTTCAAACCCGAGCATCTCGCCGTTTTCGATTGCTCGCTCGCTCCGATGGGCGGCGGCCGGTCGATTCCCTGGCGCGGGCATCTGCACATGATGGCGGCGGCGCAGCCGTTCCTTTCCGGCGCGATCAGCAAGACGATCAATATGCCGGAGGAATCGACAGTCGAAGACATCATGCAGGCCTACACCGAATCTTGGAAGTTGGGGCTGAAGGCCGTGGCGATCTACCGCGATAACTCCAAGCGCTCTCAGCCTCTTTCGGCGGCCGGCAAGAAGGAAGAGGAGAAAGCCGCGGCACCCGCGCCAGTCGCAGCAAGCGTCCCGGCCGAGCCTGTGGCTCCTCTGCAACAAGACCTTTTCCCCGGCACGAAGCGCCGCAAGCTCCCGGCTGAGCGGAATTCGATCACGCACAAATTCTCGGTCGGCGGCCACGAGGGCTACCTCACAGTCGGAAAATACGACGACGGCAACCCAGGCGAGATCTTCATCAAGATGGCCAAGGAAGGCTCCACGCTTTCCGGCATCATGGACGCCTTCGCGCTGTCCGTCTCGATTGCGCTGCAATATGGCGTGCCGCTCCGCGCGCTGGTCGACAAGTTCGTCAACTCGCGTTTCGAGCCATCGGGCTACACCGGCAATCCGGAGATCCGCTACGCGAAATCGGTAGTGGATTATCTCGGGCGCTGGCTCGGAGGAAAATTCATCTCGCCGGATTATCTCGACCACGACGGCGCAGCAGTCGAGGAAGAAGCGGCAGCAGCGCCGAAGGCGGCCTCTGCCGCGGATCCTAAGCCGGCCGAGGTCGAAACCACTACGCGTCCCCGCGCCGCCATCGATGACGCGCCCTATTGCTCCGAGTGCGGCATGCTGATGACGCCCAACGGCAGTTGTTACAAGTGCGCGAACTGCGGCTCAACCTCGGGCTGCAGCTAAGACCAAACGGATCGGCGGAAAACGAAAAGGGCGTCCCGGTGCAAACCACCGCGGACGCCCTTCTGTTCTCGCTTACGCTTTTGCTGGCGGGATCGCTCCCGTCTTTCGCAGAGAGCGGATTGCCGAGTAGCCGATCAGCAGCACGGCAATTCCCATGACGATCCAGAGAAAGTAGGTGTTTTTCTCCGTCCATGGCCGCGGATCGGAGTAGTCCGAATTCTCTTCTTCCGCGCCGACCTGGCCAATCGTGGCCGCGTCTTCTTGCTTCCGGTCGAGGCGCCGCTCCAAATCGTATTGCGGGGTGCGGGCGAGGCTTTGCCCGTAGAGTAGCCGGTAGCTTCGCTGGGGTTGCTGCTCGAACACAATGTGCTGCGGAGCCATCAAAAGGGTGAGCGTAACACCGGGTAGGGCCGGATCGTTGTCGTTCAGAACGGCCACACGCAGGTAGCGCCCGCTCACGGCATATCGCACCGGCACCCTGAGCTGTTCTTCGACCGTGTTTTCCTGTCGAAAGCGGTAGATCTGCCCGTTTGCTACCTGAGTCCATTCGACTCCGTCGTCGCTGGCAGACACTTCGACGTTGCGGCTGAACTCCGCCGGTCCGACGGCGAAGCGCGCCGCCCGGATGCTCGGCGCCAGCGTCCCGACGTCGATGCGCCAGGCGGTTTGGCTCGCAGAGCCGGAATGGTCGGACTCGATGTTCGCCGCAATTGGAGTTTCCTCCGCGGGCGCCGCCGTGTGGTAGAAAACCTCGGCTCGCGAAGCCGGAAACTGCCGTTCGCCATCCAGAATGTGGATCCGCAGGTAGCGCGCGTTGTTCTCCGAATAGTGGACGGTCTGCGTCCCCTCGCGCGCCTCCTTGCGAAACCGGAAAATTGGCGCGCGTTCCTGGACGATTCGCCACACACGCGCGTCGTCGCTCGCCTCCACGTGCACCCACTCGATGAAATCGGGCTCGGCGGTTTCGATCCTCACGGAGTTGTGGAACGGAGTTTGTTGACGGAGATCGAAAACCATTTGCGTGTAGCGGCCCGGCGCGAAACTGTTCTCAAGAAGGGTCGCAGATAGCGCGACCGTGTTGGCAGATCCTTCGCGGGCAAACTGGGCGTAGGGGACCTCGGCGCCGGTGTCATCAATCAGCCGAACATCCGAAAGCCCGGCCTGCGCGTGCGAATAGACCTCTTGCGGAACAATGATTCCCGCGAGGCGCTTTGCGTCGGTCAACGGAAGCTCGATTGCACGCGAATAACGCCAGTTCGTCCACGCATGCGGCAGGGGAGCAGCGGCCAGCAGGGCCAACGCCGCGAATGTCACTGCCGCGCACCATCGCCGCAGCGCTTTGTCCTTCTGTCCCGCGCTCACTTTTTCACCCGGTCGTTTGCCGCTGTCAGCCGCTGGTAATAGAAGGAAACGAGCAGCAGCACGAGGCCCAGCAAGAAAAAGGACACAATTCTGTAAAAGCGTGCAAGGAACGAGAGATCGAAGAAGAAGACCTTGACGATGGTCACTCCCAGCAATGCGAGCCCCTGCCACCGCGTCGCGGCGGACTTCCAGCGTACGCCCGGAATCAGCAGGGCGAGTGCATAGCAAACCCACAGAACCGATAACGCTAGCTCTTGCGCGAGTCTGCGGTCGATGCCGAGCGACGGCATGCGGCCGTACGCGTCCCACAAGTCGAGAGAAAGCGCGACTAGAAAACAGACGTTCGCCGCGATGGCGAGCGCTAGGCACACGCCCCTCTCAAAATCCTCGAGCTCTGGCCCTGAGCGGCGCGCCGACACGAACGCAAATGCCGCTGCCGCCGCGCAAAATGCAAGAGTCAGGAAGCGAGCGTTCAGCAAGAAAACAGGCGCGGAAGTGATCGGGACGGTGCAAATTCGCACAGCCACGATCAGAAACATCACGAACCCGGCGCTTCGCAACGCGAGCGACCGCATTCGCAGTCCGCTCCAGACGAGCACAGCGCCTTCGGCGGCCCAAGCCATCGTGATCCAGTGGCCCTCCAGCCGTATCGGAATGGCCAGCGTAGCGAGGACCAATGCAAGACCCGCGTAGAGAATCCGCGCCACTTGGTTGGCCCGGCTGTCCCGCTGCGGCAACATCCGCCCGGCACTCAGGTGCAGGAGAGCCAGCGCCAGCACGCCAAACGTCAGTCCCCACCGATGCTCGGGCCAAAGCATCAAGCGCAGCCCTATCAGGTAGTTCGACGCGTTGGCGAGCACGACCGCGACTTCCGTCACGGGAAGTTGCCCCTCGCGAGTCCCGCGGATCGCCGGCAGCGCGGCGAACATCAAGAAGAAGATGCTGGCGAACAAGAGGGTTCTGGCCAGTTCGTAGCTCGCGTAAAAATCGCCATACCAACCCCAGAAGTAGACGAGCGTCGAAACGAAGAGCACAGGCGGCAGCCATTTCCAATCACGCTTCCAGGAAATTCCGAGCATTCCTGCCCCAAGAATTGCCAGGTACGTGAACAGCACCACCTCTTCGTTCTTGCCGGTGCTCACCAACGCCGGCGTAAGGACGCCGCCGATCAAGCCGAGCACGGCGATGCGCTCCGAGTCCCTCCCGATGGCGACAACAGTGGTGGCCGCCGTCACGACGATCATCAACGTGAATGCAGTCGGCTGCGAAAAAAGGTGGTAGTAGTGCCATCCGGCCCAGATCGAAAGGTAAAGAATCGCCGCGCCCAATCCGGCGATCCCTTCGGAGAAGTAGCGATATCCGCGATGAAGAATCCAGTTGCTGACCGGGAAGAGCGCGCTGCCCACAAGCAGGCCGATCGCGACCCTTCCAGTCGGGCCGATCCAGTTGTTATCGAACGCGTATTTCAGAAAAAACGTAACCGCAAACGCCAGCGCCAAAATCCCGACGTAGTAAAGCCATCGACCGCCGATCAGCGATTCGACGTCGGTCAGGGGTCGGGGCGGCAGTGAGAGAGGTGGCGCGCTGATTCTCCGTTCCGGCACCACCGGCGGTTTCGGCGGCGCCCAAGCTGGCACTGGAGGGTGTTGCTGCGGTGCGGGTGATGTCACCGGCGCGCCGACGGAGGGCGACGGCGCCGCGTGCTGGATGGCGCTGAGGCGCTTCTCGAGATCGTAGAGACGGGAAGTGAGCTGCGGGATTTGGTCGAGCGATCTCCGCAGATTCGATGTCCTCACGAACGCTGCGATCGCAAGGATGGGGCAAGCCACCACGAGGCCGATTACGAAAATGGCCAGCAGCGCGATGCCTGACTCCATGGCTAGGAAAGCCGCAAGAAGACGCGCGCATTAGAGCACAGGCGACCGACGCGAGCAATCGGCTGGGGCACAAACCCCGCGGATAATAAACTGCTCCGGGGCTTGGAGTCTGCAAAAGGCTTGGCCAAAAAAATAGGGGGCCCACCCGGACCCCCTGTTGCTCTACCCCCAGAATTCCGATTTCGGCGCGACGAAACCGGCCCACCCCGGGATAAGAGACAGCCGCAGTTCTCTTTTGCACGCGCCGTGCCACCACTGCTTACATT
>DATIZQ010000037.1:0-12159 GCA_035517015.1 Candidatus Acidiferrum sp. | reverse complement strand
CCCGCTGGATCGAGGAGTACAATTACGACCGGCCGCATCGCGGAGTCCACAATCGCACTCCGCACGAGGCCTTCTTGGCTTTTGCAACTGACCTAAACTCGGAGACCCTGAACGTCTAAATTAGCGGGGAGCCCTACAACTCGGACTTCAGAAGAAGAAATATGTTGCGATCAGGTCCCTATATCGCCGCCCTGGCGGGTATATATGTTCAGAACATCCGCTGCTTAGGAGAAGCTAGAGCGGATAGCTTACTTCGAGCGTACGAAAAGGCGGGTCTACCATTCGATGATAGTGCTCTCAACGAGATCAAGTCCGAGTGTATGCAGTACTGTCACAACCAGCAGCACCACGCTGTGGGTGCTATCGGCCCCATCATAGCCAACGCTTTTGGACAGGACCATCCTGCAGGATTGGACGAGGCCATTACTCAACAGATCGTGAATGGCGTCAGTGGAATCATGGCGAAAATCGGGCGCGACCTCGACATAAAACGTGACGCTTTGATCCTGGATGACCTGAAAACCCGCAAGGTATACGCCGCTGGACTGGGCAAGGAGTGGGATGTTTTTCTTTGCCACGCTAGCGAGGACAAGTTAGAGTTTGTTCGGCCGCTCGCGACTGCGCTCCAAGCTTCCGGCCTGATTGTTTGGTACGACGAGTTTACGCTGAAGGTCGGCGACGGTCTGAGGCAGAAGATCGACGAAGGACTCGCCCACTCGAGGTTTGGCATTGTGGTGCTCAGCAGGGCTTTCTTCGCAAAGAACTGGCCGCAGCGTGAGCTTGACGGACTAATGACAAGGGAAATCGCCGGGACGAAGGTAATTCTTCCTGTCTGGCACGGCGTCTCGTTCGATGACGTAAGCCAGGAATCACCGATGCTGGCCGGACTTGTCGCGGCTCGCTCTGAGGAGGGTCTCGACGTGGTTGTTCATAAACTGCGTCAAGCGATGGGTCTTTGATCGGCGGCTGGCGAACCTTAATTGCGTCCGGCTTCTGCGTCTGGGTCGTGAGGGCACCGCGGTTTGGCGGGTGTTGCTAGGTTCTCGCGGTGTCCGCAATTGTCGCCTAGTGGGGATTAAAGCCAATTGTCCGTGGTTGTGACTCCTGCCGAGTTGGCTGGATCGTGAAGAATTTCAGAACTGCGTCAATCCTAATCATTAGAAATTCGCGGTCGCAAGGTTCCGGGTAAGACCTTGTTCGAGAGACCTCTCGCCCCTTGATTAGGAGCCTGCTTTCCGAAAAAGGGACTCGAAATGTCTTGAGGTCGAAGCCAGTCTCCTTTTCGAGCGTCTCCAGGACGTCGTGAAACTGGTTCAGGTACTTCTCGTCGGCAATCTGCGCTGCTGGCAAATTCTCTTTCAATGCGCAGAGGATCGAATATGCTTGCGCGATCTTCACTTGATCCATGGCAGGGATTCTATCACGCGCTGGAGAAGATGCACTGCTAGCCGGCGGCGAGAGCTCTGGTGCCGAGTTGCTGTACCTCTTGGCCGCGTTCGTTGTTGTGAGTCTTTGCGGCGGACTGTAGAATGCGACGGCCGGCGCGCGAATTTCAACTTTGAAATTTGAGATTTGAAAGGAAGCGCAGGACTGCACCCCGGCCGGTTTGGCGACAATGATGTCGCGCCTGAAGGCGCGACCCACAAGGCGAATGGCGAAGAAATACGACGCGATTGTGATAGGCGGCGGGCACAACGGCCTGGTGACGGCGGCGTATCTCGCGCGCGCGGGGAAGAAAGTGGTGGTCCTGGAGCGGCGGTACGTGCTGGGCGGCGCCGCCGTGACGGAAGAGATCATTCCCGGCTTCAAGTTCTCCGTCTTTTCCTACGTTGTTTCGCTGCTGCGCCCCGAAATCATTCGCGATCTCGACCTGCCGCGCCACGGCCTCGAAATCCTGCCGCTCGACGGAACGTTCACGCCGATGCCGGACGGCAATTTCCTGTGGCGCGTGAACGATCACGGCAAGACGCGGCGCGAGCTGGAGCGCCATTCGAAGCTGGACGCCGAGGCGTACGAGGAGTTCGGCAAGGCGATGGTGCAGATGTGCCGGTTCGTGAAGCCGATCCTCGCGATGATTCCGCCCGACCCGACGTCGCTGGACCCGCGCGACTTGAAGAAGCTCGCGTTTCTCGGCAAGCGGTTTCAGGCGCTGCCGGCCGAGGACAAGTACAACCTCGTGCAACTGATGACGATGAGCGCGGCGGATTTTCTCGATCAATGGTTCGAGACGGACGTGCTGAAGGCGACGATGTCGGCGTCGGGAATCATCGGGACGTTTCTGGGGATCCGGTCGCCGGGGACGGCGTACGTGCTGCTGCACCATTACATGGGCGAGATCGACGGCGCGTTCCGGTCGTGGGGATTCAGCCGCGGCGGGACGGGCGCGATTTCGAATTCGATCGCGAGCGCGGCGCGCGAGGCGGGCGCGGAAATCCGGACGGAAGCGCCGGTGGCGCGCATCATCGTGAAGAACGAAGTGGCGCAGGGAGTGGCGCTCGAAAGCGGCGAGGAAATTTACGGCGAAATTGTGGCGTCGAGCGTGGACCCGCGGCTGACGTTCACGAAATTCGTGGAGCCGCGCGAGCTGCCGGCGGAATTCGTCGAGGAAGTGCGGCGGTACAAGTATCGCGGCTCGTCGGGGAAGGTGAATCTGGCGCTCGACGCGCTGCCGGAGTTCACGTGCCTGCCGGGCGCGGGGCGGCATCTGCGCGGCGCGATTTCGATTTCGCCGTCCACCGAATACATGGAGCGCGCGTACGACCAGGCAAAGTACGGCGAATTCTCGCGGCGCCCGTACATCGACATCGTGATTCCGACGCTGACGGACCCGTCGGTGGCGCCGCCGGGGAAGCACATCCTGTCGTGCTTCGTGCAGTACGCGCCGTACAAGCTGAGCAGCGGCACGTGGGACGAGCAGCGCGAAGCGTTTGGCGACGCGGTGGTCGACACGATTTCGCAGCACGCGCCGAACCTGAAGAAAATCATCATCGGGCGACAGGTGTTGACGCCGCTCGACATCGAGCGCACGACGGGCTTGAGCGAAGGAAATATTTTTCAGGGCGAACTGTCGCTCGAACAGCTTTTCTTCCTGCGGCCGGTGGCGGGCTGGGCGCGGTATCGCACTCCGGTGAAGCACCTTTATATGTGCGGGTCGGCGACGCATCCGGGCGGCGGAATCATGGGTGCGCCAGGGCGGCTCGCGGCGCTGGAAATCCTGAAGGACAAGGGGAAGCACTGAACGTGGCGGACGCGCGCGACGTGGTGATTGTCGGCGGAGGGCACAACGCCCTCATCACGGCGTTTTACCTCGCGCAGAAGGGGCTGAAGCCCCTGGTGCTGGAGGGCCGCGCGATGGTGGGCGGCGCGGCGGTGACGGAGGAATTTCATCCGGGCTTTCGGTGTTCGACGCTGGCGCACGCAGCAGGGCCGCTGCTGAAGGGCGTCGCGCACGACATGCATCTCGACCGGCACGGCCTGCAGATGATTGAGCCGGACGTGCGCGTGTTTGCGCCGTCGCCAGACGGCCGCGCGCTGATTCTGCATTCCGATCCGGCGTCGTCGGTGCGGCGCACCGGGAATTTTTCCGATCGCGACGCGAAGGGCTACGCCGAGCTGTGCAAGGCGCTGAAGAGCGCGGCGCCGATCGTGCTGTCGCTGCTCGAGGTTACGCCACCCGTGATCGAAAATCCCGCGCATGACGATTTGTGGAAGCTGGTCAAGATCGGGCGAAAATTCCGCGGGCTCGGCAAGCAGGAAATGATGCGCGTGCTGCGGTGGGGGCCGATGGCCGTGGCGGATTTCGCCGCGGAGTTCTTCGAGGCGGATTTGCTGCGCGCGACGGTGGCGGCGCGAGGAATCTTCGGCGCGGCGATGGGGCCGTGGTCGGCCGGTTCGACGGCGCTGCTGCTGCTGCGCGCGGCCGCGGACCCGCATCCGGCGGGAAGCTCCGCGTTTCCGCGCGGCGGGATGGGCGCGCTGACGTCCGCGATGGCCGACGCGGCGAAGCAAGCGGGCGCGGAGATTCGCACCTCGGCGCCGGTCGACCGGATCAACGTGAAAGACGGCGCGGTGAGCGGCGTCGCCCTGGCGAGCGGCGAAGAGATCGCGGCGGAGACCGTGATTTCGGGCGCGGATCCGCGGCGGACGTTCCTGGCGCTGCTCGATCCGGTGCATTTGCCGCCGAGCTTCGTCGTGAAGATGCGGAATTATCGCAGCCTGGGAACGATGGCGAAGGTGAATCTGGCGCTCGATGCGCTGCCGTCGTTCACTGGCGTCGAGCAATCGCCGGACGGCATCAGCGCGCTTTCCGGGCGCATTCACATCGGCCCGGGCATCGATTATCTGGAGCGCGCGTTTGACGCGTCGAAGTACGGCGAATTTTCGGCCGCGCCGTATCTCGACGTCACGATTCCGTCGATTTCGGATTTGTCGCTCGCGCCGGCGGGGAAGCACGTGATGTCGATCTGCATGCAGTTTGCGCCCTATCATCTGAAGGACGGCGACTGGGCGCGGCATCGCGATGCGCTGCGCGATACAGTGATCAAGACGCTCGCCGAATACGCGCCGGACCTGCCGTCGAAAATTCTCGCCGTGCAAACCATCACGCCGGCGAATCTGGAGGCCGCCTACGGGCTCACGGGCGGGCATCCGTTCCACGGAGAACTTGCGCTCGACCAGCTTTTCACAATGCGCCCGCAACTCGGTTGGGCGCGGTACCGCGCGCCCGTGCACGGACTGTATCTGTGCGGCAACGGCACGCATCCGGGCAACGGCGTGACGGGCGGTTCGGGCGCGAACGCCGCGCGCGAAATTCTGAAGGACCTTCGGCGTTAGTTGGCTGGTGAGGTAGCTTCGGCAGTGGCCAGGGTGAATGCGCAGCCGGAGGCGGCGGAGCAAGAAAGCGTGCCGCGGCGAACCAGCTTGACGCGCGATTCGCCGGGAAACATCGCGCCGTAGTCGAGCGTTTCGAGAGAATGCTCGAACGGCCGCAGCGATTCGCTGCCGCTAAGGAACCTCACGGCGTTGACCTTCGTCGATGTTCCATCCCTTCCGCTCGGCGAGAGAACGACCAGAAAATCGGCAGAAGCATTTTCTTTCGCGGCCTGTTTGATCTCGAAGCGCCGCATTTGGTCGAGTTCCGGCGCGGCCTTGCGGACGAGATCCTCGATCTGGGCGTTGCCGCCGAGCAGGAGCATCAGGCGCGCGCGCGTTTCCGCCAGGGGATGCGGCGCGGCGAGGGCCAGGGCGTATTCGTGAATGGCGCGGTCCTTCGCGCCGGATTTCTCGTAGAGCTGCGCGAGATGGTCCGCCGTTTCCGCGGGCTGGCCGAGAACCCACGCGGACTGAAGATAGCGCTCCGCCTTCGGGAGATCGCCGCGCTTGAAATAGATCCAGCCGAGAGTGTCCCAGTAAGCCGCGATGTTCTCAACCTGCGCGAGATCGTTCGGTGCGATGCGAGACGCCTCGATGTTCGCGAGGCTCGCTTCCGTGGCCTTCACGGCGAGGTCCGCGTATTGGAGCGCGTCGTCGAGCGCGACGCCGCGGTCGGCGAGATCGTACGCGGCATTGTTCCACATAAAAGGCGTTGGTGAGAGCGCAACAGCTTTCTTGTATGCGTCCAGCGCCTTATCGGTCGCGCCCGTGTTCAGATAGGCGCGGCCGAGGCTGAGTTCGAGGCTCGCATTCTTGGGAGAGAGAATCGTGGCCTTTTCGAGTTCGGGGACGGCGTCGGAGTCCTGATGCTGTTCGAGAAGAATCGTGCCGAGCGAGGCGTGAGCGACGGCGTCAAGGGGATCGAGTTCGATCTGGCTGCGGAACGCCGCGGCGGCTTCGTCGTACCGCTGTTGCTGCTGGAGCGCCAAGCCGAGATAGTCGTTGGCGTGCGCGTCGGATGGATTCACCTCGAGCTGCTTTCGAAATGCGGCAGCGGCGCCGTCGAAGTTGCCTGCGCGCATGTATGCGATTCCCAGGGCGCTCCAAGCCTGCTTGTGTTTCGGATCGAGTTCGGTGGCGCGCTGCAAGAGCGGAATCGCGGAACGCGCATTACCCCTCTGGAGCGCCGTCGCGCCTGCCTCGAACACGTCCTCGGCAGTCGCGCTTGCCGGAATTGATGGAGCGCCGGGCGCGGTGTTTTCGATCGCGAGCGCCTGATTCTCGTCGGATTCGACCGCGTGCGTGAAGGCGAGATAGTCGGCGATACGATCCGCGGACACGCGGCGCATCTTGAAATTCAGAGAGCGATCGGCGACGAGGGAGCCGTTCTCGAAGCGATAGCTCGACTTGAATACGGCGTAATCGCGCGTCACGGCCATCCCGATCGGCGCCTGCGCGGTGAAAGCCGGCGGAAGCCGGAGCGTCAGATGAGTGCTGACGTCGAGCGGGCTCCCGATCTCGACCGGCTGATTCTTGTCCGAGGGCGGATCCGGCATTCCAATCGTCAGCAGCGGCAATGCGACGCGGATTTGCTTGGTCGACCAATCGAAGAAATTCGGCTGCGAGAATTCGATCGTGAGCTCGAAGGGCTTTTGCGTGTCGGAGGGATCGCTCGTTTTGACGCTGCTGACTTCGCCGTGAAGGCCATCGAGCGTGAGGATCGTTTGGCCGAGCTGGTTCCATTGTTCGGCCGGCGTGCGGCGAAATGCGGTGCGGAGCACGAACTCCGTGTCGCCGCGCAACGAATAGCGAACCGTGCCGCTCAGCTTGCCAAGGGCCGTGACGCTGCCGTCGATTTCGACGCGCTGCGCGGAGAGGAACGGCGGATCGGCCGGAGTCGTGGCGATTTTCCCGTCCCCGTCCGAGGCGACGAGCAAAACAGATTTGTCGCGTAAAGGCGCAGCGAGGAAGCGGAACGGCGCGACACTGGAGGTCGCGTCCATCCAGATTGCGCCGCCGGCTTCGGGGACAGCCGTGACCACGTAATCGAATTGCGCGGGCGACGGCACGGCCGTGTCGAGTTTGCGCACGCGGGGAAGCAAAGCCGCGTCCGCGTGGATTCCGGCGACCTCGAGCATGGACGCGAGCAGCATGTTCTTGTCCTTGGGGTCGGCGTACCAGTTCTTGAAGATTTCTGCGGCGGTGTGTGGCTGAAAGCCGCCGAGGCCGAAGGACAATTCCACCTCGGCGATGTTCTTTGCGACGTAGTCGTACAGGGCCTGCATTTTTTCGAGATCGGTGGCGCCGCCTTTCAAGAGTTCTTCGGCCTTCGTGCGGATTTCCGGAGTCGGCTCGTTGCGGCCACGTTCGAGCTGCGCGTACCAGCGCGCGACGTCCGCCCAGCTCTTGAAGGTTGTGAGCTGCACGTCCGGTGGCCTCTCGTGCTCCTGTGCCTCTTGCTGATTGTCCTGCGCAGGCAGTGTGAGGTTCGAATGCTGCCAGCGCAAGACGGTGCGGCCGTTTTCGTCAGCGCGCGAGAAAATGGAATCGGTTTCCTTCGCTGTGGCGGGCCGTTCTTCCTTTCCTGCCGTGACGGAAAAAGTCGGCGACTTGAGCGTGACTTCGCGCCCTTGCGGAAGGTTCAGCTCGAGACGTTCGTCGAGAACGATCGCGTCGCGCGAAAAAGTGTGCTGAAACCAGAATTCACCCAGGGCGAAGGGCTTGATGATGCGAATCGCGATTCGATATTCGAGCGTGTCGCCCGGATGCAAGGCGGGAGTGGGAATGCGTACTTCCCTGTAGTCGCCGTAGGCGGGCGTATTCTGAATCGCGGCCGCTGCCGTGTCTTTCGCGGCATCGAGCGGCGCCGTTGCGTTCGAACCATCGGGCCGATACACGGTGACGGAACGGACTTCGATTTTCTCGTCGGGGGAACTGTAGCTGAAAACGAGTTCGGCCAGCTTTTGCGCTGCGGCGTCCGTCTGCACCTTGATGCGAGCTTCCACGTCGCGTTCGCCGGTGCCGTCGTTTTCGAATCTAGCGGTGGTGTAATACTTTTCGACGACTTGAGGCTCTTGCGAAAAATCGGCGGAGGCGCTTTTCGAAGCGGGAGCGGACTGCGCAGAAGCTGGTTGAGCTGGACCCCGTGCAGCCGCCAGCGGCAAGCCCAAAACGTAACAACACAAGATCGTGCCGCACCGAAACATGCGTGCTCCCTGTTGAAATTTTCAGCAGCCAGTGTAGGCGCGTTTCGTGCTGGCGCAAACAACTTGCGGTCCGGGGTTGACTAATCTGGAAGCCCCTCGGAATGCGAACGGGACGACGCCCCGGAGCTCGCACCTGAGGCAACACGGGGTGGCGACGCCGGGACGAACGGCGGCTCCTTCGATAAGCGGCTTGTTATCAATGACATAGGAGCGGACTGGGCCAAGTCGGGCTGTCGGCCTTTGCAGAGCCCGAGAGTTCTCCTCAGCACCCTTCCAAGGTCCAGGCGCATCAAAGGTTCACAGGCTTTCAGGTTGTTCTCGAAGGGAGCGATTTGGGAACCTGACCGCTTCGATTCCCGAACCCCTTATTTTTCTCTGTTTTCCACAGGGAATCGAGTTGACATGAGTTGTCGTTTTTCCTATACTTGCGCGGTTGTATAGAGGCCTTTGGGCCTGGTGGTGAAAGGGAAGTCTCCCAGCCCCGGAACAGGGAAGGACGGAACGGGGACGAGGAGAGCGGCCGAAATGGGGCGCCAGCCCCGCAAAGCCGCGTGAGCCTCTCCGCTTTAAGCAGATGCAGTTCACTCCTCGGGGTGAAGCGTCAGCGCGGAGTACCTGGCAGTTCCTTCGGGTTTGGCGACCTTTTCTGTTCATTCACCCGCAGACTTATGCGCGGGTTGAGTGGCCTTGCGCGGAAGGCCGCAACAACGCAACCAAAGTTTGCGAATATTTTGGAAGACTGAGGGGGTAAGCGTGCCGACGTTTGCGCAGCTCGTGCGATCCGGACGGGAACAAATCCGGACGAAGACGAAGTCGCCCGCTCTCGAGGGATGTCCCGAGAAGCGCGGCGTGTGCGTGCGCGTTTATACGCAAACGCCCAAGAAACCGAATTCGGCGCTGCGAAAAGTCGCGCGCGCCCGCTTGACGAACAGTCACGAAGTGACGACCTACATTCCGGGCATCGGCCACAATCTTCAGGAGCACTCGATCGTGCTGGTTCGCGGAGGCCGCGTGAAGGATCTGCCCGGCGTCCGCTATCACATCGTCCGCGGAACGCTGGACGCAGCGGGCGTCGAGAACCGCAAGCAGGGGCGCTCGAAATACGGCGCCAAGCGGCCCAAGGCCGCGCAGAAGTAGGAGACAACAGAGATGCCTCGCAAAGGATGGGTCCTCCGCCGCAAGATTCCGGGCGATCCGGTGTACGGCAGCGACCTGGTGCAGAAGTTCATTTCGAGCATGATGTACGACGGCAAGCGCGCCACTGCGCAGGCGATTTTCTACAAGGCCATGGACCAGGTGGCGAAGAAGACGAACGACGACGCCTTCAAGCTGTTCAAGAAGGCCGTGGAGAATTGCAAGCCCGTCCTCGAAGTGAAGACGCGGCGCGTGGGCGGCGCGAACTACCAGGTTCCGGTGGAAGTGAACCCGTTCCGGAAGCAGTCGCTGGCGATCCACTGGCTCGTGCTGTACGCGCGGACTCGCGGCGGGAAGTCGATGACGGAGAAGCTGACGGAAGAGATTATCGATGCCGCGAACGGACGCGGCGGGGCTGTAAAGAAGAAGGAGGACGTGCACCGCATGGCGGAGGCCAACAAGGCTTTCGCGCACTACCGCTGGTAGGGCGGACACGCAAGCAGATTTCGAAATGGCGCGACAAGTAAAACTCGATCAGACCCGCAATATCGGGATCATGGCGCACATCGATGCCGGGAAGACGACCGTCACCGAGCGCATCCTCTTCTATACGGGTGTGACCTACAAGATCGGCGAAGTCCACGAAGGCACCGCCACGATGGACTGGATGGAGCAGGAGCGCGAGCGGGGAATCACGATCACGTCCGCGGCGACGACCGCTTCCTGGAAGCGATTCGACAAGAACTGCCGGATCAACATTATTGATACGCCCGGCCACGTGGACTTTACGGTGGAAGTGGAGCGCTCGCTGCGCGTTCTGGACGGCGCGGTGGCCGTATTCGACGCGGTAGCAGGCGTGCAGCCGCAGTCGGAAACCGTGTGGCGCCAGGCCGACAAGTATCGCGTGCCGCGCATCGCCTTCATCAACAAGATGGACCGCATCGGCGCCGATTTCGATCACTCGATCCGCTCGATGCGCCAGCGCCTTTCGGCCCACCCCGTTCCCCTGCAGTATCCCATCGGCAGAGAAGACAATTTCATGGGGGTCGTGGACTTCATCGACGAGCGCGCCATCATCTGGAAGGACGAAACGCTCGGCGCCGAATACGAGATTCTCCCCCTCGAAAAACTGTGGGATGCGGCGTACCTGAAGACGCGGCCGGACCTTGAGACCGCGGTGATGGCCTCGAAGCTCACGCCCGCATTTTACAAGGAACACCGCGACAAAGTGGTCGAATACATTGCCGAGCACGACGACGCGATTCTGGCGAAGTGGCTGGAACAGCACGCGCTCGAGCCCGCCGAACTGCGCGCTTCGATTCGCCGTTCGACCATCGCGCTGAAACTGGTCCCGGTGGTCGCGGGCGCCGCGTTCAAGAACAAGGGCGTTCAGCCGCTGCTCGACGCGGTGGTGGACTATCTGCCGTCGCCGATGGACGTTCCGCCGGTCGAGGGCATCGCTCCGGACGGAACGACGCCGGAACTGCGCCGCGCGGGCGACGACCAGCCGTTTGCGGCGCTGGCGTTCAAGATCATGACCGACCCGTACGTCGGCCACCTGACCTACATCCGCGTGTACTCGGGCGTGCTGAAGACGGGGCAATCCGTATACAACTCGACGCGAAAGACGCGCGAGCGCATCGGGCGCTTGCTGCGAATGCACGCGAACAAGCGCGAGGAAATCGAATCGATCGAAGCGGGCGACATCGCGGCGTGCGTCGGCCTGAAGAATGTGACCACGGGCGACACGTTGTGTGACGAGCAGAAGCCGATCGTGCTCGAGTCCATCGAATTTCCCGCCCCGGTTATTTCCGTTGCGATTGAGCCGAAAACCAAAGCCGATCAGGAAAAAATGGGCACGGCGCTCGGAAAGCTCGCGCAGGAAGATCCCACGTTCCGCGTCCACACGGACCACGACACGGGCCAGACCCTGATTTCGGGAATGGGCGAACTGCACCTGGAAATCATCGTCGACCGCATGATGCGCGAATTCAATGTGCAGGCGAACGTCGGGCGTCCGCAGGTGGCGTACCGCGAGACGATCACGAAGTCGGCGACGGCGGAAGGCAAGTACATTCGCCAGACGGGCGGCCGCGGGCAGTATGGCCACGCGAAGTTGAGCGTGCATCCGCTTCCGAACGCCGGCCATGACGACATGCACGACATGTCGACGGACGAGCTCGACGCCCTCACCAAGCAGATTGCGGGCAAGGGCGGCAAGTGGCACTTCGACAAGGAGCACCGGCTGCTGTTCATCGACAAAATCATCGGCGGCTCCATTCCGAAGGAATTCATTCCTCCGATCGAGCACGGCGTGAGCGAAGCGATGGACACCGGCGTCCTGGCGGGCTACGAAATGGCGGATATTGCCTGCATCCTCGAGGACGGCAGCTATCACGAAGTCGACAGCTCGGAAATGGCGTTCAAGATTGCGGGTTCGATGGCTTTCAAGGAGGCGTGCCATAAGGCGCATCCGAAGCTGCTCGAACCGATCATGCGCGTCGAGGTCGTGGTGCCGGAAGAATACATGGGAACGGTGATTGCGGACCTGAACTCGCGGCGCGGCCAGCTTCAGGGACGCGAATCGCGCGCGGGGAGCGAAATCATCAACGTCCGGGTTCCGCTGGCGGAGATGTTCGGATACGCAACCGAGATTCGCAGCCGCACGCAGGGACGCGGCAGCTTTACGATGCATTTTTCACACTACCAGCAGGTGCCGCCGAACCTAGCGGACGACATCATCGGCCGGTCGAACGGCAGCAAACCGAAGGGCTAGGAATAGGCTGAACCAGAGGAGCCGACACACATGGCGAAGGAGAAATTCGAGCGGAGCAAGCCGCACGTAAACGTGGGGACGATCGGGCACATCGACCACGGGAAGACGACGTTGACGGCGGCGATCACGAAGGTGCTCAGCAAGAACAACCCGAAGGTGCAATTCCGGGCG
>DATIZQ010000036.1:0-3517 GCA_035517015.1 Candidatus Acidiferrum sp. | reverse complement strand
TCTCGTTCAGGTGGGTCACGCCTGCAAAGTGGGGGAGGACACGCTGCTCTGCGGCCAGGTCGGCCTCGCCGGTTCCACCAACATTGGCAACCGCTGCGTTCTCGCGGGACAAGTCGGCACGGCCGGTCATCTCACGGTCGGCGACGGCGCCACAATTTCTTCTCAGAGCGGCGTGCCTTCCGACGTTCCCGCCGGCGCTGTCTACTCCGGCTATCCCGCGATGGACAATCTCGCGTGGCGCAAATCTGTCGCCGTCTTCAACCGTCTGCCCGAATTGCAGAAGGAGCTTCGCGAACTTCGCGCCGAAGTCGCCCGCCTCCGCGAGTTGTCGTAGGGGCACGAACTGCCTGCCGGCAGGCAGTTAGATCGTGGCCGTCGAAATCGCTTGGTGCGACTCAAGCCATCACTCGCAAATCGCGCGCCATCGTGGCGGCGTTCTTACTTTCTCCGGATTTCTCCAATCGCGCGCCTGAGAATCTCGATGATCCGCTTGCGCTCTTCCTCCGAAGCGTCCAGCTTTTCGTAAAGCGCGCTTTTCAGCTCGTCGCGAATCTCGCCGAACTCCGCCTTGGTCTTGCGCCACTCACCCTTGATCTGCCGACCGGCATCGGAAACAACGTCTTCGGCCTCCTCCGTCCGCTCCGCATACTCTTTTCGGATGTGATCCATCCTGCGGCCAAACCGCGCTAGTTGCTCGAGCATCTCGTCCACGCTCTCGTGGTTCTTCTTCAGATGTTCTGCACCAGCTTCGGTGATCCGATAAAGCCTCTTCGCGCCTTCTTGTTCCGACGCTGCGTAGCCAACTTCCTCAAGGTACGTCAGAGCCGGATACACTACTCCAGGGCTCGGACTATAGAACCCGCTCGAGTGCTCCTCGATCGCCTTGATGATCTCGTAACCGTGCCGGGGCCGCTCGCTCAGCAGCGCCAGGACGATCAGTTGCAGATCGCCCGATGCCAGCATCCGCGCTGCGCGCATTCCGGGTCCGCTCATGAATCCGCCGAAACGGCCAATAAATCCGCGGCGTCCACGAAATGCCCCGTGATGTCCGCGCCCGCCGCAGAATCGGCCATAGTTGTGTAGTCTCATAACAATCCCTCCTTGCATCGTTAAACGTGTTTATAGATATATCGTACGATATATCCGATGTCAAGGAAAAGCTTTTGAGCCAGCATTTCCCTTGGAATGTGTGTGTTGCAGGATTATCGAACGCGCTGCATTAGACTGTACGTGCCGCCGTGGCCGCGCTCGGACTTACACGCCGTGCCCGCACCCGCAGCACTTTGCGCTGATTGGCTTCGAGGACCTCGAATCGCAAACCGTCGAACTCAACAATCTCGCCTGTGCTCAAAACGTGTCCCGCAACGCTGTTGAGCAGCCCCGCAACTGTCGTCGCCTCCGCGTGTTGGGTTGCGGCCTCGAGCGGCACTCCAAAGAGTTCGCCAACTTTGTCTACGGGAACGCTCCCGCGCAGGACCATCGCTCCGCCGCTCTCGCGCACCACATCCGGCGCGGGCCGGCGGTCTTCTTCACCGATCTCACCCACGATCTCTTCGACGAGATCTTCGATCGTCACCACTCCGCTCACCAGTCCGTATTCGTCGATCACGATGGCCATCTGCTGATTCTTGCGCTGCATTTCTTTCAACAGCTCCGAGCCGAATTTCATTTCCGGCACGAACAGCGCGGGCCGTGTCAGCTCGCGCACCGTCCGGTGTGACGCTTCCCGGTCGGGCACTTCAAGCATGTCGCGCGCCATCACGATGCCAGCGATATCGTCGAGCGATTTGTCGTAAACCGGCAGCCGGGAAAATTTCGTTTCCACCACGCGTGTCCGCAGATCCTCGAGAGTCGCCTTCGCCGGGATCGCGACGATGTCCGGACGCGGCGTCATCACGTCGCGCACGCGCTTGTCGCCAAACTCGACCACCTGCTCGATCAGCCGCGCTTCGTCCTGCTCGATGATCCCTTCCTCCGCAGCCGCGTCCACAAACGCTTCGATTGCCTGTTGTTCCGTCTCAGGTGCGCTCGTTTCCTCTTCCGAAATCTTCAACACTGAAACGACGATATCGATCAGCGCTCGGATCGGCCACAACATCCACAACAGTAGGCGGATCGCGGGAGCCAGTGGTGCGACCCAGTCGCCGCCGGTGCCTGCCATCAGCAGCACCGGCAGCAACTGCATGGCGATCACGACCTGCACGCCCAGCAACAATACGATTTCGAGCGCCGCCTGCCATCGGCCGGGCACAAAAAGCACGACGCCGAGCGCCGTCACCGTCGCGACGAGCACCAACCACAGCCGCGCGAGCAAACTGAACGCGAGCGCGGCCCGGGCGCGGTCGAGCTTGAAGTGCGGCTCGATCTCCACTTCGAACTTCTCGAGATGCTCGTGCGTGCGTCCGGTCGTGACGCGTCCCAGCTCTCGGTACACGCGGTCGAGGTAGGAAGCGACTACGAGCCCCGCGGTGAGCACCAGAACACCCAGCGTGTAGAGGAGAATTTCCATCGACTATGCCAATCCGAGCGTTCGACGCAGGCGCCGTTCGCGCCGGTCCATTTGTCCGCTGTCCGTTTCGTGATCGTAGCCCATCAAATGCAGCATTCCATGGAGAATCAAAATGCGCATCTCGTCTTCAAACGTCCGTCCGAAGCGCCGCGCGTTGCGCCGGGCCACTGCCGGAGCGATCGCGATATCTCCGAGGTAGTCGTGCCGGGCGGCGGAAGTCAGACCCGAGGGCGGCGAAGCAAAAAAATTGCCGTTCTTTCGATGTGTCGTGGTCCCTGCGTTGACGGGAAACGAGAGAACATCCGTGGGGCCGTTTTTGTCCCGGTAGCCGCGATTCCACCGCGCGATTTCCGCGTTGGTGACCAGGCACACGGTGAGCGAACCCGCAGGCAGGCGCACCTCTTTCTGGGCGCGAGCCAAGAATTTCTCAAGCTTTTTTGAAGGTACTCGAATTCGGCGCTGGCGATTCAAAATCATCGGACCGCAGGTGATGTATGCCGCTTCACGCTGTCATCGACCAAGCCGATTTTCGCTTTCGTAGGGGCGCAGCACTGCTGCGCCCGGCATCAATACTTGGCACTACCCAACCCATTCAGCGATCGTCAGCCGCCGTCCACGGTTTTCCGGGTGCCCCATCCTCGCGTCGTTTGCGCGGGTGGGAACTCAACATCATTGCTTGACGCAATCCCATTTCGCGAATCGCGCCCTTACCGACGCCGCGCCTTCTTCCCCTTAGCCGCAGCAGGAGGCGCATGCCTGTGCGCGCCTCCGGACTTCTCGGCCGGCGCCTTTACATGTTTCGCTCCCGCCGGGGCAGGCGTTGGCGGCGCTGCCGCTTTGGCGCCGGTTTTCGCTTCCGCAGGCTTCGCTTCCACCGCGTCCTTTCCTTTGCGCTTCTTCTTTTCCTTCTCCTCTTTTTTCTTCGGTTCTTCCTTTATTCCCGCAAGCGAGCGCAGCGCCTTGGTGCGGTCCTCGGGGGAGCGGGCCCTGCCCTTGAGCTGCATCTCG
>DATIZQ010000035.1:0-165166 GCA_035517015.1 Candidatus Acidiferrum sp. | reverse complement strand
CTGTCGTATCAATCCAACGCCGAAGGCCAGGCCACGCTTGCGGGCACCGCCGTGAGTGCAGGCAATCTCGACATCAGCAACTACGGCGCGGTCTATCAGAGCGATCCCATCGCCACGGCGGTCAACACGACGCCCAGTTCGATCGGCGCGCCGGGAACGAATGGCCGCGGGACGGCGACGATTGTCACGACGAATCCGCCGGCTACGTATACCCTGATCTACTACGTGGTCGACTCCAAGACGGCCGTCCTCGTGGGCCAGGACAAGACGCGCGTCGCCACCGGCGCCATCGCTCTGCAATTCTGATCCGCACCGCGCGGGAGAGGTGTATCCGGGGAAAAAGGTCCGGGAGTTTGTATAGATTAGAAAAATGTAAGTGGTTGATTTTGCGGCGGTTGCGGCGATTTCTAATATTCAGTGTACAGATTAGAAAATTAGAGGTTTGAGGTGAGAGATTAGAGGTTCGGGTGAAGTCCGGGATGCCGTTTCCGGGAGCGAGCAGCCCCGCCAACTGTATATTAGACATGGTGCCGGCCCTGTGTTTTCAACGAGTTAGGTCGATTTCTAATCGCGGAACTGTATATTAGAAATGCGGCGACCCGCGATCCGTGGTCCGCGACCCGTGAAGGGCGGCGCACTGAACTCGCCGAACCTAAGGCCCCAAGTTCCCTTAACACCGCTTCCTCCCCCTTCTGCGCATTTTGTTGAGCACAAAAACGAGCCACGGTAGCACGGAAGCGGAATCTTGAACAGGTTCAAAAATTGAGTAGTACGGCTAGAACCAGGGTACGGGAAGGCGCACGGGTTAGACGGAATGCAAGAGAAGAACCACCGTTCGAGGAGGGGTGGATTCCTTGGCCGAGAATGATTGATTGGGAGAGGCTTACGGTCCTAGGCGGAGAAAAGCTCTATGTCTTCACCTTCCGCCGAAGGACCGTCACGTCAGTACGGGCGGTGCGCGCATCCCGTGCTCCGGGTCTCATTGATCCCGATCCCCGGGACGAAACCACTTTGGAAGGCTGAACCCATCATGCCGAGCAAACCCCTCAGTCCAATGATCTTTGTTTAGCTTGTATTCGGCGATTTCGAACACGCCACCCTGCGAGAATCCAGGTTTGTCCTTAAGCCGCTCGATTGCCGAGGACGCATCTGAGCTTGTCGCATAGACCCCAATCAGCTTCTCGTCACCGTGCGAATCAGTGTGCCAGAGCAAATGCACCGTGCGAACTGCAAAGGCAGCTTCGGATTGTGGCATTGCCGAGTTATCCATGTTTGTTGATCCATTCTTGTGCCCATTTCCTAATCTTGCTGAATTCGCTTCCTGGACTGCTGCCGCACCCAGCAACACTGCCGTAATGCGCTGTGCAGACGCGCCTTGCAAACTCGTCTGCGGTCTCGCCGGGGCGAGGTCGGTCTGTAACCCAGCTAGGAGGAATATTCTGCGTGCCGCCCTTTGCGAAATGCCTGGAAAGGTCTATAATTCCTTGTGACACGAGGAACAATCCGCCGAAAATTGCCGCTCCGGTTGCTTCTCCTGCCCCACACGGCTCAAGAACTAAGCATGCGCCCTCTCCGAAAATTCAAAGGCGCCCCCGGTTCGTAAAGGGTGCTCCACCCGCCCCGGAGTTAGGGGGCAGATCAAGACGATGTTTCATCTTAACGTCGTAGGCATAGGTGCCGTTGGCGAGGGCTCCTCCGTTAGCGTCTTTTCACCGCATTCGGCTCTTCGACGAAGCCATCTACCCAGCCGTCTCGACCGAGTTCGTACGTATGGACCTGGAAACCGTTCGGGAAATCCACGAATCCGGGTTTGCCTGCCAAGCGGTCGATAGCGCCTTTGGCTTCTGTTTCGGTTTCGTACATGCCAATCAAAAGCTCTATGTCTTCACCTTCTTTTCGCTCGCGCACAAACCACAGACCGTAGACTCTTTTCTTCCCACCTCGTTGACTTGTATCATTCAGACGTATCGCTCACCTCCATCGGAGCAAAAAGTACAAAGCTCAGCATCAAATTCCGACCTTGTCTCTTGCCCAAGTCTGAATTCAGCCTGGTTTCCATCAAGGTTCATTTGCTGAAGGAACGAAGTGCGATGTTTCTGTCAAAGGGCTGAGCAAGCGCCAATGCTCATGTCTCATGGAATCGTCTGGAAAAACCTCCAACTCTGCGTCGCCGGTAAGGATCAGCCTGAACCGAGCGGCCAGTCCGGTCTCAATCTCTCGCACAATCAAAATTGGCTGCCCTTCGCTAAATAAATCCTGAATCAAAGCGTCGCGTCGATTGGCGCTCCGACCCCAATCAAACTCCTCAGCGAGAGGCAAATTGCCATCGTATTTTGCCGGATAATAAAGGTCCCCGCTCGCCACCGCTATGTGACCTCTCTGGACTATGCGCCAGGCGCATTGGACGTGTAGAGCGTAATCGCCAACCTCAGTCGCCTTTCCAAAGAAATCTTGCGTCGGCAAGCGTCTTCCGAACTGGAATGTTGCCATATCTGCTGCACGACGACATGTCCATAGCTGCTTGTCAATCAGGACTCGAAGAGCTCTCTCGATTTCGTTTTGCGTGGTTTCCATTTTGGCGACCTCAGTGAGAGAATAGTCCTAAGCCAATCTGGACGATCTCGTCAAGATTATAGCCTCCCTTGCCGGGTGCCCCACGTATCGCGAAGTGGTTGGGCTAAGCACGTGAACGCAAGCCTCTGTCGACGACAAACTGAGATCGAAGAATCCGGCCGCTGGGTGCCCCATCGTTCGCGGTTCTCGAACGGTGGGGGTGTTGCCTCTGTGACGTTCAATCGCAAGCGTCGAGCGATAGTAGCACTGTTCCCGTGCGCATGTAGAAGCAGTAGCTACTCCAGATCCAATCCTTTGGATTGCGGACCAAGCCCCGTTTCACGGGATTCATGTGGATGTAGTGGAGCTTTTCATAGCGCTTCTTCCGGCTCCAGACATTGAAGTCGTAGAATCGGCGCTGTCAGAAGCTGCGAAGCCGAGCCGGGCCACAGGTGGTGTCAAGACCGAAGACACCCACGCTCCAAAAACGGTAGCATGGGGCAGCCGACGGGTGGATTCCCTGGCCGAGGATGATTGATTGGGAGAGGCTTACGTTCCTGGGTGGAGAACGCTGGGGCACCCGGCTGCGAATCACCCAAAGCGGACCAATCCTAGGGCAGATCGGGAATCCTCACCAAGTCTTGACAAATCTGGGATCGACATAGATGAGATGGGCTGTGTTGTCGGAGCCTACGAACTCAAGTTCCGCGCTTCCATCGCGCCCATATCTAATGAAGAAGACGATTGGTCTTCCGACGACCTCCGATACGATCTGCTGGTCGGCCGCGGGCAAGAACTCGATGACCTCTTTTGGCAGGGGCTGGAGTATGACTCTCTGTCCCCGGTCCAACTTCTTTCTTCGCCCTGTCTTCAGGCGATCCTTGAAACCTGTCCCCCTTTGTTTCCACAAATGTCGTCGGATCGAAGATGGTCGCCATACCCGTATGTACTTCGGCTCGACCCAGATCATGTGCATCGTCTCATCGTTCGCCATGAATTCGAGTTTCGCGGTTCCGTTGCGCTCATACCTTTCAAAGATCGTTGGTTTGCCCACCACTGCCGATATGGCCTGTTGATCTTCCTCCGGCAGACCGTCTATGAGCCCGGGCGGCAGAACCTTCAGTACAACTCTCTGCCCGCGCTTCAGCGCTCTCTTTTGTTTTCCCTTGCGGTTTGTCATCGCGAAGTGCATTTACACTAAACATGCCTCGTATTCGTACCGAGGTTGTGTTTGGCTATTTTCTCAGCTTCTTTCTTGGCCAGCGCGCAGTCTGAAGCTGTGGCAGTGCCGAACGCGAACAAGGGCTTACCTGCGGCCTGTTGTCGTTGGACGGCCGGGTGCCCCAGGATTTCTCGGCCTGTGTTGGCGATCCGCATCGCCGTAAGGCTCCCATCAATCAACGAACGGAGACCGACGAATCCAACCCGCGGGTGCCCCATCGTTCGCGGTTTTCGAACGGTAGGGGTGTTGCCTCTGTGACGTTCAATCGCCCGCGTCGAGCGATACTAGCACTGTTCCCGTGCGCATGTAGAAGCAGTAGCTGCTCCAGATCCAATCCTTTGGATTGCGGACCAAGCCCCGTTTCACGGGATTCATGTGGATGTAGTGGAGTTTTTCATAGCGCTTCTTCCGGCTCCAGACATTGAAGTCGTAGAATCGGCGCTGCCAAAAGCTGCGAAGCCGAGTGGTTGGGGCCAGGCCTCAGGCGGTGTCAAGACCGAAAACACCCACGCTCCAAAAACGGGAGCATGGGGCACCCGACGGGTGGATTTGTCGGCCGAGGATGATTGATTGGGAGAGGCTTACGTTCCTGGATGGAGAACCCTGGGGCACCCGGCTACCGATTTCGAATCACTGAAAAACGCAACTCTGCGAGCCGCGGGTCGCAACCCTGATACCGACTACAGCAGCCGAAATTGGCACCAGGGAAATTAAGGACCTGGAGCGATTCGAGAAGAGTCGGCAAGCAAGACCAAGGAGACTCTATGAACAACATAACCGAAGTGCTTCACAAATTCGAAGGCCCGTGCAAAGCCGCAGTGAGGGATTACATCTCTCGTGACGGCGACTTTCCGACGAACGAAAAGAACGTGGAAATCGTTGCTGAGTTGATCTCTCGGCTCGGACAGAACGCAGCCGTTGATGAGCGTGTCGTCGCTGACGCTGTGAGGTTCTGCAACGAACGCGATTTGTTTGTCTAAGAGAACTGTGTTCTTGAGAAGCAGGTCGCCATGTCTGGCTCCAAAAAGCCAATTGTCCTGGCTGCTTTGGGCTGTGTTGGTGAACAGGTGCACCGCAATGCAGCATCCTTGTTACGGTCGGGCGTATCCACTTTCAGTGTTCAATTCGTAGTTCGCTCGGGCTCGTCTGAGGGGTGTTAGTCTTGGCAGAGCGGCGAAGGCATCTGCCTTCGAAGCAGAGGGTCGGGAGTTTCCAAGGCATCACTCCCTCCCCATTTCGGGGAGAGAGTGTCACCCATGTGTCCGGTACAATGTGTTACCTATGTCTCAGGCCGCTCAGAAGTTCAACCCTGAAGACTACGACCCGCCCTCCTTCTGCACCGCTTCCTCCTCCTTTCACCTCAGAGTTTGCAAGTACAAACCCTGTGACCCTGTACGCTCATTTTCATCGAGCGCGAAAACGAGCCACGCTAGCACGGAAACCGAATCTTGAACAGGTTCAAAAATTGAGTAGTACGGCTAGAACCAGGGTACGGGAAGGCGCACGGATCAGACGGAATGCAAGAGAAGACCCGCCGTTCGAAAGACGATTTCATGTCCGGGTCTGCAAGTACAGACCCTGAAACCCGAACGATGGGGCACCCAGCCGAGAATGATTGATTGGGAGAGGCTTACGATCTTGAGCGGGGAAACCCTGGGGCACCCGGCCTACTTTCGAGCTGAGGTCGCTTTCCGGGTGTAGGACCGAACAATGAACCATATTTCCGCGCCGAGAGCAACCCCGGCAGGAGCGAGACCCACCAACATGCCCGAGTAAATGGCCGAGCCTATGAAGATCGCAAGAAGAGCTACCGCAACGGCTTGCCACTGGAGTGCGATGGTGTACTCTCCTTTTGTGAAGCTCCGGTAACCGCCGTAGAAAAATCCGCCCGACGCCAAGAGGCAAGCCACGGCTGGGTGCCTGCCGAGCCAATCCCAGCCGGGCACAAGACTGTCAATTCCAATCAGAAGCGAACTACGAGATGCAGTGGCCTGAGTCTCCATTGGGCTCCTGACTTGCTTTTCGGATCATTGGACTGTTCCGCCGGAATGGGTCGCTTGGAGCATTTCGGAACAGGCTTGGAACTGAGCGACCCTGAAGGTTACGTCTGCCCAAGTAATCATGGCTATGGCGGGCGTTGCTGCTTCCTTCGCGAAGGTCTTGACGCCATTCATCGTGACCTCTCCTGCCACCGGGGCGCTCGTCGTTGTGCCGCCTGCGAGCGAATAAACGTCGGGCATCGTGCCGCCTAGACCGGAGTGCTGGACGGCATTTAGGCCTACGTACTTGGTGGCCGGAATGAGGACCCATTCGCGAACGTTCGCTGCCCAATTCTCATTGAACGGCGTGGCTTCGAGCAAGCTGCCAAAGTCGAAGGCCGTATTGAAAATCCTCCCGCTCTTACTGCCGTTCATCTGGTCGTAGCACTGCTCAAGTGTCGCCGGTGAAGGAGCGAGTGGACTGACGTTCAGATTGTTGGCGGCTGTGAACCAGGAGTCGAGATCGGCTAGGTCTATGGATAAGTTGTTATCAAAGAAAAGCCCGTAGGCCGAACTGATGCCAACGACGTCTCCGTCGTCGTTCGTCCAAATGTTGTAGACCGTATCGGAGGAGTCCCAGTGCCCGCCTTGGTCAGCGCAGTCTCCTTCGTCCCACCCGCCTTCTGAAGGATCGGGATCGTGACCTGTGCCGTCGTCCCATACGCACCACAAGCCCGTTGGGTCGGTCAAGCCAACGGGGTTGTTCCGGACGTACGCGTAGAGATTCCAACTTTGGGGATTTGTCAAGTCTTGAGCCGCCATACCCGCCGGGTCGACGGTCATAAAGCGGCCGAAGCGATTGATGTAGTGGCGGGCGAGGGCGTAATCATTGTTCGATTCGCTGTCGCGGTAATAGGTCGTGAACTTCGACGGTGTGGTGGTTGGACCAGTCTCGTACCAAGCTTCGCCATATGGAAAATGGCCAAGCTGGTCGACCACGTTGCCGTTCGAGTCGGTCAACATGCGAACCGAGAGGTGGTCCGTCTGGAAGTAGTACGTGGAGCTGCCGCTGATCTCGGCGACACGCTGCCCGAGGGCATAGATGAATTCGCGCGAAGGCGACGTGGGCGCGGCGCCGTTGTCGTATTCGGCGACCACCTGGGACCCAGCAAAAATGGAGATGGTGGTCGTGCCGCCCGAGGACTTGGAGATTTGCATGCCGTCTCCATCGTACGTGTACGTACCTGTACCTGACCCGGTACTCGTCACCACCGGGTGCCCCACGTGTCGCCGGGTGCCCCACGTGTCGCGGAGTGGTTGGGGCAAGCACGTAAACGCAAGCCTCTGTCGGCGACGAACCGAGGTCGAAGAATCCGGCCGCTGGGTGCCCCATCGTTCGCGGTTTTCGAACGGTGGGGGTGTTGCCCCTGTGACGTTCAATCGCCCGCGTCGAGCGATAGTAGCACTGTTCCCGTGCGCATGTAGAAGCAGTAGCTACTCCAGATCCTTCGCTGCGCTCAGGATGACAACGTCAAGGGCGAATGCCAAAAACCAAAAACGAAGAGAGCTCCTTCGTCGCAGAAGGTGCGCGTCAGGATGACACGGTGACGGGCGGAGGGGGAGTGCCGATGGAGTCGAGGGGCGGAAGGGGCGCGGGGATCTCCCAATCGCATTTCTCGTTGAGGCAGGCGCGGAAATTGCCCTGCTTGGTGCGCTTTTCGACGATGAACGGCGCGCTGCACTTCGGGCACGGCTCGTTGATCGGCTCGTAGGGCGTGGTGAAGTCGCAATCGGGGTAGCGGCTGCAGCCGTAGAAGATGCGCGCGCGGCCACGGCCCTTGGACGACCCGCGGCGGACGAATTCGCCTTCGTGGCACTTCGGGCACTTGATCCCGAGCGTGATCGGTCGCGTGTACTTGCACTTCGGATAGTTCTGGCAGCCGATGAAGTCGCCGAAGCGGCCCGCGCGTTTCAAAAGTTCGCCGCCATCTTCGGGGCACTTCTCGCCGATGGGAACGTCGGGCTGTCGCGCCTTGCGCGTGCCTTCGACGAGGCGGCGCGTCGTCTTGCAATCGGGATAGCCGGTGCACGCAAGGAAGCTTCCGAAACGGCCGCGCTTCAGAGCCATTTCGCGGCCGCAGTTCTCGCAGTATTCGGTTTTGTTCTCGGAATCGTCGCCGGGAAGGTCGGGCGCGAGGTCCTGAATGAAATCGCAGTCGGGATAGCGCGAGCAGCCGAGGAAGAATCCGTGGCGGCTGATACGCTCGAGGAGTTCGCCCTGTCCGCACTTCTCGCACTTCTTGCCGGTGGGAATGCCGATCTTGTACGAAACCATGTGTTCGTCGGCGTGCGCGAGATCGACGGTGAACTTCTCCCAGAATTCGCGGACGGCTTCCCGCCACGGGCGCTTGCCTTCCTCGATTTCGTCGAGCTCTTCTTCGAGGCGCGCGGTGAAGGTGACGTCGAAGACGTCGTCAAAGGCTTTCACGAGCAGATCGCTGACGCGCTCGCCGAGCATGGTGGGCGTGAAGCGGCCCTGCTCTTTCTTGACGTATTCGCGCTCGACGATCGTGGAGATGATCGACGCGTACGTGGAGGGACGGCCGATGCCTTTTTCTTCGAGGTCTTTCACGAGCGTCGCTTCGGTGTAACGCGGCGGCGGTTCGGTCTCGTGCCGCTCGGGGCGAACGGGCTCGGCGAGACGGAGCGCCTGGCCTTCGGTGACGCGCGGCAGCGCCTTGCCCTCGTTCTCTTCGTCCTTCTCATCGTCGTCGCGATCGGCATTCGCGGCAGGCAACTGGTAGACGCGGAGGTAGCCGTCGAACTTCTGCACCGAGCCGGTGGCGCGGAACGTGTAATCGCCCGCGGTGATGTCGATGGCGGTCTGGTCGAAGACGGCGGGAAGCATCTGCGAAGCAACGAAGCGCTGCCAAATGAGCTGGTAGAGCTTGAAGACGTCGTCATCGAGATACTTGCGGACGTCTTCGGGCGTGCGCGAAACGTCCGTGGGACGCACGGCTTCGTGCGCTTCCTGCGCGTCCTTCTTCGATTTGTAGAAATTCGGCTTCTCGGGCAGGTAGTTGCTGCCGAAGCGCGCCGGAATCAGCTCGCGGACCTGGGCGAGTGCGTCGTTCGAGACGTGCACGGAATCGGTGCGCATGTAAGTGATGAGCGCGACCGAGCCTTCGCTGCCCAGCTCGACGCCTTCATAGAGGCGCTGCGCAAGCGCCATGGTGCGCTTGGCGGTGAAGCGCAGGCGATTGTAAGAGGCCTGCTGGAGCTTTGAGGTGGTGAACGGCGGCGGCGGATTGCGCCTCTTTTCCTTCTGCGTGATGGAGGCGACCTGCCACTTGGCCTTGCCGACGGCGGCGACGATCTTGTCCGCGGCTTCCTGATTCGAGACTTCGATCTCTTCGCCCTTGTAGCGGCTGAGCTTCGCTTCGAAGATCGGCGGCTCGCCCGAATCGAGCATGGCGTGAATGGTCCAGTATTCCTGCGGGACGAAGGCGCGAATAAGCTGCTCGCGCTCGACGATCAGGCGCAGCGCGACCGTCTGGACGCGGCCGGCCGAAAGGCCGCGGCGAACCTTGTGCCAGAGCAGCGGCGAGACTTTGTAGCCGACAATGCGGTCGAGAACGCGGCGCGCCTGCTGCGCGTCGACGAGATTGGCGTCGACCTCGCGGGGATGGTCGAAAGCGGCGCGAATCGCCTTGGGCGTGATTTCGTTAAACGTGACGCGGAAGATTTTCTTCGGATCGATGGGCGGGATGCTGATTTCGTCGCGGGTCTTCTTGCCCTTGGCTTTCGAGGCCGGCTTTTCCTTTTCCTTCGCTTCCTCGGCGGCGGCCTTGCCGTTGCCGTTCGACGAGACTTCGTCTTCGGTGAACTTGGCGGGCTTCGAGAGGACCATGGCGACGTGCTGGGAGATGGCCTCGCCCTCGCGGTCAGGGTCACTGGCGAGATAGACGGCGTCGGCGGAATTGGCGGATTTCCTCAAGTCGTTGATGACTTTGCCTTTGCCGGGAATGATCAGGAGGGTCGGCTCGAAGATTTTGGCGTCGTCGAGGGTGATCGGCTTTTTCGGCGCGGCCTTCTCGGCGGCGGCCTTACCGTTTTTCCCGAGTTTTCCCCTCTTTTTCTTCTTGGGCTCGTCGGGCAGGCGGATCCCGATGGTTTTCTTGGGCAGGTCCATCACGTGGCCGATCGAGGCCTTGACGGTGTAGCCGCTGCCCAAATACTTGTTGATAGTCTTCGCCTTAGCCGGCGATTCGACGATTACGAGTGACCTTGCCATGCTCTGCTATGTTCCTCGTGAAACACGAAGATTGGGGAAGCCGCCCGTTCGGGCATTCATGCGACCTCCCATCCTAACCTGTCGTCCCTTGGATGATTACAACAGGACTTTCAGGAATTGCTTGCCAGGTAACTGGCGTACCACGCCTTTCAGCTCCAAGTCAAATAGGGCGGCTAGTACTTCCGAGGATGTCATGCCCGAGCGTTCGACCAAATCATCGACGTGGTGGGCCTCATCCAGGCTCAAAAGCTCGTAGATGGGGCGTTCGACGGGACCAAGGGCCTCTTCCATCAGGGCGGCGCGCTCTTCGGAGGTGGCCGTCTCGACGGGTACTAGTTCTGCCCGGACCGGGGTGGGAAGCTCCTCGACGACGTCCTCCCAACTGGTGACAAGCTTGGCACCCTGCTTAATGAGCTGGTTGGGCCCGAAGCTGGCGGGCTGGGTGGCGTTGCCGGGCACGCCGTAGACTTCGCGGCCGAACTCCATGGCCAGGCGCGCCGTAATCAGCGAGCCGGAGTATTGCGCGCCCTCGACAACTACGACTCCCAGCACCATCCCGGCGATAATCCGGTTGCGGATCGGGAAGTTTTGCGGGGCCGGAAAGGTTCCCATGGGGAATTCGCTGATGATGGCTCCTCTTTTTTCGATCTCCTCGAAGATCTTCCTGTTTTCCTTGGGGTACACGACGTCAATGCCGCAGCCGAGGACGCCAATCGTGCTCCCCGTAGGCGAACTCAAGGCGCCACGGTGTGCGCTGGCATCTATGCCGCGTGCCAAGCCGCTCGTGATCACGAGACCCCGATCAGCCAAGTCCCTGCCTAGCCGTTCAGCCATTTGATTCCCGTAGGGGGTGGGACGTCGCGCGCCGACGATGGCCAGCAGGTGACGGTTCAGAAGTGCAATGTTTCCAATCACATACAGGAGTGGGGGCGGATCGTAGATCTCGCGAAGGCGGGAGGGGTACTCGGGCTCGTCCCAAGTGAGCAGGCGGCAGCCAATGGCTTGAGACTGGGCGAGTTCCTTGGCGGCGTCGCTCAGCGGGCGGCGGGAATGGATCGCCTGAGCGACTGCCGCGGGCAGGCGCTGGCCTTCAAGAGCGGTCAGGGACGCGCCAAAGATAGCGTCGGGGCTGCCGAACTCGCGGAGGAGCTTTCCGGCCATGCGCGCGCCGAGGCCGGGAGTCAACGCGAGCGCCAACCATCCCAAGTATTGGTCGGGTTCCATCGACTGCGCCAAGGAGCGCGCTTATAGCACACGAGCCTTTGAGTGTAGATACGTATAACTACGCAGAGGAGGGCGAGGCTGCCCGCGTGATTCGGGTTTGCGTTGAGGATCATCCAACCCATGCTCTAATGTCCCTGACCCCGGCCGACCTAGGGAGGAATCAAATGGCTTCTCTTCCGATACCCAGCCTACTCGATGCTCGCACGCAAGCTTTTCCAATCCTCACCGCGGCTCAAATCGACCGAGTGCGCCGGGTGAGCAGGTTGCGGCGCGTCGAGAAGGGCGAAATCCTGTTTGAGCCCGACGACACGAACGTTCCGTTCTTCGTGCTGCTTTCCGGGAGCATGGAAATCGTGCAACCGACTCTCGAGGGCGAGCGTCCCGTAGCCACGCACGCCGCCGGAGAGTTCACGGGCGAGATGACGATGATCTCCGGACGGCGGTGCCTGGTTCGCGGGCGCGTGACCGAGCCGGGCGAATTTCTGGAGCTGAGCGGCGATGGTTTGCGAGCGCTGATCGGGAAGGATGCGGAGCTGAGCGAGATTTTCATGCGCGCGTTCATCCTGCGGCGCCTGGAATTGATCAAGCACAGCCAGGGCAACGTGATTCTGATGGGCTCGCGGCACTGCGCGAATACGCTGCGGCTGCGCGAGTTTCTGAGCCGGAACGGGCATCCTTACACGTATGTAGACCTCGACACCGACACGACCTCGCAGGAACTCCTCGACCGGTTTCACGTGACGCCGGACGAAGTTCCCGTGGTGATTTGCAACGCCCGGTCGGTGCTGCGCAATCCGTCGATCCAGCAACTGGCCGACTGCCTCGGATTCAACGTCAGTATCGACGAATCGCAGATCCGCGATTTGATCATCGTCGGCGCCGGGCCGTCGGGGCTGGCCGCTGCAGTCTACGCGGCGTCGGAAGGCCTGGACGTGCTGGTGGTCGAAACCGCTTCGCCGGGAGGCCAGGCGGGCTCGAGCTCGAAGATCGAAAATTACCTCGGCTTTCCGACCGGAGTGTCAGGCCAGGAATTGGCGACGCGGGCCATCACACAGGCTGAAAAATTCGGCGCGAAGATGATGGTGGCGCACAGCGTCGTGCGGCTGGAATGCGGGAAGCGTCCGTACAAGGTTGCGCTGGACAACGGCAACAAGCTGCCCGCGCGGTCTGTGGTGATCTCCACCGGGGCGCAGTACAACAAGCCGCGCATCCACAATCTCGAACGGTTCGACGGGCAGGGAATCTACTACGGCGCGACCTATATGGAATCGCAACTCTGCGAGAACGAAGACATCGTCGTGGTAGGCGGAGGGAACTCGGCGGGACAAGCAGCGGTTTTCCTGTCGCAGACCGCGCGGAAGGTGCACGTGCTGGTGCGGTCGGGACAGTTGTCGGACACGATGTCGCGCTACTTGATCCGGCGTATCGAAGCGAACCCCTCCATCGAACTGCATTACAAAACGGAAATCACCGCCCTGGAAGGCGAGGCGCATCTGGAACAGGTGACGTGGCGAGACAACCTGAGCGGCGAGACGTCGGTACATGCCATTCGCCACGTGTTCATCATGGCGGGAGCGTCACCGCGGACGGAGTGGCTGCAGGGCTGCGTCGCGCTGGACAGCAAGGGATTCATTCTGACAGGGAGGGACTTGGACGGGGCAAACGGAGGGCCGCATTGGGCGATGAGCCGTCCTCCGCAAATGCTGGAAACGAGCCTGCCCGGCGTGTTTGCGGTGGGGGACGTGCGCTCGGGAAGCGTGAAGCGCGTGGCATCAGCCGTGGGCGAAGGAGCGATTGCGATCCACCTGGTGCACCGAACGCTGGCGGAGCTCTAGCGACTCGAGATACTCACCTATGACCGAGAAATTGCAGACTGGACCAAGCGACTACCTTGCCGCAGAGAGAACGTTCCTGGCATGGATTCGAACCGGTCTCGCGCTCATGGGATTTGGGTTCGTGGTCGCGCGCTTCGGGTTGTTCCTGCAAGCGTTGGGGGTCGGCCGATCCGGTTTCCAAGTTCAATCGTACGGATTATCGTTCTGGTTCGGGACGGCGCTGATCGTTCTTGGAGTTGTCGTCAACGTATTCTGCACGTGGAGCCACGTTCGATTAGTTCGTGAATTGAATCGGGGAGGAGCCGCCTTGAATCGCCCCTCCTGGCTCGCTGTGGGGGTCGCGTTGATCCTGGCGTTAGTTGGTCTGGCGATGGCGATTTACCTCGTTTCCGTTCGCGAGCCCAAACAAGCACATCTTGGAGAGAGTCGGGAGGAATCCATGGCGTCAGATCCAGAGAACGGAATCGTGACTATATCCAGCCATCGTTCAGTTGAAGAGACGGTAGCGAAGTTCGAGGAGATTCTGCAGGCGAAGGGAGTGAAACTGTTCGCGCTGATCGACCACAGCGGCGAGGCCGAGAAAGCCGGCCTGAAGATGAAGCCCACGAAGCTGCTGATCTTCGGCAACCCGAAAGGCGGGACGCCCTTGATGCTGGCGGCGCCGAGCAGCGCAATCGATTTGCCGCTCAAGGCGTTGATCTGGGAGGACGCAGCGGGGAAAACCTGGATCACCTACAACAGCCCAGCGTACTTGCAGGAGAGACACGGGTTTCCGCGCGAGTTGGTGCCGAACATCGGCGTCATCGAGACGCTGGCCGCAAAAGCAGCCGAGTAAGGGAATCGCTCGTCAGCCTTGTTGTGGCGCCCCGGTTCAAGCGCACAAGATGACTGTGTTATATTGAGCTTTCATGAAGAAGCTGCGCATCTCGATCGTCGAGTTTCTGAACACGGCGCCGCTGGTGTGGGGATTCGCGGAAGGACCGCTCGCCGGCAAGTACGATTTGTCGTTCACGCTGCCGTCGCAATGCGCCGAGGCTCTGCATCGGGGCGATGCAGACATCGCAATCATTCCTTCGATCGAGTACCAGCGAATCGAGAACGCGGTGGCACTGCCGGGCATGGCGATCGCGGCGAAGGGCGAAGTGCGGAGCATCCTGGTGGTGGCGAAGAGACCGATCGAGATGGCGAAGCGCATCGCGCTCGATACGAGCTCGCGGAGTTCCGCGGCGTTGGTCCGGCTGCTCGCGCGGGAATATTGGAGGATCGAACCGGAATACATCGACGCTGCGCCGGACGCTTCCGAAATGCTGCGGGAGGCGGATGCGGCGCTGGTGATCGGCGATCCGGCGCTGCGCATTTCGCTCAAGATGGACGCGCTTTCCGGAAAGATCCCAAGCGGCGAACAGTGCTGCCAGGGCGACCCCGATGAAATGCCGGTGCCCGGTTTTGAGGCGATTTTCGTCTACGACATCGCGCACCAGTGGCGCGAGATGACGGGCAAGCCATGCGTGCTGGCGATCTGGGCGGGACGGCGCGATGCAATCACGCCGGAAGTGCTTGCCGATTTCCATGCTTCGAAGCGGTACGGCATGTCGCGAGTCCGGGAGATTGCGGAAGCGGCTTCGATCAAGCTCGACCTTCCGCCGCGGGCCCTCGAGCGCTACCTGACGGAGAACATCCACTTCGACCTCGAGGGCGAATACCTCGACGGCTTGCGGCTCTATTTCGAGAAGGCGGCGGCAGAAGGCCTGATTCCACGGGCGCGCCCGCTCGAGTTCGCGGGCTCTCTGGCGACCTCGACCGCCCAGCGCGGGTAGCGCCTGTTGATTCATTGGGGTGAAGGATGAAGGACTTCGCGCGATTGCGAAGCAGCTTGTTCCAAGCTCTACTGATAGTGTTGCTTTTGGAAATTGCTGGAAGCGTTTGGCGTAAAGCAGTCGCGGCTCAAGTTTCGACGGAATCGACGCTCCGTCCCACCGTCGTCCAAACAACTCTGACAGCCTCTGGAAGTCGGGCATTCCATTTGAGAGCAGTCGTCACCGAACAAGGTGACCCAGGGCCAAAGAGCGAGATCAATATCTTTTGGAAGGCTCCCGACGATTGGCGGCGCACGATTGAGTCGCCGGGCGATTTTTCGCAAACTCTCATCGTTGCAGGCAATAAGGTCTTTGAACAGGATTCGGGTGACTATTTTCCTTTGTGGTTGCGAACACTGGCAACTGCTATGGTGGATCCCAAACCGGTTCTGGATGCGTTCAGGCCGGGGGATATTGTGCTGACGAAGGCCAGCGGCGCCTCAGACGAGTCTGGTAAGGCTTGCTTCCCGGATAGGCCCAAATTGTGTGTGACTCACCCGTTTGGGTTGTGGGAAATGGTGGGCGCGGCGGGCCACTCAGTGACTTTCACGAAGTATGAGAAGTTTCACGGAAAGAGGGTCGCGCGCCTTTTGATTTATAAGGTGAGCGCCGGCGACAGCTACAGGGTGCAAGTAACCGAGTTGAGTGATCTGAACAAGTCGGACGCGAAGCTGTTTTCGGTTCCGCAGCCGACGCCACCAAGCCAGCAGCTCCGGAGCGCGACGATATCAGAGGAGGAACTTCGCAACCAAGCTCTGCAACCCCTCGAGATCATCTGGCCGCAGGTATTGGATGGCGCCACGAGCGGTAAGACCAGCTACTGCGTCTGTGTCGATCGGTCTGGAAACGTCCGCGAGGTTCTGCCACTAAGCGTCGCGATTGAGCGAGCCGATCGCCCCGCAGAGCGCCAGATCATGGGCTGGAAGTTCAAACCCGTTTTGCAGGACGGCGTCCCCGTACAGGCGGAGACCATTATGAATTTCGATTTCAACACGCGAGCATACGGGCCAGCGGCTCCTCTAACGGATTCTGAGGTTAGGAAGCTGGCCTCTGGTATCGTCGATCCAATATATCCAGCGGGAACGGCCCCTGGGACCACGCTTACCCTCAACGTTGCAGTCGATTCGGACGGAAGTGTGATCGAGATTATTCCGGGAGACGGCGCCCGGGAGTTGGTTCGCCCCTGCATGGATGCCATTCGTAAGTGGCATTTCAGCCCGATTCTCGAGAATTCAAATCCGCGTCCGTACAGGGCGCAGGTAACCTTCCAGGTTCCATGAGTTCCCGCGCGAAATCGGTAGCGCGCCGCGGAGCATAGCCGCGTGGAGCGAATCGGCACGGTCGTCAAGCTGCGGCGATATCCCGTAAAAAGCATGGCCGGTGAGGATCTCGAGGAGGCGCGCGTCACGTTCGCGGGCATTGCCGGCGACCGCGTCTACGCGTTCCTCGATACGCAGAACCGCTCCGATTTCCCCTGGATGACCGGCAGGCAGGGGCGCGAGATGATTCTGTTTCGTCCCCGGTTTCTGAATCCGCCGGCGCCGGAGGACGACGTTCCGAACCTCGATCGGTATGCACTGGAAGTGACGACGCCGGAGGGCGAGAAGTTCCGCATGGGCGACGCCGAATTCACGCGCTATCTCGAAAAGCGATTCGACCGCTCGCTGCTTCTGCGGTTTTCGGAGCGCAGCATCACGGATGCGCGCCCGGTATCGATCCTCGGCCTGAGCACTGTGAAGGCGCTCTCCGGTGAAACCGGCGTGGAGCTTGACCTTCGAAGATTTCGCGAGAACTTCTACGTGGACTGGCGGGACACGCGGCCGTTTTTTGAAGACGAACTGGTGGGGCACGAATTGCAAATCGGAGAAACGGTGGTGCTGCAAGTGGTGAAGAAAGACCAGCGGTGCGTGATGATCACGCTCGATCCGGAAACGGCGGTTCCGACGCCGCAAGTGCTGGAACGCGTCGTGCGCGAACACAGAGGGTGCACGGGCGTCTACGGCGCGGTGCTGCGCGAAGGAATCGCCCGCGTGAATGACCCAATTTACCTTGTTTAGGTTAAACTTCAGGCGATGGGACTGACGCCACAAGAAGCGCTCGACCTGTTCAACTCCGACGACCTGATCGGCATCGGGATGGCGGCGAACGAAGTCCGCCGGGCGAAAACGGACCCGCGCATCGCCACGTACCAGATCGACCGCAACATCAACTACACGAATTTCTGCACGGAGTATTGCTCGTTCTGCGCGTTCTACCGCCCGCTGGGCGCGAAAGACGGATACGTGCTGCCGCTGGAGACGATTTACGAAAAAATCGAGGAGATGCTCGAGCTTGGCGGCACGGGAGTGCTGATGCAGGGAGGCCTGCATCCGGACCTGCGAATCGAGTTTTACGAGAACATGCTGCGCTCGCTGAAAGAGCGATTCCCGCAGGTGCACCTCCACTGCTTTTCGGCGCCGGAGATCACGTGCATCGCGGAGGTGTCCGGCCTGTCGCTGCGGGACACGACCGCGCGGCTGCGCGACGCGGGGCTCGATTCAATTCCGGGCGGCGGCGCGGAGATCCTCGACGACGAAATTCGCGCGCGCATTTCGCGGTTGAAGTGCAAATCAAGCGAGTGGGAGGAAGTGCACCGCACCGCGCACGCCCTCGGAATGCGCACGACCGCGACGATGATGTTCGGATGCGGCGAAGAATATCGTCACCGCGTGAACCACCTCGAAACGATCCGCAGGATTCAGCAGGATACAGGCGGGTTCACGGCGTTCATTCCCTGGATTTTCGCGCCGGAGAATACGTCGCTGGGAAAGAAGATTCCGGAGGCGACCGCGTTCGATTATCTGAAGACGCTGGCGATCAGCCGCCTCTACCTCGACAACATCGACCACATCCAGTCGAGCTGGCTCACGCCGGGTATCAAGGTTTGCCAGGTGGGGCTGCAGTTCGGAGCGGACGACGTCGGCAGCATCTTGATCGAGGAGAACGTGGTCTATGCGGCCGGAGTGCGCAACCGCACGAACGAAGCAGAACTGCGAAGAATCATCTCCGATGCAGGCTACATCCCCGCACAACGCGACACCCTTTACCGTTCCTACGCGTTGAAGTAGCGCTCGATGGTTGCGAAGAAGAAGGAAAGCCAACCGGCGGCGCCACCGCGGTGCGAGTGCATGTGCGTGCGCTGCGAATTAGGGAATCACTGCTGCAAGAAGCCCGAATGCCAGCATCCAACCTGGCGGGACGTTTCTAGTCCCCGGCGGCGGCCAAAGCGGTAGGCGAGTTAACTCCCTGACTCTTCTTGCGGTCTTCTTTCGTCACCCACTCGACGAACAGTTGCTCGAATTCGCGCTTGGTGTAGATTCCCTTGTGGATGAGAAGGGTGTTCATCGCATAGACCGTCGCCATGAACCGTTCGTCTCTCGACGCCCGTTCAATCGCCTCGTCAAATGACATGCTCTCCCCCAGGCATTGCTTGCTGACCCCTGAAACATAGTCGCGAGCGACGCGCAGGTCAAACAGATTGTGCCACGACGGTGCTTTGCAACGCTAAGGCTTGCGGACTGTCAAGATCACTTCGGCCCCTTCGGGAAGATTGAGGGACTCCGCCGGGACGAGTACGCCGTTCGCGAAGCGAGCACGGATTGTCTGCGGGGTCGACGAGGGTCGTGGCGCGTGAGCGGCTGGGGCGGCTGCGTTTCGCGGAGTTCGATTTTCGAGGTTCGGCGCGCCGTCGGAATCGAGCGCGAGATTCGCGAGCGCGTCAGCATCGCGGTTCATCTCGCGAGGCACATGCTCGATCACGAAGTACTCGAGCTGCCGGGAGAGCTTCGACGCACGCTCGTGAAGCGGCTTCAGATCGGCACTCTTGACCTTGTAGCGGCCCTGCATCTGGCGCACGAGCAGCTCGGAATCGCTGCGAACGCGGAGCGCTTTGATGCCGTTCGTTGTGGCGCAGTCGAGCGCCGCAAGAAGCGCGTAGTATTCGGCCACGTTGTTGGTGTCGCGGCCAAATTTCTTAGCCAGCTCCAGAATCACTTTCCCGCCCGGGTCCCGCAGAATCACGGCGTAGGAAGCAGGCCCGGGATTCCCGCGCGAAGCGCCGTCGATATTCGCGACGTGCACGCCGGCAGGCGGCGCAGCGGGACGCGAGTCGGAAAACAAGCGGGCGCTTCCGGGGTGCGGACCTTTCGAAAGTCGCGTCATGGGGCGGCGGGCGGATCGGGCGCGGGGCTAGGCTTCATTCGGGGCGGAATTCGGCTGAACTGAATTGGAGGCCGGAGCGGCGGCCGCGGCGGCGGAAGGCTCCACGTAATAGAGAATTCGCGTGCAAGTCTCGCAGTGGAACATCTCGTCGCTGCCCGCGCGGCGCATCTCCTGGAACACATGGGGCCGGACGCGCATCCCGCAGGCGGAGCATTTCTCGTCGCGCACTTCCGCAAGTGCAATGTTGTTGTGTTTCCGGCAAATCCGGTCGTAGTGATCGCGAAGGTTTTCTGGGATCGTCGCCAGCACGCGGCTGCGCTCGGCCTCGAGCTGGGCAAGCTCCTTCTCGACGGCCGCCTTCTCAGACTCGATGGTTGAACGCTGAGCGCTCGCGGCCGACTCGACCTCCTTCAGGGCCTTTTCGGATGCTTTCACGCGGCGGTCGAACTCTTCGCTCGCAACCATCTGCTCGAGCAGGCGATCCTCGGCCTTGGCGATTTCCCCCTCGGCCATCTGCACTTCGTGCTGAAGCGCTTTGTACGCCTCATTCGTCTTGATCTGCGAGCTTTGGTCCCGGTACTTGCGGACGCGTTCCTTCCATTGCTCGACGTCCAGCTCGTACTTCTTCCGGTCTTTGACGGTTGCGACCTGGGAGGCCCTGCTCTTCTCAAGTTCGCTCCGGGCGGCCATGACGCGGGCATCCACTTCCGCGATCTTCTTGGGGAATGTAGCCAGGCGGGCGCGAACGTCGTTCAGGCGGAGGTCTACGCTCTGAAGCTCGAGTAGGTCCTGCAGAAGCTTGGTCACAATCCTGCCATTCTAGCACATCGGATGCGGCCCGCCGGGGGGCATAGGGGATGCGTCCTTTTGCGCGACTCGTCCGTATTACGGATATGATAGCCGCCGCAACAATGCCGTGGGAGGGTCGCGTGGCCATCGATAGCGATGTGGCCCGGCTTCGACGGGGCGATGTGGATGCGCTGTCGGAGCTGATTTCCCGGTACCAGAACCGGCTGTACCGCTATTTGCTGCGGCTGGTGCGGGAGCCGGCGACGGCAGAGGACCTTTTTCAGCAAACGTGGCTGCGCGTCACGGAGAAGATCCGCGGTTTCGATCCCGCGCGGAATTTTGATGCGTGGCTGTTCACCCTGGCGCGCAACCTGGCGATCGATCACCTCCGCAGGATCCGGCCGGAAAGCCTGGACGAGCCGCTCTCGGATGAACCTTCGGCCGAGACAGCCGCCGACAGGCTCGTGTCCCGCGAGCGCGCGCCTTTTGACGATGCAGTTCAACGGGAACGCGCCAGCCGGATCGGCGCCGCCTTGACCGGCTTGCCCATGATCTACCGAGAGGTCCTGGCGCTGCGGTTCGAGGAAGAGATGAAGATCGAGGAGATCGCGCAGGTGCTCGGCGCGCCGCTTTCGACAGTCAAGTCGCGGCTTCGGAGGTCGCTCGCGGAATTGCGACAATCCCTCGAAGCACAGTACCCGGGAGTGGACTGGCAATGAGCGAACACGACGAAATCCGGGAATTGCTGGCGCTGGCGGCTGCGGGTGGTTTGAGCGCCGACGAAGAAGAGCGCGTGGCGCGTCATCTCCGCTCCTGCACAGCGTGCTCGAAGGAGATGGATTCGTGGCAGTCGATCGCGAGCCAATTGCGGCGCCTGCCGACGCCGCAGCCTTCCGCGAATCTGGTGCAGAGAACGCGGGCGGCTGTAGAGGCCCGGCTTGCCGAAGAGGCTGAGAGTCGCTGGCAGCGTGGGGTGATGGCCTTTGTCGTGACGTTCGCCTGGCTGCTGACGATCGTGAGCTGGCCGCTCGTGCGGCTAGTGAGCGGAGGGCTGCTTGGCATGCTCGACCCTCGCCTGAATCAGACCTGGATCAGCTTTGCGGGAGTCACAACACTCGTATGGCTGGCGGGCGGAACTGCGGCGGTGTTGCTGTCAATGCGCCAGCGGCGCGAAAGGAGAATGGCATGAGCCGCTTCACTCAGGAATTGCGAGTCATCCCGCGAACGGCGTGGATTATCAGCGCGGTGCTGTATCTCGGCGCTGCGATACCGGTGTTTTTCTTCGCGATCCCCAGCGATCCCGACATGGGACGCTGGCCAATCTGGGGCCGAGCGCTATTCGCATTTGGAATACCTCTCCTCGTTGTTCCTTTGGTCGCGCTGATCGGATACGTGTGCGGCGACGCAAGGCGTCGCAACATGCGTTATGTGATGTGGACGCTGCTGGCCATTTTCATTCCGGACGCGATCGGAATCATCCTGTATTTCATCCTGCGGGATCCTCTGCCGAAACCATGCCCGGGATGCGGAAGGACGCTGAAATCGGGATTCGTCTTCTGCCCGCATTGCGCTACTCCGTTACAGCCCACGTGCCCGAACTGCGGGCGCGGAGTGGAAAGCGATTGGTCCAACTGTCCGCATTGCGGGCAGAAGCTGCCGACGCAATCGACGGCGCCGATGAGCCAAAGTCCGTCTCCAATTTGACCGCGCTTGGGCATTTCGCGCCGGACGGTTTCTTCATAGAATCAAAGCGCTTTCAAGGAGAGCCAATGCCGTACGTGCAGGTCACATGGGTTGCGGGACGCACTCCCGAGCAGAAGCGTAAGCTGGCCGAACGCATCACGCAGGCGCTGATCGAAGACGGCCGCGCCAAACGCGAGAACATCCAGGTGACATTCGTCGACCTTCCGGCGACGGACTACGCCGAAGCGGGCGTGACCGTCGCCGATCAAAAGCGGACACCGTGAGCAAGCTCGGCTAGGTTGACGGATGGAGATCGCGTCGCACGAGCATGGCGTCGATGAAGAAGCCGATGCCGATTGCGATCGGGATGATCCCGAAGACGGCTGCTTCGAGGCTGTCGGGCTCAAAACGAGCGAGCGCCGCGAACGCCAACGTGTAGCCGATTCCTCCCGCCGTCAGCAGAATTCCTGCTTTGCGCGAGCGCACATGCGCGGGCAACTCATCGGCCATCGGCACAGCCACACCTTTCGCAATGGCGGCAAGGCGTTCCTCGGTTCGAAGCCTGCGAACGCGGTACCAGGCATAAATGAGGGCGAGCGGTACCGCAAAGCTCAGCACCACGGCCGCAAATCCGATGTACTCCATTTCATTTCTCCTCTCGATTTTCCGTAGCGCGGAAAAGGCAGCGAGCTCAAGCTCAGCATGAACTCGCTTCGATGATAGGTACGCAGGAGGAGCGGGGGATGTTCCGTATTTGGCGCGCGACCCCGGAGAAGGCCGGAGAATGCCTACGGAGCGACGTGAACTTCCATTGTCTCGTCGACCGAGAAGTTGGTGCAGCCCGGGCTGGTGGCGGCGGGGCAGTGCGCGACGGCTCGAAAACTACCAGCGGAGGTTTCGACGTCGTAGGTATAGCCATCGCGACTGGTTCGCTTCATCGTTAGGGCGCCGCTGGACACGAGCTCGTCGAGCGAAGCATACGAGCCGTGCTCGGCCTGGTAGGCGCGCTCAGCTTGGGCGATGCCGAGCAGGTCGTTCTTTACGCCCACGACATCGATCGTCTGGACTGGCGTTGCACCGGCGCCTGCGGCGCGCATTTGTGAGAAGTAGACCTTGTACGCGACACCCACGATCAGCGCGACAACCAACAGCCCAATGACGCTTCGCATAGGCACCTCGCCACTGCGGGATTCGAGCGCGAGAGAATTTCGCAGCCCAGAATCAGCTTAGCCTCTGCCCGCGGCGCGCGCAATCCAGCGCGGTTCGATGAGTAAACGGCAACGTGCCGCCCGGCGAGGCCGGCTTGTCTGTAATTGCGGCGTAATCGTTTTGGGAGCGCGCGCGTCTAACAACCGAGCAGGACAGCGCCACAGGGCAGCGTTGACAGTCTTGCCTGGGCCCGGTTTGACACCCCCGGCCGCCATCAGGATACTTGAGGCTTATGCTTCCGGCTTAGAGCTCGATCTGTGAACGCATCTCCGTCAATTTGGGGGCATGGAGTTATGAAAAGATGCATCCGGTTTGTTGGCGTCACGATCCTGGCCGCATCGTTTGCGGCGCCCGCGCTGGCGCAGGAGAAGGCCGCGACGGTCCGCCCTACAAAGCTAGAATTCACGACTCATACTCTGCCAAACGGCTTGAAGGTGATCCTTCTCGAAGAGCACGACGTTCCCGTGATCAATCTTCAGATCTGGTATCACGTCGGGTCGAAGGATGAGCGCCCAGGCAGGAGCGGGTTCGCGCACCTATTCGAGCACTTGATGTTCAAAGGCTCGGCGCACGTCGGGCCAGACGAGCATTCGCGGATCATCGAAGCGGTGGGCGGTTTCGATAACGCAGAGACGAACGACGATTCGACAGACTTTTACGAGACGTTTCCAAGCCAGTACCTGGAGCGCGCGCTGTGGCTCGAAGCCGACCGCATGGGCAGCCTGAATGTCGACGAGGCCAATTTCAAGTCCGAGCGGCAAGTGGTGGAGGAAGAGCGCCGCGTCCGCGTGGACAATCAACCCTACGGCACGATTGAGGAAGATCTTCGGGCCGCCGCCTTCACCGTCCACGGCTACCATCACACGCCAATTGGCAGCATCGCGGATTTGAACAACGCCACGATCGATGACGTTCGGGCTTTCCACGACACTTATTACAAACCGAACAACGCCACACTCGTGATCGTCGGCGATTTCGATTCGAATCAGGCTCTCGCTTGGACGAAGAAATATTTCGACGGAATTCCGGCTTCCGCACAGCCCATCCCGAGGCGCGACACGCCCGAGCCTCCGCAAACGGAAGAGCGAACCGTGAAGAAATCCTACTCGAACACGCCTCTTCCGGCAGTCGTGATCGGCTACAAAATGCCCGCGCGCTACACGCCCGATGCGTACCCGCTCGATCTCGCTTCCAACATCCTGGCCGGAGGCGAGAGCAGCCGCCTCTACCAGACGCTCGTCTACAAGGATCAGATCGCGGTCCAGTCGGCGGGCTTCGGCAATTTCACCGAGGATCCGAACCTCTTCTGGGCTTACGCGATCATGAATCAGGGCCACACGGCGGATGAGGGAGAAAAGGCCGTTCTCGCCGTGTTGGACGGATTGAAAGCCCAGCCTGTGGATTCGAAGGAGTTCGAAAAGGCCGAAAACCAGGAAATCGCGGGGTTCATTCTCGGGCGCGACACGGACGAGGAAAAGGCTGTCGCCCTGGAGAACGCCACGGTGATCGGCAAGAACCCGGATTTGGTCAACACGGAGCTCGATCGCTATCTGCAGCTAACGCCGGCGGATATCCAGCGAGTCGCAAGGGAATATTTCATCCCGCAGCACGCGACGGTTTTGGTGATCACTCCGGCCGAGCCCACGCATTAGGGAGAAACGTGCCATGCCAGGAGGCATGATGAAACGCAGAATCTACCGGCTGAGCTTGTTCCTTCTGGGAATGGCTTACGCAGCGGTTGTGACATTTGCGCAGGGATCCGCGCCCGCGACGAATCAGGCAAGTCCCGCGCAACAAGAAAAGAAAGGCGGAACGGGAATCGTCCCCCCGGGCGTGAAGCTGGCGCCGGAGATGCCACCAGCCGGGCCGCCGAGACCGTTCGAGTTCCCCGGCGCAGCGGCGAAGACGCTTCCGAACGGGTTACGCGTTTTCGTGGTGACAGACCACAAAGAGCCCGCCGTGGCAGTCCGCCTCCTGATCATGTCGGCCGGAGGCATCAAGGATCCCGCAGACGCTCCCGGCACGGCACAGATGACGGCGAACATGCTGACGCAGGGGACGGAGAAGCGTTCGGCGCGCGACATCGCGGAGGCAATCGACTTTGTCGGCGGCTCGCTCAACGCTTCGGCCGGGAAGGACGCGACCGCGGTGACGCTCGACGTCGTCAAGAAAGACCTGGCCGTCGGGCTCGATCTGATGTCCGACGTGATCTTGCATCCGGCTTTTCGAGCCGACGAGCTGGAACGGCAGCGCCAGCAGCTTCTTTCGAGTCTGACGGTGCAATACTCCGATCCCGAATACCTCGCGTCTGCAGTATTTTCTCGCGTCGTTTACGGCAGCTCGCCTTACGGATGGCCCAGCGACGGCACGCCCGAGACGGCAAAGAAACTGAATCGCGATGAACTTGCGAAATTTCACGACGCGAACTATGCGCCGAATCAGTCTTTCATCGCTTTCTCCGGAGACATAACGCCCGAGGAGGCGTTCGCGGCGGCGGAAAAGTACTTCGGCGCATGGCCGAAGCTGGCCACCTCCTCCGCGCCGCCAGTTTCGCCCGCGGCGATCTCCGGCCAGCATATCTGGCTGATTGACAAGCCGGACGCCGTGCAAACGCAGATTCGCGTCGGCAAGCTGGGCATCCGGCGAAGCGATCCGGACTATATTCCTGTGGAGGTGATGAACCGGATTTTCGGCGGCGGCTACAACAGCCTGCTCAATACGGAAGTACGCGTCAAAAAGGGGCTCACCTACGGAGCCTACTCGCAGTTTTCGCCCCATCTCTACGCGGGGACGTTCACGGTTGGGACCTTCACGCGAACGGAGGCGACGGTAGAGGCTACAAAGCTGGTCGTCGATTTGCTGTCGCAGATGTCCGCGGGGGAAGTGACGACGGAACAACTAAACTTTGCGAGAGATTATCTTGCAGGCGTCTACCCGATTCAGTCCGAAACCGCCGAGCAAGTGGCAGACCGCGTTCTTACGGTCGCAGCCTACAACCTGCCGTCCGATTACAACCGCACGTACCCCGACAGGATTCGTGGCGTCACGTCCGGGGAAGTCAACGCGATGTCGAAGCGATACCTGTCGACGGATAACCTCGACATCGTGCTGGCTGGGAATGTGTCGGCGTTTCGCGACGCGCTCAAGAAAGCCTTTCCGGATGCGAAATACGACGAGATTCCGTTCGATCAAATCGACATCCTCGCGCCCGATCTGCGGAAGGCGAAGGCAGTGCAGGCGGAGGCCACGCCGGAATCCCTTGAAGCAGGCAAGCAGATACTGCTCGCGGCTGCGACCGCGGCCGGAGGCGAGGCTCTCGGATCCGTCAAGACTCTCGCCATGACCGAGAACGGGAAGCAAATGTCTCCCAATGGCGACGTTCCGATCAGCGTCAAGTGGACGGTCGAATACCCGGATCATTCGCACGGCGATGTTTCTTACGGCGGGCAATCCGTCATGCAGATCTGCGACGGCAAAACGGCATGGATCGTGATCGGGGCACAGGCCCACGATGTGACGCGAGCCATCGGGGAATTCGAGCGCGGCATTGCGCTCTTTGGGGGAGGCTGGGGATTCTACCAGGAGGTCCTCTCGGGAAAAGTCACGGGGCAGGCGCTCGGCGAAACGGAAATCGGAGGTAAGAAAACCGAGGGGGTTGCTGTGCGAGCGCCGTTCGGCAGCGTGAAACTCTATTTCGATTCGACGACGCATCTGCTCTCCGCGGCTCGCTTTGAGTCCGCAACACAGCAAGGCGCTGTCGACGCTGAACAGCGGTGGAGCGACTACCGCACGGTGGATGGGCATCCGTTTGCATTTTCCACGGTGACATATCGCGACGGCGTGAAATTCATCGAGTCAAGCCTTGCGGATGTGAAAGTGAACACGCTGGCCGACGAATCGCTTTTTGCGAAACCGGAAGCGGCACCTTCGAAGTGAACTGAATGAGGCGTGCCGCGTTACCTTACCGCGAGGAGCACCTTGCCGATGTTCTTGCGCTCGTGAATATACCGGTGCGCGGCGGCTGCTTCGGCAAGCGGAAACGTCTTGCCGATGACCGGCTTGATTTTCCCCTCCCCATACATCTTGAAGAGCTCGTCCAACTCGGTCCTGGCAACGGCGCCGCGAGATTGCAGCACAGCTCCCATGCTCACTCCGATGACGGCGAGATTGCCCCGCATCAGTTTCAGCGGATGGAACCGCGGCGTCTGCAGCAACGCTTTGCCTGCGCGCATCAGGCTCTTCTTACCATCGGAGCCGGCCGCGGCCGAAAAACCGTAGATGATCAAGCGTCCCATCGGCCCGAGGCATTGCAGACTGCGCGCGAACGACTTGCCGCCGATCGGATCCATGACCAATTCGATCCCATCCGGCGCAAACTTCCGCACCACGTCGACAAAATCGCTCTTCTCGTAATCGATGGCATGGTCGACGCCGATTCTTTTCAGGTACTCCTGCTTTGTCCGGCCGGCGGTGCCGAAAATGACCAAGCCTCGTGCGCGAGCGAGCTGGATCGCTGCGATTCCAACTCCTCCCGCCGCACCGTGAATCAATATCCGGTCTCCCGGCTGAAGATTGCCCATCGTAAACATCGAGTGATAAGCGGTGAGGTAGGTCACGGGAAGGGCAGCGGCGTCTTCGAACGTCATGCCCTGCGGCAGGCGATAGATGTTTCTTGGAGGAACGGCAACCCACTCGGCATACGCGTTGAAGTGCGAAATCGCCGCCACCGCGTCGCCCCGTTTCAGAGGCTCGCCTTCGCCCGCGTTGCCACCTCCCTCGGCAAGCTTTTCCACCACGCCGGCGACCTCGAACCCGGGGATGAACGGCGGCTTCGGCGTGCCAGGGTAGACTCCCATCCGTTGCAACAGGTCGGCAAAGTTGATCCCGACCGACTTCACCCGTATCACAATCTCGCCGGGCTTCGGCTGGGGATCGGGCACCTCCCGCGCTTCAAGAACTTCGGGAGGTCCGTACCGCCGGGCGACCATCGCGCGCATCTAAATCTCCTTTGCCGGCTGTATGCCGGCTGCGTTCGCCTTTTGTTGGAGTTCGGAACCGGCACCAGTTCCGGCTTTTCGTGTTGGGAAACGAGGCATCGTCCTTTAAACTACTAGACTTTGCGCAATGATGAAACGCAAACCGACAACTCGAATCTTCTTCGCGGCCCTGCTCTTGACGGCGGCAGCTTGCACCCCCGTTGCTGCTGACCGAACGGCCCAGGAATCCGCGACTCCCGATATCATAAAAGCGATGCAGGCGGAGCTCGACCGTTCGATGGACACTTTGTCGAAAGCCGATCCTCCGACCTATTTCGTCAGTTACACAGTCGCCGACCGCCAGTACTCCCAGGTGTCCGGTTCGAACGGAGCGCTGCTTTCCAGCAGTGACGACCGGGCGCGCTGGCTGGAAGTCCAGACTCGCGTGGGGAGCGTTCAGCTCGATAACACGCACAAGGTGGGCGATCGCCCGCCGAGTTGGACAAGCCCGGGAACGGTGACGGTGCTCGACGACGACATCCCCGTTCTGCGCCGCGAAATCTGGCGTGAAACGGACCGACAGTATCGCGCCGCCGCCGAAGCGCTGATCAAAGTCAAGACCAGCCAGCAAGTGCAGGTGCAGACGACCGAGGGCGCTGCGCCGGACTTTTCGCATGAGGCTCCTCACACCTACTTCGGCCCGCTCGTTCGAATCCAGGTCGACCGGAAGCCGTGGGAAGAGCGCGTCCGCCGCTATACCGCCGCGTTCAGCAAATCGCCCGCGGTTTTGAATTCGATTGTGACCTTCTCGGCGCTGGGAATGAACCAGTACCAGGTGAATACGGAAGGCACCAAACTCGCGTTCGGCCAGGTTCATTACCGGCTCGAGTTGTACGTTCAGAGCAAGGCACCCGACGGGATGGACATCAACCGCTACGCGAATTTCGACTGGCTTGACCCGAAGAGCGAGCCGAGCGACAAGGAAGTCTTCGACACGATCGCGCAGCTGATCCGCGAAACCGACTCTCTCGACAAGGCGCCCCTCGTCGATCCTTATGCGGGTCCGGCTCTTTTGACCGGACGCGCCGCAGCAGTTTTCTTTCATGAGGTCTTCGGCCATCGCGCGGAGGGTTTCCGCCAGAAGGACATCAGCGAAGGCCAGACGTTCACGAGCAAAGTAGGCCAGCAGATCCTTCCCGATTTCATTTCCATTAAGGACGATCCCACGGAAGCAACCCTGAACGGCGAAATGCTCCTCGGCAACTACCTCTACGACGACGAGGGCGTTCCCGGCCAAGACACGTTGCTGGTGGACCGCGGCGTCCTGAAAACCTTCCTGATGTCGCGCTCCCCGCTTGTAAGCATCCCGCACTCGAACGGCCACGGCCGGCGGCAACTGGGATTCGTTCCCGTAGCGCGGCAGGGCAACCTGATTGTCTCGAGCACGAAGACGCTGACGAGCGTGCAGTTGCGGCAGAGGCTGATCGACCTCGTCAAGCAGCAGGGCAAACCGTTCGGGCTGTTGATCGACGACATCGCGGGCGGCTTCACGTTCACGGGCCGTGGCCAGCCGCAGGCGTTCCAGGTGACGCCGCTCGTTGTCTACAAGGTTTTTCCTGACGGGCGTCCCGACCAGCTCGTGCGCGGCGTCGACATCGTCGGAACGCCGCTTGTCTCGCTGACCAAAATCGTCGCCACGGGCGACAAGCAGGAGATCTTCAACGGCTACTGCGGCGCCGAGTCCGGTTCGGTGCCGGTATCCGCCGTTGCACCCGCCATCCTGATTTCCGAGATGGAATTCGCGAAGAAAGAAAGCTCGACGGACAAGCCGCCGATTCTTCCGCCGCCGGCCCACGATCCCGAGGCAAAGGGGCAACAGCCGTGAGGAAAATCGCTGCAATCGCTGCCTTCGCCCTGTTCGCGATTCCTCTCGAGACGGCCAGCGCTCGGGCCAAGCATTCGCCGTCTCCGGCACGCGTGGCGATGCAAGCTCCCGTGCCGGCAGGGGAAACGGATAAAACCCTGTTCGCGATGCACGACGAACTCGAGCGCGCCCGCACGCGGCTGCGCATTCCCGGCATCGACCCGCCCTTCTACATCGAATACAGATTGCTCGACATCGATATTCGCAATATCACGGCCTCTTTCGGATCCATCGTCTCCAACACCACCACGCGCAACCGCTATATGAGCGTCGACGTTCGCGTGGGCGACTATCACCTCGACAGCTCGAATTTCATCAGCGAGGACGGATTCCAGGGATTCCTCGGCTCGACCGGGCAGGTCGGGATCGACCGCGATTACTCATCGCTACGTCAGGATCTGTGGCTCGCCACCGACCAGGCGTACAAATCCGCCGTGACGCAGATGTCGTTGAAGCAGGCTTTTCTCCGAAGCCTCACGAAACCACCCGAGATCGACGATTTGTCGCCGGGCACTCCCATCGTCCGAATCGATCCGCGCATGGAGCCCGACTGGACTTCGCGCAACTGGGAAGAAGAAGCGCGGAAAGCTTCCGAGGTTCTGCGGAGCTTCGACGGAATCTACGGCACTCGCGTCAACTACTACCTGATTTACATGACGCAGTATCTGATGACCAGCGAAGGAACTACGATCCGCACCTCGAAGAGTCTTGCGGCCGTCGAAGCAGCCATTGACACGCAGGCGGAAGACGGCATGCCGCTTCACAACTTCTACGCTGTCTACGTGCCGCGGCCCGCTGATTTGCCCGATCCCGCGACGGTAGGCAAAGGACTCGCGCAGGCTGGCACGCAGTTGATGGAATTGCGCGCGAGTCCATTGGCGCCTGACTTCACAGGTCCTGTGCTTTTTGACGCGCCGGCGGCGGGTTCCCTGCTGGCGCAAACACTGGCGGCGTCCTTGTCCGGCGCGCGGCCGCCGCTTTCGATGGTTCCGGCGTTCGACCAGATCATGGATCGCATGGGCGCTCGAAGCGAATGGACGGGGCGCGTCGGCACGCGCGTCTTTCCGACGACCGTCTCTCTCGTGGACGATCCGACGGCCACTCAATTTCAAGGCCGGCCTCTTTTGGGCGGCTATGAAATCGACGATGAAGGGACCAAGGCGGAGCGCGTCACGCTGGTCGAAAACGGCATCTTGAAGAACCTGCTGATGTCGCGCCGACCGGGACCCGACTTCCAGAATTCGAACGGCCACGCGCGCTCGGCGCTGCTCTCCGATACGCGACCGCTGGCCAGCAATCTTTTCTTACAGTCGAGCGAGACCTTGAAGGCCGACGATTTGAAGAAGAAATTCCTCGAGGCCTGCAAGGAAGACGGGCACGAGTGGTGCATCGAAATCAGGCGGATGGATAATCCGGCGCTCTCGTCGCTGAACCAGCAGGACTTCTCGGATTATCTCGGCGAACTGGCCGGAGGAATCGCGAGCGGCGAACGGCTGCCGCTTCGCATCTTCCGGGTGTACGTGGCGGACGGCCACGAGGAACTTGTTCGCGGCGCGCATATCGAGGGGCTGACTTTGCGCAATCTCCGCAACATGGTGGCCGTCGGCGACGATGCCGGCGTCTACACCTACATGCAGAATCCGGCGAACGGTTTTGCGGGAACCGCGCTCGGCGCCTTCGGCGGCGCGCAGGGCGGCATTCCCAGCACCGTGGTCACGCCGTCTTTGCTGCTCGACGAAGTGGATATCCGCGGATTCCATGGCGAGCCGCGCCGCCTGCCGCTGGTCCCGCCTCCACCACTGAAGTAGCGCCGCTTTGCCGCGTGACGGCGGCAACTCACATCACGCCCTTGAACGCCGTATAATCACCGGACGATGCCCGGCCCCGTTCAAGCCGCGACACATGAAAAGCGCCTCGCCGCGCTTGGGTCGGTGGGCTCGGCGGTTCTTCTCGTGCTCTTGAAGGTTTTTCTCGCGGCGTTGACGCACAGCTTGGGAGTCCTTTCGGAAGCTCTTCACTCGATCCTCGATCTGGTCGCAGCGGTGATCACCTATCTTTCCATCCGCGTTGCGGACAAGCCGGCCGACGCCCAGCACCTCTACGGACATGGAAAGGTGGAAAGCTTTTCCGCCTTCGTCGAGACTGGCTTGTTGCTGTTGACGGCGCTCTACATCATTTGGGAAGCGTTCCAGCGCCTGCTCTTCAACGCCGTGCACATCCAACCGAGCATCGAAGCGATCGCTATTCTCTCTGTCGGCATGGGGATCGACTTCATCCGCGCCCGCGCGCTGCGGCGCGTCTCGACGAAGTATCCAAGCGAAGCGCTCGAAGCGGACGCTCTGCACTTCTCGACCGATGTGTGGAGTACGTTCATTGTGATTCTCGGAATCACCGCCGCATGGATCGGCATGAGGTTCGAAATCGGCTGGCTCAGTCGGCTGGACGCGGTCGCGGCGCTCGGCGTCGCGGGCGTGATCATCTGGATCGGGTCTCGCCTCGGCAGGCGAACCATGGACGCTTTGCTCGATGTCGCTCCCGCGGGTCTGCGGGAGCGCATTACGCAGGCGGTCGACGACACCGAGGGTGTTCTGCAGGCTGAGCGCGTGCGCGTGCGCCGCGCTGGACAGCGCTATTTCGTCGACGTCACCATCAGCGTTCCGCGCACTGCCACACTCGAGCAGGCTCACTCGGCGAGCGATGCGGTGGAGAAGCGGATCGAGGAGATCGTTCCTGCGGACGTGGTGGTCCACATTGAGCCGCGAGCACCCAGGAACGAGCATCTCTTCGAAACAATTCGCGCCATCGCGCAGCGCCGGGGTCTTTCCGTTCACGAGTTGTCCGCCCATCAATTGGAAAACCGCTTGTTCGTCGAATTACACCTCGAAGTGGACGAACAATCCTCGTTGCGCGAGGCACATCACCGCGCGACCGAACTCGAAGACGATATTCTGCGAGCCACAAATCCCGATGCGCTGATCAATATCCATATCGAGCCGCTCGGTGGTCGCATTCCCGGCGCCGAGGAGATGAAGGGCCTGTCCCGCTCCGTGCAGACATTCCTGAATTCCCTTCAGTCAGAGTTTCACGAGCTGGTGAACTGCCACGAGGTCCACGTCCGCACCGTCGAGCACAAGATCCTCGTCTCCTGCCATTGCGCGATGGACGGGAGCCTGCCGATTACGGAGGTCCATGATGTTACGGCGGCGCTTGAAGACCGCGTCAAAGAGCGGTTTCCGCAGATTTTCCGGGTGACCATTCATCCGGAGCCCGTCGAAGAAAGCTGAACCGCACCGTAAAGGATTGCGCGCCCAGCACGATCAGCGCGGGGAAACACTCAAGCACATAGCGAGGCTCGGGGGTTTCAACAGCGTACACAAAGAAGACAGTGCGCACCACAATGAAGACGAGCGGAAGCAAGCAGCACGGCCGCCGGCGCACCACCCACAGGCCGACCAGCGCGAGCCCTACGTAAATGCTGTTCAGTGTGATCAGTCCCAGCGTTTCCAGGAAATCCTTGCGGTCGTCTTCCCATTCGGAGCGAACAGGAGTCAACTGCCCCGAAATCGGCAACAATTCGAGTCGCGGCGCGAACCACAGCGTGAGGCATCGCAGAAACGGGATTTCCAAATAGGTGCGCAATGGATGCCGCGCGGTCCGCTCGCGCGCGAGTTTGCCGAATTCGGCGTCGAGGTCCGGCTCGATCGTCTGCGTCTTGTTGTACTCGTCGAGCAGGCTGCTCACCCGCGCGTGCGCTTCCGATGAATCGAACGCGGAGGCCGGAATATCGTCGATCGAAATCTTTTCATCGTTGAGTTTCCAGAGCGTCAGGTAGACGTCGCGAAACCGCCACAGCCACGTGTTCGTCCAGTCGATGAAGCCGTGCGGCGTGAACTCGCCGGGCAACTGGCTGTAACGGGGCGCGAGAAATCGGACTTCGTGCAGAGTCTTCCAATTTCGGGCAGCCCACGGCACCAGCGGAAGCACCAAGCCGATCCCCATCAGCACGCCGGCGCGAAGAAGCCTTCGCCAATCTCGGGGCCGCCACCACTTCGCGAGCGCAATCAGTCCGGCAGAAAGGAGCACAAGCGGCGTCTCCGGGCGCACGAGCGTGCCCAATCCAGCGACAATCCCCCCGAGAAACCAGGGATTCAAAAGAGAATTCCGTCGTCGCGTATCTTCGCCCACGCCAATTTCCGTGCCCAGCAAAACGAGAATGGCCAGTGCCGTCAGGAAGATGGTGAGCGTTTCGGTGAGCAAGACCGCGGTGTAGTTTGCGGTGAACGGGCAAAGCGCTGCGAGCCACAGGGCCGCGAGGGTAACCCGCCGCCGGTGGGGAAGCGGCGCCAGGCGCGCGGCAATCAGCGCAATCACAAAACAGGTGACGACATCGAGCACGGCTTGCGCGAACATAACGGCCATCGGAGACTCTCCGGCGAACTCGAAAATGGCCGCGACAAAGGCGGGGTATCCGGGCACCCGCATGTCAACGGGCGTCAGCACGCCGTGAATGGGGAAACCATAGACTCGATTCTTCAGCCAGTTCCAAGCCAGCTCAATGTAGAATGGAGCATCACCCGAGTCGGTCGCGGGAAATTTCAGAATGAAGAGAACCCGGAGGGCAAGCCCTGCCAAGGCAGCAAGAAGCATGTTCACACGCATCGTAAGAAACATGCCTCCGCCACGTTGTCTGCCGGCCTCGGAGCTTTCCTGCAGGGATTCTCGACTACTCATTCCCGTAGTGTGAGGACGTGTTTCGCGGTACGCCTTGCAAAGAGCAGAAGTTGTGCATAGGCTCGCGGAGTTGAACCGGGAACAGCTTGAATTGACTCATGCCTGAACGCAAGCCAATTTTCTACGATCAGGAGCGCCGCCGCTGGCGCAGAACTCGGCTTGCGCTCGAAATCGGAGGCGGACTTTTCACCCTCGTTCTGATTGTTTTCCTGGTAGACGTAGGCCGCAAGCCCGAGCTGCCGGACATTCTGCGCCCCGATATTCATGCGGGGCTCCACGCGATCCGCAGCAAATTTAAGGCCAAGCCGGTGCGCCCCGGCCGCCGCTACAAGCTGGCCACACTCGGCAAAGTTCCCCAGAATTACGATCCGCTGCGCGTCGCATTCTATGTTCCCTACGATCCCAACAGCCTGGCATCGCTGAAACTCCACTATCACGACATCGACGTGCTGATTCCCGAAACGCTGCACTCGCTCAACGCCGACGGCTCCCTCGGCGTCGTGACTCCCGACGGCAAGTTCCACCCCGTGCCGCCGGACGGACGGCTCTCGACTGTGCCCGATCCGAACCTTGCCGCCTGGCTGCAGAAACTGGATGCCGAGCACGTCGAGTTGCCAGTGATGGGGCTGATGAACAATTCGGACGGCACAGTGTTCCAGACCGACAAACTCAGCATCGTCTTGACCACTCCCGAAGCGCGGCAGCGCCTGATTCAGACTGCTGTTCTCTACACTGAGGCGCAGAAGCAGTCCGGAATCGTTTTGGACTTCGAAAGCATCCCGGACGAGCGCCAGGAAGATTTCACGCGGTTCGTCGATGAACTGGCGAAAGGGCTGCACGCGGCGAACCTGAAACTGATGGTCGCGCTGCCCGCGGCGGACTGGAACTACGACTACAAGTCGATCGCGCATCATTCCGACGCCATCATCCTGATGAACTACGACCAGCACTGGCAGACTTCGCCGCCCGGCCCGATCGCCGCTCAGGACTGGTTCGTGCGCAACATCGGCAACATCCTGAAGCTCGTGCCGCGCGAAAAGCTGGTCATGGGCATCGCGAACTATGGTTACGACTGGCCCGCGAAATCGAAGAAAGTCCCGAATCCCGTCGCGCAGGTGGTCACGTTCCAGCAAGGAATCATCACCGCCGATGAATCCGAGGCGGACATCGATTTCGACAGCGACTCGTTGAACCCGCACTATTCCTACGAGGATGAAAACAACGAGGTTCACAACGTCTGGATGCTCGATGGCCTGACCGCTTACAACGAGCTTCGCACCGCCGAGCGCGCCGGAATTCGCGGCACGGCGTTGTGGCGGCTGGGAGAAGAGGATCCATCGATCTGGTACATCTGGGACGCGGTTCATTCGGATGACGCCGTTCGCGCGAAGCTCGAGCAAGTGCCACCGGGCTACGACATCATTCTCGAAGGCCAGGGCGATATCTGGAAAATCACGGCCACGCCGCAGGACGGCCGGCGCCATTTCGACTACGACGGGTCCGCTGATCTCTTCACGGACGAGGGCTTCGACAGCTATCCGCTCTCGTGGCGCATCGAGCAAATGGGAGCCGCGCCGGGGAAAATCGCGCTGTCGTTCGACGACGGTCCCGACGCCGAATGGACACCGAAGATTCTGGACGTGTTGAAGGCGAAGCAAGTGCCGGCCACGTTTTTCGTGATCGGCGAAGAAGCAAACCTCGAAGCGAAAATCGTCAAGCGAGAGTATGAGCAGGGCGATGAGGTTGGCAACCACACGTTCACGCATCCGGACTTCGAGACGGCCACAAAAGAGGGCGTGCAGATTCAGCTGAGCCTCACGGAGCTCCTCCTCGAGAGCAGTCTCGGCGTGAAAACGCTGCTCTTCCGCCCACCCTACGGCATCGACCACCAGCCAGAGACGGCCAGCGAAATCTCCATGCTCCCCGTGCCGCAGTCGATGGGCTACATCATCGTCGGAGCACGCATCGACCCGCATGATTGGGGTGAGCTGAACGAGCCTCCGCCCCCCGTCGATCTGATCGTGCAGCGAGTGCTCACTGACGCGGAAAACCGCAAGGGATGGAACATCGTGCTGCTGCACGACGGCGGCGGCAACCGGAGTCACACCGTGGAGGCCCTGCCGCGGATCATCGACGGCCTGCGGGCGAAGGGGTTTCAGTTTGTTTCTGTTTCGGACCTGCTCGGCCAGCCGCGCGCGCAGATCATGCCGCCGCTCACGACGCGCGAATGGCTGCTGGCGCGTGCGGACGCCTTCATCTTCGACGTGTTCCGCTGGTTCCGCACCGGAATCGCATTCATCTTCATCGCGGGAATTCTGCTGGTCAGCGCGCGCGCATTGGTGATCGGGCTGCTGGCGCTCGTCGAGAAACTGCGGCCCGCCCCCGCAGACCATCCCGACTACAAGCCACGGGTTACCGTCCTGATCCCGGCTTACAACGAGGAAACGGTCATCGCGGACACGGTGCGGGCGGCGCTTGCGTCGAACTATGCAAACCTTGAGGTGCTGGTCATCAACGACGGTTCGACGGACCGCACCGCTGAAATCGTCCAGCAAGAATTCGGCCGCGATCCGCGCGTCCGCCTGCTGCTGCAGGCAAACCACGGAAAGCCTTCGGCCCTGAACCATGGGCTTGCGGAAGCGGCGGGCGAAATCGTGGTTTCGATCGACGCCGACACGGTGGTCGATCCCAACGCGATTCCGCTGCTGGTGCGCCATTTTGCCGACCCGCGCGTCGGCGCCGTGGCCGGCAACGTGAAAGTGGCGAATCGCAACCGCTGGCTCACGCGCTGGCAGGCGCTCGAATACATCACCAGCCAGAACCTCGAAAAGCGCGCCTTCGATCTCCTGAATTGCATCCCCGTGGTTCCAGGCGCCGTGGGGGCGTGGCGAACGGATCTGCTCCGGAGCAGTGGGGGCTTCTCGGGCGACACCGTGGCGGAAGACACGGACCTGACTCTGACGATTCGGCGCAACGGCTGGAAGATTCTGTACGACGAGGACGCGATCGGCCGGACAGAGGTACCGGAGACGATGGACGCCTTGATCCGGCAGCGCTTCCGCTGGACGTTCGGCACGCTACAGGCAGTGTGGAAGCACCGCGACGTCACCGGAAAGCCGCGCTATGGGACGCTCGGCTGGGTCGCGATTCCAAACATCTTTTTGTTCCAGATTATTCTGCCGCTCGTTTCGCCGTTAATCGACTTGCTGTTCCTCCTTTCGATCGCACTGTGGGGACTCGCGCAATTGCGGATCGCCCAGCTTCCGCAGCTCTGGACGCTGCAGGACGTCGAGCGGTCGCTGATTTTCTTCGCGGCCTTCATGCTGATCGACCTGTTCACCTGCGTCGTCGCGTTTGCCCTCGAACGGCACGAAGACTGGACTCTGCTCGCGCCCCTGCTCATCCAAAGATTTTACTACCGCCAGATGATGTATGTGGTGCTGTTCCGGGCGCTGAAGGAAGCGATCCAGGGACGGCCGGTGGGGTGGCGGGGGGTCGAGCCGCACCTTCCTGCGGCTGCGCCGCGCCCGGCGGCGGTGGGACGTACCTCCGAGCCGGAAGTGTCAAACACAGTCCGGGGAAACTCCTGACAGACCATCTGGAGCCGCAAAAGTGTATAGATTAGAACGAGGGCCGACCGTTTGTTTTCAGTGAGTTAGAGTCATTTCTAATATTCACTGTATAGATTAGCCGCGCGATTGGCATTCTCCGCGTTACTCCTGCCAGCAATTGTCCACAACCGTATCAGACATCACACTTGTTCTTTGTTTTCAACGACTTAGCTAGGTTTCGAATCGCCGAACCGGAGACTAGAAGATGCCGGCGAGTGGTGTGTGGCCAGTCAGCGCGGATTATTCGCTGTCCGCGGGGACCTCAAACTTCACGAGGTCGGCCTGGAAGCCCTTTGTTTTGAACGCGCCATAGGCGATTCCGACGGCCATCCACACTACTCCCAGAACAATCGCGTACCGGCCGAGGTTCCGCCAGATGTAGAAGCAGATGGCGAACCCGAGAAGTGGAGCGATGAAACTCGTCCAGTGTTTTGCCGGGGCGCGCCAGAAATAGCGGACGAAGGCGGCTGCGTTGACGCCCATGAAGGCGATCAGGGCGCCGAAGTTGAGCAACTCGGCGCCGCGTTCGTAACTGATCACGAACGCGCCGAGCAGGGCGATGGCACCGACGAGGATGATGTTGTTGCGCGGAATGCGATTCTTGGGCTCGATCGCTCCGAAGAATTTCTTTGGGATGCCGTTGCTGCGGCCCATTCCGTAGAGAAGGCGTGCGGCGCCCAACTGAGCGCCCATGCCCGAGCCGACGTTGGCAATCAGGATGGTGAAATTCAGCAGGTGGAACAAGAAAAAGCCTCCGGCTTGGCGAGCGACGAGGGGGAAAGCCGACTCGACTTTGTCCGCGGGAAACGGTGCGGAGCCCCAGACGAGTTGCGCGGCATAGACCTCGAGCGAAGAGAGCAAGCCGGTGATCACGCAAACGAGGACGGTGGCGAGGAGGATATTGCGGCGCGGGTTTTCCACTTCCTCCGAGAACGTGGAGATGGCGTCGAAACCGATGTAGGTGAGGACGGCGATCGACGTCCCGCGGAAAATGCCGTGGAAGCTGAAGGTCTGGGGATTGTAGAACGGCTGCGAAAAGAAACCCGGGCCATAGTGGTGAAGGCCGATCAGGAACCGGATGACGAAACCGAAGAAGATGACGACCACGATGGTCATCCCGGCGGCAAGCACGTCGTTGATGCGGGCGGAGGTCTTGATGGCGCGAAGATTGAGCACGGTAAATGCGGTGGCGAACGCGATCGCCAGCGCCCAATACGGAACCTGCGGAAGAATGTTCTGCGTCAGCTTGCTGCAGATGACGGTGCAGATGAGCGGATTCAGGATGTAATCCATCACCATCGCCCAGCCGGTGACGTAACCCAGTGCCGGATGAATTTCCTGCCCCACATAGGTATAGGCGGAGCCCGCACTGGGATAGGCCCGAGCCATTTTTCCGTAACTGACAGCCGTGAACAGCATGGCGACCATGGCGATCAGAATCGTGGTGACGACGTGGCCGCCCGCCTGGTTGCTGATGACTCCGAAGATGCCCATCGGAGCGATGGGTTGAATGATGACGATGCCGATGATGATCAGATCCCAGAGGCCGAGGGCGCGCGTGAGTTTGAGCGCGGAGGTGGAATCAGAGGCCATCGTTATTTCCCGCGAAGGGACACGCCGGGAGCGCCCGAAGAGTCATTCGGTTATGACGGCCTTCACAAGATTGCGCGGGCTATCGACATCGCATCCATTGAGAACGGCGAAATGGTAGGCGAAGAGCTGGAGCGGGACGACTTCGAGAATGGGAAGCAGAAGCTCAGGAGCCGCGGGAACGAAAAGGACGCGATCGGCCGAGGATGCGATCTCGCGATCTCCTTCGGTGGCGACGGCGATCGCTTTGCCGCCACGGCTTTTCACATATTCCAGGACTCCGAGCGTCTTCTGATAGCGGACCATCGAGTCCTGGTCCGAGGCATCGCGAGTGGCAATCGCGACAACCACAAGGCTCGAGTCCACGAGAGCGCTCGATCCGTGACGCAACTCGCCGGCGGGCATTCCCTCCGCCTGGACGTAGGAGATTTCCTTGAGCTTGAGCGCACCTTCGCGAGCGATCGCGTAGTGAACGCCGCGCCCGAGAAAGAGAAACGACTTCGACTGCTGGAAGAGCTTCGCGCAATCCGCGGCAGCGGCATCCCACGACGCGAGGGATTCTCCCATCCGTTCCGGCACGTTCAAGAGATGGCGCAGGTGCGCCCGAATCACGTCAGAGGTCATGCGGCCGCGCCTGCGAGCGAGAAAGAGGGAGAAAAGATACAAGATCGAAAGCTGCGCGGTGAAACTCTTGGTGGCGGGAATCGCTATCTCGGGGCCCGCATGGGTATGGAGGGCCGCGGTGGCTTCGCGAGCGATCGTGGATTCGGCAACATTGGAAATCGCGACGGTCTGCGCGCCGCGACTCAAGGCTTCGCGCTGGGCGGCGATCGTGTCCGCCGTTTCGCCCGACTGGGTGATGACGATAACGATGGGATCAGCGCCGGCGTGGGTGGAGCGGTGGCAATACTCGCTGGCGTATTCGACGTCAACGGCGACTCCGGCGAGATCCTCCATCATGATCTCGCCGGCAAGACCGGCGTGACGGCTGGAACCACTGGCCGCGATGATGATTTTCTTGAAGGCGAGAAGGGCGCTTTCAAGCGGCTGAACGGCGCGGGGGAAAATCGCATCGCCTGCCACGTTGTGCCGGATGGTCTCGCGAATTGCATGCGGCTGTTCGTAAGTCTCGCGCAACATCGCATGAGGGAAGTTCGGGGACGCAGGCGTTTTTGAAGACGGATCCACTCGCTACTTGCCTCCGCCGGACTTCACGCGATCGACGCCGCCCTTCGCCAAAGGGATCGTGAAGGCTTCGATATTCCAGCCTGTCACAGTCAGGCGAGCGCCGTTCTTCAGGGCATCCCGCGACAAGAAACGGGCCGTAAGTTCGCGCGATTCGCCGGGCATCAGCTCGATATAGTTATCGTCCCACAAGACCGGGAGAATCTCCATTTCGTCCTTTGGGGGCTGGACCGCAAGGTGAACCTGAAAGGCAAGGTGGCCGCCCGGGTTTCGAATCGTGACGCGGACGCGCGGACTTTCGCCACTAGCCTCAACGGAGGCTTCGATCTTCATCGCACCAGCTTTCGGCAAGGTTTTGAGCGCGGTCATGTCCTCGTAAGAGGAGACGGGAGTGAAGCGGTAGTCTGTCTTCTGCCAGTCGTAAACGTTCTCCTTCGAGGAAAGCCAATAGAAGTTCGCGCTCACTGTTCTTCCTTCGCGATTGCTGAGGGTCAGCCTGACGAAATAGACCGGAGAAGGGGGATTGAACGCCTCGGCGGGCAACGCAAGGACTTTGGCGACCCCGTCTGCGCCCACTTCAGCGTTGACGCGGCGCGAAAACCTTTCATGCAAAGCGAAGTCGTACAGCTTCGCATCGACAGTCAAGCCAGACGCGCCCTCGTAGCGGCTGTTGACAACCTCGACGCTGCGATCGTCGTAGGCATACTGCACGTGAAGCGGCTCGCAGGCTTTCTTCGTCCCGAAGTATCCGCCGGCCGGCTGCAGATAATAGTCGTAGAGGTGCCAAATCAGTGATGGCCAGGCGTTATTGAGCATCCATTGAATGACGCCGGAAGCCGCGTATTTCCTGCCGGAGTAGGCCTCGAACATCGCGCGTTCGCCATCGTAGGCCATGGCCTGCGATTTCAGCTCGTAGTCGTCAAAGCTGGACGGAGCACCGTACATTGCGGCCATGGCCGCCTCGAAATGGGTGAGGTCCTTGAAGGATCCGGACCCCGCGTGGAAGTTCCACAGTGGGTCATCGGGCTGGGCGTGGCTAGAGGGCAACATCTTGCGGAGACAGCTCGCTGGCGGCACGGCCGGGCCGGGGCCCGTTTCCGTGTTGAAGCCCCAAGCTCCACCGTGCTTTCCGGGTTCGACGAGCCAATAGTCCGGAGGAACGTAGTCGTACGGGCCGGTCATCTTCACACCGGACGGACCAGTGACAGAGGTCGGCTCTTGCGACGCCGAGGAAATGTACGGGTTCGGCCAGCCGGAGTCCTGGAGCACGTGGATGTAGGCCCGCTCGACATCCGCGGGCGGCGGGTTGTCGCTCCCGTTCAGCCAAACGAGCATGCCCGGATGGCTGCGCATGCGAAGGATTTGAGAGCGAAGAGACGCGGTGGCGATTTCCAAATCGCCGGGCTGCCACTCACGCCACTGCTCCCAGTGGTCGCAGCAACACCATCCCGCCATGATGAGAACTCCTTCTTCGTCCGCGAGGTTATAGAAGTCGTCCGTTTCGAGCTTCCCCTCGAGGCGGATGGTGTTCAGGTTCATGTCGCGAACGTAGCTGAATTCCGCGCGCAAGCGATCCAGGTCCTGACGGAAGAGCATGTCCGGCGCCCATCCTCCGCCGCGAATCAGGATTCGCTTGCCGTTGACGCGGAAGACACGACGATTCCGCGAGTCGAGCTCCGACGTGATTTCCCGGATTCCGTAGCGAATCGACGTTTCGTCCGAAACCCCGCCGCCGGTGAGGAAACGCACGGAGAGAGACTGAAGGATTGGCGAGCCCATTTGCCGGGGCCACCATAGGCGCGGATTCGTGACGCGCAACTCGGTATAGTGGTCGGGAGCGAAGCGCACGGTTCGAACTTCTCCGGGTTGGAGCGCGACCTCCTGCCGGAGGCGCAACCCTTCGAGAGAAGCCTCGAGAGTTCCGGTGACCGCTTTGTCGCCGGCATTGTGCAGTTCCGCCTCAACAGTTAGATCAGCGTGGTGAAGCGAGCGCGCCGGGAAATGCGTGATGACCTGCGGATATCGAACCGAGACGGGACCCGTTGTCTCGATATAGACGCCGCGCCACAGACCCATATCCTTGTCGGGGGGAGCGGGGTTCCAGTCGACCCAGTTGATGCCCAGGTCCCTGTCGGTCTGAGCGATCGTCTCGACAGCCAGGACATTCGGATGATCGCGAGAAACATAGGGAGTAACGTCGAACTCGTATGTGCGATAGGCGCCGGCGACGTCTTTTCGATCGGCGATTTTGTGGCCATTAAGCCAGATGTCGGCGCGGTTGTTGATGCCCGCAAAATTGAGCCAGACGTGTTCAGCGGGCGAAGTCTTGACGTCGAAGGTGGTGCGATACCACCAGGAACAGCGAAACGGACTGTCCGCGGGTATCGGCATGGAAGAGAAGTTCCGGCCGATGGGGTAAGTCTCACCCGGAATGTGCCGAAGATTGTCCGAGAAGTATGGATCCGGATACGTGCCGTCGGAGACGAGCGCGGCGACGACAGTTGAAGGGACTTTCGTCTGGTGCCAGCCGCGGACCGAGAAACCGGGGGATGAGATCTGTTGGCCGGTCGCGTTCATGCCGCACGAGGATTGAAGCGCCCAGCCCGTCGCGAGAGCCGCCTTTGTCTCACGCATATCCTGCGGCGCGGCAAGCGAAGCGGATGAAAGCGTGAAGAACAGCGAAAAGGCCGCCGACAACGCAAGCCAAGAACGCGAGTAGAAGATGGAAGGCACCAGGCCTCCGGCTTACGATTTTGCTGCGGAGCTCGAGCTATGTTTATCACAAGCGGCGTGGAGCGCCAAGGAAAGTGCCCGCGACGTGAACCCGTGTGGCGGACCAAGCGGCGCTTGCGGGCGAGACCGAACTAGATCGGAGGGATTTTCGAGGCATCCCAGCCGCCGCCGATGGCTTTGACAAGCAAGACGCTGGCGCTGAGCTGGCGGGACAGAATGTTGACCGCCGTGACCTCGTCCGAAAGAGCAGCGGTTTGGGCCGTCGTGACCTCAAGGTAGTTTGTGACGCCACCTTTGTAGCGCGTCACGGAGAGCGAAAGAGAATGCTCCGCTGCCGCCACGGCGCCGCTCTGGGTCTGGGATTCCTGCTCGAGGATACGAAGCGCCGCAAGGTTGTCCTCGACCTCCTCAAACGCGGTGAGGACCGTTTGCCGATAGGTGTCGACCGACTGATCGTAAGACGCCCTGGCCTGCTGCGAGACTCCGCGACGGAGGCCGCCGTCAAAGAGGACTTCGGCGGCCTGACCGGCAAGCGACCAGAATCCACTCGGCCCCTGGAGAAGAGTGCCGATGGCGCTGCTCTCGAAGCCTCCACCGCCGCTCAGGGTGATCGCTGGAAAATAAGCCGCGCGCGCGACGCCGATATTCGCATTCGCCTCCTGGACGCGGCGCTCAGCGGCCGCGACGTCAGGCCGGCGCTCCAGCAAGTCCGAGGGCAAGCCTGAGGGAATGGGCGGAGGCGGAGTGGTGAGCGGAAGAGGAGCCAAGGTGAACGTCGCCGGGGGCTGGCCGATCAGCACAGCGATAGCATGCTCGAATTCGGCACGCTGGACTTCGACGTCAATGGATTGCGCGCGCGTGGTTTCGAGCTGAGTCTTCGCCTGAGCGACATCGACGGCGGACGCGAGACCGCCGTCGTAACGACTTTGCGTCAGCTCGAGCGCCTTCTCGTAGGAAACGACGGTGGAGTCGAGAAGCTGCTTTTGTGCGTCCAGGACGCGCAGGGCAAAATAGTCGAGCGCGAGCTCGGCATGAAGGCTGAGATCAACATTCGCGAGATCGGCGGCAGTTGCCTGCGCTTCCGACCGGCTGGCTTCGACCGTCCGGCGAACGCGTCCCCAGACGTCCGCTTCATAGGAGACGTCGATCGGGAGAACGAAATCGTTGTACGTCGTGGGCGAACCGGGGGCAGCGAGCGGCCGATTGGAAGATTGGCGATTCCGCGAAACGGCCAGAGCGCCCGTAGCAGTCGGATAGAAGCTCGAGCGGCTGACGCGAACGGCGGCGCGCGCCTCCACGAAGCGGGCTTGCGCGGCGCGCAGGGTCTGGTTCGAGACCGTAACTTGCTCTTCGAGCGAATTCAGCTGCGCGTCTTGGTAGATCTCCCACCACTTGCCTCTCGACATGGCGTCGCTCGGCTGGGCGGGCTTGAAGTTGGGGTTTTCCTTGTAGGCCGCCGGGACGTCCGCGGTGGGCCGAACGTAGTTCGGTCCGACCGCGCAACCGGCGAGCAAGAGGGCGGCGAGGCCGCCACCCGCCACTCCGGCCGGGAACCAAGACGGAACCGCGAACCGGCAGAGAATTTTCGCGCGCCTACTTGCCGGCATAGCTGACCCGCCAGAGTGAATCGGAGCCATCGTCAGTCACCATCAACGATCCGCCCTTGGCGACGGCGACTCTGACGGGGCGGCCGCCGGTTGGGAGCCCTGCGAAGGCGCGCCGCTGGCAACGCGAACGGTCTCTCCCGAGACGAGCGAATCCGGAGGGCTCACGATGATCGAATCGTTCTCGGATAGCCCCGAAACTATCTCGACTTCCGCTCCGTAATCGCGGCCGATCGTGACGTTGCGGAGTTCGGCGCGATTCCCGTCCTGTACCACGGCAACCTGGGTCCCCTGCGAACGGAAGACGAGCGCGGTGACAGGGAGAATGAAGCTCGGGGCGCCCGACGGAACCTTCAAATGGACCTCCGTGTAAGCGCCCGGCAGGAGTTCTCCCGTCGGGTTGTTGACGTCGACTTCGACGAGCAGGGTGCGAGTGGTCAGATCTATGGAATCGGCCGTGCGAACCAGGCGTCCGGCGAACCGGCGGCCGGGAAATTCCTGAAGGGTCAAATCCGCAGCGAGGCCAGGCTTTGCGGATTGCGAGTATTGCTGGGGCACGTTGACATACACGCGCAAGATCTTCGTGGATGCCATATGGAAAAGCTCGGTGGCCGGCGCGCCGGCACCGGAATTAATCAAATGGCCCACGTCCGTGTTGCGAGCGGTGATGACGCCGTCGAAGGGAGCGTAAATCTTCTCGAAAGACTGCAGTTCCTCCAGCCGCTTAACGTTCGATTGCGCCGACGCCACCATCGCCTTCTTGGCCTGGTAGTCCCCTTCGGCGTTGTCGACATCCTGCTTCGAAACCGAGTCGGTGTTCTTCAAGCCTTCGTAGCGCTTGGCCGTAATTTCGGACAGAGTCAAGTTGGCGATGGCCGTGGTCAAATCCGCGCGGGCTTGTTCCAGCTGCTGGTCGACTTCCGGAGTTTCAATCTCGGCGAGCAACTGCCCGGACTTCACGTGAGCGCCGATGTCCACGTACCACTTCTTCAGATAACCGCTGGTGCGGGCGTAGATGGGAGCGTCCATGAACGCCTGCATGTTGCCGGGGACAACGATTTCCGACTGCGGTGCGCCCAGCTTCGCGTGAATCACGCTGACCGTCGGAATGGCCAACTCCCTGGTCTCGACGGCCAAAGCCGCGCGAGCCTTGAGCCGCGGAACGATTCCCGCGACGACCACCAAGGCAACGATCAGTAACAGCGCAATCGCCGTCAGGAGGCCGCGTCTTGGCGAGGCCGGGGCAGAGGACCGCGCCCCGGCGACGGTTCCGCTGCGCTCTGTGTTGTCTTCCATCTCAATCATAGATTCCTTGTCCGGGATGGCTGTTACTTAGATGAGCCCAACGTGGAGCCGGTTCCAACGGCTTCATTGGGCCGGACTGCGCGTCTCCTTATGACCCAGTGAGTGCACAAAGCTGAAGAACACGGGAACGAAGAACAGTGTAGCTAGAGTAGCAAAAAGAAGGCCGCCGATCACAGCACGGCCGAGGGGAGCATTCTGCTCACCGCCCTCACCCAAACCCAGCGACATGGGGAGCATGCCGATGATCATCGCCAGAGCCGTCATCAAGACCGGGCGGAAACGCGTGTAACCCGCTTCGAGAGCCGATTCGGAAGGCGTCTTTCCCTCCTGCAACTTTTCCTTCGAGAAGCTGACCAGCAAGATACTGTTGGACGTGGCCACGCCCATGCACATGATGGCTCCCGTCAACGCAGGGACGCTCACCGTGGTTGCGGTCACGAAAAGCATCCAGACAATCCCGGCGAGCGCCGCGGGCAAGGCCATGAGAATCACGAAGGGGTCCAACCACGACTGGAAGTTCACGACGATGAGGAAGTAGACGAGAATAATGGAGAACATGAGCCCCAAAAGCAGTCCCACGAATGAGGCGTTCATCGTCTGGATCTCACCTCGAACGACGAGCTGCGAACCGCGCGGCAATTGGGTCTTCGCACGGTCGAGGATCGGCGCGATATCGCGAGCCACTCCGCCGAGGTCGCGCCCCTGCACGGCCCCGAAAATGTCGATCACGGGCTGGACATTATAATGGGAAACGAGCCCCATTTCCGAGGTGCGGCTAAACCGAGCCACGTCGCCGAGGATTTCGGGGTTACTCACGGTCTTGGCATATACGGGGATATTTTCGAGATTCTGCAAAGAGTCCGTGCGGTACTGTGGCGTCTGCGTGTCGATGCTGTAGCTCACTCCCGTTTTCGGATCGAGCCAGAACGTCGGCTGGGTTTGGAAGCTGCCGCTCAGCGAAATGAGCAAGTTTTGCGCCACGTTGAGTTCGGAAAAGCCGATCTGCTGCGCTTTCGTCCGGTCCACATCGATGTGGATTTTCGGCTGATTGAACACCTGCTGGATGCGAAGATCGGCGGTTCCCGGAACATACTTCAATTGATCGAGCAGCTGGTCCGCGAAGGCGCGATTCGCCGTGAGATTGCGTCCCACGACCTGAATATCGATTGGAGCCGGCAGACCGAAATCGAGAATCTGGCTGACGATATCGGCGGGAATCTCATAGAAGGTGATCCCGGGAAAATCGCGCGTGAGCCGCTGCCGCAAGCTGCGGACATACTGCGCCGTGGGCCGGTGGTCCTTGGCCAGCTCGACCTGAATATCGGCGTCGCCGGTTCCGACGGGAGCTGAGTTGCTGTACGAGAGATTGATGCTGCTATAGGGCAGGCCGATGTTGTCGATGATGCTGGCAAGCTCCGAAGGAGGAATCTGCGCGCGGATGTCGTTCTCGACGCGGTCGCAGATCGCAGCCGTTTCTTCGATCCGCGTTCCGGTGGGTGCGCGCATGTGGAGCTTGAATTCGCCGCTATCGACCGATGGAAAGAAATCCTGCCCGACGAAGGGAAGAAGCGCGAACGAGAGAATACAAGCGGAAAAGAAGCAGATCATGAAGGCGCTGCGATGGTGGACGCAAACCCCGAGCAAACGGTGGTAGCGATCGCGGAAACGTTCAAATCCCGCCTCGAATTTCGCCTGCATGCGCACCAACGGATTGCGAGAACGGAGAATCTCCTCCTTCCGTTCCTCTTCCGTTGTCGAGGCCAAGAGATATCGCGCCATCGTGGGAACCAGCGTTCGCGAGAGGACGTAGGAGGCGAGCATTGCGAAGCTCACTGCTTCCGCGAGCGGCACGAACAGGTATTTCGCGACACCGGACAGGAAGAACATCGGCACAAACACGATGCAGATCGATAGGGTGGAGACGAGGGCGGGCACAGCGATTTGGGATGCGCCGTCCAGAATCGCCTGAATGATTTCCTTCCCCTGATCGATGTTGCGGTTGATGTTCTCGACCTCAACGGTCGCATCGTCGACGAGGATACCCACGGCGAGAGCCAAACCTCCGAGGGTCATGATGTTGATCGTCTCTCCCAGAGCACTGAGGACGATGAGCGACGTGAGGACTGAGAGCGGGATGGACACCGCAATGATCAGCGTGCTGCGCCAGCTTCCGAGGAACAGCAAGATCATGAGTCCGGTCAGCACCGCGGCAATCACGCCTTCGCGAATGACCCCGCTGATCGACGCTTTGACGAAGAGCGACTGATCCGACACCGGATCAATTTTCAATTGCGGCGGAAGGCCGGCGGCGATGGTCGGGAGCTGTTCCTTCACATTCGAGATGATGTTGAGCGTAGAGGCGTCGCCGTTTTTCAGGATGACCATCAGCGCGGAGCGCTGGCCGTTGACGCGGACGATATTCGTTTGGGGCGGGTAGCCATCCCGCACGTTCGCCACGTCTTTGATGTAGATCGTGGAGCTGCCGACCGTCTTGACCGGCAAGGCATTAAGCTCCGCGACGCTCTGAGGAGCGCCGTTCATATCCACCTGATACTCGAAGGTCCCTATTTTCGCGGTACCGGCGGGCAGGATCAGGCTCTGAACGTCAATCGCGTTAACGATATCGAGTGGCGAGAGGCCTTTCGACTGTAACTGAGCAGGATTCAGGTCCACCTCGATCTGGCGCTGTTTTCCTCCGTAGGGATACGGAATCGCGATTCCATTGATGGTCACGAGAGACGTGCGGAGAAAATTCAAGCCCAGGTCACCGAGCTGCTGTTCTGTGAGGCCCTGGCCAGAGAGCGCCAGCTGCAGAATGGGAACAGATGATGCGTTGTATTGAATGACGAGGGGAGGCTGCGTCCCTGGCGGCATCGAGTGGACGGCAGTCTGGGAAACCGAGGTAACCTGGGCAACGGCGTTTCCGATGTTCACGCCAGAATGGAAGAAGACCTTAACGATTGCCCGGCCGTTCCACGACTGCGATTCAATGTGCTCGATATTGTTGACCGTCGTAGTGAGAAACCGCTCGTAATTAAAAACAATCCGGTTCGACATCTCGTCCGGCGAAAGCCCGTTGTACGTCCAAAGAACGCTCACGACCGGGATGTCGATATTCGGGAGGATATCCGTCGGAGTGCGCAGAATCGAAACAGTGCCGAGAATCAGCAGCAGAATAGAGGCGACGATAAAGGTGTAGGGCCTGCGTAAAGCGAGACGAACTATCCACATCTATTCGCTACTCCCCATCTCCAGAACGGGCTTCGAAACATACAAGCAATTGATGCGTGAGAGCCCAGGCAAGAACTAGATTCTTTACCACACGCTTGATGATAGACGCTAACACGCAACGCTCCGTTTCCAGCGGTTCAGGGCTGCGCCGCCATTTGCCGCTGGCGAAGGTGCTTCTCCGAAGTGGAGAAGCCCTCCTGCGCCACCTCGAATGTCTGAAATGTCGCGGTAAGCCCGTTTTTCTCGAAGCGTCTGGCAATTTCGCTGCCGATCTTCTCGAAGCGGTCCGTCGCCAAGGCGACGACGCTCGGCCCTGCGCCGCTAAGGGCAAGTCCCAGCAGACCAGGCATTCGAGGCGTAGCCAAGACGTCCTCGAGACCGGGAATGAGCCTTTGCCGGTACGGCTGATGCAATCGATCCTGCAGCGCGTCCCAGATGAGATCGTAGCGGCGCTCCTCGAGAGCTGCCACGAGAAGGGCCGACCGCTGCAGATTGTGCACGGCGTCGGCGCGCTCAACCATCTTGGGCAGCACAGCACGCGATCTGTTCGTCTCGAGCGAAAAAAGCGGAGTGACCGCGACGACGCGGATCATCTTGGGCCAACGCTTCTGAACACCGATGACGCTGCCGTCCGGCCGGGCGACCGTGACGACGAGGCCGCCGAGAAGCGATGCCGCAACATTGTCCGTGTGACCTTCGACCTCAGCCGCATATTGCAGCGCCGCTTCTTTCGGCACGGCGCGACGGGCGACGGCGAAGCCGAGCACAACTCCGGCGACGGTGGCCGCTGCGCTGCTTCCCAGGCCGCTGGCCATGGGAATGTCGTTCTGCACCGCGAGACGAATGGGTGGAAGCTGGAAGCCCTCGCGATCCGCTGTGTGACGCATCGCGCGGAAAATCAGATTCTCCTCCGGCGCACTTGGAAGCGCCGAGCTCCCCCGCACACCTCGGCTGCGAGCGACCACGCGGGCGCCGGGCCCCCACACGATTGTGGCCCGAGCACTCAGGTACAGCTCCAGTGCCAGGCCGAGGCAATCGAATCCAGCGCCCAGATTCGCGGTCGAGGCAGGAACGCGAACGTCGATTGAGAACTCACGAGAGGACGTCATAGATAAAGGCTCACGCGCGGCGCCGCAGAAGCTCGAGAACGGCGGACTTGCTTGCCGCCGCTTGTTCCGGAACATTTCGGAACGCTCCCGCAATCGCCTGGCCGCTGCGATTCCCGTCGGCATCGGGAGGCATTGAGAGAGTCCCGCGATGATAGTTGCTGACGTAATCCGGATCTTTCAACAGGTGCCCCGTCAGCACGGCGATCACCGACTCGTTGGGGCGGATGTGCCCGGCAGCCACCAGCTTCCGGATTCCCGCGATCGTGGTGGCGGAAGCCGGCTCGCAGCCAATGCCGTCGCGGCCGATCATGGCTTTCGCATCGGCGATTTCCTGCTCGCTGACAGCGGTTACTTCGCCGCCAGAACGTACGACCGCGCGCAGGGACTTCTTCCAGGAGACGGGCGCGCCGATCTTGATGGCGGTGGCAAGCGTTTGCGGATTTCCCTGGGGAGTCAGCTCCTTCGGCATGGCGGCTTCATTGGCTGATCGGCTTCGCTTGAGGCCGGCAAACAGACGAGCAAAGGGAGCGGAGCCTTCAGCCTGAATCACGCTGAGCTTCGGCATACGATCGACAAGACCAAGAGCAAGCATCTCTGCGAACCCCTTGCCGAATGCCGTACTGTTGCCAAGGTTCCCGCCGGGAACGACGACGTGGTCGGGAACGCGCCAACCACACTGTTCCATCAGTTCGAAGGCAACTGTTTTCTGTCCTTCGATGCGAAACGGATTGATCGAGTTCGCAACGTAAATCGAGGGTTCCTCACCAAGATCTTGAACCAGGCGCATGCAGTCGTCGAAATTCCCGCCGATCTCGCACACGATCGCGCCATAATCCATGCTTTGCGCGAGCTTCGCAGCAGTGATCTGTCCGCGCGGCACCAAGATGAGGCATTGCAAACCCGCGCGCGCCGAGTATGCCGCAAGGCTGGCCGAGGTGTTGCCGGTGCTCGCACAAACGGCCGTGCGCGCACCCACGCGAAGGGCGTGCGTCACTGCAACCGTCATCCCGGTGTCTTTGAACGACCCGGTAGGATTGCAGCCCTGGTGCTTGAGGCGCAGTTGCGACAGGCCGGAATATTCAGCGCAGCGCGGCGCATCGTAGAGGGGCGTATTCCCTTCGAACAACGTAACGATGGGCACGGAGTCGTCGAAGGGGAGCAGTTCGCGATAACGCCAGACGCCGCTAAGGTCTCGAGGATGCTCGGACGCTGCGCGGGACTTCCACAGGCCTCGCAGAGCTCCCGGATCGATTGAACGATCCACGCGAATTTCGACTTCGAGAGGCCCGCCGCAACGCGGGCAAACGCAGATGCGCTCGGAGAGATCGTACCCCTCGCCACACGCACGCGCGATGCAGCGCTGCGTCGCGCGTTTCGTCACTTTTTCCGGCAGACTTGCAATCTTCTCCATGATCATCAGCCGCGCGTCGGAGTCATCTCGGACGCGACCCGCCCGGCAAGATTGAACTCGCGATGCACGGCGGCCAGAGCCGCCTTCATGTGCTTCTGTTCCACCACGAAAGAGATATTGCACTCGGACGAGCCCTGCGCGATCGCGATGACGTTCACATCTTCACGGCCCAGCGCGCTGAACGTCCGGCCTGCGACGCCGGGTGTGCCGTGCATGTTTCCCCCGACGACTGCCACGATCGCGATGTTTGGATCGACGGTGATGTGCTCGACAGCTTCGTGCGCGACGTCCTGGGAAAACTCGCTTCGCAGCGCATCCACCGTTCGTTCCGCGTCCGTCGACGCCACGATGAAGCATATATCGTTCTGCGACGACGATTGCGAAATCAGCAGGACGTTGGCGCGTACCGCTGCCGTCGTCGAAAAGGTGCGGCCCACTACGTCGGGCACTCCGACGATCCCGGGCCCCCCCACGGCGATCAGCGCAACGTCCTTGATCGCGGTCAAGGCTTTGACGCCTCCGCCGTTACTTCGCCCCTGCGGTGTGATTTTCGTGCCGGCCTTCTCGGGCGCAAAGCTGTTCCGAATCCAGACCGGAATCTGCGCCTGCATCACGGCGCGCAACGTTTTTGGGTGGAGCACCTTGGCTCCAAAGTAAGCCAGTTCAGCTGCTTCGCGATAGGAAATTTCGGCAATCGTGCGCGCGTCCGGAACCAGGCGCGGATCGGCGGTCAGTACACCGTCGACATCCGTCCAAATGACGATATCGTCCGCGTCGAGCGCGGCGCCGAGAATCGTCGCGGAGTAGTCGGACCCGCCGCGGCCGAGTGTGGTCAGCACGCCTTGGTCCGTCGCGCCGATGAACCCTGTGGCAACCGGAACGATCCCCCGCTCAAGCAGCGGCTTCAACCGGGCCTGAGAGCGCTCGCGCGTCCGCTCCATCAGCGGCTCGGCGCGGCCGTGATATGAATCCGTGACGATCAAATCCGTGGCGTCGACCGCCTCACTCCCGACACCGAGGTCGACAAGCGCCGCCGCAACCATCGGCGCGGAGAGCCGCTCGCCCAGGCTCGAAATCGAATCCAGCGTTCGTGGAGTCAACTCGCGCAGCAGAGCCGTGCCGTCGCACAGGCGCTCGCCCTCGGCGAAGATCGCCTGCATCGACTCCTCGAGAGCCGCGCGCCCTGCGCCGGCGCGAATCAGGGCAGCGAGCGCCGCGTCATGCTGCTTGCGCAAGGTGTCGAAGACCTGGCGGACGTAATCGCGTTCGCCAGCCTCGGCTCGCGTCGCTGCGTCGATCAGCGAATTCGTCACGCCACGCATCGCGGAGACGACAACGACAATGGAACTGTCGCGCGAAGCGTCGCGGACAATCTGCGCGACGCGCGCGATGCAGGAGGCGTCACCAACGGAAGTGCCGCCGAATTTCATCACTCGCAGCAGCGGTTTTTTCATCTCAGACACGCGGGTACGCACTGTCTCCGGCTCACGGTGAGAGGACAGAACTGGTCTTCCGAGCGGCCGCGCTCCACAAAACTATACACCCACGCGGAGAGCGGCGGATGAGTTGCGGCCAGTCATGTGCCATTCGTATTTTGGATGCAATGCATCGATGCCGCTTGGGTCAGGGAAAAGCCGCGATTTCGAAGGAGCGCCATCGAAATCAGCGCTGCGTGCATACTCAGCTTCTCGAGAGCTCGCCTTCAGCGCAGCAAATCTTCCAGCTGCACCTTCGCGTCGGTTCTTGCATCTCGGTACTTCACGATCACGGGCGTGTACAGAGAGAGCCCCCAGTCCTTGCCATGCCCGTGCTCGATCGCACGGGATCCCGCCACCACGACCGCATTCTCCGGAATCACAAGCGGCGCCTCATCCGTGGCGGCGTGAACCACTCCGGCAACGATGTCATAGACCGGCGTCGAGCGGTTCAGGATCGTGCCCGTGCCCACCACCGCGCGGCGTTTCACGATCGAACCCTCGTAGACTCCGCAATTCCCGCCGACGAGAACTTCGTCCTCAATCACTACGGGCATTGCACCCACAGGCTCGAGCACGCCTCCAATCTGTGCGCCCGCGGAAATGTGGCACTTCTTGCCGACCTGCGCGCAACTTCCCACCAACGCGTGAGAATCGATGAGCGTGCCATCCCCAACGTACGCGCCCACGTTGATGAACATTGGCGGCATGCACGTCACACCCTTGCCGACAAAACAGCCGTCGCGGATGCTCGAACCGCCGGGGACGATGCGCACGCCCGACTCGGCGTTGAATTGCTTCACCGGATATGTGGCCTTGTCGAAGAAGGGCTGGCGCGACGGATCGATAGACATATCGACAATCCCGCCCATCCGAAATCCCAGCAGGATTCCCTTCTTGACCCATGGATTTACGCGCCAACCGGTCGGCGATGACGCGTCGGGTTCCGCGGCACGAACTGCGCCGGAATTCAGGGCATCCTTGAATTGAGCGAAGAGGCGCGAATGTGCCGGAATGCATGCGGTCGGCGCCTCGTCGAACAGCTGCTCGATTTCAGCTTGCAGCATATGCTTGTTGAATCAGGCCGGCGGAGTCGAGCACGGCGCGGATCTTGGCCAGATTCTCGGCCTTCGGCGCCACCAGCGGGAGCCGCCAGACCGGCTCAAGAAGCTCCATCATCGCCATCGCGGCCTTCACCGGAATCGGATTCGATTCCACGAAGTTGACCTCCATAAGCGAAGAGTAGCGCTGATGAATCTCGCGCGCCGCCGCGAAATCGTTCGCGAGGCACAGCTGCGTAAGGCGCGTCATTTCGGCTGGAATTTCATTCGAGACCACCGAAATCACTCCGCGTCCGCCAATCGCCATCAGCGAAAGAGTCACCGAATCGTCACCGGAGAGCACTGCGAATCGTGCGGGCACGCGCGCGGCAATGGCGGCCATTTGGCCGATATTTCCAGACGCTTCCTTGATGCCGACAATGTTCTCGATGCCGGCGAGGCGGCTGACCGTTGCCGGCTCGATGTTCACGCCCGTGCGACCGGGAACGTTATAGAGAATGATCGGCAAGGAGATCGCCGACGCAATCGCCATGTAATGCTGGTAGAGGCCTTCTTGCGTCGGCTTGTTGTAATACGGGGTGACGGAGAGGATGCCGTCGGCGCCGAGGGATTCGAACTCGCGGGCGCGGGCGATGACTTCGGCGGTGTTGTAGCCGCCGGCGCCGGCGAGAACGGGGACGCGGCCGCGCGCCTCCTCGACCGTGATTTCGACGACGCGAAGCTGCTCGTCGTGCGAAAGAGTGGGGCTCTCGCCCGTCGTTCCACAGGGAACGAGAAAGCTGATGCCTGCATCGACTTGGCGACGCACCAAACGACGGAGCGCGTCCTCGTCGAGAGACTGGTCCCGCCGAAAAGGCGTTACGAGTGCCGTGCCGCATCCCAAAAACATGTGATCCTCCTCAGTCTCTGAATTAGCCATTTTGTATAGATTAGGAGTTGCAATCGCCCTTTGTTTTCAACAACTTACGGCGATTTCTAATCTTCACTGTATAGATTAGAAATTCTCATTCGAGCTCGCCCACGATGTCGCGAAAATCGAAAAAGCCTTTCTTGCCGACCACCCACCGGGCGGCACGCAAAGCCCCACAGGCGAAGCCGTCGCGGCTGCGAGCCGTGTGGCGCAGGGTGATGGTGTCTGCCAGGGAGTCGAAGCCGATTTCGTGCGTCCCGGGGACCGCGCCGGCGCGGCTGCAGCTGGTGTCGATGCGGGAGGTGTAGCCGGCGAGCTTCATCTTCTCGACGAGTGCGAGCAGCGTCCCCGACGGCGCATCTTTCTTAGCGGCGTGATGAATTTCCCAAGCCCACGCGCCGTATTCGGGCTGGCGGGACATGAGCCGCGCCGCCTCCGAAACGAGCTGCGAGAAAATGTGGATGCCGACCGAAAAGTTCGGGCTCCAGACCAAGCCTGTTCCGGCGCGCTCGACGGCCGAGCGAACGCGGTCCATTTCTTTCGTCCAGCCGGTGGTGCCGGTGACGACGTTGACGCCGAGGGCGGCCAGGCGCTCGATGTTTCCGGGCGCAACGGCGGGCGTGGAAAATTCGACGGCGACGGCGATGTCGCGAAGGCTTTCGCGCGTAAGCGCTTCGCCGCGGCCATTGTTTTCATGGCCAACGCGGAGCTTGACGTCGAAACCATGTTCGGGCGCGAGGCGGTCGATCAGGCGTCCCATTTTTCCGTAGCCGATGATGGCGAGGTTCATATCAATTGGCCAACAATCGGCGGACGAGATTCGAATAGATGCCGACCGCTTCCTTTAGCTCAAGCTTCGCGACGCGTTCGTCCGGCGTGTGCGCGACGTGGATGCTGCCGGGACCGATGAGCATGGGCTTGCCCCAACTCGGGCTGAGAATCGGCACATCGGTCGTGTACGAAACGACGGTGGTCGGGAAGCCTTCGACGTCCTCAAAATAGACGGGGAGAGCGCACAGAATTTCTTTGAGCTCCGCTCGGCCGTCGACCGCGGTAGCCATCGCGTCGCGCATCGGCGCGGGATCGCCAACGAGGCGAATCAGAATCTCCGCGCGTGCGGAATCGGCGACAACGTTGGGCGCGCGCCCGCCGGAAATCGTTCCGACGTTCAGGGTGCAGGCGCCGAGCAAATCGTCCTTCGGGAGCGGGACGCGACGGATCGCTTCGAGCGCGTCGAGAAGTGCGTCGATCGCGGACTCGCCGAGTTCGGGATACGCGGAGTGGGCCATTTTGCCGCGCGCCGAGACTTCGAAGCGCAAAGCACCTTTGCAGGCGAGAGCGAGCATGTTTTCCGTGGGTTCGCCGTTGATCAGGTAGACCGAGCCGTGAGGAGATTGCGCCGCGACGGCGGCTCCCGCGCTGTTGCGCTCCTCGCCAACGACGAAGAGCAAGCCGAAGTTCTCGACGCCGTCGGCGCGCAATTTTTCAGCCGCGACAATCATCGACGCGATGATGCCTTTGGCGTCGCAGGAGCCGCGCCCGCCGATATATTCGGAGTCCTCGCGCGAGGGGAAGAAGGGCGGCACGGTGTCCATGTGAGTCGAAAGGGTGACGACGGGATTGCCCCAAAACGCGAGGACGTTGAAGCGGCCAGCTTCGACGTGCATTCTCTCGACGCGCCCGCCCGTGGCTGCGGCGAACCGCGAGAGGTGATCGAACAGGTAGGCACCGACCTGCGCTTCGCCGTTGGTGATCGACTCAATGTCCACGAGGGCACGAGTGAGCTCAAAGACGTTCATCGTTCTTCAGGGCCTTTGTGGATGGAGCAGAGAGAAGGAAGGACGGCTGGGGCTTCTTCACTCCTCGATAGCGCTCCATCCGTTTGTGACGGATGACAGTGGATACTCGTTAGGAGTATCCCCCAACCGTCCCAGCATCAGCTACAAGGACGACTTCGGCGGAGTAACTACTTGTGCCCCTTTCGCCAAGGCCTCCGAAGCTGCTCGGAGAATCGGGCCCGGCTACTGATGGCCTCCGCACCTCTACCAAGAACGGGAAAAGTGTAGCGGGGGGATGGGGTGAAGTCAACTTAGAGTGTCAGGTGATGGGAGCTATCGACACGATTGGCCGACGATTACGGCCGCCGGCAGAAACGGTTTGCTCGCGCGCGGTTTGCCGACCTGGGGTTGAGGTCAAGTTGTTCTAGCTGGTGAAAGACTCTGTCGTACGCCTTTGTCCGCGTGACAACGCTGACGAACGAATCATGACTTATGCACAGAAAGAAGTCGCCCGTACCGTACGACCATCGTGGCAGGTAGAAAGCATCCCACGCGAACACCATCGGTTGGAGCAGCATTCCAATCGCATCGGGAAGCTCGTCGGCACGAAATCGATGGCCCGGAGCCGCTTCAAATGATGTCGACTGACCAGCAGCGGCATTCATTCGTTCCACGATGCGGTATCCAATGCCTTCATCGAACCGGTTCCAGACGCCCCACTGCTTGAACCACATCAAGGCTCCATCGAAGTATTGGTCTTCATAGCCGATTGTTGCAACGCAATGAGCAAAGAAGGGAAGCCGCTCCAGCCTTGGCGGGTATTCCAAATCGATGCAAGCGGCCTCCGGATGGGTGAAAAACAGCTCGTCTTCATCGCCATGGACGTAGTCATCCCGATTTCCGAGATTCTCGAATCCGCGAAGCCACTCGGCAACTTCGGCGGCAGTGAGGACTTGCATTTGTGGTTTCTCCTGCCGTGGATACTAAGCTAACTTCCTACCCTGAGCCAACCGTCCTTCGATTTCGCCTAGCATGCCTCAGCGGCCTTAGGGGCAAACTCTGAAGACAATGGCACAGACGAGGATGATGATTCGGAATCGGCAGGGCGCGACGGCTGCGTGGGCTGGGCGGACGGAGCAGATTGTATGATGAGCGGGACAGGAGGGGTTTCGGGATGGTTAAGCGCACAATCGACTTCGAGACCGTGCGGAAAATCGGACTTGCGTTGCCGGGCGTGGAGGAAGGCACGGCGTACGGCTCACCGGCACTGAAGGTTCATGGAAAGCTCTTGGCCTGCATCCCCGTTCATCGTTCGGCCGAACCCGGATCGCTTGCCGTACGAGTGGATTTCGCCGATCGCGCACAACTGCTCGCGGAAGCGCCCGATGTTTACTACGTGACGGACCACTATGTGGGGTATGCCACTGTCTTGGTTCGACTGTCGCGCGTCAATTCCGCTGTGCTGCGAGACCTGCTCGCGATGGCCTACAAGTTCGTAACCGCCAAGACAGGCTCCCGGGCGCGTGGACGAAAGCGGCGAAGCCGTTCAATTGGATGATTCACGCTTGCCGACGTTTGCGTACGCCAGAACCCCATCCGATTTGAAATTGGGAATTTGAGATCTCAAATAATTTCAACGAGCAGAAGAGCCGCGGACCGCTCCGATTTTGCTTGGGGCAAGCGGCGCTGCGGCGGAGCACTGTGCCCGCGTCCCGATCAGGCGCGCTGGCCCGAGCTAGATATTTCGAGTTTGAAATTGGACATTTCAGAGAAAGGCGACAGAGCCGGCGAGACGCTAGCGCTACGACGGTGCACGGTACCCCGTGCACCTATTAAGAGAGAAACCAGAGCGACTGCGGGCACGGCATGCCGTACCCCTACCAGGAACGAACGCCCTCGGCGGGCCGATTTGAAATTTCAGATTTCAGATTTGAAGAGGCAAAGGCAAGAGACGGAGAGAAGCGAACCGCAGAGACGCAGAGGCCGCACAGGAAGGCGCGCCAGAGGAGTCCCAGGGCTAAAGCCCCGTTATTTTTGGGGGCTTCTTTCACGCGGCCTCAAGGCCGCGTTCCCCCGACTGAAAGTCGGGGGCTCCCACCCAAATGGCAACAGCCTCAGTACAAAGGCGGATCTTGGGCGCGCGGAGGGGCCCCAGGGCTAAAGCACAATCAACGACGGCTGCCTCTTTCGCGGGCCTGAAGGCCTGCTCCCCCGACTGAAAGTCGGGGGCTCCCACCCAAACGGCAACAGCTTCAGTACAAAGGCAGATCCTGGGCACGTGGAGGAGTCCCAGGGCTAGAGCCCGGGTGATTTTGGGAGCTTCGTTCGGGCGGCCTGCCCTTCCGATGTCAGGGTAAAAAGGCCGCCCTCCGGACTAAAGGTCCGGGGCTTCCACTCCGTGGAAGTCGATTCAGAATTGGGGCGGGGAGATTGTATGATGAGCGATTCGAAGCCGGCCGAGCTCGCGGACGTTCCACAGATGGGCTGAGGACTGGCCGACGACGGAGGCGAGGGGAGATTTGGCGAAGGGGCACACGGCGCGGCAGGAAACGGATCCGGCGGAATACACGCCGGAATTTTCTTATGGGGCGGCGCGCGGTAACGCACGCGGGCTCTGTTGCGAGGGCGTGGCACTCGAACGGATCGCCGAGCGGGTGAGGACGCCGACGTACGTCTACAGCCAGCGGAGCATCGAGGAGGCTTACCGGCGGCTCGATCGCGCGTTTGGAGCGTTGCCGCATGCGATTTGCTACGCGCTGAAGGCCAACTCGAACTTGTCAATTTTGCGGGTGTTCGCAGGGCTCGGCAGCAGGTTTGACATCGTTTCAGGCGGGGAACTCGACCGGCTGCGGCGCGTGGGAGTGGGCGGCGAACGAATCGTCTTCTCGGGCGTGGGCAAGTCGCGCGAGGAAATCCGCGAAGCGATCGGGTATCGCACAGCAAAGGCCAGGCGGCCGGGGATTCTGCTGTTCAACGTGGAGTCAGAAGCCGAACTTGAGGTGCTGGTGAGCGAGTCGGCGCGGCACGTGAAAGCGGGCGGCGCTCCGCCGGGCGCGGCGATTCGCGTGAATCCGGACATTCTGGCGGGCGGGCACCCGCACATCTCGACGGGCTACCGGCGCCACAAGTTCGGGATGGAGTGGCCGGAAGCGCGCCGAGCGTACCTGACACACAAGGGCTCGCGGTGGATTGCGTGGCGCGGAATCAGCGCGCACATCGGGTCACAGATTCTGTCGCTGGGGCCGTTTCGCCGGGCGGTCCGGCAGCTGGCGGCATATGTCCGCGAACTTGCGGGCGACGGCGTCCGGCTCGATTTCGTCGATATCGGCGGCGGGCTGGGCATCCGGTATACGAAAGAGACGCCGCTCGATATGGCGGAGTACGCGCAAGAACTTGCGGGCGTCGTGCGGCCGCTCGGGTGCAAGCTGCTGGTCGAGCCGGGGCGGGCGCTGATCGGTCCGGCGGGCGTCCTGCTGACGCGCGTGCTGTATGTGAAGCAGAACCGCGGGAAGCGGTTTGTGGTCGTGGATGCGGCGATGAACGATTTGATTCGGCCGTCTCTATACGGGGCGGCACACGCGGTGACGAAAGCTGTGCGAGGCGCGCGCGAATCGGCGACGCGGCGCGTGGACGTGGTGGGGCCAGTGTGCGAATCGGGGGACTTCCTGGCGCGCGATTGGCCGTTGCCCGAGGTGAAGGCGGGCGATTTGCTGGTCGTCTGGGCGGCGGGAGCGTACGGGTTCGTGCAGTCGTCGAATTACAACGCGCGGCAGAGAGCGGCGGAAGTGTTGGTGGAGGGAACTAGATTTCGCGTGATCCGGAAGCGGCAGACGCTGGAGGATTTGGTGAGAGGGGAATGAAGGCCCGGGCAAGAGATCTCAAATTTCAAATTTGAAATGAACTTATCTCATAAATAGGCTGCAGACCATCTAAGTGCCGTAGGATCAGCAGCTCAGCCCAATTATGAGATAGCTTCATTTCAAAGAAAGACGTGGGCAGCGTCGAAGCGAGTTTCGGCGAAGAGAAAGCGGGAGCCCTTCGGCTTTGCCTCAGGGCAAGCGAGCGCCCGCACTCTCAAGGAAACCTCCGCAAGCCTACCAACTGTGCATGGTGCCGTCGAGTTTGCGATTGATGGGGAGATAGGCGCGCGCGTAGGGGTACTGCGCGGCGAGCTTCTCGTCGATGTCGACGCCAAGGCCGGGGCGGTCGCCCGGATGCATGACGCCTTTTTCAAAGCGGTAAGCGTGCGGGAAGACCTTGTCGGTTTCGTCGGTGTGGCGCATGTATTCCTGAATTCCGAAATTGTGGACGCTCAAATCGAAATGGAGCGCGGCGGCAAGGCAGACGGGGCTGAGGTCGGTGGCGCCGTGGCAACCGGTGCGCACGTGATAAATCTCCGCGAGGGCCGCGATCTTCTTCAGGTGTGAAATTCCGCCGGCGTGAACGACGGTGGTGCGAATGTAGTCGATGAGCTGCTCTTCGATCAAAAGCTGACAATCGTAGACAGTGTTGAAAACTTCGCCGACGGCGAGCGGCGTGACGGTGTGCTGCCGGATCAGGCGGAAGCTTTCCTGGAGCTCGGCGGGAACGGGATCCTCGAGCCAGAAGAGGTGATAGGGCTCGAGGCTCTTGCCGAGGCGGGCGGCTTCGATGGGCGTGAGGCGATGATGCGCGTCGTGAAGGAGATGAACGTCAGCGCCAAATTCGCGGCGCAGGCGCTCGAAAAGCGGCGGCACGGATTGGAGATAATGCTCGGTGGACCAGAGATTTTCCGTGGGGGCGCCCTTTTCGGCCGGTTCGTAATACATGTCGCCGCGGCCGACGCCATAGGTGCTGGCGAGGCCCGGAACGCCGGACTGCGCGCGAATGGCTTTATAGCCGAGCTCGAGGTAATGCCGGACGGAGCGGACGGTTTCCTCAATGTCCTGGCCGCTGGCGTGGCCGTAGACGAGGACGGAATCGCGCGAGGCTCCGCCGAGAAGCTGATAGAGAGGAGCGTTGAGGCTTTTCGCCTTGATGTCCCACAGGGCGGTATCGACCGCGGCGATCGCGCACATCGTGATAGGGCCGCGGCGCCAGTAGGCGCCCTTGTAGAGGTACTGCCACGTGTCTTCGATGCGGCGGGCGTCGCGGCCGATGAGCAGAGGCAGGACGTGATCGGAGAGATAGCTGGCGACGGCGAGCTCGCGGCCGTTGACGGTGGCGTCGCCGAGGCCGTAGACGCCGTCTTCGGTGGTGATCTTAACGGTGACGAAATTGCGGCTCGGGCTGCAGATGATGACTTTGGCGTCTGTGATCTTCATGGTGTCTTTCCGGCGGCGGCGCGCGCCGAGGTGGCGCGCGTGAGACGCGCTACTTCGCCGACCGCACGATAGGCCTGGTTGATCGCGGCGTCCGTGTAGGCGCGAGCCTCAGCGTCCGAATTCGCAATCGAAATCCGGCCGAACGGCTGTCGGGCGATGACACAGGGTTGCTGGTCCGGCGGCCAGTTCGGATCGTACAGCGAATTGTATTCGTACGCGTAGCCGTGAGGCCAGCGGTTGACGGTGATCGCCTGGATGTCGGCGGCGGGATCGAATCCCCCGGCCGAGAGAATTCGGGCGAGCTGAGAACGAATGTTGCGTTCGAAGGTGGCGAACGTGGTGGTGAGAAGTTCCTGGCGGCCGGCGATTTGCTGGTCGCGGGCGGGAAGCCCGGGCGAGCACGGGATGTGTTCCATGTGAACGAGGCAGGGATCGTCCGGATTCGACGGGAAATGATAATCGCCCATGCTGACGGGAAAATCGAGCGCGACGGAATCGAAGTAGCTGCCGGGGCAACTTACGCTCGAGACGCTGAGCTTCTTGAAGGGCTGCCAATTGCGAATCTGGACGTTCGTGTAGACGAGCGGAACCTTCACGCCGTAGTGAAGCGCTTCGCGCTGCTTCTCGGGCATTTCCGGGCACATGTAGGGAATCACCATGTTCCAACAGGCCAGAATGCAGGCGGAGGCGCGAACGGAATGCGCTTCTCCGCTGCGGAGGTAGACGACTTCCACTTCTTTGGCGTTGGACGGATCGTCGACATTGCGCGCGTGCACGACAGTGCTGTTGAGGCGAATGCGGACGGGCGAATCGGGTTCGTCAAGGCGGGAGTAGTCGAGCTTCGCGGTGACGATATCTTCCATCGTGTGGCCGGGAGCGGTGGCGGGAATCAACGAGCGGACGAGCAGCCGAGCGATGGACGCGTTGCCGTCGGGAAAATGGAAGATGTACGGCTCGACGAGCGATTGCTTCGTGACTTCGACACCGAGGCCAGGTCCCGGCGGGCCTGTGAGATTCATCCCCTGAAATCCGGGAAAGCCGAGGCCGGCAAGATCTCCCGCAGGAACGGCTTCGATGCCGACGCCGTAGAGTCCGTACGTTTCCTTTTGCAGAAACGGAATCGCTTCGGGATGAACCTTGACGTACTTCAGCAGGTAGTCCTTGTAGCTGGTCTTCGCGAGGAGAACCTTTCTGTCCCACGGGGATAGATTCGGAAGGTAATCGACCTTGGCAGTGTGCAGCCGCACGAGATCTTTTTTCGCCGCGTCGGAGAGAGGAGCGGCGGCGAAGAACTGCGGCCAAGGGAGTGTGCCTTGCCCCGCAACGAGACGGTCCGTGCCGAACGTTTCCTTGTCGAAGAAGACGCCGCGAGAGAGGCCCAGCGACCGGTAGAAATTCCGGTCAAAGTATCTGTAGAAACGCTGGACGTCAATTCCGAGGTCGCGGATGAGCCCGATGGCTTCCTTGCTGTAGCCCTTCGGGCCGGCGATCGACTGTGTCCCGCCATAGCCGATGAGGGTGCGGCTCGAAGCCTTGAATTCGTTGCGACGGGCGTGGCCGCCGAAGTCATCGTGATTTTCAAGGATCAGAATCTTCGCCTTCGGACCGGCGACCTTGCAAAAGAAATAGGCGGCCGAAAGTCCGCTGATTCCGCCGCCAACGACAATCAGGTCGTAGACCGAGGAATCAGGCGTCGGAGCGCGCCACTTTTCCCCGTCGCGGAGCGAATGGCCCACGCGCATCACGGCGTCCGTTGTGCCGCGCATGCCGGTGAGGGCGGGCGGGTAGTAGTCGCCACTTTTCTCGGGATCGAAAACATCGGGCGGGGAACCAAAAGACGTGACCCAATCGTGGCCGGGAGTCAGAACGGAGCTGCCGATGGCAATGCCAAACCCATTCAGGAAATCGCGCCGCGTGATGCGGCGGTCCATGCCAAGGTCAAGGTCGCGAGCTCCATAGTTCACGATCTCCCCCAAGAGATTTGGCCACCGAGAATGAAAACGACGGGCTTCCCGGCTTTAGATTTGACGCGGGGCAAGCATACCGCAGCACGGCTTGCGACAAGGCGAGAAACTTCCGGCGGATTGAGCGACCGTTCGAGCGCTACTCCAGAAAATGATGGAACAGGGTGAGATAGCGCCTCACGTTGCTCGTAATGAGGAAATTCTCCCGAACATGCTGGTGCCCCCACTCGGCAAGGCGCGCCGCGATCGCCGGATTCGACAGAAGGTAGCGAACCTGATAGGCCGTCCCTTCCACCGAATACGCGAGGAGCCCGGTGTACTTGTGGATCACCTGTGTGGGGATGCCGCCAACGGCTGCGGCAACGACGGGCTTCTTCTTCCACAGACCCTCGGTGACGGTGAGTCCGAAGCCTTCGCGGAGACTCTTCTGAATGATGATGGTCGAGCCCCGCTGCAGAGCGTTGATTTCGAAGGCGCTCCAGGGGGGCAAGTTCAGGATATGAATGTCGGGATCGCTCCCGGCCGCTTCCCGGACTTCGGCCAGAACCGCCTCGCCCTCGGGGTCATCGCTGGCGCTGCCGCCGGCGAGAACGAGTTGACAGTCGAAGTAGCGCTTCACCAGCTTGTACGCGCGGACGACCCCGACCGGATCTTTCAGACGGTCGAAGCGCGATACCTGGGTGAGGATCGGGCGCTTCGGATCAATCTGAAATCGCCGCAAGACTTCGTCGACCGCCTCCGGGTCGAGTTCCCGGTTCTTTTCCGAAAGTGGGTCAATGGACGGGTAGAAGAGATACTGCGGGAGGGGCAGACGGCGCGCGAAAGTGGGCGAAGAGAAAATCGCGGCATCGTAGCGGTTCACATAGGGCGCGAGAAAGTCCCAGACACGACGATTGGGCTGGGACAAGTCGATGTGACAACGCCAGACCCAGTGAGATTTCGCGTCGTGGCGAGCTTCTATGAGCGCAGCCGGCTGAGGGTCATGGATGATCGTGAAATCCGAATCGAACTGAAGCCGCGCGCGATTCTGCTCGGAATAAGCAAGAAACGTCTGGAAGCTTTCGTCCGGCATGTCGTAGCTTCCGCCGTGCAGGGCGTTGTGAAAGGCCTTCGTGATCGCGAAGAAATCGTCGCCTCCGGTGATGACGTCCCAACGGATCCGCAGGTCCAATTCCTGAATCAGTGGAACGAGGCGATTCAGCATTTCCGCCACGCCGCCGCCGACGGAGGTGGAATTAACCATTTGAACAGATTTGCCGCGGAGGCGGTTTGCCAGCGTCCGCATTTCCGCGATTTCGGCGCTGCCGAGAACGCGCGTGTAATCGTCGAGCGTGTTGACGTGCGGCTCCGACTGAACTTGAGTTTGAGTCATCGTCCGAGCTCTTTGCCGACGAGGTGCAAGATGGTAGCGCGAGCGTCATCGAGTGTCGTCGTGTAGATATCGATTTGATCCACCTTCTGCGCGAGGTCGCGGAGGCCGAGCTCCTTCGAAAGCCAATGGGAAAAATCGTTGGTCCGCAGATGAAGACGCAGACGCGAAGTGATGAAATGAAATTGCAAGGAACCGTGCGCCAGGTCCTTTAGCCCGTCGCGAAACTGTTCCAGCGTCCAAGCGTCGAAACCCAGTGGAACTCTCTCCTCGATGCTTTCGCAGAAATAGAAAGATTCAAAGCCAGCCTGCGCGGCTTCCCTCGGGTTTTCGTCGCAGTACTCCGTCAATAAGTGTCGCAGGTCACGGCGCAATTCGGCGAGCGAGACGTAGTCGCGAATGTCGAGCGAGGCCAGCCGCTCCGCGACTGCGGGCCGGTTGCAAGCTGTAAGAACCCATTGCGCGAAATCGTTCGAAAAGCCCTCGGTCAGGTAGTGATGGCTGCCGAGGGTCTGAAACGTATGGTGAAAGATGGAGGCATCGCTGCAGGTTTCGATGCCTTTCTTGAGGTCGAGCAGGCTCGCCGCCTCTTCGTTGCCGATGCGGACCAGATACGACGCGGTCGCGAATTGGAATGGCTCGTGAGCTTTCACAAACGCTCCCTAAAATTGGACAGTATTATCGCTGGCGGGGTTGCATGGACTCGCAGACAGCCATGCCTCATCGAGACAGACTCTCCTGGCCCAGCTGGCTTAGAGCGGCTTCCGTCTCTTCAATCCGGATTTCCGATAGTTCGGCAATCAGATTTCCCGCCCAACGATAGACATTATGTTCGCCAACGATGCGCCTCATGCGCTGCATGCGCGCGTGCCGGTCCTCCGGGTCCATCTCGAGAGCCATTCGGATCGATTCGGCAACCTGGTCCGTGTCATACGGGTTGACGATGATTGCATCCCGGAGTTCGCGGCTCGCTCCGGTGAACTGACTCAAGATCAGGGCGCCTTCCTCGTCGTCGCGCGTGGCAACAAACTCCTTGGCGACGAGGTTCATGCCATCATGCAAGGACGTCACCATGCACAGATCGGCAGCCCGGTAGTACGGCAGGATCTCGCCGTGGGCGTGGTGCCGCATCAGCAGCGCCACAGGCTTCCAGTCGGCCGTCTGGAAGCGCGCGTTGATCCGGTCGGCCTCCGCCTGAACCTCGGTGAGGAAATCCTGGTAACGCTGAATGTGGGTGCGGCTTGGCGCGCCAATCTGGACAAACGTGAACTTGCCGACGTAGGACGGATATCGCTCGAGGAAGCGCTCAATGCCACGGAGGCGCTCGATAATGCCTTTGGTATAGTCGACGCGATCCACGCCAATTCCAAGGAAGCTGGCTTTGACGCCGAGGTTTTTCAGCAGAGAGGACCGCAACTCGTAGGGTGAGCGAGCAACGTCGGAACCGGCCTGCGATTCGCGAAAATCAACGCTGATCGGAAAAGGCCGCACGAACGTCGTATGTCCGTGGCGCTTCACGGCGAAGTGCTCCCATTCAATGCGGGATTCGAGAGCGGCGTCCACCGTCTCGAGAAGATTATTGCAGTGGGCCTGGGTGTGAAATCCGACCAGGTCGGCGCCAAGGAGTCCGTCGAGCAGCTCCCGCTCCCACGGGCAGATCCCGAAAGCCTCCGGGTTTGGCCAGGGGATGTGCCAGAAGATAGCAATCCGAACGTCCGGCCGCGCTTGCTTCACCATTCGAGGAAGCAGAGCAAAGTGGTAATCCTGTACAAGCAATAAGGCCTGCTGGGCAGCTCCCAACTCATCGAGCACCGCATCTGCGAACCTGCGATTGGCTTCCTGGTAGGCCTGCCAATCGCTCGCGCGAAAGACGGGCCGGGTGTGAGCGATGTGGCACAGGGGCCAGAGCCCTTCGTTCGAAAAGCCGTAGTAATAGCCCTGTTCCATCTCCTTCGACAGCCAAACACGACGGAGAGTGTACTCGGGATTGTCCGGCGGGACGCGCAGGCGATCGTGTGCATCAACCGTGGCGTGATCCGCGTCCCCGGAGCCGAGCGCAATCCATGTACCGTTACAGGCACGGAGAATCGGCTCAAGCGCGGTGACCAGGCCGCTGGCGGGAACAACCGTCTCGATGCTCTTGCCACGGTTCACGTGCATGTAGGGTTCGCGGTTTGAAACCACGAAGAGCGGGCCGAGCAGCTTGTTTTGCACGCTGACGCGCAACCGTTCGGCAGTCCAGATGGAAACACCCGTGTCGCGCAGACGGGCTTCTTCCTCCGCCGCTGCCCGGGCCTCCGACAGGCTCTTCGCGAGATTCATGACCTCTTGAGAAAACGGGGCGAGAAAATCCTCCGACGGAACCGGCGGGCGCGATGATATACGGCCTGTACGAAGATCCTTCATCCATTGAGCGGTTCGCGAAATGGGAAGGACAACGGTCCAGCGGATAATGAGAATCGTGACAAAAACAACCAGCAGCACCTGGGCGATAACGTGCCACAGAGTATCGCGCCAAATGCGTTCGCTTTGAGCTTCGATATAGCTCGCATCGTGGAAAACCGCCAGCACGGCGTCCATTCGATTCGGCGACTTCACGTGCAGCGCCAAATAGTAGGCATGCATGGCCTCGCCGTTCAGTTGCACGAACTCACTGACGCTCTGATTCGCGGCGTCCAGGCGCTTGAGAGGAACCGCCGGGGGGCTGAATCTGCTGACGAGACTGGAACTCTCGGCAAGAACGTGCCCTTCGGCGTCATAAACGACCACGCCGGCGAGCCCTTCTCGATTTCCGAACCGATCCACGATGCGACGGAGTTGTTCGCGCGAGCCTCTTTCCAGCGCGGGCTCGACGAGATCTTGCAAGCTCTCGGCAAAAATCTCGGCGCGCCTCACCAGATCGGCACGGAGCCCTCGCTTTTCCGACCTCACCTGATTGCGCGCGATGAGGAAGGTGACGAGAGTAATGCCGATAACCAGAAATACGATGAGCCGTAGACCGAGTTTCATTCTATTTCCAAGCAGGACTTGCGATAGATTCCGGCTCATCGCCGGAAGAGAGCGAGCCGAGCAGCCCTCTTTGCCCGAAACAGGGAGTACGGGTCGTGACCTTGGCCGGGCGCCGCCATTACCTGTGCCTAGCAAAGGGCATACCGTTGCCCGTGGAACGCTAATCGTCTGATTCGCCGGGGGTTAGCTTCATCCGCTACGGCGAGCCTTCGGAAGAATATTCCTTGTCGGCGCAGAACCGCCATAGGGCTAAAGCCTTACTTCGGCCTACCACAATCCCTGTAGACCATCCGTTTCCCTTCTTGGGGGTACGGCGACTACGTGCAGCTTAGGTGGTGAACTGGATTTGAACGAGAGTCCGAAGCGCGGAGGGACGCACTGTGGACGCAGGGGCCATCATCTGCGCCGACGGAATACCCGTGCGGACAAAGGATTTCTCGCAGTCGGCAGAGGAGGGTCCGCGCATGTTGCTTTCCATGAAGGCCAAGCCGGGGCATCGCGAACACGTTCCCAGATGCGAGCATGAGGAACACGTGTCGAGGTCTTTGCCGCGAATGGATCGGACTTCGCGTAACTGCGGCGAGTCTCGCCAGATGTCCAGAAATCTTTCGCGCCGCACATTGCCGCAAGCGAGGGGGAACTGCACGCAGGGGTACAGATCACCGTAGGGAGAGATGTAGCAGGCGGTGTGGCCGGCACTGCAGGGAAGTCCATCGAGAATATCGTCGTCAACCGGGGCAGGCGGCGCACAAAACTCTTCCACATTGCCCACGAGCTGAGAGTTGTGAAAGACGGACGCGAGTTCACGGGGCGCGGCGCGGTACTGCAGCACCACCGTTCGACCATCAATCATAGGAGTGATGGTCGGGTCGAGCATGTAGTGCGCGCCGAGCTCGCCTGCCATTGCGCGCACTCCTTCACTATCGGCGGAGTTAGACTTCATCAGGACATTTGCGACCGAAACCTTCAGACCGTGCTCTCTCAGGAGGCGAACACCTTCCAGGGTTCGGCGGAGCGAGCCCGGAAGCCTGGTGATCGAATCATGAACTTCCGAGCGATGCGAGTAGACGCTGATCTGAACCTGCTCGACACCGAGAGAGCGCAGAAGACGAGCTTCCCGTTCGCGGATGAGAACGGCGTTCGTCTTGAGTTTCACATTGAACTGGAGCGAACGAGCATACTCGATGATGTCGAAGCAGTCGCGGCGCACCAAGGGCTCGCCACCGCTCAACGTGAGGAAGAACACGCCGGCCTCTTCGAGCTGCTGCAGCAGGGCGCGGATTTCGGCGGTGGTCATCTCCCCGCGGTCGTCGTGCTCGAGGTAGCAATGCTCGCAGCGCTCGTTGCAGCGGTAGGTCACATCGAGGTGGACGCTGAGGGGCACACCGAGGCGCAGCGCCTTCTGATTCAGGTTTTGCATCAGGCTCACAGGTGGACCCGAGGGCCGGAGGTTTCATCGAGGATTGGCCGGTCCGAGATTCGAAGTATTCCGTGGCCAGCGAGGTCTTCGGCAAAGGCTTCGGCATCGCGATAAGCATCGTCGAGGCAGACGTCGAACTCGGCGCACACGCGCTGGCGGACGATCTGCGAAAGGGGCGTGCGGCCGTCGGCAGCCTGCCAGATGACGGTCGCGACCTCGCTCAAAGTAAAGAGCGTCGAGTCCGTTGCGGACATGATGATCATTTCGGCGTCGAGAATCCGGGCGGCAACGGCGCGGCTTCGAGCGATGTATTTCTCGGTCATTGGATCAATTCCCACGCGCGAGAGTCCGGCGTAAAAACAAGCTTCGCGACGTTGACGCTGGAGACAAATGCCAGGGCCGCGTCGAACACGCGCTGGACGAGATCCCGGTCGCACGCGAAGAAGAGAATGTGACGCAGGAGGGCGCGGGCCGCGTCGCTTGGGCTCACCGGCTCAACCCTATTCTCCGGCCCCTGCACCAGGAAGTAGAGCGTGTCGAGCGGAGCCGAAAGATTCGCTCCGACGCGCGCCAATTCGCCGGCAAAAGGGGTTCCGTAGGCGCGATAGCCGCGTTTGCAACGCCGTACGTAAGAAATCTCGTCGGTAAGGACGTCGGCATCCGGCGGAGCCAGCCGCGCCATGGTCGTTTTCCCGGCGCCGGAGACTCCCGAAAATAGAAAAGCCCGGCCGTCCCGGATCGCACTCGCGGCGTGAATGAGGAACCCGCCTTCGCCGGCGAGAACCAGCGTGTGAGCGATGCGCAACACGGTATCCAGCGAGTACGGGTTGGGCGATTGGCGCACGCGACCTCGACGGGAACGCACGTCCCAAGCGGCGCGAAAATCGCCACGCTCGAAAAACCACACAAATCCTTTCTTGAAAACGCGCGCATCTTCGTTGGACGGCTCCGCCGGGGAATCGAGGTCAAACTCGAACTCAAACGCCGGCTGCGCCTTGGGGTTGACGAACCCGGCGTAACGCTGCTCGATCAGGCCACAAAAATCAGGGTCTCCGCCGCGGAGAGAAATCGGAATCCCGCCGATCTCGACCGTCACTCCGAGCGCGCCCGTCTCGCGTGAGGGGCAGGACTCGGAGCGAAAATGCCTCCGCTCCGTCACCGATCACCTGCCAATCGCCGTTTCGGCACGCTCGCGGCCGGACTCCCGTGTCCACTGAGACGGGTCCGCAACGCGTGGTACCGAAGCAGCCACGCCACCAGGAGATCGGACTGACGCACGAGAGGCAGAAGCAGCCGCGTGACAGTCCCTTGGGCTGCAGTCAGCTCAAGCAGCCTGCCGTGGCGGACTACGGCGAGAACCTGGCCTAGGAATTCATGCTTGCCAATCGGCGGATCGTCCTGCGCGAGTGCGTCTCCCCGCGTGACGATCAAGGTCTGGCCGTCCTCGCGCATCGTGCGCTCGACACGGTGCGCATAAAAGCGGCCGTCGCGGGAGCACAGCACGACGTCGCCGCAATGAACGGCGTCGATTGATTCATTCCGCACGAGCAGAATGTCACCCGGGAAAATGGACGGAAGCATGCTGGCGCCGCGCACAATGAACCGGAGTTCACCGGTCGAGCGCAACACTTCGACCGCCAGTTCGCAGTTGAGCGCTTCTCGATCCTGGGATGTGAAATCCATCACAAAATCACGAATTCTTTCTGTTGAAACGACACTGACCTTGCGTCGGGTGCAGCTTGCCGCACGCCAGCGCCATGGTCTCAAAGACCTGTTCGTGCTCGAACGTGGGCGGGCGATACGGCTTCCTTTGAATTCGTGGAAGCTCAGCCTCTGTGCCCGCTTCGTCGGTCGTTTTTTCGCGAACTTCGCTCATTGCAATCCCGATTGCGTCAACTTGACGGCGCAGCCGTTCGTGTTCGTTCCCGTCTGAGGATTCGAACAGGCGGCATTCTCATTCAGCGCGTTGAAATAAATGCTGGAAGCCTGTGGCGTCCCCGTTGCTCCGGTCGTGGCGGCTTCATTGTCGACGATCATGCCGCTCGTCCCGTAACCGGATGTGACTGGCCCCCCGAGGAACGTGGTGGTCCAGCCGTTCGTGATGTTGTACGAGGCCATGTCGGCGCCGGTGCAAAGAACCGAAAAGAAGAGCAGGTCCTCTCCACCGCCCAAATTCGAGTTGAAGAACTCCGTCATGGGGGCAAATTCGTTCCCGGGGTTTCCGACATTCTGAGCGTGCGCTGGAGTACCGGCAGTCATGATGCCGCCCGCGCCAAACGTGGTCGCGTAGACCTCAAGATTTCCGCCTGTCGCGCCTGTGGCTGTGCAGGGCCCTACCGTGGCTGTGGCACCACCGATATAAACGAGAGCACCTGCTGTCGTGGGGCTCGTGTAATAGGCGTTGCTGAACGCCGGCGAGTGCAGATTGCACTGGTTCCCGGCGCCTACCTGCACGGTGGACAGCCGAGTGAGGCTGGCTGTGGATGCCTGCACAAGAGCTCCGTAGGCGGCGTTGTTCGCCGAGCCGGTCGCCACATAGACGAAGCCGCTGGGACCATCGACAACGGGCGGATCTACGATTCCTCCGTATGTCTTACTGGCGCTGCCATCGCCAACGGCCAGCGACGTGAGCGTGCCCGCCTGAGAAATCTTATAGAGCTTGCCGTCCGAACAGCCGACGAAGACGCTGTTCGTAACATAATCGAGGATGGGACCGGTCAACTGGCCCGTGCAGACCGAAACCGCGCCATTGGTTCCCCAACTCGTATCGATGCTTGGTTGCGGCTTAGTTCCTCCTAAACAGTCGCGATTGATGCCCGTGCAAAACACGTCCTTAATCCGATAGAGAGAACCAATATCGTTGCCGACGTAAGCCACATCGTTGACGTAGTCGATGAAGGGCGGGGACAGCGTGTCGGTTCCCGAGGACCCTAAGGCCAAATCGGTTGCGGTGCCACTTCCATCGACAGGGGCATTCGCGGCGAAAGTATTTATGACTTTGGGCGTCAGGACACTCTGAAGATTTCCCGCGTTCTTGCCATCACCATTCTTCCAGGCGAGAACGTGAAAGTGCGCCACGCTGCCGACCTGTGACTCGACGAAGGCAACCTTTGTGCCCGTTTCGGACCCAATCGGGTCGTAGGATATCGCCGGCGATGTTGGAACGGCGCCACCACCGGTTATGCCTTGGACGCTGTATGACCACAGAACGGTAGCGGCGACACCGGTATCCGAGCCGGAGGCTGTCCGATTGCACTTGCCCGTGCCACCCGTGGTGCCGCTATAGAGATTGTTGAACGCGACGATATTCGGCTGCGTGGCAGTCCCCTTCGCGTTGACCGGAAAAATAACCAGGTCATTCGCGCAGCTCGGTGCCGCATCGATATCGAACGTGAACTTCGCCGGGAACATCGCTGGAGCCGTTCCATTTGTTCCGAGATTGATGCTCCAATCGCGCTCCAGCGCCAGCCTCTCGGGACGGCGACGTATGGGACGCTCGGGAAACCCTCCGAAGGCCGGCAACTGACGCTCCAGGTCGCGCGCGACCCTGCCCCAGGCGAGCAACGCGCGGGGGTCGCGAGATGCGGATTGCATCGCCGCCATTGGACCGATTCGAGGATAGACGAGGTGCCGTGTCGTCCAGTCGTGAAACTCGGAAAAGTGGCGCTCACCAGCTTGTGGGCTCCGTCCGGATGAAGGCAGTCCCAGAAACACCAAAAGACAAGCACTCAAGACGAGTTGCACGTGGCGAAAGGAAGAATTCAAGTCTGACCTCCGACGGCTTCCCTGGAACTGGAACGGGGCTGTGCAGTCGGAGTCCGGCGTATGTGTGCCGGAGCCAGGACAAACTTGTGCGAGAAAGACCGCCAGAAGGTGTAGTTGTCAGTAATCTGCATCATCCCAAGCCTCGGCTGCCTAGGCCGCGGTACAGCTCTCTGTTGGAGCCCTAGCCAAATCCCTGTTTCTCAAGCAAATACAGCAGGATTTCGCGTGCTTACTGTAACGAGCAGTATTCGCAGCGACTAAAGTAATCGGCGGGAAGGCGGCGGACAATGCCAAAAACCGATTTTGCTGCCAAAGTGTTACCTATCAATCAGAAGGAAGGGGCCCACTCCCACCCACGCCGGTCCCTTGCTTCGTATAGCAAGCAAAACGATGGACCGTCGGAACGTGCTCGGCGCAAAGCCGGGACCACGCTTGACGGTCTGCAAACAGAAGTGTAGGGTGCGCCGTCGGACTAACCTTGCCCCTTGAGAGGTCGCAAGATGAGACATCGCGCTGTCCCGATCGTGCTTGCACTTATAGCTCTGGGAGGATCAGTCTTTGCGCTGAATGGTCTCTCTCAGGATCCACAGGAACGGGACGTCCGGGCACGCTACACAAAGTACGAATACCGGATCCCAATGCGAGACGGCAAGCACCTGTTCACCTCCATCTATGTTCCGAAGGACACTTCGCACACCTATCCGTTCCTGATGACTCGGACTCCGTATAGCGTGGCGCCATACGGACCCGACAATTATCGACGTGCGCTCGGCACTCCCGAGCTTCAGGACGCCGGCTACATCTTCGTTTACCAGGACGTGCGTGGCCGGTACATGTCCGAGGGCACCTTTGTGGAAATGCACCCGCACATCGACGTCAAGAAATCGGCGAATGACGTGGACGAGAGCAGCGACACTCACGACACGATCGAGTGGTTACTCAAGAACGTGCCGAACAACAACGGGAACGTGGGTATCTGGGGCATCTCCTATCCCGGCTTCTATACTTCTGCCAGCATCATCGATTCGCATCCCGCCATCAAAGCAGCATCTCCCGAAGCGCCCATGACCGACCTTTTCATGGGAGACGACTCCTACCACGGAGGCGCGTTCATGCTCGCCGCCAACTTGGGGTTTTACGTCTACTTCAAGCCTCAGGCCGTCCCCACACTGCCGCCAAAGACTTTCGAGCGATTCGACTATGGCACGGAGGACGGCTATCAGTTCTACTTGAACATGGGACCGCTCGCGAACGCGGAAACGCGCTACTTCAACGGCCAGAACCCGCTCTGGGACGATCAGGTTAAGCATGATACCTACGACGCGTACTGGAAGGCTCGCAACCTCGCGCCGCATCTGAAAAATATCCATTGTGCCGTGCTCACAGTCGGAGGCTGGTTCGATGCCGAGGATCTTGCCGGACCCTTTAAGGTCTATGACGCGATCATGAAGCAGGATCCGGGAATCTTTAATGGCCTCGTGATGGGCCCGTGGGTTCACGGAGGCTGGGCGCACTACGACGGAAACCGCCTTGGCAACGTCGCATTCGGCTCGAACACAGGAGAGTTCTTCCGAAAGGAAATTCTCCTCCCGTTCTTTGAGCAACACCTGAAAGGCAAAAGCGACGCGAAATTGCCCGAGGCGTACGTCTTCGAGACTGGAACAAACGTCTGGAAGAAATATTCGAGTTGGCCTCCGAAGAATGTGGAGACGCGAACGCTTTATTTTCGCGAAGATGGCGGATTGTCTTTCGATCTGCCGAGCACGGACGCGAAAGATCTCCGCGGCGATGATGAGTATGTCAGCGACCCGAGCCGTCCGGTTCCATTCGTGGGGTACCGGGCGCTCGATGTTCCCCAGGAATACATGGACTCGGACCAAAGATTCGCTTCGACGCGGCCAGACGTCCTCGTGTATCAGACTCCGCCATTGGATCATGATGTGACAATCTCCGGCCCTGTCTCACCGCACTTGTTTGTCTCGACGACGGGTACCGATTCTGATTTCGTCGTGAAATTGATTGACGTTTATCCCGAACACGCGCCTGAGACTCCCCAATCGCGAGAAAATTCTGGAAACGATGTGGGCCCGCCGCACGTCACTATGGCGGGTTACGAGCAGCTGGTCCGTGGGGAACCGATACGGGGAAAATTCCGGAAGAGCTTCGAGAAGCCCGAGCCGTTCACGCCCGGGAAGATTGAGGTCGTGGACTTTACAATGCCGGACGTCAACCACACTTTTCTCCGAGGCCATCGCATCATGGTTCAGGTGCAAAGCACGTGGTTCCCGCTCGTGGATCGCAACCCGCAGACATTCGAGAACATCCCCGACGCAAAGCCCGGGGATTTTCAAAAGGCTACCGAGCGCATCTACCGGAGAAAGGGAGAGGCCTCCGGTATCACTGTCGAAGTATTGCCATAAATTGCGCGCGGTTTCTTCCCGCCGAACAAGGCGCCGCGCAAACAGCCCGATACTCTGAATCATGCAGCTGGATAGTCGGATTCATCGGAAAAGCAAAACGTCTCGAGCGTATTCCCGCTCAATAGTCCCATTCTCTTAGGAGACAAACGATGACAAACGCTCGCACTCTTTGTGCCGCCATTGCAATGCTCACTTGCTCGTTGATAGCCGCGTCGCAGGCACGCGGTGCCGACGAGAATGCCGAGAAGAAGACTCCCGACGTTCTCGCGAACTTGAAATTCCGCAATCTGGGGCCTGCCGTCGCGGGCGGCCGCGTCACATCCGTCGTCGGGATTCCTGGTAACCCGAATGTCTACTATGTCGGCGCTGCTGCGGGTGGCGTGTTCAAATCGGTCGATGGCGGGCTCACGTGGAAAGCGATTTTTGAGCACGAAACCACCGCGTCCATCGGGGCGATCGCACTGGCGCCATCCAATCCGAATTTCGTCTGGGTTGGCACAGGCGAGAGCAGCATCCGGAATGATGTAATCGACGGCGGAGGAGTCTATTTTTCCGCAGACGCCGGACATTCCTGGAAATTCATGGGACTCGCGGATACGCAACAAATCTCGGCGATTGCCGTTGACCCGGGCGATCCGAACACGGTTTTTATCGGCGCCCTGGGCCATGCATGGGGACCGAACGCGGAGCGCGGCGTGTTCAAGACGACCGACGGCGGGAAAACTTGGAAGAAGGTCCTCTATGTCAACGACACGACCGGTGTTTCTGATCTCGCTCTGGACGCCGGAAATCCAAAGGTGATCTTCGCGGGGATGTGGGAGTTCCGCCGCTATCCCTGGACACTTGTGGACGGCGGACCGAACAGCGGTCTGTACCGCTCCACGGATGGCGGGGAGACGTGGGAGAAATTGAGCAAGGGATTGCCGGACGGACCGCTGGGGCGCATCGCCGTCGCAGTCGCTCCCTCGAACCCCGAACACGTGTACGCGCTGGTCGGTGCGAAGCAGGGAATGCTGTGGCAATCGACCGACCTGGGTGATGCGTGGACGAGCGTCACGAACAACCACGCGCTCGACGTGCGTGCCTTCTACTTCTCCAAGATGGCCGTCTCACCCGAAAACGAAAACAAGCTCTTCTTTCTTTCGTTCAACCTCGTGGAATCGGAAGACGGAGGCAAGACCTCCCAGATCGCCGATCGCGGCGTGCATTCGGACCACCACTCGATCTGGATCGACCCGAAGGATCCTGACCGTATCATCCAGGGAGGCGACGGCGGCGTGTTCCTTTCGATGGACGGCTCCAAGACGTGGGAATTCCTCGACGGCATGCCGATCGAGCAATTCTATCAGGTCGCGACGGATAGTCGCGTTCCTTACAACGTCTGCGGCGGCCTGCAGGATAACAGCGCGTGGTGCGGCGCATCTTCTGACTTGAGCCACAACAACGTCGGTGGAAGCGCGTGGTACACCACCACGGGCGGGGACGGCGAGTATTCCGTTCCGGCGCCAAGCGATCCCGACATCGTTTACAGCGACTCGCAGAATGGCTCGATCAGCCGCCTCGACCTGAAAACGCATATCAGCGAATTCATTCGTCCGTATGTCGACGGGGTCGAGGAGGTGAAGCCGGCCGACCTGAAGTACCGGTTCAACTGGACGTCGCCGATTGCCGTGTCGCCAAAGGACGCGAACGAGGTCTACCTCGGCGGCAATGTGCTCTTCAAATCCACCGACGGCGGCAAGAAATGGTCGCCGATCAGCGACGACCTGACCCGAAACGATAAGAGCAAACAGGAAATTTCCGGCGGCCCCGTTCATCACGACATCAGCGGCGCGGAAACCTACGACACGATCATGTGCATCACGCTCGCACCGACAGATCCGAGCGTGATCTGGGTGGGCACCGACGACGGCAACGTGCAGGTGACGCGCGACGCCGGAAGGACGTGGAGCAACGTGACTTCGCATATTCCTGGGGCTCCGGAGTGGGCCCGCGTTTATCACATTGGAGTCTCTCCTTTTGACGCAGGCACCGCTTACGCGATCTTCGACGGCCACATGCTTGACAATCGCCATGCGTATGCCTACCGGACCACGAACTACGGCGCGAGTTGGCAAAAGATCGTGACCGGACTACCCGACAATTCACCGGTTCATGTGGTGCGCGAAGATCCGAACGAACGCGGGTTCCTGGTCGCAGGCACGGACACAGGTCTGTATTATTCGTCCGATCGGGGAGACCACTGGAACCCGATCAAAGCGAACTTCCCCACAGTTCCGGTTTGGGACCTCACATTCGTGAAGAGCGGACACGATCTCGTGGTTGCCACACACGGCCGCGGCATGTTCGTTTTCGACGACATCCGGCCGATCGAGGAACTCACGCCCGAGATTCAAGCCGGCGAATTCCATCTCTTCGCTCCGTCCGATGGCATGATGCTGCACCGCTGGCGGAGCGATGAAGGCCAGCACAACGGGTATTCGGCTCCGAACGCGCCTGACGGAGTCGTGATTGACTACTACTTGAAATCGGAAGCCAAGCCTTCGCCCGAACAGAAGCGCGAGCATGAAACGCCCGTGAAGATCGTGGTCACAGACGAAAAGGGAGATCCGGTTACGACGGAATACGGACCCTCCGAAGCCGGTGTGAACCGGTTCGTCTGGAATATGCGGTATGAAGGGCCAACCAGGCTCAAGTCTGCGCCGCCTCCAACGGAGAGCGCGTTCTTCAACCCGAATCGCGGACCGGTGGTTGTGCCGGGAACGTACAAGATTTCCGTCACCGCAAATGGGAAGACGGAATCGCAAGACGCCACCGTCGTGCCGGATCCGAATTTGCATGTCGATCCAGCGATCTTCCAAGCGCAAACCGAGGCCGGACTCCGGGCTCGAAGCGAAGTAAACGCGATGAATGAAATGTTGAACCGGATCGATGACATCCAAAAGGAGATCGGCGATTTCTCCGGAATGGTCCAGGGCGACAAAGACGACGCGATGAAAGCAAAGTACAAGCCGATCGTCGCCCGCGGAAGGGAACTTTCGAAGAAACTGGCGTCTATCAAGGAGGTTTTCATCGATCCCGAAATCCAGCCCAATGTTTCCGAAGACGACATCGTGGCTCTGGCACGGCTGCAGAGCCGGATCACGCGCGCGGGCTTCCAGGGCGCGGGAGCGTATGGCCAGATGCCGAATCCGCTCGTGCTCGAAAAGGCAAAGGAACTCTACGGCCAGCTCGACGAGCAGCTGAAGAAATTCAATGAGCTGTTGAAAACAGATGTCGCCGATTACAACAAGGCCGCCGGGGAAGCAGGGGCGCCGACGGTCTTCGCCGGAAATCCCGTCGAGGTAAAGGCGGTGAAAGGGCTCTAAACGATCGAGCGGCATCACGCTTCGCGCCGGCGGAGCGAAATTACGAGACATCGGGCGTTCGGACGTCTGGCTTGCCAGTGCGAGCCCTCGGTCCGGGCGCCCGAACAACCCCTTCTCCAGAAACCGAATCTCAATCGCTTCGTCTAACTGAACGAACATCACTCGTTATCTTGGACGGGTAAACCCGAGGGATACACAGCTTCGACGATAGATTCCGGCGTATACTTCTCTTCCATTAGCGGTTGAACAGACCGGCAATCGCGAACGGACTCGAATGAGGTACTGGATCCACGCCAGGGCGACCGAGCTTCCGGTTGAAACCCCTGCCTTACGGAAGCCGCAAGCTCCTCCTCCGCTTCAGCAGCCGCCCAATCCGCGCAAGTTTCCTTGGGTCACTGTCGTGACCGTCATTGCGTTGATTACAGGTGTCGCCCTTCTCGCCGCGTTGCGGCACGGCACGACAAGTCCAACGGACGCTCCCCAAACGGAAACAACCGTCGCGGTAACAAAAGACTTCGTTAGCGTTCTGCGTCTTACGGGCACAACAGAAGCCGTGCGATCGCGTCCCATGCTGGCGCCACGACTGGAGGGCGCGCAACTCGGTTCGATGGTGGTCACGAGATTGACTCCCACCGGCACCCGCGTTCGACAAGGAGAAACCCTAGTCGAATTCGACCGCCAGGCGCAACTCAAGGATGCTCTCGACAAGAAGGGCGCATATCAGGATCTGGAGGACCAGCTCGCGGAAAAGCGCGCCGCGGAGGACGCCGCCCGCGCGAAGGACGAGACTGAACTCAAGCAGGCGGAGGACGATCTCACAAAGGCCCAGCTTGAGGTGTCGAAGAACGACATCGTTTCGCGCATCGATGCCGAGAAGAATCAAGAAACGCTCCAGGAAGCCCAGGCGACCCTGCAACAGCTTCAGCAAACGTTCAAATTGAAGCGTGAAGCCGCCGCCGCCGACATTCGCACTCTTGACATTCAGGCTCGGCGCGCTCAAGCCACAATGCTCTACGCAGAAGCAAACGCGAAGAAAATGACGCTCGTCGCGCCGATCGATGGCGTCGTCGTTCTCAACATGATCTGGACGGGCGGACGGATGGGCGAGGTTCAAGAGGGAGATCAGGTGCGGCCAGGCGTCCCATTCATGAAGGTCGTCGATCCGTCGCAAATGGAAGTCGCGGTGCAAGTGAATCAGGCGGACTTTTTGAAGCTTCAGGTGGGACAAAAGGCGCAGGTCCATCTCGACGCGTACCCGGGGATGTCGTTCCCCGGTACGTTGGAAGAGGTTACGCCACTCGCGCACACCGGCCGCTTCTCCGAGAAGGTGCGCACATTTTCAGCCGTATTTTCGATCGAGGGAAGCAATCCTCGGCTGATGCCCGATCTGTCGGCGGCGGTGGACGTCGATCTGGACACTCGAAAGAACGCCCTGGTTGTTCCGGTGCAAAGCGTCGGAGACGCAAACGGCCGCGAATACGTTCAGCTCAGCAGGGGCGCCACTTTTGCAAAGCGCGAAGTAAAGACCGGACCGCGAAATGATCTGGAAGTCGTGATCGAATCAGGCCTGAAACCAGGAGAGAAGATCCTTCGGGATGCCGAATCCGGCTCCGGTTTGACGGAATGAACAAACTTGGCAAACTGTGGCGAAGCAAGCGCCGGACGATTGTGGTTGCGGCCGTTCTGTTAGGGGCGTTCCTCGTCTTCGGAGCGTTCCGGCTTGCAAACCCCTCTCCGCAGATTCCCAGCGCCGTTGTGCAGCGCGGCGAATTCGTCGACTACCTCGATCTTCGTGGCGAAGCGAAGGCGCTGAAATCCGTCACAATCACGGCGCCTTACGAAGCCGGGGACCTGCAAATTCTCAAAATCGCTCCCACCGGCTCCCAGGTGAAGAAGGGCGAGGTCGTGGTCGCGTTCGACACGACCCCGCTGAAGCAAACACTCGCCCAAGACCAGTCCGATCTGAAATCCGCCGACGCCGAAATTGAGCAGGCGCGCGCCCAAGCTCGTCTCAAGGAAGAGCAGGACCTCACGGACGTGATGAAGGCGCGCTATGACGTGGAATCCGCGAAACTCGACGCGAGCAAGCAGGAAATTCTCTCCAAGATCGACGGTGAGGAGGCGCAGCTCAAGCTCGCCGACGCGGAGCAGAAACTCAAGGAAGTGGAACAGAAACTGAGTTCTGACAAAGCGTCCGACGCAGCCGAAATCGAACGCAAGCAGCAAAAGCACGATCAGGCCCTGCTCAAGTTTCGCCAGGCCGACCGGAGCCTCTCGGTTCTGGAGTTGAAGGCGCCCATCGATGGAATCGTGACCGTGCTCAACAATTGGCGAACTGCCGGCTTCTTCGGGAATGGCGCCCCGTTCAAGCAAGGAGATCGTGCGTGGCCCGGAGCGGCCCTTGCGGAATTGCCTGATTTGTCTACCCTGCGCATTGTGGCGCGCATCGATGAGACGGAGCGCGGCCGGATTCAGATTGGCCAGCCGATTACCATTCGAGTGGATGCCGTCCCTGACCGCGAGTTTGCGGGACACATTTCGCAGATCAGCGCCACCGCAAGCATTGACTTCTCGGCTGGCTGGCCTTTTCCACGAAATTTCACGGCGGATATTGCGGTGGAAAATCCGGATCCGCGGCTCCGTCCCGGCATGCAGGCGAATTTGCATATCGCTACCGACCGCATCCCGAACGGAATCATCATTCCGTCTCAGGCGTTGTTTCACGACGCGGGCCAGAGTATTGCGTATGTCCTGCACGGCGGAAAGTTTGTCGAACAACGAGTAGAAGTGGCACGCCGAAGCGGTGATCAGCTCTTGATTGCTAAGGGTGTGGAACCTGGTGAGCGCGTTGCGCTCCAGGAGCCGGCTGCCAGCCGGTAGAGAATCGAAAATGGAGACAAAGAAAAGTCCAGCTCTTGCGACGGCCGTTCTTCTCATAGCCTGTCCGAGCTTGGTCTCATGCTCTGCTCACGGCGGCGTGCGGGCTGCCGGTCAAGAGATTCCGGTTGCCAGCGTCAAGCAAAGCGATCTTCAGCTTGAGGTCAATACGACAGGCGAGCTCCGCTCGACGCAAACAGTCGCCGCGATTGCGCCGCCCGTCGCGGGCGACACGCTCCAGATTATCCGCCTTGTCAAGACGGGGATGGCAGTCAAAGCGGGGGACGTAGTAGTGGCATTCGATCCCAGCGAACAGGAGTACAAGCTTGCACAGAGCCGCTCCGATTTCGATCAGGCGGAACAGGAAATCGTCAAGGCAAGGGACGATGCGGCTGTACAGGTCGCGCAGGACCAGACGGCCCTGTTGAAAGCCAGGTTCGCCGTGCGGCAGGCAGAGCTGGATGTCAGCAAGAACGACATCCTAAGCGCCATCGATGCCAAGAAAAATTTGCTTACCCTGGAAGAAGCCAAGCGAGCTCTGGCCCAACTCCAGCAGGACATTCAGTCTCATACCGCTTCGAACGAAGCGAGCATCGCAGTCGCCGAAGAAAAACGAAACAAAGCGAAGCTCGCCATGACCCAGGCCCAGAAAAATATCGAGAACATGCAGGTGCATTCACCGATCGACGGCCTCGTGGTCGTCCGCGAGAACCAAAATTCAACCGGAGGTTTTTTCTTCGGCGGAATGACCCTGCCTCCTTATCAGGTTGGTGACCAAGCGAATCCGGGAAACGTGATAGCGGACGTGGTTGACATGACGAAGATGGAAGTCAGCGCAAAGGTGAAGGAGAGCGACCGCCCCAGCATCCAACCCGGCCAGCAGGTCGAGATTCACGTGGACGCAATCCCCAACCAGGAGTTTCCTGGGAAGGTAAAAACTGTCGCCGGAATGGTCGCCAATACTTGGTTCGACGATCCGAGCCACAACTTCGATGTCACCGCGGAGCTGGAACATCCCGACGGCCGGCTGCGACCGGGCTTTGCCGCGCACGTTGTGATTCTCGGCGACCATTTGCAGCACGCGCTTTCCATTCCGAGGCAGGCCGTTTTCAACACCGATGGCAAACCGAAAGTCTATGTCAAAACCGGCGGCGGCTTCGAAGGGCGCGAGGTCAAGATTCGGTATCTCACAGAAGCGCTCGCGATTGTCGATGGACTGAAGGAAGGAGTTCAAGTCGCCCTCGTCAATCCGCAGCAGCAGCGCGCCAAGCAGTCGGAACAATCCGGCTCTGCCGGTCCTGCCATCGGAGCCGGCCCCCAGTGAACGGCCGAACGGGCGAGATGCGCGCGATGCGCCTGGACTACTCACGCACTCTTCGCCAATACATTCCCGATTTGCGTCTCGGCGTCGACAATCTTCTGATCCACAAGCTGCGGTCCCTTCTCACGATGTTGGGAATGATTTTCGGCGTCGCTGCCGTTGTTTCGATGCTGTCGATCGGGGCCGGCGCACAGCAAAAAGTGATGGCCTTCATCGAACAGCTGGGCGTTCGCAACCTGATTGTCGAGGCCAAGGAAGCAACAAACGACTCGAATCTGCAGAAGATTCGGCGCGCTTCGCCCGGCCTCACTTTTGAGGACTATCGCGTCATTCGGAAGGACGTGAGTGGAATCGTCGCCGGAACCCCGCGAAAACGCTTTACGCCTACCAAGTTAATTCCCAAACCTCAGCAGGACATGCCCGTCGTGTATGGCGTGAACCCCAGGTACCAGGAAATCGAAGGGCTCAAGGTCGTCGAGGGGCGATTCTTCGATGGAACGGAAAACGACGCGGCCGCTCCGGTTTGCGTCCTCGGCCCGGCTGCCAAGCTGAACCTGTTCGGATCGGCCGACGTGATCGGCCAATACGTGAAGGTCAACGAGCAATGGCTTCACGTGATCGGCGTTGTCGCGCCTCAACTTTCGGCACAGACGGAAGTGGCGGGCGTCTCCAACCAGGACCTCAATAATTTGATTTACGCGCCGGTGAACTCCGTGATCATGCGGCTGGAAGATTCCGACAGCTATTTGAAGGATGAGATCGACGGAATCTACCTGCGGCTGGCATCGGCAGACGACTCTCCGAAGATCGCGGACGTAGTTCGCGGAGTCTTAAACACGTCCCATCACAATGCCGGGGACTTCGGCTTGATCGTGCCGGCGGAGCTGCTTGCGGAGCAGCGGCGCACCGAACGCCTGTTCAGCACGGTGATGGTCGCGATCGCGTCGATTTCTCTTCTCGTCGGCGGCATTGGGATCATGAACATTATGCTCGCAAGCATTCTTGAGCGAACGCGCGAGATCGGCGTCCGTCGCGCGGTCGGCGCGCGGCAATTCGATATAGTGCGGCAATTTGTTGTCGAGGCCGTCCTGATTTCGTTTGCGGGAGGGCTGCTGGGCATTTTCTTTGGCTTCGGAATGTCGCGGCTGATCGCTTGGCTCGCGGGTTGGTCGACGATTGTCACCGCGAGCTCGATTCTCCTGGCGTTCTTGGTCTCGATATCCGTCGGCCTCATTTTTGGAATCTATCCCGCTGTGAAGGCCGCGCGGCTCGATCCTGTGGAAGCGATCCGCTACGAATAGGTCACACGCAGGCGGCCGCAGATTCTTCTTAGGAGGAATTCACAATGTTCATCCGCTGGCGTATGGCCGGTCTTGCGTTTTTCTTTGCGGCCGCGATTCCCTCGACCGCCCAAGTAGCCCCACAGCCGAAGTCGTCTGTTCAGGTTGCGGCGCGTCCAAAGGGAAGAATGGAGATCGAGGAGCCAGCGGGTTTTGTTGACTACGTTGTGGACGGTAATTTGACTCTCTCGCTTGACGATACCATCCGCCTGGCGCTCGCAAACAATACCGATATTCGCATCGACCACTCCCAGATTGAAACGGCCAGGGATTCTCTGCAGCGGGCACTGGCGCCGTTCGACCCCACCGCTGGATCGAGCTTTAACACATTCCGCCAGCTGTCGCCGCAATACACACAACTTGGCGGCGCGCCCACATTGAGCTCGCTTACACAGACGACCCAGGTTGGAGTTGTGCAGACGTTGGAGACGGGCACGAACTACCAGGTGACGTTCAACTCCAGCAAGAACAGCACGAACAGCTCGTACGATTTCTTCAGTCCCGCGTACGTCACGGCCCTTTCGTTCACGTTTACGCAGCCTCTTTTGAGGGGCTTCGGCCTGTTCGTGAATCGCGCTCCAATCATCATTGCACAACGCGGATTGGCGCAGTCCCGCGCCAATTTTGAGGCGGAAGTCAACGACCTGCTCCTTCAAGTTGTGACCGACTATTGGAACGTCATTCAGGCGCGCGATAACCTGACCGTGCAGAAGGAGTCCCTCGACGAAGCCCAAAAGAGCTATGACCGCGACAAGCATTCCCTCGAATTGGGAGCGCTTCCGCCGCTTGATATCTACCGATCGGAATCTCAGGTTGCCTCGCGGCGAGTCTCCGTGATTCAGGCGGAGTACGCGCTCAAACAGTCCGAAGATGTGTTGCGGCGAGACCTTGGCGCCGATATCGACCCCAACATTCGGGCTTTGGATCTGGACTTGACCGAGAAACCCGCGCCTTCCGGCGAACTTATGACAATCGACATTCCTACTGCGATCGACAAGGCTCTGAACTATCGCCCCGAGATCGAATCGACTCGGCAGCAGCTGGCGACCGATGACGCAAACATTCGGGTAGCGCACAACGGCCTGCTGCCGAACCTCTCCCTTTCGGGCACGTACCAGACAAACGGGCTCAACGAAGTCATCACGAACGGCGCGGTCTCGGCCGGCAGTTTCGGGACCGCCATGAACCAGATGTTCGGGTTCGGTTATCCGGGCTATGGCTTTGCCTTGTCGCTCAGCTATCCGTTCCGAAATCATCAGGCGCAGGCCAACATGGGCGATGCCCTGGCCGCGAAACGGCGCGACCTGTATTTCGAGCGGCAGCTTCACCAAGCCATTACGCTCAACACCACAAATGCGGTCCATCAGCTCGAAGAGTCGAAACTCTCCATGGAGGCGGCAAAGGTGGCGTTGGACCTTGCGCAAAAAACGCTCCAAGCCGAGCAGCACAAGTATGAGCTCGGCGCCGAGACGGTATTCTTCGTGCTCGAGGCGCAGACCGAGTTGACGCAAGCCGAGCAGACTCTCTTGCAGGCTCAGGTGGGATACCAGCTTGCAACCGCCGCTGTCGACCACGCAACCGGCGGCCTTCTTGTCCGTCTGCGAGTGCAAATCACAAACCTCTCGCATTAGCAGCAGGGACGTTGGCGCACGAGAAAAGCCTGTGGTAGTGTCGGCGGCGCAGCGGGGTCAGGGGGAAACCGAATGAGCCGCAGGTTTCAACACACTTGCTTTCTCGCAATACTTGCAGTCTGCGTCGCCGCTTTAGGTGCCTCTGCTGGTGACGCGAAGCCGGACGAAAACGGCAAGAAGTCGCCATGGAAGGCTGAGGATTTCGTGTTTACAGAGTCCGCCAGCCAGTTTCGCATTTCTCCTGACGGTAAATGGTCTGTATGGGTGAAAAGCACGGCCGACAAAGAGAAAGACGGCCGCATCACCAACCTTTATCTTTCGAGCCTCACCGAGAAGAAAGAAATCCAGTTGACGCGCGGCGAAGACGACGTATCGAACCCGCGCTGGTCGCCGTCGGGCGAGATGATCGCGTTCCTCAGCAGCCGCGCGTTGCCCAAGCCAAAGCCTGACGCCGCGCACATGCAGCTCTGGCTGATGAGCCTCGGCGGCGGGGAACCGTGGCACGTGACCGAGTTCGACCGCGGCATCCGTCAGTTCGAGTGGCTCGACAACGACACGATTCTCTTCAGCACCGAGGAAGATCCATCGCTGTACGAGCGCAACACGAAAGAGCGAAAGGACGACAGCGACATCGTTGACGACGAAGCGCACATGCCTCCGGTGCGCCTCTTCAAGTTCTCGGTCAAAGACAAGAAGGTCACACGGCTCACGGATAACTCCGATTGGATCCAGTTCTTTGAGCCTTCGTACGACGGCAAGAAGGCCGTTGCCGTCGCGCGCCGCGAGCTCAGCTATGCCTGGGACGAAAAAACTCCGCCGGTCACATACATCGTCGATCTCGCGACCGGGCAGCACACCCAGATTCTTCCCGGGCGCAAGATTCTGCCGGACCGAGTGCGTTGGGCTCGCGACAACTCCGGATTCTACGTGATTGCCCCGTTTTCCGATTCGCCTCGGTTCTACACAGCCTCGATTCAAAGGCTCTATTTCTACGATCTCGCGGCGGGCTCGGTCAGCGAAGTGAATCTCGATTGGGACCGCGCGATGGGATTCAACCTCGAAATCACGAAGGATGGCTTCGCTGCTCTGCTCAAAGACGGCGTGCACACGAAGCCGGCGCGCTTCACGCGAAGCGGCTCCACATGGAGCCGCGAGTGGATCGCTGGCGACACGGACAAGAATTACTTCGATTTCGTGCTGGGTGACGACGGCCACACCCTCATCTACGAGTATTCGACGGCAAGCATGCCCACCCAGTGGTTCCGCGCCCAGCTCGAAGGTTCGAAGGTAACGTCACCCGTTCAGTTGACGGATTTGAATCCGCAGTACAAGAAGAAGACGATCGCCAGGACCGAGGTTCTCCACTGGAAGGGCGCTAACGACGATGAGGTCGAAGGCATTCTCTACTATCCCTTCGATTACCAGCCTGGCAAGAAATATCCGCTTGTCGTCGCGACTCATGGCGGCCCCGCCGGCGCCGACCATGACTCGTGGTCGGAAAGCTGGGCGTATTCGCAGCAAATGATGACTCAACGCGGCGCCTTTGTCCTGAAAACGAATTATCACGGCAGCTCGGATTACGGACTGAAGTGGGTGGAATCGATCTGCTGCGGAAAGTATTACGATTTGGAGATTCCTGATATCGAGAAGGGAGTCGACAATCTGATCGCCAAGGGACTTGTCGATCCGGACAAAATCGGCGCGCTGGGCTGGTCGAATGGCTCGATCCTCTCGATTCAGCTTACGGTGACGAATCCGGACCGCTACAAAGTCGCCGCGGTCGGCGCGGGCGACGTCGAGTGGATCAGCGACTGGGCCAACGTCGATTTCGGCGAGGCGTTCGACAACTATTACTTCGGCAAGTCGCCGACGGAAGATCCCCAGCTCTACATCCAGAAATCTCCCATCTTCAAAATGGATCGCGTCAAGACGCCGACTCTGATTTTCCACGGCACGATCGATCGCCAGGTTCCTACCGAGCAGAGTTGGACCTATTATCGCGTGCTGTACTGGCTCGGGAAGGCTCCCGTGAAGCTCGCCCTGTTTCCCGGCGAAGCGCACGGACCGCGAAAGCTCTCGCACCAGTTGCGAAAAGTGAACGAAGAGGCCGCGTGGTTCGACAAGTACCTCTTCCACTCGAATCCTCCGGAGAACGAAGCGCTCAAGAAGGGCTCGCCCCTCGACGTCGCCCTTCGCCGCGGATCGATTCAGAAGTCCGGCACGAACTACGGCTCGATGAACCGCGGCGTGTTAGTCCCTGAAGTCGTCAAGCGCGGCCGCGTCGAGATCGGAAGGTTCGAGGTCACGCGCGCTCAGTACGCTTCCTTCGATAAGGACTACAAGTATGACGATGGAACAGGGAACTATCCCGCGAACGGAATTTCATTCGACCAGGCGAAAACCTACTGTCAATGGCTAAGCAAACAAACAGGACAGACGTATCGGCTGCCGAACGAGAAGGAAGTCGATGAGCTCTACAAAGAGCGCTCCGGTGAGAACACCCTCGATTACTGGGCCGGGTATTCGTTAAACCCTGAAGATGCCGACCGTCTCGAAGCCAAGATCACGACGCTGCCGGGGAAGGCTCCCCTGTTGAAAGAGGTGGGCAGCTTTTCGGGCCAGGGTGACGAGGACGAGGAACTAGTTTTCGATCTCGGCGGCAACGTTGCTGAGTGGGTGATTTCTGCCGACGGTACCGGAAAGACGCTCGGCGGCAGCGCCGACAGGCCCTCCGACGCCAAGGCGCAATACCGCTCCGCTGACGCGGCATACACCGGTTTTCGCGTCGCGCGCGGTGAGCCAAAGCCCCAGGAGGCACCCAAGGGGAACTGATATCTAAGGACGCGGGAGTCCAGATTGGCTCTTGCTGCAGAGCGCCGCCATCGCTAGGCTTGCTATATATGAACCCATTTGCCCCCACTGAACGCACCCGTGTGAAAAGACTGCCGGAACGCGGCAAGTACGACGCTGAAACCGTATTCGGAATCCTCGACGAGGGATTCATCTGCCATGTCGGCTTCGCTGTGGACGGCCAACCCTACGTCATCCCGACGGGGTACGCTCGGCTCGGCGACACGCTCTACATTCACGGCTCCGCCGCCAGTCGGATGCTTCGAACGCTTGCCGGAGGCGTGCAGGTATGCGTTACGGTCACATTGATCGACGGCCTGGTCTTGGCTCGCTCGGCGTTTCATCACTCGATGAATTACCGCTCGGTCGTGATTCTCGGGCGCGCCACGGCTGTCGAAGATGCCGATGAAAAAGTTCGCGCGCTTGAGGCCTTCACCGAACACATCGTTCGCGGCCGTTGGAGCGACGTTCGCCAACCCACCGAATCCGAGTTGAAGGCCACCACGGTTCTCGCGCTTCCCTTGAACGAAGTTTCCGCCAAGGTTCGTACCGGCCCGCCTAAGGACGACGAGGAAGACTATGCGCTTCCGATATGGGCCGGAGTTCTGCCCCTTCCAGTCGTTCCGGCCGCTCCGATTCCGGACCCACGCCTAGAACCGGGTCTCAAGCCGCCGTCTTACGTTACGCATTACTCGCGCAACGGCAGCCGGCCGCGTTAATCCAGCGTCGCGGGAACGCAGCTAACCGACAATCGTGGAGAAGGAAATTCGCCGCTAGTGGCAGCCGCAGGCGCCCCCGCCGCAGCAGCCTCCGCCTGACATGGGCGAAGAACCGCCGTTGGCTTTAGTGCCGTTCGCGGGCGCTGCGAAGACGGAAAGCTGCAAGGTGTGCTTGGTGCTATCGCACTTCGGGCAGGTGATCGCCTGGTCTTGCCTCATCACGATACGCTCGTAGCGTTCGCCGCAATCGTTGCAAACGTATTCGTAAATCGGCACTGTCTCAGTCCTCAGTTCTTCTGATTATATCAGCAACCGGTTCCAGTCCAGCGCGTGGTTCCCGGTGCTGACGCTCAAGGCCCTCTGCTCGCCAGAGGATGTGCCAGCGCGCGACATACAGGATGATCAAAGTCAGGAAGAACAGACCCGAAGGCTGCAGCACCTCTTCCAGCCCGCCGCTTATAACTTGCATACCCACTGTGCGGGAGACCGACACTCCTCGGAAGAGGTTGGCAACTCCGGCCACGGTAACTCCGCCCCAAGCTAGGGTGTTCAGAACCATCCAGCGGCGCAGACTGAGCGCCTGTCGGCGGAACGCGGTCGCAGCGCGATTGTCAACCTCTGGCCGCAAAGTCCTGAGAGGCCGCACCAAAATCCAGTTTTTCAGGATCTGGGCGATGGCGACGATGAGCGATACGAAAACCAAGAGCACATACAGCTTCACCGCGAGTATCGGCTCTACCCACGTCTGGTTCAGCTGCCACCCCGCCGCGCCCGGCTCTTGGAGCAAGACGCGCACGAGCAGGCCGCAAGTGCCTGCGGCCAGGTTCATTGTCATCGCTGTTCCCCACTTGTGACAGACACCGGAGTCGATATTTCGTTTCGCTCGATCGCAAATTTCTCGCTAACTTATGCCAAAAAGCAACAGCCCCGGTTTTCGCCGGGGCTGTGAGTAAATCCGCCAGGGATGGAGAGAGAAATCAGTCGCCGGCGACCGGCTCGGCCATAGCGGGGTTGACGTCGACTGGCTTCGTCGCGCCGTTCCCGTTTGAATGACCGTTCCCGTTGCCGTTCGCTCCCGCAATTTGCACCGGCTTCACAGGAGCGCCCGGAACCGCCGTCTGGATTTGCTGGATCGACCCGATCTGAACCACAGTCTCTTGGGGCTTCTTGAGGACCAGCTCTTCGTAAATCCTTCGCACCTTCGCCGCCTCTTCGAGAGCCTTCTTGCGGCGGATCCGGTCTTCTTCCGCTGCCGTCAGCGGGATGTCGTGCTCCAGGTGGCGCACGCGAGCGGCATCATTCGCGTCGATCCTCAGCGAATGGTCGTAATTCGCCAGGTCGACTCTCTTGCCCTTCGCGTAGATTTCGTGCTTGCCGTGCTCCTTATACCACTGGGCGACGGTCGCGTTCTTGTACATGTTCTCGATGATCTTCCGCCAGCCGATGCCGGTGTTGTACGCGCAGAAGGAAATCTCGCCTTGCTGCGTCGCGTACGGAATGATGCACATTTCCGTGCGGCGGAAATCGTAGTTGAAGAGATCCTGGAACCACATTCCCGCGATGAACAGGAAGTTCCACGGATCCTCTTGACGCCGCTTCATCGCGTCTTCGTAGGTGCGCTCGGGATTGGTGCGGCCGTACTTCTTTTCCGCGTTCTTCGAGAGGGCCCACGTCTTGTCAAACTTCATCCACAGGTCCTTCAGCTTCAAGCTGGGAGGCGCCTGGAACGGCTTGTAATTCTTCAGCAGCGCGAGCGCCATCATGAAGTTCGAGAAGTTCTTGCCGCGGGCCGCGTCCGTGATCGCGGTCACGTCCTTCGTCAGGCTCGGCGCGTCGAGGAAGCGCGGCACCGGCGCCCACTCCTTCGTTTCCTTGTTGATCATCAACGCCGTGCCGACGCCGCAGTTCGGGTGGCATCCGCAGGAAAGCGATCCCCACTGCGAATCGGGGCCGTGCGAAAGGTCCGAGAAGCCCGCGAACGTGGCAATGTAGGATATCGGGAACCAATCCCGCGTCGGTTCCACTTTGCCCACTTGCGCGCTCACATCCTGCGCGAGATGGGAAAGCGTATAGCGCTGCCGGATGCGCCGCTCGGGTGTGATGTCCTCGTCTCGCCCGGTAAACGAAACCGGCTGGAACGAAACGAACGAAATCTTCTTCGGGTTCTCCATCGCGAACTTCACGATCGGGCCCACCTGATCGTTGTTCACGTTGTTCACGATCGTCGTCACCAGCACGATCTCGATGCCCGCTTCGTGCATGTTTTCGATCGCGCGCAGCTTCACATCGAAAAGGTTGCCGACCTGCCGGTGGCTGTTCGCGTCGTTGCCGATTCCGTCGAACTGCAGGTAGGCGTAACGCATGCCCGCTTCAAACGCCTTCTTGCAGAATTCCTTGCTCTTCGCGAACTCGATGCCGTTGGTCGCTGCCTGCACGCTGTTGTATCCCACCTTGCGCGCGTATCGCACCGCATCAAGGAACATGGGATGCATCGTCGGCTCGCCGCCGGAGAATTGCACCGACATCTGGCGGCGCGGCTTGATCTTCGTGGCATTCTCGAGAATCTCCTGAATCTCTTCCCAGCTCAGTTCGTGGACGTAGCCAACCTGATTGGCGTCCATGAAGCAGGGGTCGCACATCATGTTGCAGCGATTCGTCAGGTCGACGGTCAACACCGAGCCGCGGCCGTGGCGGACCGTGCTCGAACCGTGGCGGTGCAGGTCTTCATCGTTGTGCGCTGGGATGTCGCGGCCCGGGAAGTTCCCCTCGATCCATTCCAGGAACTTCGCATCGACGGCCATCAGGTCCTCATACTTCCCGTGGATGGGGCATTCCTTCACCATCCAGACTTGACCGTCGCGCTCGATGATTTGCGCCTTGATTTCGCCCACTTTCTCGTGGACCAGGTCCATCCAGTCCTTCGTGCCATTGATGATCGCCTCGCGCGCTTCTTTCACGCAGTCCGGGCACAGGGAGTCCGTGGTTCGCGGCCAGCCCAACGTTGGCTTCGACTTCTCCCACGACTTCAGCAGGGGCTTGTCAGACCACTTTGGAGTGAACGACGGGTTCGGATTGTACTTGTTGAAGAACTGAATCGTGTCGAAGGTCGCTCCCGCCGCTTTGCAGAGAGCCCAATCGAACGATTTCCAAAGCCGGTTGCGAACTGTTATCGCCATTAGTCTGTACCTCTCCTCTGAGTGCGAGCGCTGAGCCCTGACCGGGAAGCCCCCGACTGACCCCAACGGGTAGACGACACCCGTAACTCGTTACGGTACCAAAGTTTGCCTGGTTCCCATCCGGGAGTCCAGCTAACAGCGTCCAAAGGTGCAATTGGGGGGTTGAACGGTAGCTACGTGCAGCCAATGGCGACTCGGTAGTACCCCCTCCCAGGCACTTTTTGCGTCAACCGGAGCCGGAAATCCTGCATTTCACGGAACTGTAACCGAGCATTCTCCGCAGGTTTAAGCCGGGGATGTAAACCCCTTCGGTCGAAAGGGTTGAGGCTGAAATATCCACAGCCGGTCGTCTTGACTGACACGCTGGTTCGGGGTACAAGCCAACCGGGGTGAAATGCAAGTTCTAGGGGGTGGAGAAGTGTTGAAGCTCGCAAGAATTCTCTCGTTCATCGCTACTGTCGCCTTGCTGGCAATTATTGCTGTTCCGACTCACGCACAGCAATCCCTTGGCGCAATCAACGGGACCGTCACCGACGCCAGCGGTGCTATCGTCCAGAAAGTCGCCGTCAAGATTCGCAACACCGCGACAAATCTCACCGTGAACACGACCACCAAAGAAGACGGCTCATTCAGCGTCGTCGATCTCCCCATCGGCACCTATGAAATCACATTCACCAAGGAAGGTTTCAAGACAGAGGTGCATTCCGAAATTGTCGTTCAGGGAAATCGTGCCACGACCGTAAACGCGCAGCTTCAAACCGGTGCGATCAGCACCGAGGTAACGGTCACCGCTACGCCTCTGATGAACCAGACGGACACCACCAACGGCTACGTTGTCGATCAACTCACAATCGCGGAGACACCGCTGGGCACCGGTAGCTTCACGCAACTGGCAATTCTGAGCCCGGGCGTTCACGCGGATTTCCTGGGCGGTTCGGGGTCGAACACCGGCCTCGGCAATCAGGCAATCTTCGCCAACGGGAACCGCGACACCAGCAACAGTTTCTCGCTAAACGGCGCGGATACGAACAACCTGTTTAACGGAAACTCCACAAGCCAAGTGGGAGAGAACCGGTTCGTGTTGAACACGGGTGAAAATTTCGGCGCCGGCGGCGGGATTCAAACGAGTACGTCGGTTTATGGAGCCATTGGCCAGGCTCTCCCCACACCACCTCCCGACGCGATCCAGGAGATTGACGTAAACGCGTCCATGTACGATGCGTCGCAAGGAAACAACAGTGGTGCGCACATCAGCGTGACGACGAAATCCGGCACGAATTCGCTGCACGGGTCCGTCTGGGAACAGTTTCAGAACAGCGACATGAACGCGACCCCCTATTTCTATAACGAGGCCGGGCTCCCGAACCCATTTCAGAACCGGAACCAGTTCGGCGCCACGCTCGGCGGGCCGATCAAGAGGGACAAGCTGTTCTATTTCGTCTCCTACCAGGGCGTTCGGATCGCCGACCAGGCACCCTCTCAGAAAGACGTGACCGTCCCGCTGAGCCTTACGGATGACCGCACCGCCCAGGGCATCGTCAACGCCATGAACGATCCGAACTATGGGTATTTTAAGACCTGTAACACTGGCGGAACGTGTTTCCAGGCCACCCAGATCAATCAAGCCGCGATGAACCTCTTGAACGCCAAGCTCCCGAGCGGCCAATACTTGATTCCGAGCCCGCAATACAGTGCTACGCAAGCACATGCACTGGGCTACGATGCGGTGGTTACCGGAGCCGACTCGCTGTCGACCGTGGATCAAGGGATCGTGGATGTGGATTACGAGTTCAGCTCCAGGGATCGTTTGTCGGGAAGGTACTACGTTCAGAACGATCCCACAACCAATCCATTCGGAGCGGTAGGTTCCCTCTTGGGTTTCTCTCAGCAGCTTTTGGCGGGCGGTCAGGTGTTTTCCCTGACGAACACCGCCAATTTGTCGCCGAATCTCACCTGGGAGCAGCAGCTCGGCTTCACGCGGCTCCGCGCATACGCTGGGACCCAACAAGGCTTTACGCCAAGCGAAATGAACATCAGCCTGCTGGGTTCGGCGACGTTCCCCCAGTTCGACATCTCGCATGATGACCCGACCCTCGGCTATGGCCTCGAGTTCGGCCCCAGCACTAGCTTTGGCGACGCCGGCATGTACCAGAATCAATGGGAATACGGGTCGACGCTGAATTGGGTAAAAGGAAAGAGCACTATCAGCGCGGGCTTCCAACTGGATCATACGCAACTCAACGTCATCAACAACAACACGAACACCGATACGCTCAACTTCGCTTCCTTCCTTACCTTTGTGGAAGGGACCGTAAAGAGCGGGGATGCATTCGAGGGTGAGGCGAACCGCTATTACAGGTCCGACACGATGGGGCTTTTCGTCAACGACAACTTTAAGCTTCGCAGCAATTTAACGGTCACCGCCGGCCTTCGTTGGGATTTCGACGGGCCGCTCTCAGAGAAGTACGGCCGACTAACCGGCTTTAACCCGAGCCTCTATGCGTATGATGCAGCGACCGATACCATCACGAACTCGGGCCTGGAGGTTGCCGGCTCCGGCGACTCTTTGATGAATCAACGTCAGTGGGGCTTCTCGCCGCGTCTCGGCGTTGCCTGGTCACCGCTCACGAAGCTAACCGTGCGCGCTGGTTACGGCATTTACTACGACCGCGGAGAACTTTTCAGCTACTTCTCGCCAAGCGCGGGCGCCGGATTTAACGGTCCCTTCGGCGTGACGTTGGCGCCGCCGTTCGTCGAGCCCATCGCGGCAGGAAAGAACGCAAGCCTCTCAGAACCGTTTGGCTCGGTTGCTCCGCCGCCGCCACCGGGCACCGCCGCTGGTTTCTTGGCCTTGCTGCCCAACTTGACACAAACCGCATGTGGCTACCCGGGGTGCTGGCCGGCTGGCAACCTTTTCGGCCCCTTCTTGTTTGGCGGTTACGACATCAACAACAAACTGCCGTACACGCAGAACTGGACCCTGGACCTTCAATACCAGCTCACCAACAACTGGATGTTCGAAGTGGGATATGTGGGAAACCACGGCCTGCACGAGGTGCTACCCATTCCGTTCAATCAGCCGTTACTCGCCACGCCCACGAGTCCTGTGAACGGCCAGATATACTCCTACGGCGGCACGAGCCCGTTGTCGTACAGCGCGGACTGTTCGTCGAATTGCCTCGATAACGAACCTGTGTACACCAACGAGTACTCGGGCAATGCCCCGATTCGAGTGCCTTACGTCGGCTACGACATGAATTCGGTGCTCTATGAGGCTAACGGCATCTCCAACTACAACGCGCTGCAAATTCAAGTGCACAAGCGCCTGTCGCACGGGTTTCAACTCACCGGGGCTTACACTTGGTCGCACGCCCTCGACGAGCAGAGCGGACTCGGTCTGTTCGTTACCGGCAACAATCCGGTCACTCCGAGAGCGAACTATGCATCTTCAGACTTCGATCAAACTCACACTTTCCTTGTGAACTACAGCTACACGATTCCGGACTTGACCAGGAGCAGGGTCCTCGGCCAAGTGGTCAATGGCTGGATCATTGGTGGGCAAACCGTCGCCCAAAGTGGTCAGCCGTACAGCGTCTACGACTACTCGGGTTCAGTTGGCAGCCTCTTCTTCGGAACCGACGACGAGATTGGGAACCCCATCGTGCCTCTCGCGTCGGGCGTAACTCCAAAGCAAGCGGAGTTGCAAGGCACCACCGGCGTCAATGCCAACAAGCCCGTGCTCAATTCCGCCGATTTTGCACCCCAGTTTGTCGCGCCCGGCACCAACGGAGTCCCTCCTTGCGACGCATCCGGGTGCGATGACTACGAGTCGCTCTACGGAACTTCGGGCCGCAACACCTTCCGTGGTCCTTTTCAGGTGCGTTTCGACATGAGTCTAGCCAAGCAGTTCGCCCTTACGGAGCGCTTCCGTCTTCGCTTTGAAGTCGACGCGTTCAATCTGTTCAATCATCCTGATTTCGACACTCCGAACAACGACGTCGACTTCTTCCCCTACTACGAAGGCCCGCCTTCCATTCCGCCTGAGGGAAGCTTGGGGCTGATTCAGCACACCATCGGCAGCCCGCGCTTCTTGCAGTTGCAGATGCACTTGACGTTCTAGCTTTGGCGAGATCGCTGTAAAAGGGGCGTCCCGAAAATCGGGACGCCCTTTTTGTTTTGCAGGAGATGAATCCGAGAACTCGCCGCTATTCCAGGTTCAGGGGTGTCCGCAGCACGCTGATCGCGAAGTGGGCCAGGTGGGGCGCATCTTCGTCGAGCTGAATCCACCGCACCACGCAGTGGTCCTTCATGTACTGCGCCACTTTCGACTGGTTGATTCCTAGGTGATCCGCGAGTCTTTCCTTGAGGTCGATCTCGGGGAAGCTTCGGCTGGCGCCGCGATGCCCGCGGCTGCGGTTCCCGCGCACCAGGTTTCCGAGCCCCACACGAAGCGTCTGGCAGCTCTCGACGTAGTACGACGTGACCTGGTCCGAATCCGACAGCAGGAAAACTCCCGGTCCGGCCGGGGCTTCGTCCGCTTGGTCCAACCGGTGCAACGCGCCCGATAGCAGCCGCCTTAGCATGGATTCAAGCCGTGCCATGCGTGACGCGAGCGCCGGATCGCCCGCGCGGCCATGAGCCGTGCGTTCCGACGGCAATTGTGGCGCGGGAAGCTCGGGAGGATGTGCGCGAAGTGATTCACGCCGCTCCACGTGGTGTTCGGCCTCCGCGATCGGCGCGCGCTGCGGAGTCTCATGGTGCGGCCCTGGAGAACTCGCCGATTTCGCGAATGCCTGTGTCGGAAGCGACGGCGCTCCAGCTCCGCCTCTTTTTCGCCGCCCTCGGCCGCCTCGATGTCCCCGGCGCCGCTTTTTTCGCAAGCCCTGGCCGCCTTCAGAATCGACACTCGGCTGCGCGGTCGCCTCTGGCCCGGGCTCCGTTTCCACGATCTCGCCAAGAGCTGGCGACGTAAAAACTTCCTGCGCCTGCGCCACCGTCTGTTCTTCCGCTTCGCCTGAAGGCTCTTCGTGCGATTCCGCTCCGGAGTCCGCGCCGGCGGCAGGAATCTCCGCTCCCAATCGCGTCAGCGCGTCTTCCGCCTTCTTCCTCCACTCCGCGCGCCGGAACCGCTCCGCCGCGATCGAATACCACTTCACGGCCCCTTCCGTTCGCCCGTTCTTCTCTTCGAGCGCACCGAGTTCCCACGCCACCATTCCATCTCGGGTTCGTTGGTAGAGTTCGGCAAGCTTCGAGGAAGGGTCGGTGCTGTTCTTCGCTTTGCGAATCCGCGCTTGAATCTGACGCCAGTCAGCCATGTGAGTGCATTGTAACAGCGGTTTGACGCTTAGGCCAATGCCAAGCGTCAGGGCCTAGCGGTTCTTCCACTTGGGGGGGCGCTTCTCCACCAGCGCCCGCAAGCCTTCCTGCGAGTCCTCGAGGTCGGCCAGTTCATTGAGGAACACTCTCATCGAGCTGCGCACGCCCTCGCGCAGCGGCATGCCCATGCTGCCCAGAATCGCTTTCTTCGCCATCGTTAGAACCGGCCCCGATTGCGCTGTCACTCTCGCGATGACGTCCTCGACCTTTTTCTTCAACTCGGCTTCGGGCACCAGCCAGTTCACCAGTCCCAGTTCGTGCGCTCGCTCTGCCGTCATGCTCTCCCCGGTTAGCACCAGCTCGAGAGCCACCTTTGGTCCGAGAATGTTCGGCAGAATCGCCGCCGCCAGCGGCGGGAATACGCCCAGCTTGATTTCCGGCTGCGCGAATTTCGCCTTCGGGGTCGCGATCACCAGGTCGGCCAGCGCCGCCAGCTCCGCGCCGCCGCCGAATGCCGGCCCGTTCACCACCACGAGCACCGGCTTCGACGTGTCCAGCATCGCCGAAAACGTATTGTGGAATGCGTCCACCAGTTGAAACACGCGCCGCTGCGTGTATTCGCCCAGCTCGATGCCGCCACAGAAGGCTTTGGCCGCCGAGTCGATCACGATCAGCTTGATGTCGCTCCGCTCGGCCACCGAATTGATCCCTGCGGCTATTTCCGCCAGCATCCGCTCGTTCAGCAGGTTGTGCTCCGGCCGATCGAGCGTCAGCCGCATCACCTCGCCGTCGACGCGGTATTTCACGTGCTGGAACTGTTCGACCTTGGGCGCCGCCAGCGCCAGCGTTCCGAGAACTTCTACTCCGCGAACTTTTTGAGCCATTGCGAAGCTCCGGCTAGAAGCTTAGACAGTTTCCACTTCCATCGCCACGCCCATTCCGCCCGATACACACAAAGTGGCAAGACCCCGTCGCGCCCCCGGCTCACGCCTCGCCGGCGCATCGCCGCGCAGCTCGTGAACCAGCGTCGTCAAAATCCGCGCGCCGGAGCAGCCGATCGGATGCCCCAGCGCGATCGCGCCGCCATTCGGATTCAGCCGCTCGCGGTCGAAGTGCAAGTCGCGGTCGCACGCCAGCACTTGCGCGGCGAACGCCTCGTTCAGCTCCACCGCGGCGTAATCCTCGACTCTGGTTCCCGTACGCTTCCCAAGCGCGCGCACCGCCGGAACGGGAGCGATTCCCATCACGCGCGGCTCGACCGCCGCCACCGTCGCGTCCACGATTCGCGCCATTGGCTTCAGCCCCATCTCGCGCACTTTTTCCTCGCTTGCTAGCACCACCGCCGCGGCGCCGTCCGTGATTCCGCTCGAGTTTCCCGCGGTAATCGTTCCCGCCTTGCTGAACACGGTCGGCAATTTCGCCAGCGCCTCGAGCGTCACGTCTGACCGAACGTGCTCATCTTTCTCAAGTCGCGTTGCGTTGCCCTTCTTGTCGATCTTTTCGACCGCAACCATCTCCCCCCTGAACCGGCACTCCGTCGCCGCCCGCGCCGCACGCCTGTGGCTTTCGAGCGCGAACGCGTCCTGCTCGTCGCGCGAAATCTTGTACTGCTCCGCCAGAATCTCCGCCGTCTCTCCCATCACCATCTTCGAAATCGGGCACAGGAATCCGTCGCGATACATCGCATCCACAAGCGGCTGGTTGCCCATCTTGAATCCCCAGCGGCCCTCCACCAGATACGGCACGCGGCTCATCGACTCCGCGCCGCCCGCCACCACGATCGCGGCCTGTCCCAGCCGAATCTGCTGCCAGCCCAGCATCACCGCGCGCAAACCGGACGCGCACGCCATGTTCACCGTAAACGCCGGCACGTCGTCGCCCAGCCCCGCCCGCCACGCAATCTGTCGCGCCGGGTTTGGCCCCACGCCTGCCGGACGCGCGTTGCCGAAAATCAGTTCGTCGACGCGCCACGGCGTCGCAGCCGCATCTGCCGCGGGTTCGCCTGGAATCCTCTCTCGCGGCAGCGGCAACCCAAACGCGCGCTCCAGCGCCGCCCGCACCGCCATCACGCCCAGGTCCGGTGCCGTGAAATCCGCCAGCATCCCGCCGAATTTTCCCACCGGCGTCCGCACCGCGCTCACAATGTAGACCGCCTCAGCCATCTCCCTTCGCCTCGCTCATCCGTTCATTCTCCGAATCCACCGCCACCATTGCAAGCCCGCCATCTTGACGCTCGTCGCCTAACCCGTGATAACGTAGCCGCCGATTCCGCACCGCCGTCAACCGGAAATCTATCGCGCCAGTTGAGAGGATACGTGGCGTCAATCATCGCAACCCGTCCCGCCCAGAAGCGCGCCGACGACTATTTCTTCATCGCCATGGCTCTGCTCGCTCTTGTGATGGTCTTCATCGGCTTCGCCCGCACCTACTATCTCGCCGGCATGTTGCGCGCCAAGCTTCCCAGCCCGATCGTTCACGTTCATGGCGTGCTGTTCTCCTGCTGGATACTTCTGTTCATCGCGCAGATTGCTCTCGTCTCGGCCAATCGCGTCGACTTGCACAAGCGCCTCGGCGTCCTCGGCATCGGCGTTGCCGCTCTGATGGTGCCCATGGGATTCGCCGTTTTGGTAGACGCCGTCCGGCGGCACGCAGTCTTCGGCATGGGCTTGGACGCGCTCTTTGGCCAGGATGTGCTTCAGTTGTCGGCCTTTGCCGCTCTGGCGTTCTTCGGCCTCCGCGCTCGAAGGAACGGACCCGCGCATAAACGCCTCATGACCTTCGCCACGGTCGCGCTCATGGGACCCGCGGTGTCCCGCTGGCCGTTCGCCTTCGCCTTTTCGAGCGTCTTCGTGTTCTTCGGCATCATTGACGTGTTTCTGGTCGCTATGATTGCCTTTGATCTTTGGTCTCGCAGAAAGATCCACCCCGCAACCATCGGAGGTTCGCTCGTCATCCTCTTCATGCAGATCATCTTGATTCCCGTCGGCCACCTCCCCTTCTGGCACCAGGTCACCACCTGGATTCAGCATTTCTGACTGCTTTTTTCTTCTTCTCTTCTCCCTAGTTTGACTCTCGCGCGAGTTGCCGTTATTCTTATCTCAGTCGTGACTGCGATGTTTGCCTCATTCTATTAGCGATTTCTCTCCGCCCTGCCCGGGGCGATGTTTCGGCGGAGTTTTCGCCGTTTTCCATTTTCTCTTTCCCCTTTTCTATTTTTTGGAGCACTGCCGTGGCTGACCTATACGCAAAACTGAAACAGATCGAATCGCGTTACGACGAAATGACGCAGGAGCTCTCCTCGCCCGAAGTCCACTCGGACTCCGCCCGCTACCAGAAGCTCGCCAAGCAGCACTCGGAGCTGGGCGACATCGTCGCCAAGTACCGCCAGTGGAAGGACATTGAGAATGGTCTGCAGGGCGCCAAGCAGTTGCTCGTCGAAGCCGACGATCCCGAAATGAAGCAGATGGCTCACGACGAAGCGCACGAACTCGAAGCGCGCCGCGAAACCGTCGAGCGCGAATTGAAAGTATTGCTCCTGCCGCGAGACCCGAACGACGAGAAAAACGTCATCGTCGAAATTCGCGCCGGCACGGGCGGCGACGAAGCCTCGCTCTTCGCCGGCGAGCTCTTCCGCATGTACTCTCGCTACGCCGAATCGCAGGGCTGGCGCGTCGAAGTCCTCGAAAGCTCGGCCTCCTCGATCGGCGGCGTCAAGGAAATCGTCGCCGCAATTCAAGGAAACAAAGTCTACTCGAAACTGAAATACGAAAGCGGCGTCCACCGCGTCCAGCGCGTTCCCGCCACCGAACAGCAGGGCCGCATCCACACGTCTGCCGCCACCGTCGCCGTCCTTCCTGAAGCCGACGAAATCGACATCAAGATCGAGCCGAAGGATTTGCGCATCGACACCTTCTGTTCCTCCGGTCCCGGCGGCCAATCCGTGAACACCACCTATTCCGCCGTGCGCATCACGCACATTCCCAGCGGGCTCGTCGTCTCGCAGCAGGACGAAAAATCGCAAATCAAGAATCGCGCCAAGGCCATGCGCGTCCTCCGCGCCCGCCTCTACGAGATGGAGCAGGAAAAGCAGCACGCCCAAATCGCCGCCGAACGCCGCGGCCAGATCAAGACCGGCGACCGCTCCGAAAAAATTCGTACCTACAATTTCCCGCAGAATCGCGTCACCGACCATCGCATCAATTTCACGCTGCACCAGCTCGATCAGGTGATGGACGGCAAGCTCGGTCCGCTCGTCGACGCGCTCGTCACGCACTTCGAAGCCGAGCGCCTCCGCGACGAACTCGACGCCGCCTGACGCGCTGTTTGGTTTTGAAGGTTGGGGTACCGCATCCTTTGCCGGTTTTGCAAAGGGCGCGCGGTTTTGCTCCTCGGATCGCTGCGATGCCTGACCCACTGACAATCGAACGCCCTCGCGACGTCCGCTCCGCCCTCAGAGAGGGAATGGCTCGCCTCCGCGCCGCCCGCACGCCTTCGCACACCCTCGCCGCCGAACTTCTTCTCATGCACACGCTCGGACGCGATCGCGCCTGGCTCTATTCGCATCCCGAATCGCCCATGGACGCTTCCGCCGCCGAAAATTATTTCGCGCTCATCGCCCGCCGCGCCGCCGGAGAGCCCACGCAATATCTCACCGGCAAACAGGAATTCTGGGGACTCGAATTCGAAGTGAATCCCGGCGTCCTGATCCCGCGCCCCGAAACTGAGCACATCATCGAAGTCGCTCTTGAACGCCTTGGCCCGCGCGGTTTCCGCATCGACCCACGCACGGGCGCCCCGACGCCACCGCTCCGAATCGCCGACGTCGGCACCGGCTCCGGATGCATTGCCGTCGCTCTTGCGCGCGAGCTGCCGCACGCCGAAATCTTCGCCACGGATATTTCCGAAGCTGCGCTCGCCGTCGCCCGCCGCAACGCCGCCCGCCACGCCGTCTCCGCTCGCATCCACTTCATCCGCTGCGACCTCCTTGCTGCCTTCTTGTACTCGCCCCTCGCTCCTCATCCCTCGTCCCTGCCTCTCGATCTCATAGTCAGCAATCCCCCTTACGTCGCCCGCGACGCATCCGCAACCCTCCCCCGCGAGGTCCGCGAACACGAACCCCACGTCGCGCTCTTCGGGGGCCCCGCAGGCGCCGAGATTTATCCCTGCCTCATCGAACAGTCTGGGCAGCTCCTTCGCTCCGGCGGAGTTTTGGTCCTCGAGCTCGGCCACGATTCAGCGCCGCGCGTTCGATCGATTCTCGAGAGAGGAACCGCCTGGACCGCCGTGAAGATCACGAATGACTTGGCAGGCATCCCCCGCGTCATTGCCGCCGAACGCGTTTGAGCCACGACGAGATAGCGTCTCCCCATTACCCCGGTTATAGGACTACTACTCGAATTTTGAACCTACCCATCCAATCAGTTTCGTGCTACCGTGGCCCGTTTTTATGTTTAGAAAAATTGACAACACGCAAAAGGGACGCCGCTTGGCGAAGGTCGAAGCCCTCGCGAGTCCCCGGAAGGCCTTCGCGCCCCTCGCCTTCGTGCCTCGTCCCTGCTTTTCTAATCGCCAAATTCGAATATTAGAACCCCTCGTAAGTCATAGAAAACAAACGACGGCACCCCGGTCTAATCGCCAAAATATCGGGTTTCGCATTTCGACGTTTTCAACGCACCCTCACGGTCTACGCGCCCCTGTTTTCTTCGCTCTATCTTCGCCCCGTCGTTGTATAGTTCCACCACAGACTTCCGTATGCCGAAACTGGCGCACTTCCGGGCAAAGCACGACGCCTCGTCGGCCGGCCCTGAGTCGGCTACGTCGATCCTCCACATCGATATGGACGCCTTCTTCGTCTCCGTCGAGCTTCTGGCCCGGCCCGAGCTCAATGGCAAGGCCGTCGTCGTTGGAGGCCGGCGCGACCAGCGCGGCGTGGTCACTTCCGCGAGCTACGAAGCCCGCCGTTTCGGCGTGCACTCCGCGATGCCGCTGCGCACCGCCGCCAAGCTTTGCCCGCACGCGATCTTTCTCGACGGCCATCACGAACTCTACGAGCAGTGGAGCGACCGCGTCGCCGCGACCTTGTCGAAGTATTCGCCCGTCGTTGAAATGGCTTCGATCGACGAGGCCTATCTCGATCTCACCGGGACGGAGCGGTTGCTCGCGCACCCGCTCGCCGCTTCGCACAGGCTGCTGCAGGAAATCACCGCGACCACGGGCCTCCCGTGCTCCGGCGGTCTTGGGGCGACGCGCCTCATCGCGAAGGTCGCCAGCGAACAGGCCAAGCCGCGCGGCCTCGTCTGGGTCCCGGCGGGAAGCGAAAGCGCTTTTCTCGCGCCGCTTGGCGTCCGCAGAATTCCGGGCATCGGCCGCGTCACGGAGGCGGCGCTCAAGAACCTCGGAATCGAAACGCTTGCGCAACTCCAGGCCGTTTCGCTCGAACAGTTGGAAGAGAACTTCGGTCAATGGGGAACGGCGCTCTATCGCAAAGCGCGCGGCGTTGACTCCTACGAGTTCTTCGTCGATGCGGAACCAAAATCGATTTCGCATAACCAAACCTTCGGCCGTGACACGAACGATCGCGAACAGCTCGAGGCGACCTTGAGTTATCTCTGCCAGAAGGCCACCAAGCGGCTGCGCGACGCCGGCCTTCACACCCGCACCGTCACGCTGACATTGCGTTACACCGACTTCAAGACGATCACCCGCGCCGAAACACTCGCTGATCCGACCGACCTTGACACTGTGCTGCTTGGCGTCATTCGCGGCCTCTTCAGCCGCTCCTGGGACGGGAAGGCGATGTTTCGCCTTGTCGGTGTTGCGTTCTCGTCGTTCTTCGCCGGTTCCGGCCAGCTCGACCTTCTCGATCCCGGCCGGCGCGAGAAGCTGGAACGCCTCGCGCGCGTGACGGACCGCCTGCGGGACAAGTTTGGATTCTCGAAGGTGCAGTTCGGCGGGTCGCTCGCCAATCGCGAGCGGAGAGACTAGGGAATGACACGCAGGACGAACGAGGTGATGTCATCGTGCTGGCGCGCGTAGCCCACGAACGTGTTCACTTCCGTCATCACGCGCTTCAGCGTGTCCGCGGCGCTTTCGGGCGGCGCCGCCAGAATGCATGGAACCAGCCGCGCCTCGCCGAATTCTTCGCCGCGGTCGTTCACCGCTTCGATCACCCCGTCCGTGAAGATGTAGAGCAGATCGCCGCGATCCAGTTGCACCCGGCCCGACGGATACGCCACCTCTTCCTCGGTGAAAAGCGGAACGCCGAACGGCGGCCCGCCTCGCACGAGCCGCTCGATCTCGCCCGTCACGCGCCGCAGGATCGGGCTGTTGTGCCCTGCGTTCACGTAGTGCATCTCGCGCGTCCCGGGATCGATCTCCGCAAGAAACGCCGTCGTGAACCGCCGCCCTTCCAGGCTGTGCGCCCGCGCGTACCGGTCGAGCCCGCGGACAATTTCATCGAGCGATGCCGGCGTTGCCGCCAGCGCCCGCAACCCCGCCTGGAACGTGGCCATCAGCAACGCGGCCGGAACGCTCTTGCCGGCCACGTCCGCGACGACGATGAGAAGCGGAGCCGTGCCGGAATCGTTCGGCGGCTTCGGGCGCAGGAAGGCGTCGTAATAATCGCCCGCGACGGTGTTCTGCGGGCGCGTCGCGAAGGCAAGATCGAATCCCGAAACGATCGGCGGATGGTCCGGCACCAGCCATTGCTGGATTTCGCGCGCGATTTCCAGGTCGCGCTTCATCGTGACCCGATCGGCCAGCTCCAGCGCCAGAAGCAGGAAGAGAATCAGAGCGCCCAGCGCTCCCAGCCGGAAGCTCGCCTCTCCCTGATTGCCCCACCGAAACTCCGGCTGAATCACCAGCAGCGCGATGGCGATCAACAGCAGCACGCGCCGCGCCGGCGAAAGCTTCATAAGCATCGCTTGAAAAAGCGCCCACGCTGCGGACAGGATCCGTTTGACTTTGTTTTTCTCGCGATGAACGGCGTCCCAATCGACATCCTTCGAGTACAAGCCGTAGCTCGACTTGGCTTCGGAAACGAACTGCCCCCAAAGCTGCTCGAGCTCAAACCCTTCGGTCACGCGCGTCCAGAACGTCCGCACGCGATGGCTTCCGGGGGCGGCTCCTGGACCGGGCGGCGGATTGGCGGCGGTGGACATCGCGAGTGCAATTATACGGCAGTTTCACCCTTCAACTTTTCGAGTGGCAACTTTCAACCTCCCCGCATTTCGCTCATAATCGCCGCATGAACGCCCGCGAGTTCGCCAACGGAATCTGCCGCACTCTCCGCACCGCCGGATATCAGGCATATCTCGTCGGCGGCTGCGTGCGCGACATCCTTCTCGGACGCGAACCGGTGGATTACGACGTCGCGACCGATGCCACTCCGCAAGGCGTCCAGCGGCTCTTTCCCAACAGTCTCGCCGTGGGCGCGCAGTTCGGCGTAATCATCGTTGCTGCTGACTCGATGCAGGTCGAGGTCGCGACCTTCCGATCCGATATTGGATATTCCGACGGACGCCACCCGGACAAGGTCGTGTACGCGAAGACTCCCGAGGAAGACGTGCGGCGCCGCGACTTCACCATCAACGCGTTGCTGCTCGATCCGCAGACGAACGAGGTGCTCGATTTCGTCGGCGGGCGTGACGACCTTCGCGCCGGCGTCATTCGCGCGATTGGACGTCCGGAGCAGCGTTTTTTCGAGGACAAGCTCCGGATGATTCGCGCGGTCCGGTTCGCCGCGCGGTTTCGCTACGCGATCGAGGCCGCCACGTTCACTGCGATTGTCAAACTCGCCTCCCAGATACACCAGGTTTCGCCCGAACGTTTGCGCGATGACCTCACGAAGCTGCTCACTGAAGGAGCGGCTCGCCGCGCCTTCGAGCTTCTCGACGACACCGCGCTCCTGCCCCAGGTCTTGCCTGAAATCGCCCGCATGAAGGGCGTCGAGCAGCCGCCTCAGTTTCATCCCGAAGGCGATGTGTGGACGCACACGCTGCTCATGCTGGAAGGCCTGCCGGCCGGTTGCTCGCCGACGCTCGCCTGGGGCGTCTTGCTGCACGACGTCGGCAAGCCCCCCACGTTCAAGCCGCCCGCCGGGCCGGGAGGCCGCATCCGCTTCGATGAGCACGTCGAAGTCGGAACAAAAATGGCGGAGGAGATTTGCCGCCGCCTGCGATTTTCCAACGACGACACCGAACAGATCGCGGCCCTGGTTGCGAATCACCTTCGCTTCAAGGACGTCCCCCAAATGAAACCATCCACGCTCAAGCGCTTCGTGCGCCTGAATCGTTTCGACGAGCATCTCGAACTTCACCGCCTCGACTGCACCGCCAGCCATGGCAATCTCGAAAACTACGAATTCGTCCGCCGCTTCCTGGCCGAGACGCCACCGGAGGTGGTCAAGCCACCCCGTTTGCTGACCGGCGACGACCTAAGAGCCCTGGGTTACAAGCCCGGGCCTCAATATAAGGAGATTCTGGATGCTGTCGAAGAAGCACAGCTGGATGGTCGACTCGTCGACCGGGAGGAGGCCATACGTCTGGTCAAGTCCACATTCTCACCTGGATAATGATGATGTAACACACTGTATTTAATAGGCTTACAACTTCATTATGGGCGTGAGGCGTGTGCAGCTACTTGCATTGCAAACATGAGTGTGATACGCTAAGCTGAATTGATAGGGGGTCAATTATATTACCGGAATCCCTTTCGTTGCTGGACTGCATCCAATAGTCCGGGCCGCCGATAAGGTTCTTGGCGGCTGCTTTAGCTTTTTCCGGGTTCTCAGGGGGACACTGTGACAAGAGATACGAAGGGCACTCTGGAGGAACTGGGCATACTCCCCGTACGGGACACGGTTCTGTTTCCGGGCGCCGTGATGCCGCTGCCGGTGGGCCGTGAAAGCTCGTTGGCATTGCTCGAGTCGCTTCAGGGCGCCGAAAAGTTGCTGGGCGTCGTGGCGCAACTGGATCCGCGCGTGGAAACACCCAGCGGAACGGATATTCACAGCGTGGGCACGCTCGCGAAGGTACACAAGATGGTCCGGATGCCCAACGGGAACGTGGTTGCGTTTCTCGAAGGGCTGGAGCGGATTCGCGTGCTCGACGTGGTCGGGCTGAAGCCATTCCTGCGCGCCCGCGCGGAACGGCAAGCGGACCTCGAGGGCCAAATCGATGCGGAATTGACCGCGCTGCAACGAAACGTTCAAGAGCTGTTTCGCGAGGTGGTAGCTCGCTCGCCGCAACTCTCCGACGATTTGCAGACCGAAGTGCTGAACATGGACCAGGCGGGCCGGTTGACCGATTTTATCGCCTCCAACCTGCCTTCACTGAGCACCATGGTGCGGCAGGAATTGCTTGAGACCTTCAACGTGCGCAAGCGCCTGGAGATTCTGATCAACGAACTCTCGAAGGAAAAGGAAGTCCTCGAGCTCCGAAACAAAATTCACGAACAGGTTCAGGAGCAGGTCAGCCAGAGCCAGCGCGAATTCTTGCTTCGCGAGCAGATGAAGGCGATTCAAAAGGAACTTGGCGAATCGGACGACGGCCAGGCCGAACTGGACGAACTTCGAAAGAAGGTCGAAGAGTCGGGAATGTCGGCCGAGGCCAAGAAAGAGTGCGACCGCGAGCTGAAGCGTCTCGCCAAGATGACGCCCGCTTCGGCCGAATACATGGTTTCGCGGACCTACCTCGAATGGATGACGTCGCTGCCGTGGAACAAGACGTCCGGGACCGGCGAGGAACAGATCGATATCCTGCAGGCGCAGCAGATCCTGGACGAGGATCACTACGATCTCGAAAAGGTGAAGGAGCGCATTCTGGATTACCTCGCAGTGAAGAAGCTGCAACCCGGCATGAAGGGACCGATTCTGTGCTTCCTCGGGCCTCCGGGCGTGGGCAAGACCTCGCTCGGCAAATCCATCGCCCGTGCGATGGGACGGAAGTTCGTCCGCATTTCGCTCGGCGGAATGCATGACGAGGCCGAAATCCGCGGCCACCGGCGCACCTATATCGGCGCGCTGCCGGGCCAAATTATTCAGGGGATGCGCCGAGCCGAAACGCTCGATCCCGTCTTCATGCTCGACGAGGTCGATAAGCTCGGGCGCGACTTCCGCGGCGATCCCGCGGCGGCGTTGATGGAGGTTCTCGATCCGGAGCAGAACGCGACATTCCGCGATCACTATCTCGACGTTCCATTCGATCTGTCGAAGGTATTGTTCGTGGCCACTGCGAACTGGATCGATCCGATTCCGGAGCCTCTGCGCGACCGTATGGAGATTCTCGAGCTCCCCGGCTACACGGAGGAAGAGAAGATCGAAATCGCCAAGCGGTTCCTGATCCCGCGGCAAACGAAGGAGCACGGTCTCACGCTCGGCGAACAGATCGAGTTTACGGACGAATCTCTGCGCGACGTCATCACGCACTACACGCGCGAGGCCGGCGTGCGCAATCTCGAACGCGAGATCGCGACGCTGGTGAGGAAGCAAGCGCGGCGAATCGCGGAAGGCAAGAAGGACAAGCTGGTTGTCACGCCCGACGTGATTCGCGAAGCGCTCGGCATTCCCAAAGTCCGCCTCGAAAAGGAAGTGGAAGAACGCGTGCAAACTCCCGGCGTTTCCGTCGGGCTCGTTTGGACACCGGTCGGCGGGGACATCGTCTTCATCGAAGCGAGCAAGGCGCGCGGCGGGAAGGCGTTCACGATGACCGGCCATCTGGGCGAGGTGATGCAGGAGTCGATGCGCGCCGCGCTCAGCTGGGTGCGCGCGAATTCCGAACGCTACGGCATCGATCCCGATTTCTTCCGCAAGCAGGACTTGCACATCCACGTTCCGTCGGGAGCGGTGCCGAAGGACGGCCCCTCCGCGGGCGTCGCGATGGTGACGGCGCTGGTCAGCCTCTTGACCGGACGGCCAGTGCGGCCGCGCGTCGCGATGACGGGCGAGATTTCGCTCTCGGGCATCGTGCTTCCGGTGGGCGGAATCAAGGAAAAGGTGCTCGGTGCGAAACGGGCCGGCATTCGGGAAGTGATCCTTCCTTCGGAGAACGAACCCAACGTCCAGGAGGACCTCAAGCCCGAGATGCTGGAGGGCATCCAAGTCCACTATGTTCGGACGGCCGAACAGGCTCTCGAGATTGCTCTTGGCAAATTCGAAAAGCCGGTTCGGCCGGTGCCAGGTGGACCCGTCGGACAGGAAAGGCCTCCCCTGCAGGGTCCTGTCCACTGACGCGGGCTTTGACGCCGAACAACAAAATAGAAACGACGAAAACGGCCCGGAGGAGACTCCGGGCCTTTTCGTTTTGTACGCACGGGACAGATTCCTGTTGCGGCCAAAACGGCTTTCGCGTACAGCTTCCTTTGCATGCCGCTGCGTCCTCGAGAATTGGTGGTCCGCGCCCGCGAAGCAGCCACGCTGCTGCTCCGCACCCTTGACCAGAATGAAATGGTCCAGCGGTTCCTCGACATCTACGCGGCGGAGCAACGCCGGCCGGGCCGCGCCGACCAGCCGGGACATTACCGAGAACAACTCGAAACAATCCACCGCGAAGCGATCCTGGCGATGGTTCTGCGCATCGAAGGCGCGTTGCCCAAACGCCTGAAGGTCCGCGTGCCGGTGCGCAGCGCCAAACCAAGGAGGAAGGTCTCGCGGCGAAAGAAGAGTGCGCGTTCGAGACAGTCACGGGGAAAGAGCCGCGGCTGGGAATTTGCCATCCCGGTGCTTGACCTGTTCCGGGAAGAATTCTTCGTCGCGCTCGGGCAGGCCTTGAACTGGAATGAGGAGGACGCAGAAGATTTCTGGCACGACCTGGAGTTGTACGAAAAACTCAGCGAGTGGGAAAATCGGAAATACCCCAAGCGTGGCGCGCGAGTGACGACCGCGGGGCCGTTTGTAGACCGCGTGGCGTTCTTGTTGGACCCTTCTTTAATGGATCAGGCGCGCCGGGCCGCGAGCAAGTTCCATGGCGAACTCGACGCGGCGTCTGACCGCGTGCTTCGCAAGGTTCTCTCTCGCCGCCGCAACGGCTGACACCGCCAACGGGCTGCGGGCGCGTTTCTGCCGCAGCGTGCAGGGCTCCGAGGGGATTCCTCTTCGGTACACGTAAGTGCCGCGGCGATACATTCAGGCAAGCGTTTTTGTTATTCTCGCCCGAGTGATAGCAGCGTTCTACATCCTCGTCATCCTTCAGCTTGCACTCGGAGTCTATTCGCTGCTCAACGGTCTGCAGTGGTTCCAGATGGCTCGGAAGCGGCTCGGCTCGCACCCGGGATTTTACGCGCCCGTTGCCGCCGTGATTTGCCCTTGCAAGGGAAACGAGCTGGGCCTGGAAGACAATCTAACGGCGCTGACGCGATTTGAATACACGAACTACGAAATCTACTTTTCGCTTGCGACGAGCCTGGACCCGGCGCTGAAAGTGGTCGAACGGGTAAAGGCGGCAAGCCAGCGGCCGGTCCACATCGTCATCGCCGGCCCGCCGGAAGACTGCGGCGAAAAGGTGTACAATCTTCGGCGCGCCGTTGAAGCGCTGCCGCCCGACAAGTTCGAAGTGATCGTCTTCACGGATTCGGATGTCCGTCTGCCGCGCAAATGGCTGGGCAAGCTGATCGCTCCGCTGCAGGATGCGCGCATCGGAGCCACAACCGCGTACCGCTGGATGATTCCGAGCCGAAGCATCGGCCAAGGCGGGTTTGCGAGCGCGATGGCGTCGGCGTGGAATGCCGCCGTCGCGACGCTTCTTGGAAAGGAAGCCGATAACTTCTGCTGGGGAGGCGGCACGGCGATTCGACGGAGAACGTTCGACGACGCCCAGGTTCTGGAGGCTTGGACTGGCGCCGTCAGCGACGACTTCGCGATGACCAGCGCACTCAACCGGGCGGGCAAGACAATCGTCTTTTGCCCCGAATGCCTGGCCGCAACTCCGCACCCGTGGACCGGAACAGACCTGCTGGATTTTACGACGCGCCAAATCGTGATCACGCGCGTCTATGCGCCGAAGCGATGGCTGCTCGGCATGCTTTCGCACCTGAGCTATTCGCTCACGCTTGTCTACGCTGCTGTGGTGGTTCTGGCCGAGATGATCGCTGGCGATCCGTGGGGACAGCTAGCCCTGGTGACGCTGGCGATTCCGCTGCTTGCCGCGATGAAGGGCGCGATCCGGACAATGGCGGTCAACGAACTTCTGCCCGAATGGAAAGGGAAGCTCTCAGAGTGGGGCTGGGTCTGGCTGGCGCTGGCGCCGATCGTGCCATTCCTCTTTTCCTGGAATTTCCTTCAGTCCCTCCTGACGAAGCGAGTCCGCTGGCGCGGAATTCGTTACGAGCTAATCTCGCCGAACTCGACTCGCATTCTCAAGCGGTAGCGCCGGTCTTCTGCGAAACAAATGCGCGCTGGATACGGCAAAGGAAGAAGGCGGTTGCCGCGCCGGCGGGGATCGCGAGCCACCAACCTGCCTCGAGGACTGTCTTCGGTCCAAAGGTGAGCAAACCGAGAAGGCGCGCGCCCGGCCGTTGCGCGATTTCGAGTCGGCGTCCCCAAATTCCAAGAACCGCGATCAGGACGGGAGCGAGAATCGCACCGGCAATGGCCCAATGGCTGGGCGTCTTACATTTCAGGGCGGCCATCATCCGACGGAGAAGGAGCGCGCCGAGGAAAGCCGCGACCGCCCCGAATACAAGACCGTAGAAATAGAAGAACAGGAGTCCGAACGCGGAACGTGTCAGCGGAATATCCAGGGTCACGGCAAACATGTCCTTGACCCAGATCAGCAAACTCATGAAGAAACAGCCGAGAATCCAAGCGGAGAGATAGTAGACGAGGCTGCCGCGCCGCGTCATATCCGGCGTTGGACGTTCGGGAAGTCAACCCACACTTTGACGCCGCAGAAGTGTGAACCCTCCGTGCAGATCGGCGTCGAAACCCCGGCGCGCAGATAGCACGGGGGCCCGATGTAGCGGCCGAGGGCGGGGAACGCCGACCGAACCTGATCGACCTCTTCGATCGACGCTTGATAAATTTCTTCCTGCGCGTTGAAGCAGGTGCGCATCGTCCACTTGTGTAGAAGGTGCAGGAGCGATCCGGATTCCACCAAACGAATCGCCTTGGCGTTCGGCAACAAATAGAGAGCAAACTCGCGCGCAACGCCGCGGTCGATCAATTCGTTCTTTGCGGCCCAAGCTTCTTCCATCGCGCGGTCATAGATCTCCGCCGCGCGGGGAGATTCCCGGATGAGCATCGGGGTGATGTAGTCGGGCGAAGGAGTGTCTGCCAGAGTCAGCAACGGCCGCGACCCTGGCACCATGCGATGGCGTTGGTCCTGACTGTCCGCGGTGTGGCTGATCTTCTTGGCGAAAGTGAAATTCGCGTGTTGCAGCGGACGCATCAGAGGAGCGTGCACACCGATGTTCAGGGTCTCGCGCCGGTACGGATTTCGCGCGGGATTCAACATGCAATCGAGCGCTTCCGCGTCCGGGCACTCCGCCGCCGTCAAGCCGAGCACGCCACGATAGCCTTCGGCCATCGCCACGATTGCACGAGGCGAGTAATCGATGAGGCGCGACGTCAACCCGGCAAGGCGGCTGTCGAATTCGCGCGCAAAAGCCTCGCCGTCGCGAGGGGGGCACTGCTGTTCGGGCGGATCATCGAGCGGTTCGTTGTCAAATCGATCGAAGAACTGGGGGTCGACTTCGCGAACGCGCGCGACCATTTCCCCAATGACGTGGCGCCCCTCGGTTTTCGTGTCGCTGGCCGCGAGCATCCGCCACAGACGGTACAGGACGATGCCCGACACCGTGTGGACCATCGTCGTGAACGCGGCCACCGGCAGAACGTATCGAGCCACTTCAATGGCGCGCTTTTCGGATTGCCGCTCGACCTTCTGCACCCGCTTCGGGTGAGACAGTCCGCTGACGTGCCAGATGTCGCCCAGGATGGCGCGGGCGCTCGGTTGAAGCAGGCGCGTCAGTTCGCGGTAATGCTGCCACGCCCGAGTAATCGCCTTCTCGTAGATCGCGCGCTCCTCCGGGCCAAAAGCAGCACCCGCCAGCGGTACAAACGCCTGTGGGCGGTCGAGCCGGACATACCGCTGGCTCTGCTGCTCGGAGTTGTAAAACGGATGTGCGTGCAAAAACGACCAGACGAACTGCCGGCTGACGTTCTCGAGCCCGAACTCGAAATGAGCATGCTGATAGACGGTGTGATGTCCGCCGTAATAGGTGGCGGAGCCGATGTTTACGCGCTGCTTGTCGTTGATCTCCTCGGGGCCGATCAGGCGAGGCGAATAGCAAGTCCGCGCAGCCGCGATGGCCGAATCGAATGGATGCGCAAAACAGTTTCGCAGCGTGACACGCGGCGGCCCTGTTTCAATGTGAAATTCCTCTTGCGGATCGGGGAGGGCGGACAAGCGCGTGGCCATTTTCAGCGGCATTGTACACCGTCGTCTGCCGTTGGACCACAGGGCTCCGGCGTCCGCGCGTAGGTTCCGCGCGCACAGCTCCCAGAATTTCCGGGATAATTGCTACTTCTTGGCAGCCTTGTCGGCGTACTTCTTCTGGAAGCGCTCAACGCGGCCGGCGGTGTCGATCAGCTTCTGCTTTCCGGTAAAGAAGGGATGGCAGTTCGAGCAGATTTCCACACGGATGAGATTGCCCTTGAAGGTCGAGCGCGTCTCAAAGGTGCTTCCGCAGGCGCAGTGAACCGTCACGGGATGGTAATCGGGATGGATTCCTTCTTTCACCTGAGAACTCCTCTCCTGGCCGGTCTGCGCGAAGTGCAAAGACCCCCACACGGTCGCGTCGCTAGGCCAGTGCCGAAACCAGCATTTTACAGGATATCCGCGCTGATTTCCAGCTGACACCAGCAGGTGATGGAAGTGGCCCAAGGACTACGAAACGAACGAGCAGCCGAGCCGCGTGCGCCCGCTCTCGAGCGGTTTGGCATAGGCCCTGCGCAAAACGACGCGAACCGGAGGCAAAATCGGCACGTGCAAAACCGCGCTGAACTGCTGCGGAACTTCCTCGGGCCTGTCAAGTAACAATGACACGCCGCCGTAGCTCAAATCGATTACCTTGGCTGTCTTCTGGCCGCCTTCGGAAATCACAGCGTATGCTTTGGTTCCGGCGAGCGATACGCGCTCCCATTTCCGCTTTTCCGGGTAAGAAGCGGCTGTCGGAGGAGCGCTGGCAGCCCTTGGCGGCTCGGGCTCGACCTTCGGCGCCACAGCTTGAACCGGTGGCGGCGCGGGGGCCTGTGTCGGCGGAGCCTCGCGCGAAGGCCGCAGCTCAAGCGGAATCACCCGCGGGGCCACGCGGCCCTCCGATTTCAGTTGATAAAGCCGCTTGTCGGCCATAGCGAGAAGGTCATTCTTCTTCTCCGCGTCTTCCGGGAAAATCGAGACACCGAAATCCAGCGTCGCCGGGATATTCAGACTCATCGGTCCCAACTCGGCTTCGTATTGCACACGCAAGCGCCGACAGAGCGTCAGCGCTTGTTCGGAATCCGTTTGTGGCAGCAGCAGCGCGAATTCGTCACCACCGATTCGAAACGCGAAGTCTGAGGATCGCAGCGTTTTCCGCAAGGTGGACGCGGCCAGCTGCAGCACCTGATCACCCTTCAAGTGTCCGTGCTGGTCGTTAACCTCTTTGAGCCTGTGAAGATCCAAAATGACGACTGCGAGTTGATGACTGTAGCGTTTTGCGCGGTTCAATTCCTTGTCACAGTATTCATCGAACAGGCGCCTGTTGTAGAGCCCTGTCAGGGCGTCCGTGGCTGCGTTGATTTGAAGCTTCTTGAATTCCTCGTACTCCATCAAGATCGGAACGCGAAGAAAACTGGTGGAGGCGAGGACGTCGACCATAACCGCCTGCAGCGATACGCGTTTGCCGATGCTCTCTGAGAGTTCACGGCGGCGTTGGAGGATCAATCTCCAATACTCGTTGCTCTGGGATTCGCTCAGATCGACCTGAGCGAGGGTCCGAAAGAACTGCCGGAGGAACTGGCCGCGGACTGACTCCTCGAGGCCCTCAAGAGTCTCGACCAACAGATCGAGAAACGACTCTTCGGACGACGGCTGCGGCTGTGAGGGTTCGCCGGGCTGGGCCATTTAGGGTCCTGAGACAGATCTACTCTGCCCTAAGTTTTAGGGGAGTCGCCTGCGGGGGCACAGAAAGTAGAGCACGGCACGGTCCAATTGGAAGCGGAGACTAGGATGCAGAGGCTGCTAACCTATTGAAGCTGAGCGGGTTGATGACCAGAAAGATCGAGTGAACCGCCGGGACAGTCACGCACCTTCGCATGATGAAAAGTACTTCCCTTTAGTAGTACCTCGCAGGCCAGCGCGCGGCTAACTTCAAGCGATCGGCTTTAGAAACTCCACACCCACCAGATGGACATCTCCCGCTTCCTGCTGGCGCTTGACCCTCGCCTGAATCGGGGGCATCCCCGCCGGCACCAAGGCGGAGGACGTAATGGACGGTGCGGGGATTGTCAGGGTAATGATCTCGTTGACTGCCAGAGCCCTGGGACATGTAATGAAGGCTCCTAAACCGCTGATATCGATAGTCTTAGCCAGTTCCAGGAACTGCTCGCCGTGAGCATCCCGCCCGCGGACAAAGAGGGGAACTTGAAGGCGAATGCGCTGGAAACGGCGCCGCTCGTCATAAAGCGGCGACGTGCCTAGCCGTGGTTGAGCTGCGCTTTCCCTCATGAGAATTCAGTACCTCAGTTTTAGTACTCACATGGTTGGCAATTTCAGTGCAAAGCCAGACCGAACCGAACAGCCAACGCTAAGTGGCTTTACTCCTTACAGTTGCAGAAGTACGAGGAGCGCAGGCTGTTGCGCTCTTTCATCCAAGTGTGCAAATTTACTCCACTCTGCTTCCACGATTGTGCAAATGTAGGACGCTTTTACCATTGACACTCCTTGGCCCCTTTGCGAGCATACCGGTTCTCCGCACCTTCCGATCTCTCTCGGAAGAGTGTCAGCATTTACACGTACTATTAGATTCCCGAGGAGGGACTTTTGCCGCAAGGCTTGACAATCTCGCCGGAGGCCGTGAACCAGGCCGCTTTTCAGCTGGTTGCAAGCCTTTTGGACGCGCTAGACCGGCCTCTGCTCGTTTGTGGCCGGGACGGCAAGACACTCTTCTCGAACCTGCACGCCCAAGATGCCCTGGGCGCCCTTGGCTTGCGGTCAGAGCCAGAGACCAACCTATTTCGAGACCTTCTGAAGTGCGAGCGCAAGGCCGTGCTCGGGCGGCTCGAGAGCGGCGAGCAGGAAGTGAACCTCCCGATTGGCTCTCCAGACAGCAAAACCCGAGCGCGCGTCAGGTGGCTGCCAGAACCGGACTGGCTGGTTGTATTCGTCGACCCCGCTCTTTCTGAAGCAGCCGATGAAGCGCAAATGCGCCAGACTGTTCAAGAACTGATGCAGGAGCGGGAGATTACGTATCGCAATCTGCTGGCTGCCTATCTCCGCCTCCAGGAAGTCAATCGCCAAAAGACGGTGTTCCTCGCATCGGCCGCTCACGAATTGAAAACGCCCCTGGCCGTCATGAAAGGTTACTACGACCTATTACTCTCGGGCTCACTCGGAAAGCTGAGTGATCGTCAGCGAGAGATCCTCCGGGAATCCAAAGAGAGCTGCGACCGCCTGGTGCGCCTTGTTTCCATGTTCTTGAACTACTCGGCTCTGGAGAGTGGGAAGCTTGTCCTACAGCTTCGTGAGAATGACCTGCGCGACTGCGTCAACGATTTGACCTGCCGATGGCAGGACGCTTTCCAACGCGCCAACGTGGCGCTCGACATCAACCTCCACCCGGAATTGCAGCTGTTTCGATTCGATTATCAAAAGGTGCAGCAGTGCATGGCCAACCTGCTCGATAATGCGTTGAAGCACACGCCGGCGGGCGGCTGCGTAAGGCTACTCGCCGAGCCGCACTTCTGGGAGCGACGCGTTTCCGAAGCCACGCCTCCCGAAGAGCGCCGACGCGACCGAGGCGGGAAGGCAAACAGTGTCCTAATTTCCGTTTCGGATTCGGGTGGCGGCATCGCGGCAGAGTTTCACCAGGAGATTTTCGAGGAGTTCGTCCGCGTGGATCCCTCGTCTTCCGGCATGGGTTTAGGACTCGCCATTACGAAGCGATTGATACAGGCACACCGGGGCAAGGTCTGGGTGGATAGCGAAGTGGGCAGAGGGAGTTCGTTTTCGTTCCTCCTCCCAATTGGTTTGGAATAACTTTGAGAAACGCGATAGATAGGAACAAAATGCCCGACAAAGAAAAGATTCTTGTAGTCGACGACGAACCCAGCATTCGCAAGTATCTTCAAACGCTATTGGAGGTCGACGGCTTCGGCGTGCAGAGCGTGGCCAGCGGCAAAGAAGCCCTGGAGCGCGTCGGCGCGGGTGAACGCCCCGACTACATCATCCTCGATGTGCTGATGCCGGAGATGGATGGCCTCGAGACCCTGCGGCAGCTGATGCAGGTGGATCGTTCGTTGAGCGTCATCATGCTGTCCTGCTCGAACGAAGTGACGACCGTGGTTGAGGCAATTCGGCTCGGGGCCATGGACTACCTCACGAAGCCGTTCGAGAAACCCGAACTCGACGCCGCGTTTCTGAAAGTCCGTCAGAAGCAGCAGTTGCGCTCTGAGAATGATGCCCTGCGCGATTACTGCGAACAATTGACCGAAGACCTGTCGTTCCTTGCGGCCAGCCCACAGATGCTGAAGATCCGGCAGCAGATTCTGCAGATTGCTCCCGTAGACGTGCCGGTTTTTATCAGCGGCGAAAGCGGAGTCGGAAAAGAAGTGGTCGCGCGGATGATCCATTTGCGGTCGACGAGGCGCAATCAGGCCTTTGTGAAAGTGAACTGCGCAGCGCTCCCTGGCGAGCTTCTGGAGTCGGAGCTCTTTGGCTATGAGCAGGGCGCCTTCACCGGAGCGGTCCGTGCCAAGCCCGGCAAGTTCGAGTTGGCGAACCGCGGCACGATATTCCTGGACGAGATCGCGGAGATGAGCCCGCACTTGCAGGCCAAGCTGCTGCACGTTCTCCAGGATGGACAATATTCGCGGCTTGGCGCGCGCGCAGTGGTCAACGTGGACGTGCGCGTTCTGGCGGCCACGAATATGGATGTGAAAGAAGCCATGCGGAGCGGCCGTTTCCGCGAAGATCTCTATTACCGCTTGAATGTTCTCTCGATTCACATTCCACCGCTACGCGAACGGACGGCGGAAATCCCTCTGCTCTTTCGGCATTTCCTTGCCAAATACAGCGAGAAGTACCAGAAGCCGGCGACCGACCCCTCAAAACATTTGCTGGAAGCGGCTTTGCGCTATCCGTGGCCCGGGAACCTCCGCGAGCTTGAGAATTTCGTGAAGCGCTACGTCATTCTCGAAGATGACGAAGGAAGCTTCCGAGAACTTCTGGAAATGACGGGCCAGCAGCAGCGCATGGTGCCTCGCGAAGAAGCTCCCGCCCCAAAGGAGCAGGGGTTGAAAGCGTTGGTTCGCGGCTTGAAAGACGAAGCGGAGATGGAAGCGATCGCAGACGCACTCGAGAAAACGAATTGGTGCCGAAAGGATGCCGCTCGAATGCTGGGCATCAGCTACAAAGCCTTGCTCTACAAGATGCGCCAATTCAACCTCGATTCCGGCCGTGGCTCGCGATCCGCTGCTGCGAAGGCCGCTGCAGCTGCAAAGGAAGCGGCCGAAAAGGAAGCAGCAGCCAAGACACCCTCTCCCGTCGCACCGGGAGTGCGTGGTTCGTAGGGCAGGCGTCCCCGCAACCCCGCACTGAGCTGCGGGGACTCGTAGTCCTAGGCCTGAAAAGAGTTGCATATCTAGAGCACATTCGAAGAAATACCGCTACCCTTCATTCCTTGCTTGGTCTAGTATTCCGCCCCGAAGTGGGTCGCTCGCGAGTCTCTTGTTCGCTGGGCGACCGGGTTCACGTCGCTCATCTGAACACAGCAAAAGAAACGTTTGTTACTGGTTTCAAAGGGCTTGCTGGCAACGCCACTTTTTGACGGTGGGCCGGACCCCCAAGAGTGGTTTAGCGAAATGGGCCTGATCGGAAGGCAAGCGATCTTTGGAATCGGGATTGCTGACTTGGGTCCGGCGTATTGTGCGTGAACTTCAATCCTGAAGGCGAGGAGCAGCTGGGATGACGGAGCGTCGCACGGCCCGCCGGTACGACCTCTCCCTACCGGTGAATGTTCGCCTGCCAATCAATAGGGAACCGGGATCACACAGTGGCCAGACTCGCGACATATCTACCCGCGGGGTCTATTTCACCCTGCACAAGGAACTCTCTCCCGGCACGGAGCTGGATTTTACCTTGACCTTGCCTGCAGAGATTACGCGCGGAACCGAAGTCTTCGTGCGTGCGCACGGCCGCGTCGTCAGAATCGACAAGAAGCGCGACGAGGAACTCGAAACCATCGGCGTCGCGGCGGTGATCGAGCGTTACGACATCATCCGTGGAGAAGGAACCCGCATTTGAGGTCAAAATTGGAGGCCCCGGGTGTTGTTCTCCGTTGAGCTTTCTCTTGCGCGCGTCCAAGCAGTTGTTCTGGCAGATGTCAGTTGAGCGTAATTTCAGGAGGGTCCGATGAAGATCGCGGACCTGATCGCTTCCCGCCGTGAAGTGTTCTTCGTCCGAGACGATGCCACCGTGCACGAAGCCTCCCGATATCTGCGTGAGCGGCAGGTCCGCGCTGTGGGAGTGTGCGATCGCGACGGCGTTCTGCTGGGAGTGGTGTCACAGAGCGACATTTCAGACAAGGTAGCCGCCGAGAACAAGTGTCCAGCTTGGATGCGTGTGTCGGAAATCATGACCCGACAGCTCATCACCGTCACGCCAGAAACGTCGATCGAAGACTGCTTGCGGCTGATGGATCAACACGGCATCTATCACCTGCTGGTGGTCGGCGGTGAAGGTTTCCGCGGAATGATTTCCGTGACGGACCTCCTTCAGTTGTTCGCTTCGGACCAAAAGGCTCGAGCCGACATGCTGGAAGCCCTGATCTTTCCGCAGCGCTGAGGTTAGCCTGACTCCTCGGCCTTGGCCTCAGCTTAACCGTTTCGATTCACTGCGTTTCCCGTTCTGACCCACGGCGACCTTTCGGGTCCCCTGTCCGCCCGGGTGCTGATCCTTGTTGGTCCGATCCCAACAGGCTGGCAATCGGCTGGGGAAAGCGCCTTCCCGAAAGTGCCAAGGATTTTCTGATTGAGTTTTCCACCGGGACGGTTGGTGCATCGGTACGGAGTACTGGGACGTGGCTATCGATCTGTCTTAAGATTCATCCCCTCAGGTACTTACATCGGAGGGCCTGCTGGGCGACAGTTCGCCTGTGACGCCATCATCTTTGGCAGTTTGGTTCCTTGAGTGCAACCGCAACTTCAATGGCTTCTGCGGCCGAAGGAAGACTCGCCATACCATATCCCGTCGACCTACCGCCGGAGCACATCTATTTCGGGCCCGCCGATGCAATGCAAGCAGTTCGTCAACGAGTCGAGCGGGCAGCCGGTCTGAATGTCCCGATCCTGGTTCTTGGCGAGAGCGGAACCGGCAAGGAAGTCCTCGCGAGATTCATCCATCACCGGTCACCCTGGCGCTGCGGCCCATTTGTGAAAGTGAATTGCCCGGCGATCCCCGGCACTCTGCTTGAGAGCGAGCTGTTTGGGTTTGAAAAGGGCGCCTTCACCGGAGCAAATGCTGCGAAGCCGGGCCGCATGGAACTTGCCCAGGATGGAACGCTATTCTTGGACGAAATTGCCGAGCTTGAAATGGGCCTGCAGGCCAAACTCCTTCATGTACTGCAGGACGGCCACTTCACGCGCATCGGCGGCCACGAAGAAAAGAGCCTAGATGCCCGCGTTATTTGCGCGACGAATAGGCAGCTTCAACACGAAATTGAAACAGGGGGCTTCCGTTCCGATCTTTTTTACCGCATTAACGTAATCAGCATCACCCTGCCCCCACTCCGCGAACGCCGCGAGGATATTCCTTATCTCATCGAGTACCTTCGCCAGGTTTTTAACCAGCGCTTCAAACGTGAGGCCGCTCCGCTGTCGCGCGAGACGGTGCAACTCCTACAACAGCGCGAGTGGCCTGGCAATGTCCGCGAGCTGGAAAACTGCCTTGCGCGCTACGTCATCCTAGGCTCCGAAGAGGCCTTCTTCACCGACCGCGATGAAAAGAGGCCGGTCACTTTCTCGTACGAAACGACGACGGACGGCAACATCCCCCTAAAGCGTATCGCCCAACAGGTTACGCGGCGGATGGAGCGAGACCTCATTCTTAAAGTCCTTCAAGCCAACCATTGGAATCGCAGAAAAGCAGCGGAAGTCCTCAAGATCAGTTACCGGGCCCTGCTTTACAAGGTGAGGCAAGCCGGATTGCCTGCCAAGCGTCCGCAGCGCAAGATGGGTCGGGATCCAGAGGGCCCCGTAAGCCCGCAACCGCCTATCCTTGCTGATTGAGCCGATTGGGTTAGAGGTCGCCCGCATGCGAAACCTCCCCTTGCTCGTCTCTCCGCTGACGGTTCGTGTCTTTTTCGCCTTTCCGCTTCGCCCAGTCTTCGGTCAGTCGGAGACAAACCCGACCCATTTCTATGGCATGCTCGTCTCGTCGACCCGCATCCCTAGAAGCCATTATCTGGTAGGAAATCACGCTCTTCCGGCTTCTTGCCCCGTCGATTCATTTCCGTTAGCCTGAAATTCGCATGCCGAAAGCCACCCCGAAGCCGAGTCTGAGGGTTTGTCTTCTGTCGCCGCATCCAATGGTGCTCGACGAGTTTCGTCGGCTCCTCGAGAGTTCCGGATTTCAGATCGTCTCGAAGCAGCTCGATTCGATGTTGGCGCCGGACCTGCGCAATCTTGAAGTCCCGCGCGCCTCTGTGTTCGTAGTCGATGCCCACGCCGCCCGCCAGGCTACCGGCGCGCTTCTCGGGAACATTCTCGATCGATTCCCCACTGCGCGCCTCCTGGTGGTCGGAGAAAAATTGAAGGAAGCCGACAGTTATACGCTCCTTCGGCAGGGTGTGAAGGGAATCCTGAATTATGACGAGGCCCGCGAGCAGTTGCCGCGGGCGCTGCCGCTGGTCGCTGCAGGAGGCTTTTGGGTTCCGCGCACCGTTCTATCGCGATTCGTCGATTCGATTCTGAGCAGCACGCAGGGCCGCCGCCTTCGAGGGGACTCACCCGCCGAACTAAGCCGCCGTGAACAGGAAGTGCTCAACGGCCTGCTCGAAAACCTCGCCAACAAGGAAGTCGCGGATCGGCTCCACATTTCTGAGCGCACCGTCAAGTTTCACGTCTCCAACCTCCTCGCCAAGTTCGGCGTCCGCCGCCGAGCCGACTTGATCTTGCTGTGTTTTCAGCGCCGCTCCACTGGCATCTAACTTCGCAGCCCTCGCGATTTTCACTGGGCTCGCATTCGCCTCGTCGTCTGCTGCTATAATTCGGATTTCTGCGCGAAGTGCGGGCGCGCTCATACGCATAGATGATCACATTTTCCATCGAGAATTTCGGCTGTCGCGCGACGGATGCGGACGCCGCCTCCATCAGGCGCCAGTTGCTCGCTCGCGGCCTGACTCTGAAGGGCGAGCATTCGGACGCCGAGATCGTCGTCCTCAATACATGTACGGTCACCGCCGCAGCGGACTCCCAGGCGCGCGAGGCAGTCAGGAAGATCCATCGCGCAAATCCAAACGCGCGCATCGTTGTGGCAGGCTGCTATGCCCAGCGCGCTCCAGAAGAAATCGCGGCGATCCCGGGCGTCAGCTGCGTGGTCGGGAATTCGCATCAGTCGCACATTCCCGCCGTCGTTCTCGGACTCACTGAACCGCCCGCTTCGGCCCCAACGCTGGAACAGAGCCGCGACATTATTCCACTCGCGCAACTCGATGGAGACTCGATGTCTCTCACGCGCGGCCCGGTGAAGATTCTCACGGGCGACATCTTCGCGCAGTACATGACTCTCGATGCAGCCGGCGCTCCTGCGACCAACGATCACACGCGGCCGATTCTGAAGATTCAAGACGGTTGCAATAATCGGTGCTCGTATTGCGTCATACCGTTCGTCCGAGGCCGCAGTCGAAGTTTGGCGCCTGACGCCGTACTCGAAAGCGTGCGCACCTTCGTCAGTCAGGGCGCAAAAGAGATCGTTCTGAGCGGAATCAATCTCGGAAGCTATGGCCGCGACTTGCTCCCGCGCGCCGACCTCGCAGCCGTCGTGCGGCGCATCCTCGCGGAAACGGATCTGGAGCAGCTCCGCTTCAGTTCGATTGAACCGCAGGACGTCACCGAGGATTTCATCGCGCTCGTGGCTTCATCGAATCGAATCGCGCCCCATTTCCACGTGCCTCTGCAATCGGGCTCCGATCGAATCCTGCGCGCAATGCATCGCTGGTATCGCGCGGAGCACTATGCGGAACGAGTGATGCTGACTCGCAGGATGCTGCCGCACGCAGGCATCGGCGCAGATGTTATCGTGGGCTTCCCCGGCGAGACGCCCGAGGATTTCACCGCTACTGTCCAATTGGTTGAGCGTCTCCCCTTCACGTACTTGCACGTTTTCTCTTTTTCACAGCGGCCGGGAACGCAAGCCCAGAACCTCGACGCGGCGGTGCCCGCGGCCGTGGTCCGCGAACGCGCGCGCACCTTGCGCGCCATCGCCCAAGGAAAGGCAACTGCGTTTCGGACTTCGCTGGCGGGCCGAACCGTCCGGGTGCTGACGCTGAAGCACAGTGGCGACAATTGGACCGAAGCTCTTACCGGGAATTACGTGAAGTTGCGGATCGCGGGACGCCATGCAGCTAATCAGTGGCTCCGCGTTTGCGTATCTCGCTCGTCGGCCGGTCTTACCGAGCTCGCCCCGGCACCTAATGCGGCTGCATCGTCCGAATCAATCCTCGAAAATCACCTGGGCTAGCGCGAGATTGCCGCTGTGCGTGATGGTCAGCGAAATGTTTCGGACGCCGAGCCTATCCGCGAATTGGCGCGCGATGCCTTCCAGGCGCAGCGTTGGCTTGCCGCCCGGTGCGTTCGTCACTTCGATGTCGCGCCAACGCACGCCGAGCCTCCACCCCGTTCCGAGCGCCTTCATCGCCGCCTCTTTCGCCGCAAACCGCGCCGCGTAGCGCTCGGCCCTGTTCTTGTGATTCTCGCAGTAAGCGATCTCGCGTGGTGTGTACAGTCTTTCGAGAATCGCAGCGCCGTGGCGCGTGATCGCTGCGGCGACTCGGTCGATTTCCGCAATATCGAGACCCAATCCGACGATCACGGATCCTCTGGCGCGACCACACACAATACATGGTGGAGTGGCAAGCTGCGCTGCGCCGCGATTATACCTATAATTGAAATGGCCCGCGGCTCGCTCCGCGACCACAACTCATGTCGACAACCAGCACGAAGCAAAGACCATCACGAAGAAAGCCGACCGAGGCGCGTTGCAAGGTCATCGCAAGCGCGACGTGGCGTCTCCGCCGTTTGCGCGGCGTCCAAATTCTTGAGGCGCCCTCACTTGCCGGACTTGACTGGCTCGTTCACGGCTTCAGCACACGCCCCGGAGGTGTCAGCGAGCTCGGAACGAAGTCGCGTCGCGGAACGAACGAAAAGCGCGTCCTGAATCTCGGCTTCACGGACTGGGATTCTCGCGAACGAGTTGTGGAAAACCGCGGCCGATTCTTGGCGGCCATCGGCGCCGCCGGGATGCGCGTCGCCACACCCCGCCAAGTTCATTCGGATGTCGTGCTCTGCATTCCTCGACCGGCCGGAACGCCGGATATCTGCCCGGGCGACGCCCTCATCACACGCGAGCCGGACGTGCTGCTCACGGTGCAGACCGCCGATTGTGTTCCTATCTTGCTCGCGGACACGAAAAGACGAGCGATTGCCGCAATTCACTCTGGATGGCGAGGCACGCTTCAGCGCATTGCCGAGAAGACGCTGGGCAGAATGCAGATGGAATTCGGGACGGACCCTCGAGACGTGATCGCGGCAGTCGGGCCCGGCATCGGCCGCTGCTGCTACGAAGTAGGCCACGAAGTTGTGAAGGAATTCGCGGCACAATTTCCGGATGCCCGCGAGTGGTTCGACGGGCCGTTCGAGGGGCTCGCTTCGGGCGACAACGACCCGAATTGGCTGCCTTGGCTCACGATGAAGCCGCCGGGGCATGCGCCTCCGTCGCCGCGCGCCCACTTGGACTTGATCGCTGCGAATCGCGCCATTCTGATCTCCGCCGGCGTTGCACCTTCCAAGGTTGTTTCCTCGGATCTCTGCACAGTCTGCCGAGAGGATCTCTTCTTCAGCTACCGTAGGGAGGGGACAACGGGACGGATGATGGCCGCGATCGGCATCCGCGCTTGAGAGCGTGAACGCGCCTATGTGACCGGCGAAATCTGCGCAAGCTGCGAAGGTGCGCTTGCCGATTCAAGCAGCGCGAGTTGACCGCACGCCGCCATCACATCCTGCCCTCGCGAATAGCGCACGAAAACGGGCACGTTCTTATCGGCAAGAATCTTCCGGAACTCCTCGAGGCGCGCCGGATCGGGCTTTGCGTACGGCAGCTCTCCGGGATTCCACGGAATCAGGTTCACCTTCGCCCGCAGGTTCGACAGCAGCCTGACGACCCGTCGCGCGTCTTCGGGCGAATCGTTAAAGCCTCCCAACAGCACGTACTCGAACGTGAGCCGTTCCCACGGCCGCAGCGGATACCGTCGGCAGGTCTCGAGCAGCTTCGCGATCGGATACTTGCGGTTGATGGGCATGATTCGATCGCGTTGCTCGTCCGACGAAGCATTCAGCGAAATCGCCAGCTTCGGGCGCACCTTCTCATGCGCCAGCCGCTCGATTCCCGGCAGGATACCGCTCGTCGATAGCGTCACATGCTTTGGCGAAATGGCCATGCCGTTCGGATCGAGCAAAACCCGCATGGCCGCCATCAGAGCCTCATAGTTCAGCAGGGGCTCGCCCTGGCCCATCAACACGACGTTGGTCTGTGGGCTGAGCGCTTCGCGATTGTCTTCGAGCGCTACGAGGACCTGTCCCAAAATCTCGCCGGCTGTGAGATTTCTGATCAACCCCAGCGTTGCCGTAAGGCAGAAATGGCAATCGACGGCGCAGCCCGCCTGGGTCGAAATGCAGATCGTCTGCCGTTTCTTTTCCGGCATGAAGACAGTTTCGATGGTCGTCGGTCCCGCGCCGGAACCGTCGCCATTCGACTCCCCCAGCGCGAGGACGTACCGGATGGTTCCATCGCTTGCGCGATAGCGCCGAACGATTCGCGGCAATGCGATCGCTGCTTCCTGCGCCAGCCGCTCGCGAAAGGCTGCGGGCAAGTTCGTCATCGCTGTAAAGTCGAAGCGCCGTTCGCTGTAGAGCGCGTGATAAATCTGTGCTCCACGGAAGGCCGGCTCACCCAGCGATTCCGCGAACGCGCGCAGCTCTTCCGCAGATTTCCCGAGAAGACTGCCATCTGCTTTGTGTGTCCGCGCGGCCATCTTGCTTTGATGATAGCACGCTGGCTCGAGACGATTTTGAGGCCGGTGTTTTCAGACTGGCGCTATAATGCGGCGTCAACTTCGTGCTCTTTCCAGGCTTCGGGGGCGCACCGATGGAAATCCTTGCGATTGATGACTGGGTGAAGCGGCTTGGGGCAATTCCGGCGCGGGATTTCACGATTCCGCACGTGCTCGACTTTGTGCAGCAAAATGCCGTTCGAACCGAAACGCTCGCTCCTTACCTCTTCTATGCGAAGAGCCACTACACGCGAAATCTGGTTTTCAAGTGCGAGCTCTTCGAAGTCATCGCAATCTGCTGGGACGTCGGCCAGATGAGCCGGATTCACAATCACCGCGGCCAGAATTGCTGGATGGCAACGCCCATCGGGCGGCTCCGCGTCCAGAATTTCGCCGTCAAGGATCAGGATTCCTCCCGTCACACGTGCAAACTCGTTCCTACGGATTTCTACGACATGGACGCGGGGCACCCCGGCGTAGTTCAACCGGACCAACCGGTGCACCAGGTACAGAATCTTCCTGAATTCGGAGAGCGCGCCACGAGCCTTCACGTCTACTCGTACCCGTACTCGAGCTGCGAGATTTATCTCATGGACAAAGGCGTCTATTCTGACGTGCCGCTGCACTACTCGAGCGAATACGGAAAGCTTTCACCGGACGAAAAGTTGATGTGATTCCCCGGCCGCCAGGATCGCCCGCAGAGCATTCTGGAAATGGTCACGCTGCGGCCAATGACATGGGCCGCAGCCGTGTGCCAAAATGCAAAAATATGGCGGACACTGCCAGCGGGGTTCAGAAAAAGATTCTACCGAATGGGCTCGTCGTCCTGACCGAGCTGATGGAGCACGTCCATTCCGTTTCGGTCGGAATCTGGCTCCGTACCGGCTCGCGGCGTGAGCCGGCGGACTTGAACGGCATCTCGCATTTCATCGAGCACATGGTATTCAAGGGCACGCGGCGCCGCACCGCGGAAGACATCGCGCGCGAGGTCGACAGCGTCGGCGGCATGCTCGACGCCTTCACCGCCAAGGAAATGGTCTGCTTCAATACGCGTGTCCTCGACGAACACCTTCCCAAGGCCTTCGACATTCTCGCGGACATGGTTCTCGAACCGAAATTCTCCGAAGAGGACATCGAGCGCGAAAGGTCCGTTATCCTCGAAGAAATTCGCATGACCCAAGACAATCCCGAGGATCTCGTTCACGAGCTCTTTACCCAGAATTTCTGGAATCCTCATCCGCTCGGCAAACCGATTCTCGGGACTCCGGAGACTGTCTCGGCGTTCACGCGCGAGAAGATTCAGTCGTGGTTTGGCCGCTGGTACACGCCGAACAACATCGTCGTCACGGCGGCCGGGCACCTGCCTCACTCGCAGATGGTCGACCTTGTGGCGGAGCGCTTTGCTGGCCTGTCCCCTTCCAAGGACGGCCTGCCCGACGCCGTGCCACAGGCCGCGCCCCATATCACGCTGTGCCAGAAGAACGAACTCGAGCAGGTGCATATCTGCATCGGAGTTCCGGCGCTGCCGATGTCGGACGACCGCCGCTTTGCGGTTTCCGTCCTCAATAACGTGCTGGGCGGTGGCATGTCCTCGCGGCTGTTCCAGAACATTCGCGAGCGTCTCGGAATCGCCTACGCCATCTTCAGCGAACTCAATGCCTACCGCGACGCTGGGATGCTCTCGGTCTATGCGGGTACATCGCTTGAGACCGCTCCGCAACTCGTTCGCAGCGTGCTCGAGGAATTTCGCCGGCTGAAGGATGAGCCGCTTACCGACGAAGAACTCCGCCGCGCCAAGGACCACCTCAAGGGCGCGACCCTCCTGGCGCTCGAAGGAACGGGCCAGCGGATGAACAGCCTGGCGCGTTATCACCTGTACTTCAATCGTTACTTCACGCCGCAAGAGCTCATCGCGCTGCTCGAAAAGGTCACGCCGCGGGACGTTCAGCAGATCGCCCGCGAATTTTTCCAGCTGGAGCGCATTGCCGCTTCCGTGGTCGGCAACCTCGACGGCTTCGAGCTGACCCGCGACCAACTCGTTATCTGATTAGAGAAAATCAGGTGTTTCCGCCACTTGCGCTCTTGCGCCGCTGCTCGCTTTCTGCGAACATCCTCGGCGGCGGTGAAAAGCACGCATTGATCGAGCTGGCATCCGGCTCGATGCCGCCCAGGGCTAACGCATCTCGCTGCGGATATCCATTCTGGCGTCGGGCAGCACGGGCAACTGCACGTTGCTCGAAACGGAACGCACCACCCTCCTCGTTGACGCCGGCCTTGGCCGCAAAGAGATGCTCCGCCGCTTCGAGGCCCTCGGCCGCGCCCGTCCCGACCGCGTTGATGCCATCCTTGTCACTCACGAACACTCGGATCATTCGAGCGGCGTCGCGCAGATGGCCCGCGAATGGAATTGCCCCGCCTATCTCACCGAGCCCACGTATCGCGAAATCCTGAATATGTACGCGGACGACCCCGAAAAGCCGCGGAGGAAAGCACAGATCGAACGTGTCGAGCACGTGCACCCGGGTCTGCGCTTTGAAATTGGCGACATCGAAGTCATTCCGTTCGCGATTCCGCACGACGCCGCCGATCCGGTCGGCTACGCCTTTCTCGCGAACGGCGTAAAAATGGCCATCGTCACGGACCTTGGCTACATGCCTGAACTCGTCAAACATCATCTCCGCGAGGCCGATTTCCTCATCCTCGAATCGAATCACGATCTCGACATGCTGAAACTCGGTCCGTACCCGTGGTACATCAAGCAGCGCGTCATGAGCCGCACCGGGCATCTCTCGAACACGGTCGTCAGCGATTTTCTCGCCGACTCGGACGTCTTCGACGGCCGCGCGCGCCACCTCGTCCTCGCGCATCTCTCCGAACAGAACAACACGCCCGACCTCGCGCGCATTTCCGCCGAAGAAGCGCTCAGCCGCCGCCCCGAGCTTTTCACTTACCGCGGCACCCTCCACGTCGCCTCCCAGCGAACTCCCCTCGGCCCTTTCGAACTGTAGACGCGCGATTTCGTTCGCTCATTCGCCGGCCGGTTCTCTCCCTGCGCTCGCGTCGGTCGCGCCCTGCCTCACTTTCGGGTATCATCGTAAAGTCTCACCCAACTCTGGAGTTGCCTTTGATTCCGCGCTACACACGTCCGGAGATGGGCCGCGTCTGGAGCGACGAGCACAGGTTCCAGAAGTGGCTCGACGTCGAACTCGCCGCCACCGAGACGCTCGCCGAGGCGGGCGTGGTACCGCGTGACGCCGCCGCAAAACTGCGCGACCGCGCCCGCGTGGACGTCGCCCGCATCAATGAAATCGAAACGAAGGTTCGCCACGACGTTATCGCTTTCACCATCGCCGTCCAGGAATCGGTCGCCGATCCTGAGGCCGCGCGTTGGCTGCACTACGGCCTCACGTCGAACGATGTGGTCGACACCGCCCAGGCGCTTCTCATCCGCGATGCGTCGAAACTCATCGAGCAGGCCATCCTCCGCCTGGACGAAGTCCTCGAGCGCCGCGCGTGGGAATTCAAGGACACGCCCGAAATCGGCCGCACGCACGGCATTCACGCCGAGCCCATCACTTTCGGCCTGAAAGTCGCCAACTGGTACGCCGAAAATCGCCGCGATCTCGAACGCTTCCGCATCGCCGCGCAGCAGATCGCCGTCGGAAAGATTTCCGGCGCGGTCGGCACCTGTACGCACCTCGGCCCCGAAATCGAAGACAAAATCTGCGCGCGTCTGGGCCTCGCCACCGCGCCCATCACATCGCAGGTCATCGAGCGCGACCGCCACGCCCAATACCTCTCGACCCTCGCGATCGTCGCTGCGTCCCTCGAGCGCATCGCGCAGGAAATTCGCCACCTCCAGCGCACTGAGGTGCGCGAGCTGGAAGAGCCCTTCGGCGGCGAGCAGCGCGGCAGTTCCGCAATGCCACACAAACGCAATCCCGTCAGTTCCGAGCAGATTTGCGGCCTGGCTCGCGTCGTCCGCGCCAATGCGATGCCGTCCTTCGAAAATATCGCGCTGTGGCACGAGCGCGACATCTCCCACAGCTCCGTCGAGCGCGTCATCCTGCCCGACTCGACCATCCTCCTCGACTACATGCTCCACCGCACCACCGAGATCGTCGCCAACATGAAGGTTTTTCCCGAGCGCATGCTGCGCAATCTCGATTCGACGCACGGACTCGTTTTTTCGGGGCAATTGTTGCAGGACCTGGTCGAGCACGGCGCGCCGCGTGAAGACGCGTACAAATGGGTGCAGGCTCACGCGATGGCGGCTTGGGAATCCGAAACCAGCTTTAAGGATCGCGTCGCCGCCGACCCGAACATCCACAAATTCCTCGACGACAAAGCCCTCGCGCACACGTTCGACCTGCGCCGGCAGTTGCGCGCCGTCGATGCAATCTTCTTCCGCGTCTTCGGCCGCCGCAGTTCGGACGCAAAGTCCTCCGCCGCACACTAGCGTCAGCTTGTGTAAAGCGTTGAGAAATCAGGGATAGTAGGGCGACGCCTTGGACTTCACCAGCAGTTTTGCATAGGGGATCGCAACAGGAATCAACTCGCTCGCCTTCGGAGCCACGCTGCCGTCGCGCTTGAGTATCGCGATGTTCCCGCTTGCCACCGAATCCCCAGGATATTCCTTCAGAACCGTCGCATAGGATTCGCGCGCCTCGGCGACCTGGCCCCGCTCGATCTCCACCTGTGCAAGAGCGTCCCGCGCTTCGTAGAGCTTCGGGTTCGTTTGAAGCGCACCGTTCAGAGACTGTGCCGCCGCTTCAAGCGCGCTGAGCCGATCCGCCGCAATACCCTCCACGAAAAGGCCGGTGCCGTACCGTTGTTGGTTGTGCGTAAAGGCGTTCTGCATTTCCTTCACGGCATCCTCGTATCTGCCAACGCCCAGGTACGCAAGGGACAGATTGTTTTCGATTTGAACGTCGGCCGCGTCCATCGCAAGCGCCTGCTCGAGTGGCGCGACGGCAGCCATAGGGTCATTCCGTTCCAGTTCCCACTGGCCCAGAAGAGCCTGCCCGTACAGCAACTTGGGATCGATCTTCACGGCCTGTTGCATGTCGGCGATTCCTTGATCGAGATGCCTGGAGCGGACGGCCGACACGGCTTTTCCATACCGTACGGCCGCGGCGTCGACGGCATGAAGGCTCGTTGCGCCAAGTGCCAGCAGCAGCGCGACGCACAACGCAACCGTCACCGGGATTCTTGTTCTTCTGGATTCTTGCGCCCCAACGCCGTCGATCGGCGGAGCCGGCGCGGCTCCCGCCGCCGCGAGCGCGTTGATCATCGGCGGAAAGACTGCGCCGAGAATCAGCCCTGCGACCAAGCCTCCTACGTGCGCCGAATTGTCGACGCCCGATCGCAATCCGTAAAACAGATTGTACGCAATGAAAATTCCGAGACTCTTCAGTTTCTGCTTGACGACCGCCGGATCGATCGGCGTCTTCTTGAAGTAAAGGTACGAAACGAACGCGCCCGCTATGCCGAAGATCGCGCCTGATGCCCCCGCGCTCACCCGCCACGGATCCCAGGCGACACTCGCAAGGCTGCCCGCCAGCCCGCTGGCCACGTACGTCACAACAAAGGCCTTGCGCCCCATCAGGAATTCCAGCGCGCGCCCTAGGTCCCAGAAGCACACCATGTTGAAGCCGATGTGAATCAGACCGAAGTGGACGAACATGCTTGTGAACAGCCGCCACCATTCGCCGCTCAGCGTCAGTGGACCGAAGTTGGCTCCCCATCGAATCGCATGCGGGACGCTCGGGTCAATCCAGGAAACGCCGGAAAGACACATCGCGAGATACACGACTACGTTCAATCCGATGATTGTGAAGGTTGCGATTGGCTGCGGTCTCGAAGCCGTGACCAGCTCCCCAGGAGCCTGCGCTGCGAGTGGGGCGGTTCGCCCGGCGGCTGCTGTCGGGTTCTGGGCTTTTGCCCTCCGGCAATCGCTGCACTCCGCCGCAGGGCTCGAGCCGAACGAAAAACCGCTGAACTTCCTTCCGCAAGTGGGGCAGGTGGGCATCGCTTGGGGCTAGACGCTAATGCCTCCTGGAAATGCGCGCAAGCAATTTATCAAGCCGGTTATCGCAACGGGCCAAAGGAAATGGAGGGAGATTTACTGCACGCGCTGAATGTAGCGCCCTTCCGAGGTATCCACCTTGATTTTGTCGCCCGTCCCGACGAACGGCGGCACGTTTACCACCAATCCCGTCTCGAGCTTCGCCGGCTTCATCACCGCGCTAGCCGTCGCTTTTTGGATGCTGGGCTCGGTCTCGACCACCATCAGATCCACCGTGTCGGGCAACAGAACGCCGATCGGCTTGGCGTCGTAATATTCGATTCGCACCGGCATGTTCGGAATCAGGTAGTCCTTCGCGTCGCCCACGATGTCGTTCTGCAGCGCCAGTTGCTCGTAATTCTCCGTGTTCATGAAGTGATGGCCTTCGCCGTCGCTGTAGAGATATTCGAACTCGACTTCGTCCACCACCACCTTGTCGATCGTTTCTTCCGCCCGGAACCGGTAGTCGATCATCGACCCTGTGCGCAGGTTGCGCATTTTCGTCTGCATGGCGGCGCGCTTGTTTCCGGGCGTTCGGTGATCGACGTTGTAGACCACGTGGAGATCACCCTCGTGCTTGATAATCATTCCCGCGCGCAAAAGTGTTGCCTTGATCATGACGGCTCCTGAATTCGCTTGGTGTTGCCCTTGCCGGTTCGCCCTTTTGAATTCGGCCCGCTGTCGAACGGGCCGCGGCCAAGAGCCTTCCTTCTGGTTGCGCCATCCCACCGGGCGGCGCCTGGTAAGATTCGGGGCGAGGTATTCGGCGCGCAAATCGCGCTCAACCGAAACCCGTATTATAGCGGCCCTCGACGCAGAGGGTCAAATCGCCTCACCCGTCAGCGCTGACTCACCTTGAAGGGCGGGAACCGCAGGAGATGATCCACGGGCTTCGTGAAGTAGCGCGGGTGCGTCATCTGGGTTAGGATTCCGCCCGCCATGTTGCTCTCTCGCCGCGAACTCCTCTCCAGCTTTGCTCTTGCCTCGTTGAGCGCCGCTTCTCCGGAACCGATTGTCGCCCAGGACCGCGCATCCGAATTGCGCATCGATGCCGATCGTCTGCGGCAATCCCTGGAAGGCCTAAGCGTCTACGGCCGCCCGGCTGGTGGGACGTTTGCCGACGGCGTCAGCCGGACTGCTTACTCGGATGCCGATGTCGCCGGCCGAAACTACGCCATGCAGCTCATGCGATCAGCTGGACTCGAGCCACGCGTCGATGCCGCCGCAAACATTCTTGGGTTGCGGCCTGGGACCGACCCGAACCTGAAGCCTATTCTCTTCGGCTCTCACATCGACTCCGTGCCCAGTGGCGGCAACTTCGATGGTGATCTCGGCTCGATGGCGGCGATCGAAGTCCTGCGCACAATCCATGAACACAACCTCGCCACTCGCCATCCGCTGCAGATGGCCATTTGGACGAATGAGGAGGGCGGCCTCATCGGCAGCAGCGCCGCTGCCGGCGAATTCCGCCTCGAGGATTTGAGCCGCCTGTTTAACGGAAGCACGGCGGCCGACGGTATTCGCAAACTGGGCGGCGACCCTGCACGGTTGGCCGAGGCGCGTCTTTCCCCCGGCTCGTTCCGTTGCTACCTTGAGCTGCACATCGAGCAGGGCGCTTCTCTCTACAAGGCCAATGTGCCCATAGGCGTGGTCGAGGGAATCGTCAGCATCGACGAATACGAAGTGGAAATCCGCGGCTTCGCCAACCATGCGGGAACCACTCCAATGAACGAACGGCACAATGCGCTTCTGGCCGCCGCCAAACTCGTCGAAGCGGTCCAGGATGTCGTCACGCAAGAGCCTGGGAGGCAGGTAGGCACCGTTGGGAGACTGCAGGTGTTTCCCAACGCCAGCAATGTCATACCCGGCCTCGTAAAGCATTCCATCGAGTTGCGCGATCTCTCTCCCGAAAAAATTGCGCGCCTGGGAGACGAAATTCAGAAACGCGCGCAGGTGATCGCGAAAGAGACCGGGACGGAAATCCTGATCAAGAAGGTGGAGCACGATCCACCCGCTGCGGCGAACCCGGAAATCCAGGCCGATATCGAAGCCGCCGCAGGGCGCCTGGGACTCAAGGCCATGCGCCTGCCCAGCGGCGCCGGTCACGATGCCCAGATGATGGCCAAGCTCGTTCCGATGGGAATGATCTTTGTTCCCAGCGTCGACGGCATCAGCCATTCACCGAAGGAATTCACCCGCTGGGAGGATTGCGCGAATGGAGCCACTGTACTCCTGCAAACCATCTTGCTGATTGACCGCGCTTCTCCCTGAGTGGCTTCGGAGGTGATGCGTGCCCGATGAACTGAATCGCCAGGCCACCACTGACGTGCCCGTCTGTAGGTTTATACTACCGGCAAGGTGACTCCATGCGCCCACACAGAATGGTGATCTGGTGCATCAGTCTTCTTCTCTTCGCCGCCGCAAGTGCGAAGGAACCTCCAGCTATACTACGATCAGCCTCACGATGAGCGACACGAACGCGGCATCGAAGAACGCCAGCGCCGAAATGCTGTGGGGATTCTGGTATCCGGCGCTTCGCAGCGACCAAGTGCGTGGGCGCAAACTGGTTCGAGCGATGCTGCTCGAAGCGCCTCTCGTTATCGGGCGCGACGCGGCCGGAAAAGCCTTCGCTCTCCGCGACGTCTGCCCCCACCGGGCGTTCCCTCTTTCGTTCGGCCAATTCGACGGCGCGAGCGTCGAATGCGCCTACCACGGCTGGCAATTCGACGCGCGCACTGGCCAGTGCCGCCACATCCCGTCGCTCACTGCCGATTCGAAGCTCAAGTGCGAACGAATCTCCGCGGGCAGCTTTCCGTGCGCGGAGCGCGACGGCTATATCTGGGCGTTCCTGACGAATCCGGAAGGCCGCGCGACCGACGCGCCCGTCCCTCCCGCGCCGGAGCTCCCGACATTCAGCTCGCGCTATCAGATCGCCCGGCTCTGGGCGGACCTGCCGTGCTCCGTCGACCACGGAATCATCGGCTTGATGGACCCAGCGCACGGCCCGTTCGTGCATCAGGCTTGGTGGTGGCGCACGCGGCGCAGCATCCGCGACAAGTCAAAGCAATTCGAGCCGATTCCCAAGGGCTTTCGGATGAGCCCGCACACGCCGTCGGCCAATAGCGCGCCCTACAAAATCCTGAAATTCGCCACGGGCGAGCCTGCCACCACCACCATCGACTTCGTGTTGCCGAATCAGCGCTTCGAGCAAATCCGCGCCGGCCGTTACTGGCTCTCGAGCCGCACCACCGTCACGCCCGTGCGCCGCGATCTTTGCCGTCTCGATTTCGTCGCCGCCTGGAATATCCTTCCCTGGTTTCCCATCGTTTCCTTCATCATTCATGTCCTCGGCCCGCGCTTCATCCGTCAGGATACCGAGGTCATCAAGAAACAGGCGCTCGGCCTGCAATATGAAGACCGCATGATGCTCGTCGACGACGCCGACCGCCAGGCCCGCTGGTACTTCGACTTGAAGGCCGCGCACCTCGAATCGCTGCGCACCGGCGCACCGCTCCAGCATCCCATGTCCGGTCCCGTCACCCTCCGCTGGCGTTCGTAAGCACGGCCGGTTATACGATGGAGCACTAAATTGCGAAAAATGTTTGGGCCGCCAAGCCGTTGCTCCGAGAATGAATCCAATGGAAGCTGGCACGACAAACGTCACGCAGCGCGACCTGATCAACTTTTACCGCCGAGTACAGAACGAATCGATGGCGTGCAATTCTCCGCGACTGAGCGCGCACTACGCCCACGTGCTTGTCGCCTTGCGGGCGCTCGTTGAATCCTTCGGTCCCACGGCCGAATACTGCGAATCGCTGGGCCAGGACCACCCACGAAATCCTGCCGGTCGGCACACTGTCACGATTGACCTGTAACCGGAACCGGATTCCCTCCTGAACTGTCTTACCGTCGCAATTCTGAAGGCTTTAGCATATTCTCGAACACTCGACCGCCCGAAGATATTGGCGCCCGAGGAAAGTTCGTTGCTTAGATTATCGCGCTCGCGAAACGGGTCGGCACAGTCGATGGCCAGGGCTTTGCTGCGCCTCGGCATTTCCGCCGTGCCGCCGGCCCGTCTTGATTCGGCTAACTGGAACAAAATCAATCAAGTAGCGCGCCTCAAAGCACGTATAGGACCAATGACGATTCTTCTGGACATTCGCGCCCGAATATGCGATTATGTTTTTGCGTTTGTTGCTCTTGTAAAACCTTTAGATTCGTTGAAGGGGCTGCAGGTTTAACACTTGCAGCCCCGTTTTTTTGCGGCTGGAGGCGGTTCGAGAAGCACCAAATAGCCCACAAAAGAAGGAAGTACATCAGTGAGAGAACAAGGAACAGTCAAGTGGTTCAACGCCAGCAAGGGCTTCGGTTTCATCCAGCGCCAGTCGGGAGAGGACGTTTTCGTCCATTTCTCTGCGATTCAGTCGGATGGCTATAAGTCGCTGAACGAAGGCCAAGCGGTTGAGTTCGAAGTCACCAAGGGCCCCAAGGGCCTTCAGGCGTCGAACGTCTCCAGCCTGTAGCTTTTGAACCAGAGTGGGCCCGCCGGAGGCGGGCCCACTCGTTTTAGCAGGATTCGACTCGATTCAAACCAAGGAGGCTCCTTGAAAGCTCTTCAAGAGGGCGCTTACATCAAGCATTTTCAGTACGGCTTGGGTGTCGTTACCGAATCGGACGCCGACCGCACTTCTATCGATTTCGATCTTCACGGCATGAAGAAATTTGTCACCAGCATCATGGTCGTTGAGCCCGCCGAGGGCACACCGCCCAAACGCCGCACTAAGAGGCGCAAAAAAGTGGCGCTTTCGGCTCCGGCAGTCGGCCTGACAGCAGGCTCGAAATGAACAACAGCATCCTGGTGCAATTCGTCGGATTTGAGGTCAAGCCCATGGTCCGCGAATACACGTTCACGGTGCGGGAATCTGCCACCGAGCCGCGCGAGTTTACGCTCACGATCCCGAACGAAGCCTTCAATGGCCGTCGCGTCCGCTATCAGGACGCGCCTGACGTTTGCTCGCTGAAGCTCCGGCGCGAGTTGGCCACCTACGCCAACCACCCGCCCAGCACTCACTACCGCATCACCGACGCGGATCTCGAGGACTATCGCAGCACGCATTCTCCCCGCACGGGGAAAACTCAGTACGGCCGCAAGCCGGAGCAGGATTTCTAGAACGGCGCTTTCTTCCGCGCCGCGATGTGATTGAGGTTTGAAGATGAAGAACCTTTTTGTTGGCAATTTGAGTTTTCAGACGACCGAGAGCGATTTGCGCTCGCTCTTTGAGCCGTTCGGCGCCATTGCGCGTGTCCACATCGCCACCGACCGGGAAACCGGCCGGGCCCGCGGCTTCGCCTTCGTCGAGATGACTAACGACTCGGAAGCGGCGAACGCCATTGCTTCTCTCGACGGCAAGGAATTCGGCGGCCGCAACATCAAGGTGAACGAAGCGCGCCCGAAAGAGAAGTCCGCACCGCGTGGCTCGAGCGGCGGAGGTGGCCGCGGCCGTGGCGGATTCTCGAACGAAAATTACAGCGAGGCGGCGCGCCAGCCCCGCGAACCGCGCTGGTAGCCTCTGCTGGTTGCTCCTTCGCCGGCTCGAATCAAAGGAGATCCCGTGGCCAGAATCACGTTTCAGAAGCGCCAAAAGGAAATGAAAAGACTGGAAAAGGCGCGCGCCAAGGCCGAACGCAGAGCCCAGAAGAAGCTCGAAAAGCGTCCCGCCGGTGAAGGCGCCCCGATCGAGGCCCCCCTCAACGAAAACGAATTCGAAGCGCCCCCGCAGGAGCAGGAGCCGCAAGTCTAGACGCAGGCTTTCATCCGCCGTTCGCCATCGCCCACCCTTCGCCTCGTGGTGCCGGCAACGGCCTTTCTAATCTATACAGTGTAGATTAGATTTCCTGCCAACCCATTGATAACAAATGGGTTAGAATTTGCTAATCGATACAATTTCGGCCTTTTGGGGCTTGCGTTGACTTCGAGTTCCTTCTTTCGCCCTGCCCGAATCTTGTACCTCTGTCCAGTTGTGCCAAATCGGCTCAGCGGTTCATAGTGGCCCCGCAGATTTCTTGCACGCGTGGCAGGGAGGCAACATGAACCTGCGAATTCCCGTGATCGCGCTGCTGGTTGCGTTTGCGTGGCCGGCAACAGTCTTCGCGGACGGAGTTGGCGTGAAGTGCTCGGTCAACGAAGAGCGCGTGTGGCTCTACGATTCGGTCGCGACCCTTAACGTCGCGGCGAAGCTCAAGTGCGGGGACAACGTCGAGGTCCTCGGGCGCGAAAACGGGTATGTGAAGGTTCGCGCCGCGGACGGCACGGTAGGCTACGTTCCGGAGAGCGATCTCCCGAAGTCCAGTATTCCGGCCGAAGCGGCACCAACCCCGGACGCAAAGCCTGTCACGCAACCCAGCTTGGCAAGCCTCGCGCGCGCTGCCGCGGCCGCCCGAATGAAGGCCACCGCATCGGCAAACCCCATTGCGCCCAGCACACCAGCGCCAGCCGTCGCAGCGACGGCTGCCCCTGTGCCTGTCGCAGCTAGCACACAGCCTGCCGCGACGGCGGAAGTTGTTCCTGCGCCTCAGCCCAAGACCGTCGCCGTCAGCGCCACAACCTCAAAGCCCACCGCTCCCGCGAACGCTGTGACTCCGGCTTCTCGCAACGCAGCGAATTCTCCGACGGAAGTTCCTGCGTCCGCGCATTCAACGACCTCGGCATCGCGCACCAGAACGAAGTCCGCGGCCCGGCCTAATGCTGCCGCAGCGGTTCCAGGAAGAGCGCCAAGCAACCCGACTCCGCAGCCGGCGCGTCCGTCTCCCGCTCCAGCCCTGCATACGGCGGTAGCGACGTCCAGTTCGGCGAATCCCGCGCCGCAGACGGCGGCCGTCGTTGCAAATGACATATACATCGGCGGGGACTCGAAGAGCCCGGCACCAAAGGCCGCTGCAGTTCGACCCGTGGCAGACACCTCGGACAATGATGACGATGATTCCTATCTGACGCGCCCGAAGTCGGAAAGCGACGACCCGGCCTGCGAGGTCTATTTCTCAAGCTATGGACTCTCGCCGGGGCAATTCAAGTGGATGGTCGATAATCGCCAGAAGAAATACCCTACGGTTTGCCCGGCGGGTTCGCCTTCGATGGTGGACTACGTGATCATCTTCACGCACGACGTCGATTTCTTTAATTACACGATGCCAACGCCGGTCCACGTCGAAGCAGGCGGCTTCTCGGATTGGAACCCGATGGTCACCTACGACACGTCGGTTGTGGCACACAACGACGTCGACAAGAGCAAGCGGGAATATGTCTGGGTGTTTCACGTGAAACGCGGGGCGTTCGATCCGGTAAGATTTTCGCCGCACCGGCGCTTTCAGTTCACGAAGACAGAATCGAAGTATTCCCACACCATCGAGGACGCCTTCGACTTCATCGAAAACCAGAACCCAAACCGCTAAGCCTTCGCCAGAAAGGCGCGCTGGAGCGGGTTTCACCTTCTATGAATGCGCTTACCGCAGGCGGGAGAGGTTGAATGCAGTTTCCACCTTCCGGTGGTCCGGCGTCAGCACCTCCACATTGAAGGGCACCGAGTCGATCTTCTCGGAGTCGAACTCCAATTCGATCCTGGCGCCCGTGATGTACGGGATGTTGTCGTCCGCATATGCATACACGGGCCCTCCGCGCCTGTTCATCGCTGGGATTTCCTTGTCGTTCTGACTCACGTGAACCGTGAAATCGTTCCAGAAATCCGGAACCCATTGATACAGCTCTGAATCGGTGCTTGGAGACACGGGCGAATAGCTGGGCGTCAGCGCGATATCGACATGCACGCGCATCGGCAGAAACTTCCCCTGAAATTCCTGTACAGCATCCGGAGCGTTGTAACTCGGGGTAATTTTCGCATGCCTCACAATTTGAGTGAACGGTGTGTCGACACCGATCTCATCCACATACGGGCCGGTCTTCGGCATAGGAAGCTGATGCGCATACTTCGCAAGGAAGTCCGCGGTTTGCTCGTCGTTGCGGTTTCCCAGGAAGTAGGCTTCCCGGATCGCTTCCGAACTCAGCGGATAGGTGAAGGCGGCCAGTACTGGAATGGCGATACCTGCGAATACGATCGGAACGACTGCGAGCGAGAGCAGCTTCCGCCTGGGCTGCATGGGGCACCTCTTTTCCTACGTTGTTAGACGCCTGATACGGCAGCCGCGATACCGGGACGATGCCTACTTCGCAATCCCGCTCAAGAACGGGTAATGCTCCGCGGCCGCCATGAAGAACAGCATCGGAAACGAAAGCCCGAACGCGACGCGCGAAGCATTGTAAGCCCATCGCGCCATGCGGTCGGCTTCGGCCGGCATCGCCGCGCCCTCTTCGACGCTCGCTCGCGTCCACTGGATCAAGCGCTTCTGCGCTCGCCAAACGACGCTCCACACATTCAGCAGCATGAGCAAGCCGATTCCGCCGCCGACACTGATGGACAGATGACTGTTTGAAGACGCCGTGTTTGAGTTGAGATCCAGGACAATCCAGGACGCCGCAACCACAATGACCGTGACCGCAACTGTCAGCACCCAGCCGTTGTTGAGAATACCTTTGGCCGGAAGCTGGAGCGGATAGATCAGCGCGTAAGCAATCAGCCATACGAGCAACCACCAGCCAAACCAGACGAGCGTGAGCGACGGATTGCCGGCGTTGTGAGCATCGGCTGAGAGGATGATGAAGTAGTACCGCAAGCCGGCTATCACCGCCACCAGCGCCGACCACCGGAACCACCACATCGCTCGCGTCATCAGTACGGGAAAGACTTTCCCGCGAACGGAAGCGTCGATATGCTTCATCGTCGGAAAGCCGATCAGATTGAAAAAATAGAGCAGGCCGATCCAGATGATCCCCGATACGAAGTGAATCCAGCGCAGAACGATCTCTTCGTTCGCAACAGCCCCCTGCGGGAAACTGAAATGCGGCGCCAGCGCAATGATCTCTCCGACAGCGCGGAATACTGCGTGCATATTTCCTCCACAATCCCAGGCTACGCTATGCGAACGAGAGAGATGATGTCAATCCGCAGACGTGAGCTGTCCGAGGGCCCAGCGCGCGTGCTCCGCAATCAGCGAATCCTGTGACGAGGCGAGCCGATTCAGGATGGCGATCGCGTGTGTATAGGAGGCAGAACCGGGCGAGAGCCGCGCGTTTCCAAGGGCCACGCACGCATTTCGAACCAAGCCGCGCCATTTCGCTCGCTTAACGGCGCTTCCGCGGAATCGCTCGCTGAATTCGTGCTGCGAGAGTTCGGCGAGCGGCGCAAGCTCGGGCGCGAATGCCGATTGGCGCGGACTGAATTCGCCCGCAGATGTAGTCGGCGCTTTTCGGTTCCACGGGCAAACGTCCTGGCAAATGTCGCAGCCGAATACAGCGTTCCCCGTGCTCGATCGCAGCTCTTCGGGCATCGCGTCGCGCAGCTCGATGGTTAGGTAAGAGATGCACTGCCGCGCGTCGAGAACGTACGGCGACGGGAACGCTTGTGTGGGGCACGCATCCAGGCACAGCGTGCAAGTGCCACAAAGATCGGCTGGAGGCGCTTCGGCCGGCGCGAGCGTGGGTGCAAGCTCAAGCGTCGTGAGGATGACGCCGAGGAACAACCACGAGCCGAGCTCTTCGTTGATCAGGCAAGTGTTCTTCGCAAGCCAGCCGAGGCCCGCGTGCTTCGCGGCAATGCGCTCGAGAATCGGTCCCGTATCGACGTAGGCGCGCGCTTCGAACGGCTCCGTGAATTGCGCTCGCATTGCAACGATCACGGTCTCGAGTCTCTCTCCGATAACCTCGTGGTAGTCATCGCCCCACGCGTAGCGCGAAATCCACCCGCGCGGCGATTCATCGGACACGGCGGCGCGCTCCGTCGAGTACGGAGCCGGTGAGTCGTAATTGAGAGCGACCACAATCAGGCTTCGCGCGCCCTCAAGCACGAGTCTCGGGTCAGCCCGGCGAGGATCCCAAAGATACTCCATTTGGCCGGCGTAGCCGCGCGCCAGCCATTCGGGAAGATGGGCCAGTTCGTCGAACTGCTCCGGCGGCACAACGCCGCAGAGGTCGAAGCCAGACGCTTGCGCCCGCTCGCAAATCCACTTGGTTCGCTCGGCCGAAGTCACGCCCTCCATCATGCCTCAGAGGGCGCTTCGCAGAAACTCCCGGCGTTCATTGACACCCGGTGGGGGAGATGCTTACACTCGCGTTAGACAATTCAGCTGGCTTGGGGAGGCTCATCGAGCGGCCGGTTTTCGGCTGCTCTTCGAGTAGAGAAGGCCGTGAAAACCGGCCACGGTCCCGCCACTGTAATCGGCCGGCGCTGCAAAGCACTTGCCCACTGGTTCCGCGCGGAAGCGGGACTGGGAAGGGCGTCCCGAGGGAATCGGGACGGCGGCGCCCAGAGTCTTCGCGCGATTTTCAGCCGTAGCGAGCGCGAAGAGGCCGAGAGTCAGGAAACCTACCCAAGCTGGTCGAAGCTAACACTCTTCGCGAGAGAGGGTGTGGCCATGAGCCTCGCTGTTTTTCGCGAGGCTTTTTTGTTGCCCGCATGGGAGAGTCAGATTGTCCGGCAGACGGCGACAGCGAATTCTTGCGGCATGCGGAGCGCTCGGGCTAATGGCTGTCGCGTCTTTGCCCGCCCACGCACAAGCGTCGGCCGCACGCCCGGCACCGCGCGTGGTGACGGACGAAGCGGGCCGCCGCGTGACCATTCCGCCGGAGGTGAATCGGATCGTGTCACTCGCGCCGGATTTGACCGAAACAATGTATGCGCTCGGTCTGCAAGGTCGCCTCGTGGGAGACACAGACTATTGCGATACGCCTGCGGAGGCAAAGATCAAACCCCACGTCGGCGGCCCCATGAATCCAAGCATCGAGGCAATCGTCGCGCTGCATCCGGACTTGGTGCTGGCGAGCGAATCGATCAACTGGGAACGGACGGCTGATGCGATTGCGCGACTGGGCATCCCCGTCTATACAACCAACCCGCACACCGTTCGGGGAATGGTAGATTCGTTTGGACGCTTGGCGGACTTGCTCGGCGCTTCGCAACAAGGCGCCGCGCTTGTCGCAAGACTGAACAACAGGCTCGAAAACTTGCATGCGCGCCTCGCGGACCTTCCGCCCGCGCACGTGCTGTTTGTTGTGTGGCTCGAACCCTTGACGACGATTGGGCAAAACACGTTCATCGCTGACGCGCTTCGCTGGGCGGGCGCCGAGTCCATCGTGCTTTCGAAGCAGAACTGGCCCCAGCTCAGCCTCGAGGAAGTCGTGCGGCTCCAGCCCGACTACATCGTCTTGGCCGACAGTCATTCGGGCGAAGGCACGCGGACGCTGGACGATTTGCGCGCGCGGGAGGCCTGGAAGGATCTTCGGGCCGTGCAGGAGAGGCATGTCGCCATCGTCAGCGAGGAAATCGACCGGCCCGCACCGGGACTGATTGACGCGATCGAAGAACTCGCGCACCAAATTCATCCGAATGCTTTCGCTGCGAAGGACAACCGGATGGTTCCGGGCGCGAATGAATCGAGGAGGTCCGCTGCATGCGTACGCTGACGCCTCGACGAGTCGCCGGAATCTGCGGCCTCCTCGGCGCAGTGCTCTTCATCGTCGTGGTGATTTCGCTGCGGATGGGCGCCTACCCGATCGCCGTGAGCGACATCGTGAAAACGCTCGTGAATGGCGCGCTTGGACGGAAAGACCAAATTCCCTCGGATCTGGCGCTGGTGATTTTCGGGTTGCGGCTGCCTCGCATCGCGCTGGGGATTCTGGTGGGCGCGTCGCTTTCCACGGCGGGCGCGGGTTTTCAGGCGCTGCTGCGCAACCCTCTGGCCGATCCCTACGTCCTCGGCGTGTCGAGCGGCGCGGCGCTCGGTTCGATTCTCAGTCTGATTCTCGTGCCGCATGTCCCCGGCGCCATTCAAGCGGCCGCATTCGCGGGAGCTGCGGCTACGACGGCGGCCGTCTACTTTCTCGGCCGCCGCGGAGGCCAGCTCGACAGCGCAACGCTCCTGCTTGCGGGAATCATCTCGGCTTCGTTTCTTTCGGCGATCATCATGTTCCTGATGACGACTCTCACCGGCCGTGATTTGCGCGGCATGGCCTTCTGGCTGATGGGCGACCTCGCGACGCCGCTGCCAAGCACCCACCTCTTCGCCTGGTTCGGATTTCTCTTTCTTGTCTTTTTCTTCGCCGCCGGAGCGATGTACACCACCGCTTCTGACCTGAACCTGATTCTGACCGGCGAACAGGAAGCCCGGCATCTGGGCGTGAATCTGAACCGCGTCAAGCTGGTCGTATACGTTTCGGCTTCGGTACTGACGGGACTGGCCGTCTCCGTGAGCGGCGCGATCGGATACGTCGGCCTGCTGGTTCCGCACGTGATGCGGATGATTTTCGGGACGGACTATCGCCTCCTGATTCCGACCTCCGTGATCGGAGGAGCCATCGCCATCGTCGTGGCGGACCTGCTGGCGCGCACCGTGGTGGCGCCGACCGAATTGCCGGTTGGAGCGATGACGGCGATTGCAGGGGCGCCCGTGTTCATCTACCTGATTCGCCGGAGAGTCCGATGAACGCCGCGATCGGAAATTCGGCGCTCGGCTCGCAGGCCGGCGCGATCAGCCAGATGCAGCCGGCGCGGCTGAAGGTGGAGCAGGTGACCTACGCCTACTCGGCAACGGATCGCTCCGCGCCGAAGTTCACGCTGGGGCCGGCGAGCTTTGAGGCTGGGCGGCAGGAGATCGTGGCGGTTCTCGGGCCGAACGCCAGCGGCAAGTCCACGATGCTCAAATTGCTCGCGGGCCTCGTCCAGCCGCTTTCGGGGCGCATCGAGGTCGACGGAAGCGAGATCGGCGAGTTGGATCTGCGCATGCGGGCGCAGCGCGTCGCGCTCGTGCAGCAGGAGAGCGAACTGTTGTTCCCGCTCCGCGTCTGGGAATACGTTCTGCAGGGACGCTACCCGTACGGACGGCGGCTGCGCTTCGAATCGGACGAGGACAGCCTGTTCGCGGGAAATGCCCTCGCGCAGGTGGGCGCGGACGCGCTTCGCAGCCGGTGGATGAACGAACTGTCCGGCGGCGAAAAACAAAGGGTCATCCTGGCGCGGTCGCTCGCGCAGCAGCCATCGCTGCTGCTTCTCGACGAGCCGACGCAGCATCTCGATATCGGCGGCAAAGTGGAATTGCTGCGGCGCCTCCGAAAGCTTGCGGACCAGAACCGCCACACGGTCATCGTCGTGACGCACGAGCTGAATCTGGCGGCGGAATTCTCAGATCGCATCGTCCTCCTGCACAAGGGAAAGTGCCTGCGGGTCGGTCCGCCGGGCGAAGTCTACGAACGGGATTTGCTCGAGGAGATTTTCGAAGCGCCGCTCGAGGTCGAAATGCGGCGCAACGGACGCCCGCGCGTGATTCTGCGGGCCGAACACTAGTCGTCTGGATTCTTTGCCAAGCCGCGGGGGCGCCTGTTTGGGCCTTTGCAAGCGGCGCCGAATTCTTCACCGGCGCCGTCCATAATTCACCGAGACTCCGCGCACGGGAAGACGGTGGAAAGCCGTCGCCGCCGCGCGACTGTAAGGCGGAAGTTTTCGGCGCAAGCCACTGTCCGGTCCGAACAATCGAGTTCGGCCCGATGGGAAGGCCGCCGACTAGCGGTACCGCCCAAGCCAGGAGACCGGCGGAGTCTCAATCCAGGTTCGCGCGTTCGCCGCGCGCGCATCCGGACAACCTTCAACTCCCGCGCGAGAGGGAGAGGAGGAAAACATGAGACTTCGAATTGCCGTTCCGCTGTTTTCCGTAGTCGTTCTGGTTCTGCCCGGTAGCACAAGCGCACAAACTTCAAACTCATCGGAGAAAAAAGAAAGCAGCGCGGCTGCACAGCGCCATGGCTCCATCCAGGGAACCGTGTACGACCCGGATGGCCGCGCAGTCGCGGGCGCACGCGTCAGCCTGCTCGATTCGGCGTCTGCCGTAGCGGAGATTCAGACTGACTCACAAGGCAAATATCGATTCGGCAATCTCGCGAGCGGGGCCTTCCGCCTCGCGGCCAATTTTCCTGGATTCGTCGAACTGTCGGCCAGGATCGATCTGCAAGCCGCCGAGACGCGGACCTTCGACTTGCACCTCAAAGTGAGCGCGGTGCAGGAACAGGTGGTTGTGTCGGCATCGCTTGGCGGAGAGCTTGCGCCGCAAATCGGCTCCTCGGTCAGCGTGGTGAGCCGGGAAGAAATCGAAGACCGCGGAACGGAGAGCGCGTCCGATGCGCTGCGCGGCATTCCCGGACTCGAGATCATTCAGAGCGGAACCCGAGGCGCGGTTACCAGCGCATTTATTCGCGGCGGAGACTCGGATTACAACCTGGTGATGGTCGACGGGATTCCGCTGAACGATTTTGGCGGCAGTTTCGATCTCGCTACGCTTCCCGCAGACGGCGTGGATCACATCGAAATCATTCGCGGGCCGGAAAGCGCGCTGTACGGCTCGAATGCCGTGGCTGGAGTAATCAACATCGTCAGCCAGCAGGGAGAAGGCGCACCGCACTTCAGCTTCATGGGCGAGGGCGGCAGCTATTACACGTCGCACATTGCGGCCGGAGGAGCGGGGCTGAACCACGGATTGAGCTGGGCGTACGATCTTTCGCGGTTTCAGACGCGTGGGCCCGTGGAGGACGACAACGATCGGAACCAAACGTCGTTCGCGAGCTTGGGTTATTCGCGCAGCCCGCGACGCCGCCTGAATTTGCACTTCTTCGGCGATGCCGCCGCAAACACGACCCCCGGCCCCTATGGCTCCGATCCGGACGGCCTCTTCCCCGGGATTTCCGCGAGCGCCGGAGTGCAGAACCGGAACATGTTCGGCTATCAAGCGAACTACACGGAGCAATTCTCAAGCCGCTTCCAGCAAGTCACTTCGGTGAGCGCGGAAACGGATCGCTTCTCGTTTTCCTCGGCTTCCGGAGATTCGTTTGTGAACAACCTCCGCCTTGTCGTCAACACGAGAAGCGAGTTTCGCATCTCCGGCGCGGACGTCTTCGTGGCTGGATTCGAGTACAACCACGAAAACTTCAAGGACACGTACGTCGCCGACGCGAACAACGATCCGTTCGATTTGCCGCGAGACGCGTTCGCGTTCTTTGCGGAGAACCGCTGGAACCCGCGCGGCCGGTGGTTTCTCACGACGGGCCTGCGCGTGGACAACATCCAGACGGGCAGCCTGCCGACGGACGCGTACGGGTCGCGGCCGTTCATTCCCGCTGCTTCCGTCACGCAAGTGGATCCGCGCATCTCGCTCGCGTACGTCGCCCGGCAACCGAGCGGCGGCGTGTTCGGTATCACGCGGCTTCACGGAAGCTTCGGAACCGGAATACGTCCACCGAGCGGGTTCGAGCTGGCGTTCACCAACAATCCGGGGCTGAAGCCCGAGAGGAGCATCAGCGTCGACGGCGGAATCGAGCAACGGTTGCTGGGCGACCACGCCGTAATCGATGTCACCTATTTCTACAACCGTTTCAAAGATCAAATTGTCACGCTCGGCGGCTCGCTCCAAAATCTGAGCACGTTCAGTTCGGCGAATCTGGCGAATTGCAGGGCCTATGGACTCGAGAACAGCCTGCGGCTTCGTCCAGCACGGTCGCTGGAATTGACGGCCGACTATACGTGGCTCAACACGGCGATCCTCGCGGTCGACGGAACCAATCAGGTCGCGTTTCCTTTCGCGGTGGGCGAGCCGCTGATCCGGCGGCCGCACAATTCCGCAGACTACAACGTCACATGGACTCACGGGCGTCTGATACTCAATACGAACGCCACGATTCGCGGCGCGGTTCTCGACCTCGAGCCCAACTACGGCAGCTACGCCTGCACGCTCGGACTGCAATGCTTGTTCACGAATAAAGGCTATGTGGACGCGAACGCCGGGTTCGCGTATGCGCTGCCGCGCGGCGTAGAACTCTTTGGGCACCTCAACAATCTCGCGAATCAGAAGTATGAGGAGGCGTTCGGCTTCCCCTCGTTGCGGCTGAATTTCATGGCGGGTATCAAGATCAATCTTCCGGCGGAGCACGCCTACACGCATCCATAAAAGGGCGCGCTCGACAGGTGGGCCGGTCCGCGCAGCGTCTCCGATTGTCGAGCCAATATGGGCCGTGCCTTCGGCACCGGGCGGCGCGGGCGTGTCGGGCTCAGTGCTATAATTTCAGGCTCCACATGAGCCGAACGACAGAAGAGCCGCCCCGGATCGCGCCGGAGGTGATGGCGAAGTACGAAGCCGTTATCGGCCTCGAGGTGCATGCACAGCTCGCCACAGCGACGAAGGCGTTCTGCGGCTGCTCGACGCGCTTCGGCGACGCGCCGAACTCGAATACGTGTCCCGTGTGTCTCGGACTGCCCGGCGCGCTGCCCGTTCTGAACAAGCGGGCGCTCGAACTGGCGCTGCGCGCCTCGCTGGCATTGAACTGCAAGGTGCAAGGGCGCTCGCGGTTTGCCCGCAAGAATTACTTTTATCCCGACCTGCCGAAGGGCTATCAGATTTCGATGTACGAACTGCCGCTGGCGACGGGAGGCTCGCTCGAAATCGAGCTCGAAGGGACTCAGAAGCGCATCGGCATCACGCGCCTGCACATGGAAGACGATGCGGGCAAGAGCCTCCACGAAGGTTTTCCCGACTCCGATCGCTGGAGCTACATCGATTTCAATCGCTGCGGCGTGCCGCTCGTCGAAATCGTCTCCGAGCCGGATTTGCGCACGCCGGCGGAGGCCTACGCCTACCTGAACACGTTGAAACAGGTACTCGAGTACACCGAGGTGAGCGATTGCAATATGGAGGAAGGCTCGCTGCGTTGCGACGCGAACGTCAGCGTGCGGCTGCGCGGCGCGGAACAATTCGGAACGAAAGCGGAAGTCAAGAACCTCAACTCCTTCCGGTATCTCGCGCACGCGCTCGAATACGAGATCGAGCGGCAAATCGGAATTCTGGAATCGGGCGGCACGATGACGCAGGAAACGCGGCTCTGGAATGTCGCGGCCGGGCGAACCGAACCCATGCGCTCGAAGGAATTCGCCCACGATTACCGGTACTTTCCGGAGCCGGATCTGCTTCCGGTGATGGTTTCGGAAGCGATGCTCTCGGCGGTGCGTGGAGGTATGCCCGAACTGCCTCACGCCAAGGTCGCGCGGTTCCCGCGCGAATACGGAATTACGCCGTACGACGCCGGCGTTCTGACGGCGACGCGCGCGCTGGCCGATTATTTTGAAACGACCGTCAAGGCTGGCGCCCCGGCAAAGGCAGCCGCCAATTGGATCTCGGTGGAGCTGCTCAGGAGGCTGAAGGACGCCTGCAAGGAGATTGCGGCTTGTCCGGTCGCGCCGGCTGCGCTCGCGGAGCTGCTGCGCAAAGTCGACACCGGAGAAATTACGGCGGCGAGCGGAAAGAAAGTGTTCGCCGCGATGTTCGAGAGCGGCAGAAGCGCCGCCGAAATCATATCGGCAGAGGGATTCTCGCAAATCACCGATGTGCGCGCGATCGAAAGGATTGCCCGCGAAGTGATCGCGAGGAGCCCGGAAAATGTGGCGAAGTATCGCGCGGGGAATGAGGGCGTCTTCAAGTTTTTCGTGGGACAGGTGATGCGCGAAACGCGCGGCCAGGCGAACCCCCAGGCTGTGAATGAAATCTTGAAGCGGATGCTTGCGTAATACAGGTGTACTCGGAGACGAAGAAATGTTGAAGGAAGGCGACAAAGCGCCGGATTTCAAAGTCACCGCGGACGACGGCAAGCCGGTTTCGTTGCGCGATTTCCGCGGCAAGAACGTGATTCTCTATTTCTATCCCAAAGCCAACACGCCCGGTTGAACGAACGAAGCGTCCGAGTTTCGCGACGCCATCAGCGAGTTTGAAAAACTGAATACGGCCATCGTCGGCGCCAGCGCCGATTCCGTGGACGCGCAGACGAGGTTCAAGGTGAAGCACAAACTGAACTTTCCGCTGCTTGCGGACACGGAATTTCAAGTGATCGAGGCGTTCGGCGCACGGCGAATGAAATCGTTCCTCGGCAAGACGTTCCTCGGGATCGTACGGATGACGTTCTGGATCGGGGAAGACGGCAAGATTCGCAAAATCTGGGACAACGTGACGCCGAAGGGCCACGCCGAGGAAGTTCTCGCGGCGATTCACGAGACGGCCTAAAAGGAAGTCTCTTTCTCCCTGCTTCTGGACAACGAATGGCGCCTCAAGCCGTTCTAGGATTGCCGCTGCCACACCTTTACGATCAGCAGCGCAAAACCGACGCCGAAGCACAAGCCGGAGCCGAGAAGCTGCACGACGTCGACCGCGCGATAGGTTTGAAATTCGGGCCTGCGCATGACGACGGAAAGACCCCCCAGACCGATAATGAAAAGAAGCACAATCGCGGGAACTGCCGTCTTTTGTCCCCTTGCCATGATTCTCTCCTGAAAGCCGGCCGACGACCGTAAATCCGGGCCGATGGTAGGATTCGCGCCACGCGTTGTCAACGAAGGAGACAGAAATCATAAGGTGACCCGGAGCGCATCGTCCTCCTGCTCGATCAGCGCGTTATCGATCAGGCGCGTGCCGCCGACGCGAGCAGCCAGCAGCACGTAGCATCTCCTTCGCAGAGTCACAACCGGCTCGAACGTCTCCGCGTCGACAATTTCGGCATAGTCGAGCGACACGCTTTGCTCCGCATCAACTACTTGGCGCAGCGCAACCAACAGGCGCGCGACATCGTGCTCGCCGCCCGTCACCTCCCGGCGAAGGGCGTCGAGCGCACGACACAGCACCGTGGCAGCCCGCCGGTCTTCCGGCTTCAAGTAGGCGTTGCGCGAAGAGAGGGCTAGGCCGTCGGGCTCGCGGACGATGGGACACACGACGATTTCCGTGTCGAGATTGAAGTCGCTCGCCATCTGCTGAACGATCCGGACCTGCTGCGCATCCTTGCGTCCGAAGAACGCGAAGCGCGGCTGCACGATTTCGAAGAGCTTCAGGACCACCGTCGCGACGCCGCGAAAATGGCCGGGCCGGGAGCGCCCCTCGAGACGCTCGCTCAAGCGCTCCACGTCCACAGCCGTGCGGAAACCGCTCGGATACATTTCGCCGGCCGAAGGGGCAAAGAGGTAATCGACGCCGATCTTTTCCAGCACGGCGCGGTCCGATTCGATCGGACGCGGATATTTTTGAAAGTCCTCGGACGGCCCAAACTGCGTGGGGTTGACGAAGATCGATACGACAACGGGCGAACATTCTTGCTGCGCCCGGCGGATCAACGATACGTGGCCGTCGTGCAGAGCCCCCATCGTCGGAACAAGCCCGAGCAGGCGGTCGTTCTTGCGCGCTTCCTGCGCCACCTGCTTCATCCAAGCAATTGTGTGAATTGTTTCCATGGAATTTGCGGCCGTGGGATATCCAGCGCCGGCATCAGCACGGTTGTCAAGCCGAAGCTTGTGCAGCCCGCTCGCGGTGGAAGGCAATCAGATCCGTGGACACCGGTGTAGCGCCGAGTTGCCGAAGCAACGTAGCAATCTGCCCGCGATGGTAACTGCTGTGGTTGACGACATGCTGCAGCATGGGCCAGACCGGACCTTCGAACGGCACTCCCTTCGTGTTCCTGTACTTGATCACGCGCTGTAGTTCATCAGGAGTGAGAGAAGAGATGAAAGCGCTCAGATTCTTTTCGTGTTCAGCCCAGCGGGCACGCAGGGAATTCAGATCCGGAAAATCCGTGGCAGACGGAAGCTTGGGCGGCACGCGGCCGTGCCAGCGTTCGAGCCAAAGCCACTCGGCGCCGTAGATGTGGGCGAGCGTGTCGCGCACGGAGCGAAAGCTCGAGCCGAGATCGCGCGTGAATTGCTCCGGGCTGAGTACAACGCAGGAATCGAGCGTGCGACGATTCGCCCAGGAGTTGTAGTCGTACAGCAGGCGAAAATCTTCGACGTCCATCGGCGTCTCCCTTCGATTCGTGTTTTGACGAGCCGTCCAGATTCTCAGGTGCGCTGACGCGCGAGCAGGTGCTCCCGCAATTCCGCCGGCGAATGATAAGACTCGGAGTCCGACGGGAACGTTCCGTTGCGAACGTCCCTGCAGTATTCGGCAGCGGCGCGCGAAATCTCCGCGCCGACGTCGGCGTACTTGCGGGCGAATTTCGGCGTGTGGCCCATCGTGAGGCCGAGGATATCGTGGAGGACGAGCACCTGACCATCGCAGTCGGGGCCGGCGCCGATGCCGATCGTGGGGATGTGCAGCTTTTCGGTGATGCGCGCCGCCAGTTCGCGCGGCATCGATTCGAGAACCACGGCGAAGGCTCCGGCAGCCTCGACCGCGCGGGCGTCGCGCTCAAGCTGGCGGGCGGCGTCTGAAGACTTGCCCTGCACGTGGAATCCGCCCATCGCGTTGATCGACTGCGGCGTCAGACCGACATGGCCCATCACCGGGATCTCCGCCTCGACGAGGCGGCTGATCAGTTCGAGGCGGCGTTCGCCGCCCTCGATTTTTACCGCTTCCGCGCCGCCTTCTTTCACCAGGCGGACCGCGTTGCGCACAGATTCTTCGAGCGAGACGTGATAGCTGCCGTACGGCATGTCGGCGACGAGCAGCGCGCGCTTGGTTCCACGCCGCACGGCGCGAACGTGGACGAGCATGTCCTCGATTGTGACGGGCAGCGTGTTGTCGTAACCCAGGACGACCATCGCGAGCGAATCGCCGACGAGGAGAATGTCGACGCCGGCTTCATCGAGGAGACGCGCGGCCGGATAGTCGTACGCAGTCAGACAGGTAATTTTGGAGGAGTTCGGGGATCCATCTGACTTGCGGGAGAGGATGTCGGGAACGGTGACTTTCCCGTCGCCGACGCGAGGTGCTGAACTCATTTTTGCCTCCGGTGCCGCTCCCAAGTTCGGGATGCAGCCCACCAGCGCCTCCGATTCTAGCAGATCGGCCGAAGGCCGTCCAAAGTCATTTGGCGGCTCGTGAACGGCCAGGAACTGTATATTAGACTGCATGCCGGTCCTTTGTTTTCAACAAGTTAGAGGGATTTCTAATCGCGTAACTGCATATTAGGATTCGGCGATTGGCAGCCCTCGGCTGTCCGATCGGCAGAGCTGAGGTCCCTCGACTCGCGTTGCTCGCTCGGGACGAGGATGCTTCGTCGCATCCTCGATTTCTAATCGCCGAACTGTATATTAGAAACTCGCGACCCTTCGCCTTGGCTCTGGGTGAACCCGCGATCCGTGGCCCGCAGCCAGTCAACTGCGTCTCCATAACAAGCCTCCTCCTTCATCACGTTGTCATCTCAGGGTTTGCCCCCACGGGGGCAGGCAAGTACAAACCCTGAAACCCGGACACACGTCCAGCGCATGCCCAAAACTGCGGGCGCACACGAATAATTATATTGAATTGTTAAGGATAACTGCTTATACCACAGTTAAGGGAGGATTTCAAGACCCAGTACTAGTGGTACGAAGAGAAGGTGGAGAGCGGATCGGGGGGCTGGGACGTTGACTCAAGCGCAGCGAGATCTGGTCGAGCTGCGCTTGCGAATAGCCGGACAGGTCGGTGCCTCGACAGAAGTAATTGAAATGACGCTTCGTTCATTGCAGTACGATTGGTTGATCTCGGATCCTGGCTGAGAGACAGGAGGCAGGATGGGAACGCTAGTCCAAGACTTGCGCTACGCCGTGCGGGTGCTGGCAAAGGCGCCGGGGTTTACAGTGATTGCCGTGATGACGCTGGCCCTTGGCATCGGTGCAAACACGGCAATTTTCAGCATGACTTATGGCATTCTCCTTAGACCCCTGCCGTACCCAGACTCCTCTCGGCTCGTCCAACTCTTTGGAACGATGGCCAATCCGCAGCCTCAAAGAATAGTCTACGTTTCCGCTCACGACTTTCGTGAAGTTGCCTCTCAGTGCCGGGCTTTCGAGCAATTGGCGGAATATGTCGAAGGGGGCAGCACGATCACCGGCCTCGGCGGCCCGGAGTCAGTCCAGACCACGCATGTCTCTGGCGATTTCTTCACGGTATTGGGCGCCAAGCCGATATTGGGCCGGCCAATCCTGCCTACAGATGCAGAGCCGGGGCACAATCAAGTCGCAGTCCTCAGCTACCAACTGTGGCAACGGCGGTACGGAGGAGATCCCGGCATCGTTGGCGAGCAGATCACGTTGACGGGCGAGGGCGAATCAGGAAATTCGAATGATACTGCAGCCGAAGAGAGACTCTACGTCGTCATCGGCGTAATGCCCTCTCGATTTCCCTTTCCCAATCATGGCGATCTGTTATTGCCGCAAGCTTCGTGGAATAACCAGTCTCAACTTATCGCCATTGGCCGGCTTAAGCGCGGAATATCAATCGGCGTGGCGAACGCGGAACTCCACACGATCGCCGCTCGGATCGCCGCTGAAACGCCAGCCAGGCACAAGAATTTCGATTTGTCTGTTGGGCTGCTCCGTAACCGCATGAGCGAGGGCTACAGGACCGAGCTTCTGATCTTGCTCGGCGCAGTGGCTTTCGTCCTCCTACTAGCTTGCGTCAATATGAGCAGCTTGCTAATCGCGAGAAGTTGGGCGCGGCGGCGGGAGGTCGCCATCCGGGCAATCCTCGGTGCGACGAGATGGACGCTTATCCGTCAGTTCCTTTCCGAAAGCGTGCTGCTTGCTATTCTCGGTGCGGCGTTTGGCATTCTCTTGGCCTATTGGGGAATCGATCTGCTAAGAAGCATGGCGCCGCCGGGCACGCCCCGCGTCGATGAAATCGGCATGGACTGGTTGGTCCTCGTGTACACCGTTGGCATTTCGCTGTTTGCAGGGATTCTAGTCGGGCTCGCGCCTGCGATGCAACTCACGCGAAGTGGGCCCGGCGATGCATTGAAGGAAAGTCCACACGCTTCTTCTGCCGGAGTGTTTCCGCATCAGCCTGCGCGACTGAGAAACCTGTTAGTGGTCGGGGAGATTTCGGTGGTTTTTGTGCTCGTCGCCGGCTCGGCGCTAGCGCTCCGGAGTTTCTCGAATCTGCTAAATGTGAATCTCGGCTTTCAGCCCGCGCACATATTGACTATGAACGTGGGGTTCAGCGCCGGTATCCGAGCGAATCCGGAGCGGTCCAAACTTGCGATGGATGAAGTGCTTCAGCGGATTCGGTCGCTCCCCGGAGTTGAGGACTCCGCATTCGGCGAATGGCTCCCAATCGGCGGCGGCACCATGATGGAAGGGGGCGTAGAGGTTGAAGGAAAGGTCGACTCTGGACTAGTCGAACAACAACTTGCCAGCCAGGGGTACTTTTCGACTCTGGGAATTCCACTTCTTGCTGGCCGGACATTCAACGAAGGAGACACGAAATGGTTTACCGCTGCTCCGAGCAAACCGAAATCCAACTTGCTGACCGCGAATGCTTCACAACACTCGCAATCCAGCCCCCCGTCTGTTCCTCATTCGTCGGAACGTGCGCAAGAGAGTTCGGCTCGTGTCGCACTTGTGAACGAGGCGTTCGCAAAGCGATTCTTTGACGGAAAGCCCCTTGGGAAAGAGTTTCGAGTTTCGGGCCTCGGCGAGAAGCCGGTCCAAGTTCAGATCGTCGGGGAGGTGGGTGACGCTCGCGATTGGGACCTGAAGTTAGTGCCTGTGCCGGAGTACTACATTCCCTTCGCGCAGGTGGAAGGCTCTCCGGAAACGAACCTCTTTGTGAGGACAGCAGCCAATCCATTGGCGGTGGCGAAAACCGTTCGTGAGCAGGTCGGCGTTGTGGACAATGATGCCCTAATCGAAGACCTTCGAACAATGGACTCGGTCGTGTCCGAAAGAGTGGCTGAGCCGCGTTTTCGTACTGTGCTGTTGAGCGCTTTCGGTGGCCTCGGATTGTTGCTCGCCATTATTGGCGTCTATGGGTTGATTTCCTTTGGCGTCGTTCAGCGCACACACGAGATTGGTGTGCGCATGGCCTTCGGCGCGCAGCCAGGTAACATCTTGGGGATGCTCATTTGGGAAGGGATCTTGTTGACTGCGGCCGGGATTTTGATTGGCGTGGGTGGCGCGTTGGCATTGACGCGTTTCCTCGAAAGCCTGCTGTTCGAAATCAGGCCGACTGACCCTGCGACGTTTGTCGGTGTCGCCCTTGCGCTGATGCTCGTAGCTCTCGCGGCGTGCTACGTGCCGGTGCGCAGGGCGATGAGGATCGAGCCGATGGAAGCGCTAAGGTATGAATAGGCCTTCTCACGAGTGACGGACAACCCTTCCTCAAATCTGATTTGTGGACACTCCGAGCAATCGTTCCCGAGTGACGGGCAACTCGGAAGTAATCCAGATGCCTGATCAACGCTGCTGTTCCCCGACCCACGCCAAGTTCAAGATGCTGCCCTGAAAGGCAGCGCTACATGGCGTAGGACAGGCGTAACCTCGGGCCCTGACACGTAAGACGTTGCCTCTCAATTCTGAACGAATTCGAGGCTCAGGCCAAGCGGCGCCGCTTACGGCCGATACGCGCAACGAGAGGGAGCCGACCATCAGAATGGGGGCCGGGCGAAGGGCTTTTCGGAGGGCGGCTCGAGGATAAAGATCGCATAAAGATAGAGCGCACTTTTCATGCGCTGGCTGGCCTGGTGGGTGCCGACAATCTCACCGAACGCCTCGTGAATTTCGCGCGCCTTATCCTCGGGCTCGAGCCCGAGCAGCTCGCCAAAGCGGTTCTTGGCTTTGCCGAATTGATCGTTTTCGTCCGGCGTCAGAGCCGGATCCTCGCCGTCGCAGCCGCGATAGAACTCATAGCGGAATTGCTTTTCGTAGAGGGCTGCGTACGCGGTCTTGACGGCGCCGGGCGGCGGCTGGACATCCGCGAGCGCGACCAGCGTGAAGTGCTTCACCGCGGCCTCGAAGCCATCGAAATCGACGCGAGCCGCTTTCGAAGGACTCTTGCGCTTCTTTGCGAGCGAGGCCGCAAGCTCGCTGGTGCGGAGGTCGTAGCACTTGCCGTATGCCGCGATCGCCCGGGTGGTCGATTCCGGAGTGGCACCCTTCGCTTGCGTGAATTTCGCAACCCAATCAGTGGAGCTGATTTCCAATATTTGGGGGCAGGTCATTCCGAGGCGGTCGGCTGCGGCTGAGGGAGCCGCCGGCCGTTTCTGCGGCGGCCTGGTTTGGCCGAAAGCCGCAGGGAGAACCAACGCAGAAGCAGCGATCGCGAGCCAGATTCTCATGCAAGCGATGCTACTTCAGCTTGGCGTTCCCAGCTTCGGGAAATTTCACTTCAAAATCGGCGCCTTCCTTGAAGGCAGTCGCGCCGGCGGGAAGAATCAGCAAGCCGCGGCCGAAGCAGCTCTTCAGCCGCACGACAGCCGCTGTCTGCCACGGCGCACCTGCCGTTTGGACCTGCACTGCGCCGCCGGAATTCCGCTTCAGCAGCGCCGCGAAGCGCGGCTGATCCTGCTTGTCATGCTGGTGAAAGATCACGAGCGTGACAGGCGGTTCTTTGCCGGTGTGAACCTCGAGCAGGCGGCAGGCGACAACATTGGAGGTTGACGGCACCGCGGCTTCCTGATGGTCCCGCGGCTGCGCGGGCGAAGAGACGGGAATCGAGCCGAAAAGCCACATCGCCAAGCAGGCGCTAACGCACGCGTTTCGCAGTTGCATGAAGCGAACCTCCCTCGGCACTTTAAAACCGCCGGCACAATTTGCTACAAGAAATCCGACGCGGCTGCCCGCGCCTCCAAGATATCGATCTCGCGTTCGAGCTTCCGCATGACCTCGTCGTTGATCTCGTTGTGATTCCGCAGGTTCAGCAGAGAAGCCCGCTGAATCGACCGGACCTGCGCGGAGAGGCGGCGAAACCGTTCGAATTCCTCGCGGCTATAGGCGCCGTCTTCGGGCTGCTTTTCTTCGAGCAGGTCGAGACGCCGGCGCTGGAGACGGATCAACTCTTCGTAGACGGGGCCGGCCTCAGGCGAATCACCTTCGCGCGCATGTTCGAGATAGGCCAGCGACGCCTCCGCCATCGCGCGGCGCGCAGCCTCTTCCTCCGTGTTCCGACCGCCCGCGCTGCCCAGTTTCAGCCACCGGATCAGCGGCGGCAGGGTGAGTCCCTGGAGGACGAGGGTCACGAAAATCACGCAAAACGTGAGGAAGATCATCAAGCCGCGGTGAGGGAAGGGCGAACCGTCCGCGAGGAGTTCCGGCAAAGACATCGCAGCCGCCAGCGCAATCACGCCGCGCATGCCCGTCCAGGCGACCACGAAGACGGCGCGGGGGTTGGGCAGCGGCTCGGGCTGACGCAACAACCGCCGCCGAATGAGATTTGCGATCCACGCGCCCGGGAACACCCAGGAAATGCGCAGCAGAATCACGGCGGCGCTGAAGAGCAACCCGAGCCAGAGCGCACGTCCCAGGTGGGCGGCGCTCTCGCCGAGCACATAGGGCAATTGGAGGCCAATCAGGATGAAGACAATGCCGTTCAGGACGAATGTGAGCGTGTCCCACACCGCTTCCACGCGAAGCCGGGCGCCGCGCGAGAAGTAGAAGGAACTCTTGTTTCCGAGATATAGGCCGCAGGCGACGGTCGAAAGGACGCCCGAGGAGTGGACCCCTTCCGCGGCCAGGTAAGCCAGGTAGGGAGCGAGCAGGCTGAGCGTGACCTCGATCGAAGCGTCATCGATCTTCGATTCGAAGAAATAGATCAGCCTGCCGATGATCAGCCCGATCACAATGCTCGCAAGAACCAGGTAAACCAGGCGGCCCGCCCCTTCGGTGAATCCGGGAGTGTGCCCGCTGACCAGCAAGCCCACCGTGAACTGCAGCGCGAGAAGGCCGGTGGCGTCGTTGGCGAGGCTTTCTCCTTCGAGAATGTCGACGATGCGCTTGGGGAGACCGACACGCTTGGCGATCGACGTGGCGGCGATCGCGTCCGTGGTGGAGACAACCGCGCCGAGGACGAGGCCCATCCGCCAGTCGAATCCGGGGAGAATCCAGCGGCACGCCGCCGCCACGCCGAGCACGGTGAAGCCGACGAGCCCGAACGCCAGCATCGAAATGCTTACGAGGTTGTAGCGGAAATCCCGCCACGAAGTGAAAAACGCAGAGGAAAACACCAGCGGCGGGAGGATCACGAGAAAGACGATGTTGGGGTTTAATTCCACGCGCGGCGCGTGCGGGAGAAAGCTCAAAATCAAGCCGCCGATGACGAGCACAATCGGGTATGGCGTGCGGAGACGCTTCGCGAGCGCGGCCAGCCCTGCGACGAAGAACAGCAGCAGCAGGAAGACAAGCTCGACGTTGTGGATTGCGGCGGATTCCATTCGGGCAGTCCGGCCCGATTTTCGCAGATTTCAGGCCGGGAATCCCGCGAGAGATGCTAGCGGGCGGGGCGCTTCGCGCGGGGACCGAGGATGGCGCGTTCGACGAGGATGTCGAGGAACCTGTCGATGCGCTTCTGGCGCACGGCGGGGGATTTGGCCTTTTCGAGAGAAAGAAGCACCTGCCTGCGCGTGCCGGGTCCCAGCCCGGCGAACGCTTTGCGCGCCTTCGCGCTTGCCTTGAGCGCTTCGCGAAAGTCGCCGGGAATGGGGAGCGCCCGCGACTGGCGATCGATGCGCAGCTCGACGCCGACGAGATCGCCCACGTCGGCCTGCGCGGCCTTGCGCAGAGTGGCGTTGAACTGAAGACGGTAACGGCCGCCACCGGCCGGCGTAAGAGTGGTGCGGGCGCTGCGGCCATTGGCGATGGCAACGACGGGGATATGCTTCTTCTTGCCGGATTCTCTTTCGAGCGCGCGGCCGATTTTGTGCGGGACGTCGACGTAGCGCAGCATCCAGATCTTGTAGATTGTCGCCTGGAAAAGGTGAGATCGAGGTGCCATCGCTTTCCAAAGAGACTAGCACGCGGCATGCAATCTGAAGGAGCTGCGAGTAAGATTGCCCGGCGGCGCGGTTCGTAACGCGAGGAGTTTCCATGGACGCTCGAAAATTGAAGCGGTCAGCAACGTGGCTGGCGTTGTTCGTGTTGGCGGCTGCCAGTGCATCACGAGCGGCGGAACATGAGGTGATTTTTCTCTGGCCGAATGGCGCGCCGGGTTCGGAAGGCAAGACTGCGCCGGAGACGACGCGAATCACGCCGGAAGGCGATCACGTGGTGTCGAGCGTGAACCGGCCGTCCATCACGGTGTACCTGCCGCCGAAGGAGATCGCGACCGGCGCGGCGGTGGTCATCTGTCCCGGCGGAGGGCACGTGGAATTGTGGATGGACCACGAAGGCTACAACGTCGGGCAATGGCTCAGCGAACATGGCGTCGCGGGGTTCGTTCTGAAGTACCGGCTGGCGCGCGCGAAGGGTTCGACGTACACGGTCGAAGGAGACGCGCTGCACGACGTTCAGCGCGCGATTCGCCTGGTGCGAAGCCGCGCCGCGGAGTGGGGAATCGATCCGGAACGCGTGGGTGTGATCGGGTTTTCGGCGGGCGGGCAAGTGGCCGCTCTTGCGGCGACGCGGTACAACGCCAGCAATGCCGGAGCGGCGGACCCGATCGACCGCGAAAACTCGAGGCCCGCGTTTCAGGCGCTGATTTATCCCGGGCCACTGCGCGACGTGCACATCGATCCGGCGAGTCTGCCGAAGGAGACGCCGCAGGCGTTTCTCCTTTGCGGCGAGGACGACCGCCCGGATATTTCGCAAGGCCTTGCGGAGCTGTACCTCGCTCTCAAGCGCGCCGGGGCGGCGGCGGAATTGCACGTCTACACCGGAGTCGGGCACGGGTTCGGAATGCGCAGCAGCAATCAGGGTCCGATCGCGGCGTGGCCGGAGCGATTCCTCGAGTGGATGGAGGCGCGGGGCCTGCTGAAGCGAAAGTAACGAAGCCCCAAGTGTCGAGTCCGGCGTATCGCTCTCGCGAACTTCGAGGATCGCAGCGGCCGCGTGAGATTTGATTGTGGCGGTGACCTACGTTCCCGTGGCCTGAAACCAATGTACCGCCGTCAATGACATGCTTCAATACCACCACTTTTTCACGGGCGGCATGGGTCCGACCGCTTTGTCGTAGTCGGGAGTGTATGAAACACACTGAATTTGGACGTCGGCCCAACGCGGTCGACAGAGGAACTCCTCGGGGTCGTTCGAGTCGTTCGGGTAGCGGATCAGGAGCTGATTCGTCCCCTTCCACTCAAGTTCGATCCGACGAGGGTCGTGGCTAATCGAGAACACGGTGCGGTGTATACGTTCTGAGGGAACGAAGAGCGAGTACCACCCGTGCCGCCAAATCTCCACGGAACTATGAAACGAATCGGTGGCACCACAATCTTCCTCGCTGACGCTGGCCACCCAAGATTCGTTTGGCGATTGAACCGGAAGAAAGTCGTAGCGGCCGCACATCAGACCTCGTACGCCGAACAGCAAGAGTGCAAGGGGTGAAAGCAAGGCTAGAAGAGCGGTGCCAATTCTGGCCGGAATCTTCCAGCGCATTTTCCATGGTCGACTCCATCGCCATAGCATCACCGCGGCGGCCAAGAGTACTGCGGCAACGAACAACAGCATCATGGGTGAGAAGGATAGTGGAGATGGAAACGGGCGCAAAACAAAAAAGGCTCCGATTGCTCGGAGCCTTCTTTGCGTGAGATTTAATCCTGGCGGTGACCTACGTTCCCGCGTCGTTTCCAGCGCAGTATCATCGGCCCTGCGAGGCTTAACTTCCGTGTTCGGGATGGGAACGGGTGTGACCCTCGCGGTAAGACCACCAGGAAACTTGAGAATCGAAACTCGGCCTCGCCAAAATGGCGAAGAGAGTTTCGATGAGCAACTGAAGGAAGCAAGCGAACCGCAAATCCGCAACAAGCAGACGCGTTGAGAAAGTTTTATGGTCAAGCCGAACGGCCGATTAGTACGGGTAAGCTACACGCATTGCTGCGCTTCCACCTCCCGCCTATCAAAGTCGTAGTCTTCGACTGGCCTTCTTAGGTGGCCGAAGCCACCTTGGGAAACCTTATCTCGAGGCGAGCTTCTCGCTTAGATGCTTTCAGCGATTATCTCTGCCCGACTTCGCTACCGAGCTATGCCACGGGCGTGACAACTCGATCACAAGAGGTCGGTCCATCCCGGTCCTCTCGTACTAGGGACAGCTCCTCTCAAGTTTCCTGCGCCCACACCAGATAGGGACCGAACTGTCTCGCGACGTTCTGAACCCAGCTCACGTACCGCTTTAATAGGCGAACAGCCTAACCCTTGGGACCTTCTACAGCCCCAGGATGCGATGAGCCGACATCGAGGTGCCA
>DATIZQ010000034.1:0-18062 GCA_035517015.1 Candidatus Acidiferrum sp. | reverse complement strand
AGCACGTCGAGCTTGACGAGATCCGATTCGTGATAGCCCGAAAGGTGATAGTCAAGCGACGCGTACCCGCGCGAAACACTCTTGAGCCGGTCGTAGAAATCGAGCACGATTTCGTTCAGCGGCATGTCGTACGTCAGCATGATGCGCGTCGGCGAGAGGTATTCGAATTTCTTCTGCACGCCGCGCTTTTCCTCGCACAGCGCCAGCACCCCACCGACGGAATCCTCCGAGGTGATGATCATGGCGGTCAAAATCGGCTCTTCGATTTTCTGAATCGAAGTGGGCGGCGGGAATTTCGTCGGGTTGTCGACTTCGAGCACTTCGCCCGTGATCGTGGTGATGCGGTACTCGACGCTGGGCGCGGTGGTGATCAGGTCGATGTTGAATTCGCGCTCGAGCCGCTCCTGCACGATCTCCATGTGCAGCAGGCCGAGAAAGCCGCAGCGGAAGCCGAACCCGAGCGCGACCGAATTCTCCGGCTCGTAGAAGAACGCCGCGTCATTGAGCTGCAATTTCCCGAGCGCGTCGCGCAGGAGTTCGTAATCGGTGGCGTTCACGGGAAACAGGCCGGCGAAAACCATCGGCTTGATGGCCTCGAAGCCGGGCAGCGGCGGTGCGGGGCGGTCGGCTTCGATCACGGTGTCGCCCATGCGCGCGTCGGCCACACGTTTGATGTTGGCGACGACGAATCCCACGTCGCCGGCGGCGAGTTCGTCGAGCGCGACGGGCTTGGGCGTGAGAGCGCCGAGCGTCTCGACCTCATAGACTTCCGCGTTCGCGCAGAGGCGAATCTTCATGCGCGGCGCGATGCGGCCCTCCATCACGCGCACCAGCACGACAGCGCCGCGGTAAATGTCGAACCACGAATCGAAAATCAGCGCGCGCAGTGGCGCGTCGGCGGAACCCTTCGGCGGCGGCACGCGCTTCACGATGGCTTCGAGCACATCCCCGACTCCCAGCCCGCTTTTCGCGCTGATCAGAAGCGCGTTGTCCGCGGGAATCGCCAGGACGTTTTCGATTTGTTCCTTCGCGCGCTCGGGCTGCGCCGCAGGCAAGTCGATTTTGTTGATGACGGGAAGGATCTCGAGATTGTGGCGCGACGCGAGAAACGCGTTCGCCACGGTCTGCGCCTCGACGCCCTGGCTCGCGTCGACCACCAGTAGCGCGCCCTCGCACGCTGAAAGCGCGCGCGAAACCTCGTACGAGAAATCGACGTGCCCGGGCGTGTCGATCAGGTTGAGCCGGTACTCGTGGCCGTCGCGCGCCGTGTAGTGCAGGCGAATGCTCTTGGCCTTGATGGTGATGCCGCGCTCGCGCTCCAGGTCCATCGAGTCGAGCACCTGCGCGGTCATCTCGCGCTGGCTCAGCGCGCCGGTCAGCTCCAGCAGGCGGTCGGCCAGCGTGGATTTCCCGTGGTCGATGTGCGCGATGATGCAGAAATTCCGGATGAACTGGGGATCCATCTATTCCTTGGTTTTGAGTTTCAGTTTCGATTTGTTCTCTTCGAGGAACGCGCGCAGGCTGTCGGCGGCATCGAGCAGGCGGACCCATTGCTCGTAATACAGCGTTACCGGGAAGCGGCCCAGCCCGTAGACACTGACGCCGCCCTTTTCACCCACGCGAAACTCCAGCGTCCCGCGCTTCCTCCCGCCCACCTGCGTTTCCAGCTCCGCAATTCGCGCCATCAACTCTTCTTTGGTTGGTTCCGACATGAGAGTCACCTCTTCCTGCCTCTTGAGCGAAGCGCCCGGCGCCTGTTGGCGCATGACGCTTGTTCGCTTCTGCTTTTCGCGAAGGAGTCAATCTTATCATGTCGCGTTCGCAAACCCCCGCACGCGCCCCGTCGCCGCAGTCTCTCCCTCGGCCGTCCCGTATGCTCCCCTGACGCGGCGGAACTGCGGATGATTTGGTTGAAGCCGCCGCCGGGAGTCACTATACTTCGGCCGCCTGGGGAGCGCGTGAAACGCGCGTTTCGCGTACGGGGAGGTTCTTCATGCGTCATTCAATCAGAATTCTGCGTGCGATCCTGATCGTAAGCCTGCCGGCGCTGATGATGCCGCTTTCCGCTCCGGCGCAGGAATCCGCCAAACCTGCCGCCGCCGTGCCGCGCAGCAAGGACGGAAAGAAACTCATCGGCACGTCCGACGCGCTGCGGATCGCGCGCGTCAGCTCCCCCAGGATTTCACCGGACGGTTCGCGCGTTGCGTATCTTGTCGCCGAGAACCAGATGGAGAAGGCTAAGGACCAGCCGTGGAAGTCCGTGACGCAGCTATGGCTGGTTCCCGCAGCCGGGCCTGTCACCGCCGCTCGCGAATTCACCCGCGGCGAAAAAAGCGTTTCGAATCCGGCTTGGTCGCCCGACGGCAAGCTGCTGGCTTTCACGATGGATGCGGGCGACGAAAAAGATGCCAAGCCCCAGGTGTGGTTCATGTATGCCGACGGCGGAGAGGCGTGGCAGGTGACGAAGCACAAGTCGGGCGTGCGCAGCTTTCAGTTTTCGCCGGATGGCAAGACGCTGCTCCTCGTTGCCACCGTTGCGCCGAGCGACGAGGAGGAAAAGCGAAAGAAGGAAAAGGACGATTCCGTCGTTGTGGACCACGACTTCAAAATGGCCCAGCTGTGGGCCTGGAACGTCGCCACCGGCGAGGAGGAGCAGCTCACGAAGGCAGACTCCACGGTGAGTGACCCGCGCTGGTCGCCTGACGGCACGCATATCACGTTCACCACGTCTCCCACGCCGCGGCTCGACGACAGCAGCCTTCAGACCGCGTGGGTGCTCGACGTCGCCACCGGAATGCAGCGCAAATTGGCGGAGACGCCGGCGTACACGCACGCGGCGCGATGGTCTCGCGACGGCAAGTGGATCGCGTATCTCGGCAGTTCCAACGGCATGCTTTACAAGACGGATCTCTTCGTGGTCGCCGCCGGCGGAGGCCAGCCCCGGCAGTTGACGTCCGCGTTTGATCTCTATGCCGGCGAACCTGCTTGGTCCCCCGACGGCAAGACAATCTTCTTCAGCACCGAAACTCGCGAGTCGGCCGACATCTTTGCTGCGAGCGTCGCGGCCGGTACGGTGAGGCAAGTGACGGACAAGCATGCGGCGGTCGATCTCGCGGGCATTAGCGACGCGGGTCAAACTGCGGTGGGCACGTTCTCCGATCCCAATCATCCGAACGATGTTTTCCGCGCGGATTTGAGCTTCGGCTCCATCACGCCGATTACTGCGCAGAACGCGTGGCTGGACGACTACGCCCTCGGCGCCACCGAATTGGTCGGCTGGAAGAGCAGCAAAGACGGGATGGCGATCGACGGCATTGTCACCAAGCCCGTCGATTTCGACGGCTCGCACAAGGTTCCTTTTCTCCTGAATCCGCACGGCGGTCCGACCGGCGTGTCGCTGCTCTCCTTCAATCCCACCGCGCAGATCATGGCCGCGAACGGCTACATGGTGCTCGAGCCGAATTTCCGCGGTTCGTCCGGCCGCGGCGAAAAATTCGCCACCGCAAATCAAAATGACTGGGGCGACGGCGATTACCAGGACGACATGAGCGGCGTTCAGGCCATGGTCGACAAAGGCTGGGCCGATCCCGATCGTCTGGGCGCCTTCGGATGGTCCTACGGCGGGTACATGACCTTCTGGATCGACACGCAAACCGACCGCTTCAAAGCGATTTCGCCGGGCGCAGGCCTGCCGGACCTCTACTCGATGTACTCGCAGACCGACATTCACCGGTACCTGACTCTCTTTTTCGACATGAAAGCTCCTTGGGACAACTTTCAGGAGTACTGGGATCATTCGCCGATGAAGTACGTCGAAAACGTGAAGACGCCGACCATGATTCTGCACGGCCAGGCCGATACGCGCGTCCCGACACCGCAGGGAGTGGAGTTTTATGAGGCGCTGAAGGAGAGGCATGTTCCGGTCGAGTACGTCACGTATCCGCGCGAGGAGCACGGTTTCGTCGAGCCGCGGCACATTCAGGACCGTTGGCAGCGCTATCTGGTATTCTTCGGCAAGTACTTGAACAATCCGCCTGTTACGGAACCAAAAGACGTTTTGGACCGCATGCAGAAGGATTTGCCCTAGACCCGCGAGGCTCGTCCGGACGCCTGCCGGATGCAGAGGCGGCTTCCCACGGACCCCGCGCCCCGAATTGTTCGCTTGACCTTCGAGGGCAGCAATCGGACGAAGTCCCAGATTGCCTGTGAGGGGGTGTTGTCGTAGGCTGTACCGGGCTTTGGGGTGTTCCGCCGCGGACGTGCTGCGATTCCGCGGCGCGATGGGCTGCCCGGCATTCCTCGGATTCCGGTGGCCCCCGCGTGAACCTTCGGGGGAAGGCTGACGTCATGAAGAGACACTCTGCGCCCGCTTCCGCGTTGTTGCCCGACCAATCACGACATCGCAGACTGGATGGAGGGCATTGATCAGCCTGTTCCAGACCCGGCCGGAGGAGAAGTCGAGAATCCCGCGCATTCTCGGCTACGGGCTGGCGATCATCTGCCTCGTGTGGGTCCTTCGCGATTTTCACATCGTGAAGGCGATGCGCCAGTTCGCGGCGGCCGACTGGCGATGGGTCCTTCTGGGGATGGGCTTCGACGTACTGAGCTATGTCGTGCAGGCGATTCGCTGGAAGTTTCTGCTGACGCCGTTCGGGAAGGTCAAGCTCACCACCGCTATTCGGGCGGTCTATGCGGGAATCTTCGCGAATCTGGTTCTTCCCTTGCGCCCGGGCGAAGTTCTTCGGAGCTATCTGATCGCAAACTCGGAAGAGATGTCGATCGGGCGCGTTCTCGGCTCTGTCGGCGTCGAACGCCTCATCGATCTGGTCATTGCGACGGCCTCGCTGGGCGTTGTCTCCCTGTTCCTGACGGGTGAGAGCGGCTCGATGGAGCTGCCGCGCAACCTCAAGCGCGCAGCCGATATCCTGGGCGTGGTCAGCCTTCTGCTCGTGTCGATTCTCGTCTTCCTGATTCTCTATCTGGAGTTCAAGCTCGGCAAGAACCCGGAGCTTTCGAGCAAGAAGGGACGCCACCTGCCCAGCCGGTTCATGGGAGCGCTCACGGGCCTCCACGCGATGGGCACGGCGCCGAGCTTCTACCTCGCCGTCGTGACGTCCATCGGCTTGCCTGCATGTCAGGTTTTGGGTCTGTGGTGCATGATGAAATCCTACGGATTGCACCTGTCGTTTATGGCCGCCGTGGTGGTATTGCTGGTCATCAATCTCGGAGTCTCGTTGCCGAACGCACCCGCCAACGTCGGCGCGTACCAATTCTTCTGCGTGGTCGGCGTCAGCATCTTCAACATCGAGAAGGACACCGCCACGGGCTTCTCGATCTTTGCGTTCCTCGCTCTCACGATTCCATTTGTGTTCCTCGGGTTCGCGGCTCTGCTTCGCAGCGGCATGTCGTTGCGTTCCATGCGCGAGAAGGTTTCCGCGCTGCCGCGCCAGGTTTCCAGTTCCAGCGCTGTATCCTGAGCGTGCGCGCCCCCGTTTTTCAAACGCCGGTGCGGGCTCGGCGCGCGTGAGGTTAGATTTCGGACGCGAGGCCGAATTCGTTTTGGGTGCCTCGCTCCGTCCGGTATATATTCGTACTTTCGTCCCCCGCGCGCCGTATGAACCCGCGCTGCCTGTAAGCCGCGGCCCCCTCCTCCGCGAAGGCATGCGCATGGGAGTCTGCAGCACGCTCGAGGGATGCAAAATGTCCCATGAGCCCGGACGTCAACAAACATATCGAGCGGGCGCGCCGCAGCCTGGAGAAGAATAAGCTTCGGGAAGCGGCGAACGAATACCAGGCCGCGCTCGAGGAAATTCCCTCAAACCAGGAAGCCGTCCAGGCCCTCGCCGATCTTTACACGCGCCTGAACGAACCCGCCCAGGCCGCGCAGTTCTTCGGCGTTCAATTCGACAAGCTCATCGAAGGGGGCGACGCCGCCAAGGCGTCCGCGATCTTCACTCGCTTCCTGCGCCCCTTCCCGCAGCCTCCCGACCGGCTGATGCGCTACGCGATGCTTCTGCAAAAGCAGAATCGCACCGGGGAGGCCATTGAGCAGTTCAACAGCGCCGCGGAGGTGTTTCAACAGCAGCAGCGGGATGTCGAAGGGCTGGCGTGCTACGAGAGCATCGCGCTGCTCGATCCCGAAAACCCCGTGCGCCACGTGATCTTGGGCGACCTCGCGGCAAAGCTCGGCCACGCTGACCTTGCGACACGAAGTTACCTCCGCGCCGGCCAGCTCACGCTCGCCGCCGGTGCGCTTGATGAAGCGCTCGAATTCTTCGGCCGCGCCCATCATCTTTCTCCGGACGATCGCAGCGGCGCGCTGCTCTTCGCCGAGGCAAGGCTGCGCAAGGGCGACGCCGAAGGCGCGGTGGCGCTCCTTGACCCCTTCGCGCCCAGCGACAAGGACACCGCGTTCCTCGCTCTGCTCGGCGAAGCCCTGCTGCGCACCGGACGCCTCGACCGCGCCCGCGAAACCTTCGAGGCCTATTACAAGCAGAAGCCCGACAGCTTCGGCAAGCTTTTCGAGCTGGCGAGTGCCTACGTGGTGGTCGGCGAGGAGGAAAAAGCGGCGTCCGTTCTGACCACGACGAAGGGTTGGATGCGCGGCGCGCGCAAGGAAGCCGAGCTCGCTTCCCAGATGGACCGCCTTGCTGCGGCGCATCCGAATTCACTTCGCATTGCTGAAGTTTCCGCCAAGCTTTACGAGGAACTGAATCGCGAGACGAAATACTTCGATGCGCTCGTCCGCCTCTTCGATCTCTACCTCCACGCCGGACGCATGAAGGAGGCCTGCGACGCGCTCGACCGCCTGGTCGACATCGACCCCTACGACTATCGCAACCACGAACGCATCGCCCAGCTCGAAGGCAAGGCGGATCCCGGCTTCCTGCAGAACATTCAGGCGCGCGCCGCCAAGGCCGCCACCGTTTCGACGCGCAGCGAAGGTTTCTCGGGAGCGGGCTCGGAAACAGGCGCGGCGGCTCCCGTCTCCGAAGAGCAGCGGGCGCAACAGGCGCTCGAAGATCTCGTCGTGCAGGTCGAGATTTTCCTGCAGTACGCGCTGCAGTCAAAGGCCGTCGAGCGGCTCGAACGCATCGCCGAACTCTTCCCCGGGGAAGAAGAGAAGAACGAGCGCCTTCGCGCGCTCTACGAACGCGCCAATTGGTGGCCCAAGGGCGTGCCTCGCAAGCCCGCCGCGCCGAAGCCGGCGCCAGCCGCTCCGGTCGCGCCTCCACCGCCTCCTCCTCCCGCTTCGTTCCAGCCCGCCATCGAAGTGCCCGCGGCGCCTCCCGTCGCGGCCATGACGCCTGCGGACACCCATCGCGATCTCGCCGCGATCGGCGAAATCAATCGCCTGATGTATCGCCAGCCGACGCCCCGCGAAGTTCTGGCCGCGACGGCGGCCGAAATCGGCAAGCACCTCGGCGTGCCGCGCTGCCTGGTGGCCATCGGCACCCCGACCGACACCATGCAACTCACCGCCGAATATTCCGCGCCGGGCGTGCCCGCCGCCGGCGTGCCGCGCATCGCGTCGCTCGCGTCGATTGTCGCGAAGACGCCTCCCGATAGCCTCGGCGGGGTCGAGATGCAGTCTTCCGCCGTTCCGCCGCTGCGCGAACTGGGAATCGAGTCGGCGCTCGGCGTCGCCCTGATCGACAAAGACACGCAGGAGCCCTCCGGCGCGCTCGTCGTCGGCGACACAAAGCCGCGAAAGTGGAAGGCGAATGAGAGTTTTTTCCTGCAGGCCGTCGGCGATCAGCTCCTGCTCTCCGTCAACCACACGCGCCTGCGCTCTCTGGTTCGCTCGCTCGCCGTTGCCGACGAGAAGACCGGATTGCTCAGCCGCGGCGCTTATATCGATTGCCTCATGGCCGAATCGAACCGCGCGCGCTCGCAGGGCACTCCGCTGTCGCTGATCATTCTCCATCTCGACCATGGCGGCGATCTTCTTCGCCAGCACGGCGACTCGGCCGTCGACCGTCACATCGAGCAGCTCGCGCGCTCTCTTTCCTCGGCCATTCGCCAGACCGACATCACCGTGAAGTACACGGCGTGGTCGCTCGTTTTCATTCTTCCGGACACGTCGCTCGAAAATGCGCAGGCGCTCGCGGAAAAACTCCGCCAGGTCGCCGCGACGGTCCGTCCTTCGTGGGGCGCGGCGGATTTGACCGCCAGCGCCATCGTCGCCGAAGCTTCTGCGCGGCCCGCCGACGAGAATGAAGATCGCGTCACCGAATGGATCAATCGCGCCGAATCCGGGCTCGACGAGGCGCGCCAGCGCGGCGGCAATGCCCTCGTCGCCCTCGCTACACCTTGAGAAGTGGAAGCCCCGCACTTGCGGTTTGCGGAAGAACGCCGGCAGTTCAGGGGGTCCGAGCTTTAGCTCCGGCATAAAGCTCGCAACAATCAGGGGTTTCAACCCCTGAAGCAAGTATCGGATTTTCCAGCGTCCGACGACGCTCGACAACTTTTCTGATTTGGAGAGGTCAACCATGTTTGTAACCGATGTCGTGATTCTTGCCGGAGCCCGCACGCCAATGGCGCGCTACATGGGCTCGTTCGATACCACCACTGCGATCGATCTCGGCGCCGCTGCCGGACGCGAGGCGATTCGCCGCGCTGGAGTCGCCGCCACCGAATTCGATCACGTGATTTTCGGCAATGTCATGCAGACCAGCGCCGACGCGCTCTACGGCGCGCGCCACGTGGGCCTGCGGGCAGGCTTGCCCGAGGAAACGCCCGCCGTCACTGTGAACCGTCTCTGCGGCTCGGGCATCGAGTCGATCAGCCAGGCCGCGCAGCGAATTCTTCTCGGCGAAGCGAAACTCGTTCTCGCCGGCGGAATGGAAAACATGTCGCAGTGTCCGCACGTGGTTCGCGGCGCTCGCGGAGGCTTCAAGCTCGGCGAAGGCAAGCTTGAGGATTCGCTCGTCTCCGGGCTGTTCGACAGCTACTGCGGCTTCAGCATGTCTGAGACCGCCGAAAATCTCGCCGCCGAGCAGGGAATCACGCGCCGCGCCTGCGACGAGTACGCGCTGCGCAGCCAGCAAGCAGCGGAAGCTGCGGTGAAAGCCTGCCGCACGAAAGATGAAATCGTTCCCGTCGAAGTGAAGAAGGGGAAGAAGACGCTCACTGTTTCCGACGACGATCACCGCCGCCCGGACACGACGATGCAGATTCTGGAATCGCTCCCGCCCGCGTTCCGCAAGGACGGAATCGTCACCGCCGGCAACGCCAGCGGCATCGTCGATGGAGCCGCCGCCGTCGTTGTGACGCACGCGAAGATGGCGAAGGAGCGCGGCTGGAAGCCGCTCGGCCGCCTCGTGTCGTGGGCCGCCGTCGGAGTGCCGCCGCGCATCATGGGCGTCGGTCCGGTTCCCGCGATCAAGAAAGCTCTCGCGCTCGCGAACCTGAAACTCGATCAAATCGATTTGATCGAAGTCAACGAAGCGTTCGCGGCGCAATACCTCGCGGTCGAAAAACTTCTCGGCCTGAATCGCGAGAAGACGAACGTCAACGGCGGCGCGATCGCGCTCGGCCATCCGCTCGGCGCCAGCGGCACGCGCCTCGTCCTCACGCTGCTGCTCGAGCTTCGCCGCCGCGGCGCCCGCTACGGCATCGCCAGCGCCTGCATCGGCGGAGGCCAGGGCATCGCCATGATCGTCGAGTCCGTCGCCTGATTACGATTGCGGCTGCTGCTTGTGCTTCGGGAAATTCGGCGTCAACTTCGGGATGAGGAATTCCTGCAGAAGATTCGCGCCCGCGGCCGCGCCGATTCCGATCAGCGCATTCTCGAACGTCAACTCGGCTCCGCGATCTTCCTTCGGGTAGTAGAGATTTGAAATTCCGCCCGCCGCCAGGCTTCCCAGGATGCTCGAATAATTCGGCTGCCAGTGCTTGTTGTCGCCCTTGCAGATCACGGAATTCGCGATCGCGTAGAAGACGCGCGAGCGTTTGCTGCCCGTCCCTCGGTAGAAGTAGCGCGGATCCTGCTTCAGCACGGACGGCAGCAGCGCGCTGCCGATCAGCGTGCCGCTCACCAGGTCCGCGTACGACGCGCCATAGCGCTTCCCGTATCCCGCGGCGCCTTGCCCGTATCCGCTGAAATCGTGATCCGCCTGCTGGATTCCGGCGATCGCTCCCGTGATTCCGAACGTGACCGGATCGATCAGCGTCCGCCACGCCAGTTGGAACTTCTGCTTCGAATCGAGCGGAGTCGCGTCGGGATCGTAGCTGACGTAGAAATTCGGAACCACGCCGAAGACGCGCTGCTTTTCTTCCACCTTCATCTCGGCTTCCGCCACTTCGGCGCGCGGCACCACCACCTGCACCTGAGTCGACTCGGCCGCCACCGGCAGCGTGATTTGCGCGACAACGTACGTCTGCCCCGAATTCAGCGCGCCGGTCACCGTTTGCGTCGCAAAGCCTTCGGACGCAATCGTGATCTGAAAAGGACCGGGAGCGACGTTCGCGAACGAGAACTGCCCGTCGCCGTTCGATTGCGTCTCCTGGCTTGGCGCCGAACCGCTGCTTGTCAGCTTCACGTGGGCGGCGCCGACCGCGGCTCCTGTCTGATCGACGATGGTTCCGCTGACGATCCCCGGCCGGTCGGGTTGCTCTGCGGCGGCCGGTGCGGGCGCGGCGGGCGACTGCGTTTGACCCAGCGCCGGAAGGCCCAAGAGCAGGAATCCCACGCTCAGCCAGACGAGCCTCCGCGAGCGCGCGGCCCAGCTTCGGCCGCCGCGGTTCCAAGCCCGCCTGCTCGCGTCGCTCATTTCGAATTCACGCTCGCTACGTTAGAGGCTCCCGTCGCTCGGCCGGATTCATTCCATGTTGGACGGTCTGCCGGTTCGTCAGGGTTGTACAGCGCGCTTCGTGCCGGTTTGCCTCACGGCGTGCGTCGTGAACCACCGGCGCAGCGGGCCGCCGTCTTCGCCGATGTCGGCGGTCTGCGTAAAGGAATTGGCGGTTATGTCCGAGAGGATTTCCAGCCACACCATCTTCTTTCCGTCCTGCTCGCTTTCGATGTGAATCACGAGCTTCTTGCCGTCCCATTGGGGGCCGGGCTGCGGCGGAGGTGGAAACATCTCGCATCCGTCCGGATAGACGTTGATGCACCACAGGTGCTGCAATTGCCCCTTCGGCTGGTCCCACCAGACAATGCCAGTGCCGAACAGCTCTCCGGCGGGAGTTTTCGAATGGTAGTCTTCGAGCAACGTAAATCCGCCGGGGCCCGCGCGAAACACTTGTTCGCCGGTTCCCACGCCTCCGTTCGGCGTCATGAAAAGGGGCTCGTACTTCTCGTGACTGGTCCATCGCCCCGCGAGCGCCTTCACCAGCGCCTGGATATCGGCGGCTGGTTGCGGTGCGCCGGCGTTGCCCGTCTGGCGTGCCGGCGAATGTTCGACGGCCTCGGCCGTCGAAGTTCCGGCGTTCGTTTTCACCGCTCGCGGCAACGCCGCCGCGAGGCACATCCCCATTGCGAGCACGCCCAAACCGATCCGGTTCATACGTCCTCCTCTCGTAGCTCCGTCATCGTGCTCAACGGAGTCGCGCCCAGTCTAGAACTCACGGCAATCCTTCGCGAGCGTTTTTGTTGCGATTAGGAATTTTCATGTGATTTGTTTTCATATAGTTGGCTCGGTTTCTAATCCTGAACTGTTGCGATTAGGCTCGGGCTCGGACTGGGGGCCGGAACCGGCTTCGTACGTGGTCGCGGTGGATTCGTTGACTGGGGTGCGGGCGGCGACTAAGATGGCGCGCAATGGCGGGGACGGACGCGCTCCTCGGGAAAACTGTCTCGCACTACCGCATCGTCGAGGGGCTCGGCGGTGGCGGGATGGGCGTGGTGTACAAGGCCGAGGACCTGAAGCTGGGGCGCTTCGTCGCACTGAAATTCCTTCCGGAAGATACCGCACGCGATAAGCAAGCGCTGGAACGATTCGGCAGGGAGGGGCGCGCCGCGTCCGCGCTGAATCATCCGAACATCTGCACGATTTACGACATCGACGAGCACGAAGGCCATCCCTTCATCGCGATGGAGCTGCTGAAGGGCGCGACGCTGAAGCATCGGATCGTGGGCGGGCCGATCCCGCTCGACGTTCTTCTGGAAGTGGGCATCCAGACGGCGGACGCGCTGGATGCAGCGCACACGGAAGGGATCATCCACCGCGACATCAAGCCCGCAAACATTTTTGTGACGGAGCGCGGACAGGCGAAGGTGCTCGATTTCGGCCTGGCGAAGGTGCTGCCGCAGCCGGGCGGAGACCCGGCGGCTGCGCAGGCGACGCGGTCGATGGTGGATGAGACGAACCTGACGAGCCCGGGTGTGGCGCTGGGCACGGTTGCGTACATGTCGCCGGAGCAGGTGCGCGGAGAGGCGCTCGATGCGCGCTCGGATCTCTTCAGCTTCGGGCTAGTGCTGTACGAAATGGCGACGGGGCGGCAGGCTTTCACGGGAAACACTTCGGGAGTGATCTTCAACGCGATTTTGGAGCGGGAGCCGGCCGCGGCGACGCGACTGAATCCGCAGCTTCCGGCGAAGCTTGACGAGATCATTTCGAAAGCGCTGGAGAAGGACGCGCGCCTGCGGTATCAGCACGCGTCCGAGATGCGGACGGATTTGCAGCGGCTGAAGCGCGACACGGATTCGAGCCGTCGCGTGGCGACGGCGGGAGAACCGGCGAGCCAGTCCAGCGCGGCAGCGGCGAGTGGCACGCGCGCGGCTCCAATTGCGCCGGCTGCGAGCAGCGCGCACGGTTCGAGTTCGTCGACGATGGCGGCAGTGGCGCGCGAGCACAAGTGGGGCGTTACGGTGGCGGCGATTGTGGCGCTGGCAGTTCTGGCTGCGGCGGGCTATGGACTCTACGTGTTGCTGCACAGGCCGGCGCCGTTGCCCTTCGAACACTTCACGATGTCGCAGGCTACGAGCACAGGGAACGTGCTTGAGACGGCGATCTCCCCGGACGGGAAATTCCTGCTTACCATCGAGCGCAACCAGGGCCGGCAGAGCCTGTGGCTGCGGAACATTGCGACAGGAAGCAACACACAGGTGGTGGCGCCTTCCGATCTTGCGCTGAGCGTTCCGCTCTTTACTCCGGACGGAAATTACTTCTACTTCCGGCAATACGGAAACGAGGGCGCTTTCAATCTGTTTCGCGCGCCCGTCCTGGGAGGGGCGCCCACGTTGATCGCGAGGGACGTCGACTCGAATGCGACGGTGTCTCCCGACGGGAAGAATATCGCGTATGCGCGCGTCAACGAGCCGGAGGTGAACAAGTGGCGCCTTCTGGAAGCAAACGGGGACGGAAGTGGAGAAAAGGTGCTGCTTGTGACGCCCGGAGAGCTGTATCCGCAATTTGTGGTGTGGTCGCCTGACGGCAAGCAGATCGCTCTCGCAGCGGCCACGGCATCGAATGATCAGGGCGTGGATCTTTTCGATCTGGCGGCCGGGAAGACAAGCCCATTCGCCAAGTTTCAAGACAAGCTTGCGATCCAGATCGAGTGGGCACCGGATGGCCGCTCGATTTATATGACATACGCGTCGGCGCAGAAACCGTTCTCACTGAAGACGAAAATCGGAGCGCTCTCTTATCCGGGAGGAGAGTTCCGGCCGATCGTGAATGACATCAATGATCACATCGACGTGAGTCTTGCGTCGGATGGGAAGACGCTGGCGACGGTGCAGGACGAATCGCAGAGCGAAGTGGATATTCTGCCGGGCGCGGGACCAGGGCCGGGCGTTCCGATTCCTGGAATTCCGAAGCAGACCGTTTTTCCAGCGATCGACTGGACTCCGCACGGGCAGCTTCTTGTTTCTGAGGGATTGCAGTTGGTGCAGATGAACGCGGACGGCAGCAATCGTGTGACGCTGCTGAGCGATTCAAACGCATGGATCAACGACATGATGTCGTGCGACGCAGGCCGCTCGATTGCGTTCACGTGGATGCTGCACAACAGTGAGGACTATGACGGGATCTGGCGGGCCAATGCGGACGGCTCGGATCCGGCGGTGGTTGCGTCGGACAAAGCGCTCAAGAACCTGCTGGCGTGCCAGGAAGGCTGGTTCTACTACTTCACGAACGCCGGCGTTTCGCTGATGCGAATACCGGAAACGGGCGGGAAGCCGGAAGCGACTCCAGGAACGAGCGCCGACAAGGGACTGCAGAAAGCGGTGGCGTTCTCGCCGGACGGAAAAACGATGGCGATGTTTTCTCCCCAAGCGGAGGGGAAGACCCGTACGTACAGGAACGCGATCGTGTTCTACAACGTGGCCGACAACGGGCAAAAGCTGCCGCGATATATCTACACCGATCCGAAGTGCGGCGTCGGCTTTATCACGCAGGGCCCCGGAGGGTGGGGCGGATTTCATTTCACGCCAGACGGGAAGGCCATCGCGATCCTGATCGAGGACAAGGGCGTGGACAACATCTGGATTCAGCCGATCGATGGATCGCACGGGCACCAGCTCACACACTTTGATTCTCTGCAGATTCAAGACTTCCGGTGGTCACCGGACGGGAAGCATCTCGCAGTGATTCGTTCGGCGTTTGCGGGCGACGTGATCCTCGTGCATGACGCGGGAGCGGGGCTGGCGCAGAACTAGGGCTGGCGCGGTGGAGTCGCTTCGCGGGCGTGAGTGGGCGAGTGGCCGCGTGCCCTAGGTTTCGCCTTTGGCGATTTCGAAGCCGTGAGCTTTCGCTCGAGCGGTCACCTCGTTCAACGAATCCCCCGTCGGGTACCCCATCGTTCGCGCGTTTCGAAGGGTGGGTCTTCTCTTACATCCCGTCTTGCCTCTGCGCTTCTGGCGGTACCCCGGTTCTAGCCGTACTACTCAATTTTTGAACCTGTTCAAGACTCCGCTTCCGTGCTACCGTGGCCCGTTTTCGCGCTCTGCAAAATGCGGAGAAGGGGGAGGCGTTGAAAGGAGAACTGAGGATCGCAGTCGCGACCCATTCATCAATTCTAATATACAGTTACGCGATTAGAAAAGGCTCTAACTCGTTGAAAACACAGGGTCGGCACCATGTCTAATATACAGTTGCACACCCACTTGGCTAACCGTTGCCCGTGCCGCTATCCAGAGCAAGTCAAATCAGCCGGCGGCCGCGTTAATCAGGATCCACGGTCTACTTGCCGGAATTCCGGCGCTTCGAGACTAGTCCATGTGTTCGACCCATTGAGCGCGCCATGCGGGGGCCACGAATGGATCTGCAAAGTACTGCGTTTCCCGTGCAACCTTATCGCCCGTGAACTCCATGATGCTCACGGTGAAGGACGGCTTGCCGTCATATGTCAGGATGAATTCGGTGATCCAAAGATCACCGCCGCCAATCATTCGCCGCACCGTGAAGCGCTTTTTGCTCGGCTGACTAGCGCGCTGGTTCTGGATGTTGCTTCGACCGCGGGTTCGCTCGCCCGACTGCGGGTACTCCAGCACCGCGTCCTCGTGATAGATGCGGTGCTCCGTTTCAAAATCGTTGGCATCGGACGCCGCCCAATGCCGATCGAGTGCCGCACGGATCTCTTGGTCTCGCACTCCCGAATACTGCTCCTTCTCTTGTCGATCGTTCATCTTGCGCCTTCAATTTGAAAAGAACCTAAATGCGTTGGAGCGGAATCAGAGCATACAGGACTCGTCAGCGTCAATCATGGCGACCGAGGCGGCCGCAATCATGACGTCTGGAATACGGGAGCGGTATTCGTCCGAGAAATGCGTAACTTAGGCGCGGTCCCCTAGAATAGTTATATTGTCATCGATTCGGCAGTCGGTGCGGTTCGGAGTGACTGGGATGCTCTTTCCTCAATTGGCCCGCTTTACCGATGTCGCGCTTCTGCTGCTGCGCCTCATGGTTGGCATCGTGTTCGTCACCAGTGGCTACAGACATCTCAGAGATCCGGAAACGCGAAGCAAGGACATTGAGATGAGCAAGAGCTTTACGATTTTTCTGGGCGCAGCTGAATCAGCGGGCGGACTCGGAGTAATTTCGGGCGTCCTCGCGCAACTCGCCGCTATCGGTTTGATTCTGCTCATGCTTGGCGCGATCCAGAAGAAAATATTCGTTTGGCACTCGGGCTTCTGGGGCAAATCGGGTACGAATGGCTGGAGCTACGACACGATGCTGATCGTAATGAATCTGGTGATCGTCACAACGGGCGGTGGGAACCTCGCCCTCACTCGCCTGTTCAAGTAAGGTCGGCAAGAAAATGACACAACTCAGGAGGTAGCGATGAGCACGAATGCAGTCCGAGGTATCGACACCAGCGTCGCGCCAGTCGACATGAAGTTCGAGATCGTTGTCATCCCGGTTTTGGATGTCGACCGCGCGAAGGAGTTCTACGCGAAGCTCGGGTGGCGGCTCGACGCCGACTACGACAACGGTAAAGATTTCCGCATAATCCAGTTCACGCCGCCCGGCTCCGGGTGCTCGGTGATCTTCGGCAAGAACGTCACCCCGGCGGCGCCCGGCTCGGCCCAGGGTCTGTACCTGATCGTCTCTGACATCCAGGCCGCCCGCAAAGAGCTGCTCGATCGCGGCGTTCCGATCAGCGAAGTGTTCCACAACGAAGGAGTGTACGCGGGCACGGACGAGCCCTTCCTGTTTGGACGCGTCCGCGTCAGCGGTCCGGATCCCGAGCATCGCAGCTATCGTTCGTTCGCCTCCTTCCGTGATCCCGACGGCAACGGCTGGCTGTTTCAGGAAATCACCACGCGGCTGGCCGGTCGCATCGACCCTGCGGCCACCACCTTCGCCTCGGCGAATGATCTGGCGAGCGCGATGCGGCGCGCCTCGGTCGCCCACGGCGAGCATGAGAAGCGCATCGGCGCGGCCGATCCGAACTGGCCCGACTGGTATGCGGCGTACATGGTGGCGGAGCAGGCCGGCACCGAATTGCCGAAGTAGCGCCAGCCATGCGGTTACCTTTGAAGGAGTCCAGTCATGCGCTCTGACATCGTGCCCGGAGGCCCCTTTCCCGACTACGAACTGCCCGATCACACGGGTACACTGCGCAAGCTCAGCGAACTCCAACTCCAGGACGTTGACGATGGGAGGCGTTCGAAGCCAATCCTGGCGGACACGTTTCGAAAGTCTGTGGTGATGTTTTACATTTTCTACAGAAAGGGGTCTGTATGTCTCAGGAAACCAGCGGCGTAAAGCGTGCTCAGCAAAGCGGAGTCCGGCCGCACCAACTCGGGCAGGAGGCTTTCAAAACCATCTTGTCCGAAGATGTCGATTGGAAACCGTTCCCGGCGTTTCCACCTGCCGTCCGGCTAGCCGTCGTCGTGGGTCGACCCTCGGAGCCTGGCCCTTACACAATCAGGGTCAAAGCGCCCAACGGCGCGAAGCTGATGCCTCACAAGCACCCGGAGGATCGAGTCTATACCGTGATTTCCGGCGTCTTTTATATCGGTCTGGGTGATGAATTCGACGCGAGTAAGTTGGAACCCTATCCGCCCGGCGCCGTGATCATTCTCCCTGGCAACACGCCCCATTTCCACTGGGCGAAATCCGGCGAGTACGTCACGCAAGTGAGCGCGATGGGGCCGCTTGGACTGGAATACCTCAGCGCGAAAGACGATCCGCGAAACAACAACTCGTAGGAGGAGTCTGCTATTGAAAGGAGTTATCAATGAACGCCGTACAAAACGAACACAAGAGCTATGAGATGCCCCCGCGAGAGGGGATCAGCATCGCGCATTTTCTCACCGTCGCCGACGTCGAGCGATCGGCTCGGTACTACGAGAAGGTCTTCGGCGCTCGCATTCTGACTATGGGTGACGGGAACGCGCCTCCGTACCTTCAGCTTGCGAATATCTGGATGATTCTCAACGTCGGGGGCGGACCGACCCCGGATAAGCCGACGGTGACGCTCAGCGTCCCGGACCCGAATCACATCAACAGCTTTATGAATTTCCGCGTTGCGGATATTCAAGCGTGCTACGAATTGTGGAAAAGCCGAGGAGCCGAGTTCCTCACGCCGCCAATACCCAAGTACGGCGAGATTCGCTGCTACATCCGCGATCCTGACGGTTACATAATCGAGGTGGGACAGAGCACCGA
>DATIZQ010000033.1:0-58749 GCA_035517015.1 Candidatus Acidiferrum sp. | reverse complement strand
TTTCGCCAGAGCCTCTCGACCATGCACCGTAAGTCGGGCATTCTTATGAATGTCCATTCGACCTCCCGGGAAGATTTGATTGCTCAGCACAATCAGCATCTCCCGTTCAGGTCGAATGGACAACCTGTTGAAAGGTCACAACTAAGCATCCTTGGCTTTCGAGAATGGGTAGGAATGGTGCTGCTGTTCGGCGCCATAGCCGCTATGCTGCTGGCCTTCCGGTGGGAACTTCCGGCGGCATTGATTTCGCTGTTTGCGCTCGGTGCGTTCGCTGGTGTCGTTCACGTCCAACGCTATGACGTCCTGGTCGTCGCGGCAATCCCCGATCTTCTGTTCCTCTTGGATTGGAGGTTGCGACACCCGCACGCAGCGTCCACCCTCAAAGCCGGATGACGACGGAGATCGCCGCAGTGTGACAGTCGCCGCCAGCCTGCTCCCGGGCTTCTCGTTGACGCCGCTCATCGCTTCCGCTACGATGAATATGCTCGATGGGCGGTTAGCTCAGCGGTTAGAGCATCCGGTTTACACCCGGAAGGTCCAGCGTTCAAATCGCTGACCGCCCACCATCCAGCGTCACTCGCGGGGACGTAGTTCAGTTGGTTAGAACGCTGCCCTGTCACGGCAGAGGTCGCGAGTTCGAGTCTCGTCGTCCCCGCCATTCTTCCTTGAGGAGTTATCGGACGTGGCACCGAAAACTCCTACCCACATTCTCACCCACAGCTTCTACTGAACGCTCCCCGTTTCAAATCCCACGGCGTTCAGGAACCTTTCCTGCGCCGCGATCATCTCGTCGAGGTCTTCGTCTGCATACAGGCCGTACGCCGCGTTCCGGTCGAAGATACTCGAAGGCAAGCGGTACCGCCCGGATGCGTAGGTCAGTTGGATACGACAGCCTCGGAGGCGAGCGCGTAGCGGTCTCTTGACAGTTCGCCGCGTCCCGCGCCCGCCGATCCTAGCCGTGCCACGCTCGCGGGTTGGAGTAGAATGCGAGCGACTGGCTTGCATCCGCCGCTCAGTTCACGTGAGGGAGCGGTTGCACAGGCACATAAGAGGGGTCAGGACGAGTACATGAGAAATGTAGTCTTCGCAATCAACATTACCCTGGGTGGCTGCTGCGACCATACCAAATTCAAGCCCCCTGACGATGACGAATTACTTGAACATTTCACGCACCTCTTGCGAGATTCTGACCTGCTCGTCTATGGGCGTAAAACCTATCAATTGATGGTTCCTTATTGGCCTGATATCGCAAAAAGCCAGTCCGAGACAAAAGCGGATATCGAATTTGCTCAAACCTTTGTCTCCAAGAAGAAGATTGTTTTTTCACGATCGTTGGCCAGCGCTGAAGATGAAAATACGAGAATTGTTCGTACGAACCTTCGCGACGAAATACTTAAACTGAAGCAAGAACAGGGCAAAAATATTTTGGTCGGCGGTGTAGATGTTCCTTCACAACTGATGGAGCTTGGCCTGATTGACGAATATCGTTTTGTCGTCATGCCGACCATTGCTGGAGAAGGCAGACGATTGATGGAGGGCGTCAGCCTGCCTGAGAAATTGCAATTGAAACTTGTTGAGTCAAAGATTTTCAACTCAGGATGTGTTGCGCTTCGTTACCTGAAACAGTGACAGAAAAATCGGACGATCTGTGGAACGCCGAGAAGGTTTTTATTGCTGAGGACGCGAGAATTCTTACCCGCAAATTTACCCACAGGGAACGGTTCCTACAGTCATTTTCAGCGACTTGGCAGCCCCCGCAGCGAACGTAAGTCGCTGATAATACGGGTACGCCTAGGCTGTCACGGCAGAGGTCGCGAGTTCGAGTCTCGTCGTCCCCGCCATTCTCTCCGCTGGAGCGGCCCCCAATGAACCGCCTTTCGCTTGACAAACCCCGCCGCCCAATCTATCCTATGCATCGGAATACGAGGTATTCGTGAATTTCAAAGGCACCTTGCCCGCCCTCATCCTCGAAGCGCTCCTCCGCGAGCCCAGCCACGGCTATCGCATCGCGCAGCGCATCAAGGAGCGCTCGCATGGCGTCCTCGACTTCAAGGAAGGCACTCTTTACCCCGCGCTTCATAAGCTCGAAAATGAAGGCCTCGTGGAATCGTACGAGAGCGTCGAAAACGGCCGCCCGCGCCGCCATTACCGCATCACCAAAAATGGACGCGCGACGCTGGCCAAGGACCGCTCCGAATGGCGTCAGCTTTCGCGCGCGGTCACTCTTATTCTCGGGGAGGGATGAACGATGACTCGACTCGAAACTTGGCTGGAACAGGCCACTCGTCGCCTGTCGACGGATTCCGCCGCGCAGGTCCGCGCTGAAATTCTCGAGCATTACGAGTCCGCTCGCGAGGACGCCCTCACCCGCGGCACGAACGCTGGCGAAGCCGACCGCCTCGCCGTCGCAGCCTTGGGCGACGCCCGCGCCGCGAACTGCCAGTATCGCAAGGTCCTGCTCACGTCCGGCGAAGCCGCGATGCTTCGCAACGCCAAGTGGGAAGCGCACGCCGTCTGTTCCCGCCCCTGGCTGAAGTGGCTGCTTCCGGCGATTCCTTTCGGCGCGCTAGTCGGAGCCGTCGCCTTCTTCTTCGCCGGCTCAACCGCACCAGCCCGCATCCTGCTCGTAGGTGCGCTGGGAACGGCCGTTTGGTTCGCGGTGCCGTTCTTGCCGGTCTACACGCCGTCTCGCGCGCGCTTCTACCGCGGCGTCAAGTGGCTCGCGATGGTTGCCATGCTGGTGCTGGTCTTCGGCTCTTCCATTCTCGAGTACTCGTGGCTGCTGTTCTCGTGCCTCTGGCCGATCGTCTGGATCGAGACGACGCGCGTCGCGATTCGCCGCAAGCTCCCCGTCGACCAGTGGCCCAGGGTTCTCTACCTCTAACCTCAACCCGAAGCCCCAACGCCCGCCGGCTCAATCCACGATAAACAGTTTCGCGCCGCCCGCCGTAAACGACCGGTGCGGCTCCGTCTTGTCCCCTAGCTGATAGCTCATTCCCGGCGTGAGTCTGAATTTCCGCCCGTCCTTCAACTCCGTTTCGAGCTCGCCCTCCAGGCACAGCACGATGTGGCGCTTCTCGCACCAGTGATCCGCCAGGTAGCCGGCCGTGTACTCCACCATCCGCACGCGAATGTCGCCGAAATTCCGCGTCTGCCAGTAGGACGTCCCCGTCTCGCCCTTGTGCTCCGTTCGCTCAGCCCGAGACCACTCCGTCACGCCGAAAGGAATGCCTGACATCTGCATGCTCAGCTCCTTCCCATCCAACGATCGAGAGACGGCTTGGCCCGCCCACGAGATAGCGAGGTGAAGATTCGCGCGCGCCGCGGCGCTCTTCAGGCCCGCACTTACTTTCCCGGGGACGACAAGGCTTTCACGAGGTCGTACAGAAACGCTTGGCCTTCGTAAAACGATTGGACGTAAATCCGCTCGTCGCGCCCATGGAACCGCACGTCGTTCTCGTCGATAAAGATTCCCTGAACGCCGTACGTGGGGATTCCGGACATCCGCAGCCGCTTTCCGTCGGTCGCGCCCATCACCATCGTCGGCACCACGGGGACTCCCGGCCACATTTTCTCCGTCACGCGCTGCGTGGCGCCAAATACATCGGGACGGAGCGGCGAGACAGGGCCCGGCGCGGGCTGCCCCAACAGCTTCACGTCCACCTGGTCATCCGCGATCACCTTCTTCAACTCCGTCTGGATGTACTCGACCGAATCCTCCGGCAACACCCGGCAATTGACCGTCGCCGCCGCCAGTTGCGGGAGAGCGTTCATCGCGTGCCCGCCTTCGAGCATCGTCGCCACGCATGTTGACCTCAGCGTCGCGTTCCACGCGGGCGACGCAGCCGCCAGCCGCTCCATCGCCCCTTTCGAACCGCCCGCAGCCTGCTCGACATCGCTCTTCATCGGTCCGGTTTCGATCTTTGCCATTTGCTTCAAGTACGCCGCGGTCACTTCGTTCGTCTTCAGCGGAAAATCGAAAATGGCGAGCCGCGTCAGCGCGTTCGCCAGATGATAAATCGCGTTGTCGCGCACCGGCAGCGAACTGTGTCCGCCCTTGTTGCGCACCTCGAAGCGAAAGTTGATGACGTACTTCTCCGCCACCTGCAGATTGTTCGCCACGCGCTTCCCATCGGCCATATCGCCCCAGCCGCCTTCGTTCAGCGCGAAGTCGGCATCGATCAGCTCGCGGTGATTCGCCACCAGCCAGTCGACTCCGTTGTACGGCCCGCCGCCTTCTTCATCCGCCGTCAGCGCGACGATGATGTCGCGGTCCGGCTTGAAGCCCTCTTTCTTGTACTGAATCAGATTCGCGATCCAGATCGCCGCTTGCGCCTTGTCGTCACCCGTCCCGCGTCCGTAGAAGTAGCCGTCGCGCTCGATCAATTGGAACGGGTCCATGCTCCAGTCGTCGCGCTTCGCTTCCACCACGTCCTCGTGCGCCAGCAGAAGGATCGGCTTCCGCGCGCCCGTGCCGTGATAGCGCGCCACCAGGTTCGCCTTTTTCGGGCTCGCGCCGCCCACGAAAATGTCGGAGTCCGGAAATCCCGCCGCCTTCAGGCGCGCCGCCGCGGCTTCCGCGACCGGAGTCGTCGCGCCCGTCGTGAATCCCGACTGGATCTCGATGAATTGTTTGTAGATTTCGCGCGCGCGCTGCTTTTCGGCTTCAGGGCGCGTCGTCTGCGCCGCAGCGACCGAAGCAAAAAGCAAAAGGAAACCAGCAGAAAGGATTTTTCGGGTTCGCATGGCCGCGCATTGTTTCACGATCCTTGCGCTTTGCGCAAACCCCGCTGACGGAGCTGACTCCCCCGTCGAGCTAGCGGGAACCCGGCCCGGGTGCCGACGCTGACGAAAGAATCGATGCTCCGCTCGCCCGCAGGCTCAGCCCTGCCGCAGCATGTCGACGGGGTTCGCACGCGTCGCTGCGCGCGCCGGCACGTAGCAGCCCGCCGCTGCCGCCAACGCCAGCAACAGGACGGCTACCGCGATTGGCTCCGCCTCCCAGACGGCGGCGGGGCCGAGCCACCGCTGCAACAACGGCCGCAGTTCCACCGCCGCCGCCGCGCCGAACCCAGCGCCCACGATCACGGCGAGGACCAACTCACGCGTCACACTCCAGGCTAGCCGGCCGGGAAGCGCGCCCAGGGCCGAGCGCACCGCAAGTTCATGCCCGCGCGCTGCCACCGTTCCCGCAGTCACCGCGTACACGCCTTGGACGCTCAGTCCCAGCCCCAGCAACGCCAGCAGAAGCATGCCTGCCATGCGCGCGAGCGGCCGCGTCAACGTCGCTTGCCAGCGCGCCTGCAGCGTCGAAACACCCGAAATCGTCGCTGGGATCGCCATTCCGGCGAGCGCCTGCGGGGCGAGCGCGACGACGGTTCGCGCCGGAGCTGCCGTACGCAGAATCACTTCGCCGCCGCAGAAGTACGCGGACTGCGCCTGGGGTAAATAGACTGTGGGAACCGGCTGCTGAGACCAGTAGCCGATGAAATTCGCGGCCACGCCGACGATCTTGTAGCGGCTGTCGAACTTTGGCCCGAACGCGATTTGCGAACCCACCGCCTGCGCCGGTGAGGTCCAGTTCGCCTGGGCCATGTCCAGGTTAACGATGGCCACCGGATCGCCGCCGGTGTTGTCGGTGTCGTCGAAGCCGCGCCCGAATAGGATCGGAATGCCGAGTGTGCGGAAGTAGCCGGGCGAAACAGAAGACGGCGAGGTGGCTTCTCGCTCGGTGCCGGCGGCATCGCCCTGCTTCTCGAAGGAAATGGGAGAGCCCGGCGGCGGAAACAGGTCCGCCAGCGCGATCGCCTGCGTGTCCGGCAGCCGCTCCAGCCGCGACAGCACTTGCTGGTTGAAGTCTGCTACCTGAGCATCGGTTGGGACGAAATTGTCGCGTGGGCTGACCGACAGCACCACAGTGTGGCTCGGCGCCGGCCCGAGATTGGCGGACGAGACGGCGGCGTAGGTCCGGGCCGTCAGCGCCGCCGCCGCCAGCAGGCAAATTCCGATTCCCGCCTGCGCCGCCAGCAGAATCAGCCGCCAACGACCGGCCCCAGGACCAGAATCGCTAAGCCCGGTGTAGCCGAGCCCGCCGCCCGCTGCTGCGAGCGCGCGCGACGTACGCGGTCCGTCCGCCGCAGCCACCAGCAGCACCGACCAAACCAGCGCGGCGGCAAACGCAAAGGCCGCAAAGCCGAGCAGGACGGCCAGGTTCAACGGCGGCGGGTGCAGCAGCGGCGGGCCAAGTCCGGCCGCGGGCACCAACTGCGCGAGCACGCGCAGCAGCGCGGACGCAAAGGCCACGCCCAGCCCGAGCGATAGCAGCGTGAGCAAGCATTTCTCCGCCGCCACTTCGCGCCACAGTCGCCGGCGGCCCGCGCCCAGTACGGCGCGAATGGCTATCTCGCGCCGTCGCCGTCTGCCCTCGACTCCCATCACGATAGCGAGATTGACGCAGCCCACGAGGAAGACGAACCCCACACCCAGCGCCAGCAGGCCCGTGGTCTGCCGCGCCGGGCCTTGCGCGATCGCCTCCAGGCTCTGCACCACGGGGAGCCTCCGCCGATCGAAGCTGTAGCGCTGCCCCAGACGCTCCGCCACCACTGTCAGCGCCGCCTGCGCCTGCGCCACGCTGACGCCGGGACGGAGCCGCCCCAGCCCAAAGAACACCGTCGACTGCCGCGAACGGGCCGCGATGCCATGGGGCGCGAGGTACCACACGTCGGCCGCATTTTCCAGGAACGGGAGCGGAATGTCGACGCGGAGCGGAAGTACACCGACTATCCGCATGCGCGTCTCGTAGGCCCCTGTCGCGTCCGATGCGAGCCCCACCGTCATGCCAATCACGGAGGGACTGCCGCCATATCGGGTCTGCCAAAACCGATAGCTGATCCACACAGGGGCCGTCACGCTGCTGCTGAGAGGTTCATCGTCCGGCTGGACTTCGCGCCCCAGGACCGGGCGTATGCCCAGGTCGCTGAAGGCGCCCGCCTGGATGTCGAAAGTGTGAATCTCGGTCGCGCCCTTGCGGTCAAGCAGCCAGGGCCGCGGGAAGGTGAAGGCGCCGAGGGAGGCGAAGATGTCGTGGGTTGCGTCTGCAAAATCCGTCAGGTCCGGCCCCGATATCGCCATCACCTGCGCGCCCGATTCGGCACGCTCCCAAACCGCGACGAGCTGCCCCGAATCGCGATAGGTCAGCGGCTGATAGCCCAGCGCCAGCATCAGGCTCAGCAGCGCCGCCGCCGCGCCCATGCCGATCGCAATCGTGAGGGAGAACTGCGCCGTCAGCAACGGGCTCCGCCACCAGCTTCGCAGCCAAACGCGTACCATGGTGCCCGGTCTACCTCCAACTGTGGCCGGAGTATCGCACTAGTGGACCGGCGGCGCGCAGCAATATTTTATTGGCGCGTGGCACTCCGCTTCGCCGCATGGGATTCGCCGTTCACCTCCTGAGAATCCCCATTCGATGTTATTTCGTTGCTAATTTTTCACATCCTTTGCTACCGTGGCCCGGATGCAATGATGAAAAAAATGATCACAGGTAGCGGAAGCAGGTCAAAGCGGACGGCGACGCTCGCCCGCGCTCCTTTGCTTGCCTGTTTACCTCCCTGCCTCGTTGTCTCTGTCAAGCTTCAATCGGTACACTTTGCAAACGGAAATCCCCGCAACTCCTTGCCATCCAACAACTTGAAAAATTTCAATCGGTACACTTTCCGGACCTGCGACTGGTCGGCCGCCATGCTTCCAAGCCCCTTGGTTCGGCCCTTCCTTGTCTCCTTGCCTCTCCTCTGTGCCTCTGTGGCAACTCCTACTCGCCAAATTCAAATATTAGAAACACCCCTAAGTTGTTGGAAACAAACGACCGCACCCCTCCCTAATCGCCAAAATTCGCGGTTTCGTCGGTACCGCTCCCGGTCCCTCCCAAGGGCGTTCCACCTATGTTCATCTTTGTTCGTTTGTGGCTTGAGGTTCGGCGGCAACTTCATATTTGAACGCGTGGCCCCGCTGCAGCATGGGGCGTTCAAGGTATGTCCAGGACAATCGCGCGATGACGAAAGCGGCCACCAGGGCAACGATGGGGACCGCGACCGCTCTCCAGTCGGACGTGTTCGTCTGGCTTCCGACAAGGATCGACTGGCAAATGCGATTCACCGCCAGGTGGATGATGTACAGGCAATACGAGACGCGGCCGAACTCTCGCAGCCATCCGATTCGCGCGAACGACGCGATCGGCCCGTCGGACTTGACGAGTGCCAGGATGATCAAAAGAGCGAAGAATATTGCCAGCCAACTGAAGCCGGCCGTTTGCGTGAAGACGGAATCATGCGAAGGCGAGAAGAAATTGAGCGCAATGAACCCGGCGAAGAACACTGCGAATACCCAGTAGAGGGCCGGCCACCTCGCGCCGAGCCACGCGCGGGCGCGGTCATTGCGCCACAGGAGAGCCACGAGCATGCCTACCGCAAGCCCGTCCGCGCGCGAAGGCATCAGCGCGTAGCCGGCATCCAACCCAACCCAGGGAATAGACCAGTGGTGTGTCCACAGCCGGAAGAAAGGCGCGACCAATATGACGGACGTCAGGAACCAAAGCAGAGCTCGCGAGGAGAGCAGCCTCACCACGAGCGGAGCCACCAGATAGAACTGCTCCTCCACGGCGAGCGACCATGTGGCCAGAAACCACGCCGCCCCCAGTCCCGCATAGTTAATGAATCCGAGGTTCTGAAAGAACAGGTATTGGCCTCCAACCTCGTACCAGGCTCTGGGCTCTGCGACTGCGTTCGAGTTCCAGCCGGTAAGGGCTGTCAGCAGCAGGAGAGCGACGTACAGGGATATCCAACAATAGTAGACCGGGATAATGCGGAAGAACCGCCGGAAGTAGAAAGTCCTGAAGTAGGACCGCGACGACCGGGCGTCAAGCAGAATGCCCCCGATCAGAAAGCCCGAGAGAACGAAGAAGAGGTCGACGCCGCTCCATCCGATCGCGATACATCTTTCAAAATAAACGTACAGATTCCGCAACAAACCTTGCGGATGGTGATTCGCGGCCGGGTAGAAGTAAAAATAATGCGTGATGATCACAAGCAGTATTGCAATACCCCGAATTCCGTCGAGTTCCGGGATTCGTCCTTGAGGGCGGCCAGTCTGCATGTGGCTCCGTCCCAGAACTCTACGCTAGCGGCGCCTGGAGTCGCAACGAGACTGAAGTCAGTCGGCTCGCGTTCTTCGGCTCGCCGAGGCAGACTTCGCCGCAAAACCGTTGCTTCTCGGAATCGCCCGGATACGCGGTCAGCGCCCCGGCTGAATCGCGATTCTGGCGGCTCGTGCTGCAGACTTCTGTATGTACGCCGGCAGGTGAGTTGCTGCTGGCGATTGCCCGCCCCGGCCGCCTGTCAGTCCAGTCGGCGGACTCGGCGCTTGGGGCATGAGAATGAAATCCTGCCGATTGTCATCGGTAACGCTCGAGAGGGTCACGGGCGCGAGCGCCTGAAACCCGCCGGCCGCGACCTCGATCCTCACGCCCGAGGCTTTGCCGAGACCGGTGAAATCCAGCTTATAGGACCCGTTGTCGTCGGTGACATCGTGGTACAGCCCTTTGCCGGCAGGGCCAGTGATCTCGACCGAAACCATCGCCTTGGGCACTGGCTGGTTCGCAGCCCCATTGATAACCATGCCTTCGAAGGTTGTCGTGGCCGGAGGCTTGGTCAAATACCACACGAGCCAGCCGCCGATGACCGCCGCGAAAATACCTCCGAGCCAACCCAGAAACTTGCCCATACGCTGCTCCTTGCAACTCGGATGAGACTCGTTCAGGGGAGTGAAGCTATGGCCGGCAATATAGCACACTTGACGACCACTGATTTATCGCTGGAGCTGAAGCCGCGGCACGCCAGCACGATGGGATACGGTCGGACGAAAGCCGTTGGTCACCTTCGTCGGCGCGGCTGGTGGCGCTACAACCGCCGCTCTTTCCTCGCTGGTGCCCCAGGTTCGTGCACCGCCTTGAACCGTAAGCCTCGCCGTTGCAAAGGGATAGAACAGTGCCCGACTTATGCAAACAGTTGCACACGACTATGCAGACTCGACAAAGCGGGTCTTCCAAGCTATTGAAAAAAGGCAGTTTACATCAGCGCTCTGGTACGGACAGTTTGGCGTCCTGCGTGCTACGCTAAAGTGGGGATTCGTATGTGGAGGATTGCCAGATGATGATTCGCCGACTCTTGATGCTGGCCGCGGTGGGCGCCTTGATTGTGGGAATGTCGCCTTCAGCGGTCCGCGCTGACTCAACGGGCACCGACCCTCAGGGCAAGTTCCAGAGCCCGGTGGGTGGCGGAACGCCGGGTGTCGGCGAGCAGTTCAACTTGACCTTCGGAGTTAGCGACCCATCCGTCGGGTGCACTGCGAGTACCGACTCTGGGGGTAACATCACCGAGGATTGCATCGCCAAGAACCTCAGCGGGTTCAATTGGACCTCCGTAACCATTTCGAGCACCGTGATGGTACCCTGCTCCGAAGTGACGGTCGTGCCTTCGGATCTTTTCACGAGTAGCAACTGCACGAACAACGACGGCGGTACGCAACTGAATTGGTGGGGCGTCAACTACTCGACCAACGACAACAACTTCCTGGCCGCAGTTGACGCGGAAGCGTCGTTGTGCAACCCCCACAATCCCCTGACTCCAACGTGTACCGACTCCGCCATTCAGGAGTCGCTCGACAACGTTGATGGCGGCCTGCTTCCGGATATCTGCACCGCTGGCGATGGCCCGGCAGCCGACGGCAGCGTCCCGGGTGTCCTTGACGGCTGCGATTTCGAACTACAGCTGGGAGTTGGCCCAGACGGCGGTGACTGGGCGAACCGGACTCCGTTCACAGTGAAGGGGACAGAGCCTTCCGGGCTTGTCCTTTCGGTTGTCGGCTTGGCGGGACTGGTTTATTACCGGCGCAAGAGAGATCTCGCGGCCAGCTCCAACTAGCATCCCAGCCCCTCCGGCGCATTCGATCGATCGCCGGCGCCTAACTCCCGCGCTGTCAGCAGTTTGATTTTTTCAGTTCCAAGAATCACTCGGTTCGCTCCGTACACCTCGGTTCCGCCCCCTGACACAGCAGCGCGATTCCCGGACGTTAGTTAGCCAACCTCAAGCACATCCTGCTCAATTCGGCCTGCGGTTGGAATCGATTCAAGCGGACTCTTGCCGACAAGACTCAGGGGAACCTAGGTTAACGAGCCCATGTGCTGCGGGTGGCATCATGGCAAGAGGCGAATCCTACTTCGACTTCCCTCCGAACTCTCTCTCCAGCTGGGCAAACCCCGGGCGATTCTGCAGACTCGCGAGCTCAGGGTCATTTTTCGCGTCCTGGAACGAATGGCCCTTCTGTAGCGCCTCGCGCAGGGTCTTCAAAGCGTCATCGGGGCGATTCGCCAGAGTCAGAACCATGACCTCGTCATAGATGATGTCGACGTTCTGCTTGTCCACGGCCCGGGCGCGGTTGATGAAATCCAGTGCCTGGGTAGATTGCCCTTTCTTCGCGTAATACAGCGCCAGCGACGAGAGGGCGGCGGCGCTTCGCGGGTTTACCTGCAAATCCTTATAGGCCAATTCAATCGCCTTGTCGTAGGTGGCGTTGGCCTTGTCTTTCTGGCCGGACCAGCGGTAGGCGTCAGCCAGATTCCCGATATCGATGTTATCGGTCGGATTAAGCTCCACTGCTTTTGCAAAGTTGGTGACGGCGTCATCGTAGCGCTTCAAATTGAAGTAGGCGTATCCGAGATTCGAATAGGCCGAATCGTTGTTCGGTGTCAGGGAAATGGCTTTCTGAAACTCCGGAATGCTCTCGTCATACTTGCCCTGGCGCAGCAGGATCAACCCGGCATTGTCATACCCGGCGGAATTGTCGGGCTCGAGTTCGGTGATCTTGTGGAACGCCGCGAGCGACTTGTCGAGGTCGCCTATCTGGGAATATCCGATCCCGAGCGCATTGTAATTCATCCAGAAGTAGGGATTGATGTCGATCGCCTTCTGGTAGGCGGCGATCGCTTCCGGTGACCGGTTTGTGCTCAGGTACACTTGACCCAGGGCTCGGTAGCCCTCGTCAGAATTCGGCTCGATTTTCAGCGCTCGCTGCAGCTCCGCGATCGCCTCGGCATTCTTGCCAGTGGCCTGGTAAACGCGTCCGAGCGAGAAATGGACCTCCGCCGCATTGTCGTTCAGCCGCTGGGCCTGCTGTGCCGCCGACAGGGCGCGTGCCGACCAGAGCGCATCTTTCTTTGAGAGATAGATCGCAAGGCTCGCGTCGGCCAAACCGGAATACGCCAGCGCAAAATTGGGATCCTTCTGAACTGCCTGGGTGAAGAATTCCACGGCGGCCTGGTCATTCTTCACGTCCTGCTGGCCGCGAAGAACGTTGCGGCCGCGCAGATAGAGGTCGTACGCCGCGACATTCTCGGTGGGATGAGTACTGGAGAGCGCGAGTTCTTCATTGGTGGCGTTCACATTGAGCGCGGTAACCAACTGACTCGAAATCTGGTCTTCGAGAGTCAACAAGTCGTCGGGAACGCCGGAGAACTGCTGGCTCCAGAGCTTCTTGCCGTCCGCCACATCCCGAAGGTCGACGATGATAAGCATCTTGTCGCTGGTGCCCTGAATCTGACCGTTTACAATCAGGTTCACGCCGAGGTTGCGGGCCGTCTTCTCGACCGAATCCTTGGCCGAAACCCTGGCGACGTCGGTGTCAGAAGCCAAATGAAGCTGCTTGAACTGGAAGAGCTTCGACGTGAGCGCTTCATTCAATCCGTCCGCCACAAACCCCAACGATTGATCGTCGCCGAGAACGCGGAAGGGGAGCACTGCCACGTACTTGCCCGTCGAAAGCGGTGGAACTCCCGAAACAACGGACGTGGAATTATTGGTTCGGAAAACCAGATGGCGTGTCAGCGGAACGGCAAAAAAAAGCCCGACCAAGAGCGCGACGCCCGCCACCCACCATGTCCAGCGGCGCTGGGCGAATTCCGGAATCTGGATGACAACGGTTTGCGACCCGGCCCGCGTAATCGCGCTGCCCGACTTCGATCCCTGGAGGTCGGCCAGTATTTCGTACGCGCTCTGATACCGCGCCTCCGGAGCCCTTTCCAGACAGTGGAGAATGATGCGAACGAGCCAGTTCGGCAGGTCCGGATTGACGAGTTTCGGGCTCTTCACCTTCTCCTGAACCCGCTGATACATCACCTTAAGGGTGGATTCGCCGGTGAACGGGACGTCGCCGGTGACCATCTCGTAGAGGATGAGCCCGTAGGCGTACAGATCGCTGCGCTGGTCGGCCGGCTTGCCTTCGACTTGCTCGGGGGACATGTACCGCGGCGTGCCAAGAAAGGCCCCTGTGCGCGTCATTCCCACGGCGCCTTCCTCGAATGACTTCGCGAGGCCAAAGTCCGAGATGTAAATGTGATCGTCTTTGCCGACGAGGATGTTCTGCGGCTTCAGGTCGCGGTGAATCACTCCCTCGGCATGGGCGGCAGCCAAAGCTTCCGCAAACTGGCGCGCAAAATTCAGCATCCGGTCGAGCGGCATCTTCGGATTCTCTGTAATGATCTGGTGAAGATCCTGGCCCTCCACATAGGCCATCGAAATGAACTTCACACCGCCGACTTCGCCCATGTCGTGAATTCGGAGGATGTTCTTGTGGGATATCTTGCTAGCGAGAAGAAGCTCTTGCTTGAAGCGCTTGAGCGCGTCGGATTCGCTCAGCGCCCCCTGCCGCACCACTTTGATGGCGACAACGCGGTCCAGATCCTTGTCATATGCCTTATAGACGCGGCCCATCCCTCCCTGGCCGAGCAAGGATTCGATGCGATAGCGGGGTCCAAAATCGCTGCCGGGGTTCAGGGCACCGGCATCGGTGAAGACAACAGTCTCCGACTCACCCACCGGCATAGGCGTGCCGCAGCGGGAGCAGGATTCGGCAAAGTCCGGGTTGACCGTGCTGCAGTGAGCGCACTTCATCGTACGAGCCGCCCAGTCGGCTCGAACCTGCGTTTGGCAGTGGCGCGATTATCCGGCATAGACCAAACACCTGCAACTGCTAACTGGCGCGAAGATAGCGTACCCTTCCAGGAACGACCACACTCCTCCTCGTAATAGTAGTGACGTTACGTTCAGTATCGTTTCTTCCGAGAGCCGCTGCTGTGCAAGAAATCAGGGCTTTGCTCTACCCGGCACTCTATCGGCCAACCCGAGGACCTGCTTCGGATGCCTTCCGCGGCGTGGCAGCGGCCTGGGGCCACAAGGCCGTAGATATTATCCGGCACCCTAGGAAAAGCCTGCAATCCTGGTTCCTGTGCGCTCGGCTTTCGGCAAGGATGGCCGCGTTATACACTCAAACGGCATTTAGGAATGCCGAGAAACATGGACGGAACGCCCATACACGTCTGGGTTGTGTTCGGAATCGTGGTTGCCGTTGCGCTGGCGATCGACGTTCTGGCATTCCGGCATCGAGTGATCACGCTCAGAAGCGCCCTATTTCAGAGCGCGTGCTGGATCGGGCTTGCGGCCGCGTTCGATTGCTGGCTCTACTTCGCGTTGGGGCTAAGGCCCAGCCTGGACTTCCTGGCCGGCTACCTGATCGAGAAATCGCTGAGTCTCGACAACCTCTTCGTGTTTCTCGTGATTTTCCGGGCGTTTGGCGTGCCAGCCGAGTCGCAGCATAAGGTTCTGTACGGCGGAGTCACCGGAGCGCTGGTGCTTCGCGCCATATTTGTCGTCGCGGGAGTCGAATTACTCGAGCTGGTCCATGCTCTGACGTACGTGTTCGGCGCCTTCCTGCTCCTGGTTGGATTGAAGATGTTGTTGTCCCGCCAGCGCGCAGCGCATCCCGAGAGGAGCTGGCCTGTGCGCATCGCCGAGAGACTTCTACCCGTGACCGCCCGCTACGAAGGGGACAAATTCTGGATCAAGAACGGGAGATGGCAAGCGACGCCGCTGCTGATGGCCCTGATTGCCCTCGAAGCGATGGACATTGTGTTCGCGGTCGATTCCGTGCCAGCCGTGCTCGCGATCACACGCAATGTGTTTGTCGCGTTCTCGTCGAACGCATTCGCCATCCTGGGGCTGCGGGCACTGTACTTTGCGGTAGCCGACATATTTCCCCGCTTCCGCTTTCTGCATCAGGGCGTGGCAGCGATCCTGGTTTTTGTGGGCTTGAAGATGGCGCTCGGCGAGGTGTTCCCCGTTTCGACACCGGCATCACTGGGGATCATCGCAACGATTCTCGCGCTTGCCGTGGGCACGTCCCTCGTTGTCCGCAAGACTCCGGGCGCCACGGAAGCGTAATTCGCGGAACGTCATCCAAGATTCAAGACGAGCAGGCGCGGCTCCGTCATTTCCTCGATCGCATAACGAAGACCCTCGCGGCCCAATCCCGATTCCTTCACGCCGCCGTACGGCATGTGATCAATTCGAAATGAGGACATGTCGCCGGCAATCACACCGCCGACCTCGAGTTCTTCGAACGCCTTGAACAGCAGCTTTGCATCGCGAGTGAAGACGCCGGCCTGCAAACCGTAGGGCGAATCGTTCACGCGGTGAATCGCGTCGGCGAAATCGTCGTACGGTTCCACGATCACAACCGGCGCGAACACTTCCTGGCAGTTCACCTTCATCTGGGGCTGCGTGTGCGTCAAGACAGCCGGCTCGAGAATCGAACCCTTCCGCTTTCCGCCGCAAAGGAGCTTGGCTCCGGCTGAAACGGCCTCTTCGATCCACGCCTCGGCACGGCGGGCTGCGCTCTCATCGATCAGCGGGCCAACATCGGTGGCTTCGTCCAGTGGGTCGCCGACTTTCAGTTGGCGCACTCCGGCAATCAGCGTTTCCAGGAACATTGTCTCAACGGCGCTCTGCACAAAGATCCGCTGCACCGAAATGCAGCTTTGCCCGGCGTACGAAAAACCCCCTTGAACGCATTTGCGCGCCGCATCCTCGATGTCCGCGTCGGAGTGAACGATCACGGCCGCGTTTCCGCCCAACTCCAGCACCACTTTCTTCTTTCCAGCTTTCGCTTTCAGAGACCATCCGACCGGGCCGCTTCCGGTAAACGACAGGAGCTTCAATCGGTCGTCCGCGACGAGCCGCTCCGCATCCGGATCCGAAAGCGGCAGGACGTTGAGAGCGCCTGCGGGCACGCCTGCCTTCTCCGCGATTTCCGCGAGCAGTAACGCGCAGAGCGGCGTTTTCGGCGCGGGCTTCACGATGATCGTGCAACCCGCCGCGATAGCTGGCGCCACCTTATGAGCCACGAGGTTCAGCGGAAAGTTGAAAGGCGTAATGCCGAGGATTGGCCCCAGAGGAAATCGACGAACGATTCCGGCGCGGCCGGCCGTTGATGGCTGTAAATCGAGCGGCAGCCATTCGCCGCCGATGCGAACCGCCTCCTCGGAAGCGACTGCAAACGTGAAAATGGCGCGTTCCACTTCCGCTCGGGCCGTGCGAATGGGCTTGCCTGCTTCGAGCGCCATCAGCCGCGCGAATTCCTCGCGCCGGGCTTGAATGCCAGCCGAGATCTCGCGGAGGATTCGCTGCCGCTCGAATGACGGCATTCGGCGCGTCGTTTCGAACGCGCGTTGCGCCGCGCGGACCGCGGCCCCGGCTTGTTCAGCCGTCGCGCGATGGATGGTGCCCGCTAGCGAACCGCCGTAGGGAGAACGAATATCGACCATCTCGCCCTCGAGAGTCCAAGCGCCGTCGAGAAAGGATCCCCACTCGCGTGCAGGCGGCTTCATGATCGTTGCCATGCAAGTTCTACCTTCGATTCTATCCGCGGCGTGGAGCCGCTTCGAGACGAGATTCCGCGACAGCGCCGACGGCAGCTTCCAGAATGTCCATTCCCTCATCGAACTGTTCGTCGGTGACGACCAACGGAACGAGCAACCGCACGACGTTGCCGTAGGTCCCGGCCGACAGAACGATCAGCCCGTGTTGATGGCAGTAGCGCAGGACCTGCTCTGTTTCTTCTTTCGCGGGCTCGCGCGTTTCGTGCGACCGGACAAACTCGATTGCGCGCATCGCGCCCAATCCCCGGATGTCCCCAACGAATGGGAAGCGCGTTTTCCAGCCGCCCGTACGCTCCTCGAATCTCCGGCCGATTTGCTCTGCGCGCGCGGAGAGATTTTCTCGTTCGAGTGTTTCAATCGCGGCCAGCGCCGCGGCGCAAGACACGGGGTTGCCGCCAAACGTCCCGCCCAGACTGCCCACACCCGGCGCGTCCATTATTTCAGCACGGCCCGTGACTGCCGCAAGCGGCAAGCCGCCGGCAATCGATTTGGCAGAAACATGCACATCGGGCACGATCCCGTAATGCTCGCTCGCGAACATAGCGCCCGTGCGACCGAAGCCGCTTTGAACCTCGTCGGCAATCAACAGGATCCCGTGCCGGCGGCAAATGTCATGAAGAACGCCGAAGAATTCTCGTGGCGGCGTAACGAAACCCCCTTCACCCAGCACGGGCTCGACGATCACGGCGGCAACCGACTCGGCGGCAACGAGTCGCTTGAACGCGTCTTCGAGTTGGTGCGCGCAGAAAACGTCGCAAGATGGATACTTCATGGAGTACGAGCAGCGGTAGCAGTAGGCATACGGGATGCGATAAATGTCCGTCGCAAACGGCTCAAACCCCGCCTTGTACGGATGGGTCTTGCTGGTGAGAGACATGGTGAGCATCGTGCGACCGTGAAATGCGTCCTCGAAGCAGATCACGGCGCAGCGGCGCGTATAGCGCCGCGCAATCTTGATGGCGTTCTCGACCGCTTCGGCGCCACTGTTAACCAGCAGGGTCTTCTTCGCGAACGTGCCGGGCGTGATTGCGTTCAGCTTTTCCGCAACGGCAATATACTTTTCGTACGGCGCAACGCTGAAGCACGTGTGAAGGAACGCGTCGAGCTGCTGGCGGATCGCCGCGATGACGCGCGGCGCGCGATGCCCCACGTTGACGCAGCCGATCCCGCCGGCGAAATCGATGAAGCGGTTGCCGTCGACATCTTCCAGCGTCGCGCCTTCCGTACGCGCCGCGAAAATGGGCGTTGCGTGGTAAACGCCGCGAGGCACGGCCGCTTCGCGCCGCCGCATCAGTTCCTGAGATTTCGGGCCGGGAATGGCCGTTCGCAACTGAACTGTCCGCATGTCAGTACCACCCGATCGGTTGTTCGTTCAGATTGATGTGAACTTGCTTCGTCTCGAGGTACTCCTCGACTCCCCAGGGACCCAGTTCGCGTCCGAAACCGGACTGCTTGTATCCTCCCCACGGGGCTTCCACATACGTCGGCTGCATGTGGTTCACCCACACGATGCCCGCGCGCAACGCCTTTACGACGCGAAACGCCTTGAAAATGTCGCGCGTCCACACCGCCGCCGCGAGACCGTACGGGGTCTCGTTCGCGATGCGAATGGCGTCGGCTTCGCTCGAAAATGGAATCACGGCGGCCACCGGGCCAAAAATCTCTTCCTGGGCGATGCGCGCCGAATTGTCGACGTCGTAGAAAATGGTGGGCTCAACGTAATAGCCGCGCGTCGAGGACGCGGGGCGGCCTCCGCCCGCCGCCAGCTTCGCTTCCTTCTTGCCCACTTCCTGATAGGAGCGCACGCGCTCGAATTGCTCCTTGCTTACGAGCGGGCCCATTTTCGTCTCGCGTTCGAGCGGCGGCCCCAGGCGAATCGTCTTCGCTTTCGCGGCCATCGCATCGACAAACTTCGAGTAGATCGGCTTCTCGACCAGAATGCGGCTGCCCGCCGAGCACACCTCGCCCTGATTGATGAACACGCCGAAGAGCGCGCCGTCGATGGCGGCCTCGAAGTCGGCGTCCGCGAAGAAGATGTTCGGCGATTTGCCGCCGAGCTCCAGCGTGACTCGCTTGACGGTGTCTGCCGCCATCTTCACGATGACCTTGCCCACTGCTGCGCTGCCCGTGAAGGCGATCTTGTTGACGTCCGGATGCTTCACCAGGGGCGCGCCGGCAGTTTCGCCAAATCCGGTGATGATGTTGACGACCCCGGTGGGCAACCCCGCATCCGCGAGAAAATGCGCAAATTCGAGCGCGGTGAGTGGCGTCTGCTCCGCAGTCTTCAGCACGCACGTGCAGCCTGCCGCAATCGCCGGCGCGAGCTTCCACGCCGCCATCAACAGCGGATAATTCCAGGGAATAATTTGCCCGGCGACGCCAATCGGCTCGCGCAGCGAGAGACTCAGCGCATTGTCCGGAACCGGATTCACGTGACCGAGAATTTTCGTCGCCAGGCCGCCGTAGTATTCGAAGCAGGTCGCCACGTCCGCGATGTCGTATTCCGCCTCGACAATCGGCTTGCCCGAGTTTCGCGCTTCGAGCTCAGCGAGCATTGCCGACTCCTTGCGGATGCGCTCCGCAAGCCGCAACAGAATCCGCCCGCGCTCCTGCGCCGTCGTCTGCGGCCAGGCGCCGGACTCAAACGCCGTCTTTGCTGCGGCCACGGCGCGGTTCACATCCTTCTCGTCCGCATCCGGCACCTCGGCGATGATTTCCTCGGTCGACGGATCGACCACCGGGAAATATGTCCCACGATGGCTTTCGACGAACTCTCCGTTGATGCACATCCGATAACGCTTCATCACGCGTCCCCTCGTGTCGACGCTGCCGCGCGCGCGAGACCTGCTGCGCGGCGCACCTTGCGGCGACCGTAAACATAGAAAAAGAATACCGCGAGTCCGATGAACGATGCGGTGCCTCCGAACATCCACTCCTCGTAGGCCGCCAACGACGTGATCTGCTGTGCCGGGAAGAACGCAAGCGCGGTGGCCAGAATCGCGGTTGCCAAGCCGCTCGCGCCCGCAAGCACGAGCACCGGTCTGCTGTAATGCCCTTTCTCCGCCGACGCGCTGAACGCAATGCGCAGGAGCGCCGCAAAAATGTAAACGAACGGAATCAGCTGCAGCACGACTGCCAGCGAGAGCAACCGCTGGAACGTCTCCTGCACTCCCGAGCCCGAAAGGCTCAGCACGACGAGAATCATCGACACGGCCGCGTGAACAATCAGCGCCACGTAGGGAGTTCCGTACCGCGGATGGACTTTCCCAAGCCACGAAGGGAGGTACGAATCGAGCCCGGCGACAAAGGGAATTCGCGCCGAGCCAGCAAGCCACGCCGATCCGATTCCCGCAATGGAGATGCTCAGCATCACCGCAAACGGCGCGACGATCCATGCGGCTCCGATGCGATTGGCCATGTGCGCCACCGCCTGAACGATTCCCTGCAGGACGTTGATATCAGTCCTGCCGATGCCGATGAGAAGCGTGAGCGTCGCAGCGATGTAAAGGACGCCCGACAGAACCCCGCCCCAGGCGACTGCTCCGGGCAAAGTCTTCTGCGGATCCTTGATTTCGTCGCCCATCACCGAGGCAAGCTCCAGGCCAACGAGACCGAAGCAGATCACGGCGAAAGCGTTCAGCAGCGAGTGCACGTTCGTTGAGACGCGGAAGTCGGCCATGGTCAGGCTTGCGCCAAATCGTGACCACACGATTATCCCCAACGCACCCAGAGTCACGGCGGCGATGCCTGTGCCGATTCCGCCCACGTTGTTAATCCATTTCCCGACCCCGAGGCCCACGATATTGAGAACCACCAGGACTCCGAAAAGAACAAGGGAAGCCACGATCGTAAAGACGCGTTTGTCGGCCAGCGCTTCGTGGCCCGGGCCCAGCGCAAAAACGGAGACACCGACGAAGTAGAGCATCACCGTCGGCACGTACATCATGTTGTTCGTCCAGTAGCACCATCCGGAGAGGAAACCGTGAAAATCTCCGAACTCCCGCTTGGCCCAGAGGTAGACGCCACCTTCTCCGGGATAGCGATGCGCGAGCTCGATCACGGCAATTCCCTGCGGCCAGAAGAAGAGCACGAGCGCAACCAACCACAACCAGACGGTCACGCCGCCGTTCGCTGCAATGCTGGGAACCACGTTGAGGTTGAAAATGGCAACGACGAACAGCGCGATCAAGTCCCAGCGCCCGAGCGCGCGCTTCAGATGCGCAACGGACTCCTGCGGCGTTGGATTCTCAGCCAGAGGACAGCTCCCGATTAGTGCGCGACGCTCGAAGCCTCGCGCGGTTCCTTCTGAGCGGCGGCAAGTGCGGGCGCAATCTCGGCAAACGCAGCAAGGTGGCGGTCGATGTCAGCCTCCGTATGCGCCACCGAGATCGTCCACTGTTCGTCCCACCAGTAGGGCTGGGGAATGACGCCGCGGTTCGTCATCGCGAACCAGTAGTGGCGCCAGAGATCGCTGTCAATTGTCAGCCAGTCGCGATAGTTGCGGATCGGCTTCGGGAAAAACATCAATGCGCCATTAGCGCCGGCTCCGACCACGTAAGAAACCAAGCCCGTCTTGTCGACTGTCTTTTGATAGCCGTCCATCAGCCTCTTATTCAGCCGGCCGACGTGCTGATATGCCGCGGACGACAGCACTTCCCGGAATGTCGCGAGCCCGGCCGCCATCGCCACCGGATTCGTGTTGTACGTTCCTCCATGGAAAACGCGGTGATCGGAGATCAGGCCCATCACCTCGCGCGTCGATCCGAACGCCGCGAGCGAAAACCCGCCGCCGATGGATTTTGCGAGGCAAACGATGTCCGGTTTGACGTTGAAGAATTCGCAAGCGCCGCCATAGGCCAGTTTCGCGCCGGTTTTCACTTCGTCGAAAATCAGGAGTGCGCCGTTCTTGCGCGTAATATCCCGCAACGCCTGGTGGTAGCCGGGATCCGGCATCAGGATGCCCACGTTCATCATGATCGGTTCGACGATCACTGCCGCAATCTGACCCTGATACTTCGCAAACAGCCGCTCGACGCCGGCTACATCGTTGAACTGCGCGACAAGCGTGTTCTGAAGCGTCGCCTTCGTGACGCCTTCTCCTCCCGGAACGGACGTGGGAAACAGCGGGTCGCCCACTTCGCCAGCCTTCGGCTTCACCGAGACGAGCGCGGAGTCGTGCAGGCCGTGGTAACCGCCTTCCATTTTGATGATGCGGTCGCGGCCGGTGGCGGCGCGGGCCAGACGAACTGCGTGCATCGTGCATTCGGTCCCGCTATTGCTGAAGCGAACCATCTCCACCGGGAAGCGCTTGCAGATTTCTTCCGCGAGCTCCCATTCGAGATCGTGCGGCATGCCGAACATCGTGCCCGTCCCGAGCTTCTCCTGCACCGCCCGGACAACCGCCGGATGCCGATGGCCTGCCATCAGCGCGCCGAAGCACAGGTTAAAGTCGATGTATTCGTTGCCGTCGACGTCGTGGATGTGGCCGCCGTTGCCGTCACGGGCAAAAATCGGATACGGATCGTAGGCGCGGTAGTTGCTGGCGACCCCAAGCGGCAAACGCGCTGTGGCACGCTTGTGCGCCTCGCGCGAGCGCGGAGTGCGCTTCTCGTATACGGCGATTTCCTTCTGGAGCCCTTCGTGCATGACGTCCTCCGTGCGTTGGAAATTGGTCTGCGCGGGCCAGCCGATGTTCCCGCAGCTCGGCGCACCTTCGATTCGATGCCTCACCCGGCGGCGAGGGCCGCCAGACTGCCCTGCGCCTGCCCCCAGGCGCGATCCCCCAGGCGTTCGCCTGCTCAGAACAGGAGTTTCAAACCAAACTGCATCACGCGCGGGCCCACGCGGGTCTTCTGGATCAGCCCGAACGTTCCGAAGGGCGGAAGCCCATCGGTGAAATTTCCATCCGGATTCGCAAACTGCGTGTGGTTCCACGCGTTGTAGAACTCGGCGCGAAATTCGGTGTTCCATCGCTCGTTGATCGACGTCTTCTTCGTAATCACAAGATCGGTGTCGCTCAACGCCGGACCGCAGCACAGCGCATGTGGTGTATTTCCGAATTGCCCGAGCGGAAGCGCGGAGTTGATGGTCGGATCCGAAAAGCTGGAGGGATCGAACCACAAACCGCCGTTCGTCTTCGGGTTCAAGAAATGAACGGGAGCGACTGCAACCGGAGTGTTCGCGGCTTCAAAGTTGTAGCTACTCTGAAGTTCCGAGTCGTTTTCGTCTTCCACACGAATCGGGAATCCGCTCTGCCAGGTGATGATCGCGGAAGCGCCCCATCCGTCCAGGACTTTCTCTGTGAATCCGCTGTACGCCGGAACGGGAATGTCCCAGACCGGACTGAATACGAACCGGTGCTTGGCGTCGAGCAGCGAAAGACCGCGCGTCGCGTTGTAATTGACGGGATTCAGCTCGTTTTCAAAGGACGCGCCCTGATCGATGGCTTTGCTGAAAGTGTACGAGGCCTGGAAGAGCAACCCGTGGGAGTAGCTCCTTTCGACGGAAACTTGCAGCGCATTGTAATTCGAATTCGCAATCGTGTCTTCCGCGAAAATATCGGTGAATACCGGCACGCCATCCGCCGGGCAACCGACTCCAGTGTAGGGCTGGCAGTTCGGCGACGAGTAAGGACGGAGTCCAACGAGCGTGACGCCTCCGCTCGGCACCGTCGCACCGGCCTGGAGGCAATTCGGACCCGTGCTCCCGGGATTGTACGGCATCGGAAGACCACTGCATCCACTCGATGGAACCTTGAAGGGCTGAGACGGCGCCACATACTGCGGAATGACGACACCCCCCGGAATGAAGTATTCGCTGTCTCCGCCAAACGGCGCGCACGTGTTTCCGGGATCGCCGCCAGGACCTGTCAGGACGCTGTTGCCACTCGGGTCATTCGCGGCGATCTGGGCGATCACGGCACACGTCTGTGTGTTTCCGTAGTTGAGGTCGTGCGATGCCAGCAAGTGATGCGACTCAGTGCCCACGTACCCGACGCGGACCAGCATATTATTTGTGAGCTGGCGCTCGATCGTCAGGTTGTACTGCTCCGAGTATTGCGATTTTAGGTGCGGCTGAAACTCTCCAAACAGGAGCAACGGGCGGAAGTTCGACCAATCCACGCACCCATTCGGTCCTCCCGGCGTGTCCACCGCGCAGGGAGTCTGCGGCGTTTGATTGATGACCCCGCTGAAAGGGTTCGGGGCATCTCCGCCTGCCTGAAACTGAAACGGTAGGTTGAAGAGCGTGTTCGACAGGAAGGTGCTGCCTCCAAACGGAGGCTCTGCGCTGAACTGTTCCAGCACGAGCTGCTCGATCGGATTGTAGAAGATGCCGAATCCGGCGCGAATGCTGGAGTTGCCCGGCCCTCCGGTCAGCTTCGCCAGCCATCCTTCCGTCCAACCGGGACTCCAAGCCACGCCGACTCGCGGCGCAAATGCATTGTATACGGTCGATGTCAGCCCGCGCGGCACTCCCTTGTCTCCTGGAAAGACCAAGCCCAGCGGGAACACCGCGTTGTTCGCGCTGCTGCCCTGGCCGCAATCTCCCGGACTCAAACCCAGCGCCGAGGCATTTTCCTGCGAGAGCCAGCATGGATACTGCGTCGTTGGCTGCCCGGGACGGAACGTTTGCATGCGGTTGCCAAGGTCGTAGTAGGGCGTGTTCAGTTCCCAGCGCAGGCCATAGTTGAGCGTCAAGTTCGGTTTCAGTTTGTAGCTGTCTTGCGCGAACAGGTAGAGCGCCGTGTTTCGCAGATCCTCCGCCTGCGCCGAGCCCTGCTGGTACACGTTCACGGCCCCAAGGAAATAGTTCGGATAGGCGTCATCCGATCCGATTTGATCGGCATTGTTCGCGTTTGTGATGGCGTAATTGCCGTTCACCTCAAAATACAGAAACTGATCGAAGCGCTGCCGCCGCACGTCGCCGCCGAATTTCACCGTATGCCCACCGAAGATCTTCGTGAGGTTGTCGGTCCACTGAAAGGTGTTGCCGACCTGCGGCAACTCGCCCTCGTAGTTGTTTCCGATGACGAATCCACCGTTGACGTTGATGAACGGCACGCCCATGTGGCCGGGGAGGTTTGTCGTGATGCCGCCGCCTGGATCGCTGGGGTCCGCGAAGCAGTTCGTAGCCGGCACGGCGGTCCCGCACGCATCTTGAATGCTGGTGAGCGTGTTCAGGGGATGGTCGAGGTTCCTCTGCCCTTCCCGAAAATAATTGAACCGGAACTCGTTCACCATCGATGCCCCGATCGTCCAGGTATGACTCACGTTCCACTGCTGGACGCGCGTCGCAAAGAGCGAACCAAATCCAGGAAGATTGGAACCGGCCCCCTGGAAGGTCGCAAACGGCTGCGTCTGATTATCGTCGTTGAAGTAGTAGTAGACACTCAGCTTCTGCGCGGGTGAGAGGCTGTGGTCAAACCGAACGGTGAACTGGTCTTCGCGTTCCGTCTGGTTGGGCAGCTCCGTGATCGTCCCTGTGCCGAAGGGCGCGACATACTTGTTGTAGAGAGCCAGCGCCGTCGGATCGAAACAGGCGGTCGGGATGATGTTGCCCGGGAAGATATCGGAGTAATTCTGACCGACGGTTACAGGCGCACCGATCGCCGTCTGACATGCGCCTCCGTTTCGTGCATTCAGAATGTCGGCGAAGTTCTGGTCAACGACTCCTCCCTGAAATGGCGAGCCCGCGGAGAAATCACCCGATGCTTCTTGCGCAGTCGGGAGCAACACCTGCCCGGAAGAGAGCCCCTGGACCAGCCGGTTCCCCTCATAAGAGCCGAACACAAAAGTCTTGTCCTTCTTGATCGGGCCGCCCAGTGTCGCTCCGAATTGATTCTGCTTGTAGTCCGCCACGGAGTCGTCAAAGTATCCGCGCGTATTCAGGACGTTGTTGCGGAGGAATTCGTAAACGTCTCCGTGCACGTGATTGGTTCCGGACTTCGTCACGACGTTCACGACGGAGCCGGAATTGCGCCCGTACTCCGCGTCAAACGTATTGGTCAGAACGCGAAACTCCTCGATGGCATCGGGAGAAGGTTGAATGGCCGGCGCGTTGACGAAAATATCGTTGCCGTCGCCTCCGTTCACCATGTAGTTGTTCGAGCGGCCGCGCCCGCCGTTCACGGAAACAACCCCCGCGTTGCTGCTGCCATAGAAGAGGTCCGCGCCCAACTGCGATTGCACTCCCGGTTGGAGCTGCAGCAATTGATACGTATTGCGCGTGCTGAGCGGAAGCTCGCGCACGGCCGTGTCCGTCATCACGGCGCCCAGCTGCGTACTGGTCGTCTCCACCTGAACGGCGTTCGCCTCCACCGTCACGGTGTCCGTCGATCCGCCCACCTGCAACGAGATGTCCACGACCGTCACGTGGCCGATGCTCACCATTACGTCGGTAGCGATGAACTTCTTGAACCCCTTTGCCTCGCCGGTCACCGTGTAGGAGCCCACGGTAAGTTCCGGGATGTCGAACGCGCCGTTGCTGTCCGCCGAAACAGCGCGAGTCGCGGCAGTCCCATTCATGATCGCGGTCACGGTCGCGCCGGGCACGACAGCCCCCGAAGAATCTTTCGCGGTTCCGCGAATCTCACCGGTCGTCTGCCCCCAAGACGTCCCTGACGCAATCACACACGCGCACACGCACAAGATCACGCGCCCCCAAGGCGTCATCTTCATAGCCGCTCCTTTGGAAAAGCTGGCGCCACCCCCGACGCCGTCTCTGATTTTTTCGGTTGCAGGCCGCAAAACAACCTTACTATAATCCGCGAACCTTAGAGGATGCCTCCGGGGTTGTCAAGGAGAAACTGGCGATGGCAGCCATTCGAAAAACCGTGGGCAGGAATTCTCACACCCACGGCTTTTTGCGAATCAGCGACGTCGCCCGAATCGTCGGCGTCTCCCCCTCCATCCTGCGGTCCTGGGAAAATCTGGGGCTCGTTGCCCCGACCCGCACTCGAACCAAGTACCGCCTCTACACCCACGCGGACATTCGGTTGTTGAAGCGCGCGCGATTCCTTCATCGCAACCGCGGGATGAACATTCCCGCAGTCGTGCACCTCCTGAAGACGCAAGGGCTGTTGAAGAGCACCGCGCGCCACGCGAAAGCCAGTCCGGTCGGCGACCGGCTGAGACGACTGCGTCTCGCCCGAGGCTACTCGCTCGCACGTGTCGCGAAGGCCGCCGGCGTCTCCGTGGGCTTCCTGAGCGCTCTCGAACGCGGGCACATGAGTGCGTCCGTTTCCACACTTCGCCGCCTGGCGCGCTTCTATCGCATGAACATCCTCTCGCTTTTCGATCCTTCGCAGTCCAACCCGGGACGCGTGCGGCCCGACGAGCGCAAAGTGCTCGACGCTGGCCGCGGTGTACGTATGGAGTTGCTCGCCTGGGGCGACACGGTGATGGAGCCACACCTGTTCCGCGTCGCTCCGTCCGCGGGCAGCGGCGAATCGTACGCGCACGAAGGCGAGGAATTCCTTTTCATTCTGCAAGGCTGCCTGGAGATCGAACTCGAAGGCGGCGAGCGGCATCGACTCGAAACCGGCGACAGTTTTTATTTCGAGAGCAGCACCCAGCATCGCTGGTCGAATCCGGCCAAGCAGGAGGCGCGTATTCTGTGGATCAACACGCCGCCCACGTTTTAGCACTCCGCGGCGGACGATTTTGTGTAACGGGGTCGACACGATGACGAAGATCCTCCGAATCGCTGCCACATTGACTCTCTTGCTCCTCGCGCTCGCAAGCTGCGGCGAAAAAACGCCGACGCTCAGCCTGCTCGTGTGGGAGGGCTACGCGGATCCCTCGTACGTGCAAACCTTCGAAGAAGCACACCATTGCAAGGTCAGCGCGTCCTACATGGGCTCAAGCGACGAGCTCGTTGCGAAATTGCGCGGTGGGAGCGCCAGCAACTACGACGTCATCTCACCTTCGAGCGACGTCGCGACCATGATCGCGTCGTCCGGGCTGGCCGCGCCGCTGGACCTTTCGAAGATTCCTACTTATACGCAGCTCTCCGAGAAGCTGCGATCGATGCCGCTGGTGCGCGTCAACGGCCACGTATACGGCGTGCCATTTACGTGGGGCCCGAATCCCCTGCTCTACGACACGACGGTCTTCCCAAAACCCCCGGACAGCTGGCAGATTCTGTGGGACCCGAAACTCAAAGGCAAAATATCCGCGTGGGACGAACTTTCGACCGTCTACATGGCAGCGCAGCTTCTCGGATACGATAAGCCTGATCCAAGCCATCTCTACAATCTGAGTGATTCAGAGCTCGAGAACGTCAAAAAGAAGCTGCTCGAGCTGAAACCCAATGTCCGCAAGTTTTGGAGCACGGGCGGCGAGCTCACCAATCTCTTCGAGAACCACGAGATCGTCGCGGCGATGGGGTGGCCGCTGATGACGAACCAGCTTCATAAGGCCGGCTTCCCCATCAGCGAAACGATCCCGAAGGAAAACACGACCGGGTGGATCGACCACCTGATGATCACCGCCGCCAGCGATCACAAGGAACTTTCCACGCAGTTCCTCGAATACATGATCGAGGCAAAGACGCAGAAGGCCGTGACGGACGTCACGGGCTACGACCCGGCCAATCCCCAAGCGGCTCAGTTCATGACGGACGAGCAAGAGAAATCCCTCCATCTCGACAACGTGGACAATTACATGTCTCATATCTATTTCTGGCAGGAGGTCCTGAGGCGCGACAAATACAACGAGCTTTGGAACGCCGTGAAGGCCGCGGAGTGATCTGCCTCGTCAACGGCAGGAGGCGCGGAGCGACGCCATGAACGCTCCCGTCGTGCACGACGACGCCGGCGAGCCACCGGTGACTGTACCGCTTCTATCTATTCGTCGCGTCGAGAAGCGATTTGGCGGCAGGACGGTTCTGCGCGGAATCTCGCTCGACGTGGCATCGGGCGAGTTCCTGACGATCCTCGGCGAAAGCGGCTCGGGCAAGACGACGCTGCTGCGGTTGATCGCCGGATTCGAGCAATTGGACCGCGGCGAAATCTGGATGGAAGGCGAGCGGCTGGATCAACTGCCCGCGTACCGGAGGCACGTGAATACCGTCTTTCAGAGCTACGCGCTTTTTCCGCACCTCTCGGTGTTCGAGAACGTTGCGTACGGCTTGCGCGCGCAGGGAGCGGAGCGCGGTGAAATTCCTTCGCGCGTGGAACAGGCGCTGGCGATGGTGAAGATGGAGGAGTACGCGAAGTCGGCGCCGTCGCGGCTGAGCGGCGGGCAGCAACAGCGAGTGGCGCTGGCGCGTGCCCTGGTGAACCGGCCTCGCGTGCTGTTGCTCGACGAACCGCTTTCTGCGCTCGATGCCAACCTCCGGCGGCAAATGCAAGTCGAATTGAAGTCGCTGCAGCGCGAGGTGGGAATCACTTTTCTGTTCGTCACGCACGATCAGGAAGAGGCGATGGCGCTTTCCGACCGCATCGCGCTGCTCCGCGAAGGAGTGCTCGAGCAGATTGCATCGCCGCGCGAGATTTACGGTCATCCGTTCACCGCATACGCCGCACAGTTCATCGGACAGACGAACTTGCTGCGGGCGGAGGTCCGCGACGGAACCGCGCGAGCGGGCGCGATCATGTGGCGCTGCCTCGGGCCGTCCGGCCAATGGACGTTTTCCATCCGCCCCGAGCGGATTCGCATCGCCTCGGCAAGCGGAGGTCACTCCGCTCCCGATGCATCTGTCGCCCGCTTCCGCGGGCGCATTCGAAATCAGACGTTCGGCGGGGCGATGGACCTGATCGAAATCGATTGCGGACATTCGCAGGGGCTTCGCGCGCGGATCCCGAACCCGGGGCCGCTGAACGGCGAAATGGAATTTGAGTTCGACGCGGACGACGCGACGCGCGTCCGCGAGGGGGCGCAGAATTGAGCATGTACTCACGCGCGTACAAGGCGAGCGTCGTGATTCCTCCACTGGTCTGGGTCGTTGCGTTTCTGCTGATTCCGTACGCGACGCTCTTTTGCTACAGCTTCTGGTCCGTCTCTGCGTCCCAAGTGATCGTCCACAATTGGAATCTGCAGAATTATTTCAAGCTCGTACAGGATCCAACGTATGTGACGGTGCTGCTGCGGTCGATGCTGATCGCAGCGTGCGTAATGACGTGCGCGCTGCTGCTCGGCTATCCGCTCGCGTACTATCTGTCGTTTCACGCCGCGAAGCGAAGGGACCTGCTCTACCAGCTCGTGATCATTCCGCTTTGGGCAAGCTATCTGGTACGCGGGTACGCCTGGAAAACGATCCTCGGCACGGATGGAGTGCTGAACGGGCTTCTTCACTTTCTTCACATCACGAATCACCCCGTCGAATTCCTGCTTTACAGCCCGTTCGCGGTCATCCTCACGCTAACGCACATCTACACACCGTTTGCGTTCTTGCCGATCTACGCATCTCTCGAACACGTGCCGCGCAACCTGATTGAGGCCTCGCACGATTTAGGCGCGTCGCCCTGGGCCACGTTTCGCCGCGTAATTCTTCCGCTTTCTCTTCCCGGAGTAATCGCGGGCGCCACCTTTGCGTTTGTGCTGACGTTTGGCGATTTCCTCGCGCCGCTTCTGGTCGGCGGAAGCAGCGGGATCATGATCGCGAATATCGTCGCGAGCGATTTCGGCGCCGCGTTCCAATGGCCGGTGGGCGCCGCGCTCTCGCTGTGTATGCTTCTGCTGGTCGTCACGATTCTCTTCTCCACCGAGCGCCTCGAACGGAGACTGAAACTTTCGTGAGCGGCCCAAACAAATCGTCACGCGCGCCCCTGCTGACGATCTATGCCGCGCTCGTGTATGCATTCCTCTATTTCCCGATCGTGGTGCTCATCGTGTATTCGTTCAACGGCCCCGGTGTGGGAGGATTTCCGCCGCACGGCTGGACGTTGCACTGGTATCGCGATCTTTTTGCCGACGCCGGCTTGTGGGATTCGGTTCTGAACAGCCTCATCGTGGCCGCAGTGGCAGTGGCGATTGCCTTGGGTCTCGGCCTGCCGGCCGCGCTCGCGCTGGACCGCGCGAACTTTCCCGGCAAGGCCTTGTTTCGGCGGCTCGTTCTGCTTCCGCTGATTCTGCCGGGCATCATCACAGGGCTGAGTCTGCTGATGCTTTTCGTCGGAATCGGCATGAGGCTGAGCCTGGTGACGATCACGCTCGGCCACGGGACGGCGTTAATTTCCGTCGCCACGACCGAAATCTTTGCGGGCCTGCAGAAGCTCGACCCCTCGCAGGAAGAGGCTTCGCTCGACCTCGGCGCCAACCACTTCCGCACATTCTGGCGCGTCACGATTCCGGGCTTGCGCGTTTCACTGATTGCCGCAGCGCTGCTGATCTTCACGCTCTCCCTCGACGAGATCGCGGTGAGCTTTTTCCTGATCGGCCGCGAAAACACGCTGCCGCTCGAAATATGGTCGCGCCTGCGCCAGGGAATGACGCCCGAGATCAATGCGGTCTCGACGCTAATTCTGGTGTTTTCGATCGGCACCATCCTTATCTGGTACCGGCTCCGAACGCGAGCTGGAGAGGAAGAAGAGTCCACGGGCGCGATGCTGGCCGAGACCATGGAAGGCGAGGCACCGTGAGCGCGAGCCGCAGGGATTTCCTGAAATTCGTCGTGGCCGGCTCGGTGGCGGCCGGCTGCCCGATGGATCTGTCGGCGCTTTCGTCTGCGGAGCACACAGTCCCGCAGATTGACGGCGAGCATTTCGACGTTTGTCATCAGGTTCGCGACGGGCACGTCTTCGAACGTCCGCCGGTTTCGAAGCGCTACGAAGTCGTGATTGTCGGTGGCGGCGTGAGTGGGCTGAGCGCGGCGTATTTTCTTCGCGGGCGCGATTTCTTGCTGCTCGAGAAGGAACCGCACTGGGGCGGCAACGCATACCTCGAAGCGTATGACGGGCAGGCATTCGCAACGGGCTCCGCATTCGACGAAAAGGGATCGGCGAGCGACCGGCTCGCGCGCGAAATCGGGCTCAATCCCCTGCTAATCAACTCGCCCGACCCGACCATCGTCGGCGGCAAATGGGTCCCTGACACGTGGCGCGGGGGCCTCGACGAACTGCCCTATCCCGCGAGCGTTCGCGAGAGCTTCAAGAAATTCCGCAAAGAGATGCTGGCACTGGATATGGACAAAGACGCCGAACATCTCGACAGCATCCCTCTGACAGACTATTTGAAGAACTACGCGTCGGAAGTCACGGCTTGGTGGGATGCGTACGGCCCGTCGAACTGGGGTGCGAAATCTGCGGACACGTCAGCGCTCGTCGCCGCCTCGGATTTGAAGGATATGGCGGGCGATGAGCCCGACAATCGCGTGACCCTGCCGGGCGGAAACGGTGCGCTCGCGGAGCAGCTTGCCGCGGTCTTGCGGAAAGAGTCCACGGAGCAACTGGTCGCTGGAGCAACGACGGTCGCAGTCGAACCGCAGAAAGCCGAGGTTCGCGTCACCTATGTAAGCGACGGGCAACTGCGGACGGTGGCAGCAAAGTTTGTCGTGATGGCAACGCCGAAATTCATCACGGCGCGCCTCGTTTCCGGCTTGCCAGAAGATCAATTCCACGCGATGACGTCGATCCGCTACTGCCCTTACCCCGTGATCAACATCATTTTCGACCGGCCCGTCTACAACAAGGCTTACGACACGTGGTGTCCCGGCAACAGCTTTTCGGATTTCGTGGTCGCCGACTGGGTTCTGCGCGCGCAGCCGCAGTATCGCCAGACGAACAACATCCTGACATTCTACACGCCGATTGCGGAGGCACAACGGAACACACTATTGCACGAGGACAGTTGCAGGAAGATCGCCGCGAACGTACTCGGCGACTTTCACAAGTTGCTTCCCGAATTCAACGTCGAACCCGTCGAAGTGCGATTCTACCGCCGGGGGCACCCGATGTTTCTCCCCTCGCCGGGAACGTTCACACAGACGATTCCGTCGGCCAGCCGCCCACTCGACCGAGTTTTCTTCGCGAACACAGATTCGGTCGGCCCGGTTTCGGATATCGGCGCCGCCGTCGACGTGGCGCAGCGGGCAGCAGAATGGATCGAGCGCCGAACGAAGGGCGCAGCGGCAGTGCCTGGAAACGGCGGTCGATAAGCCGCACACTCCACCGATTTCTATTCCTTGGATGGGGGATTTCGCTTTGGCGGCGGAGCCTCCGGTTGCGCCGCTGGCGCGGGGGCTTCGGCCGAAGAGGACTCAGTTGGCCCGGTCGAAACGGGTGGCGGGGGTCCCGCGGGCTCGGTCACCAATTCCCCAAGGTCATCCGGCAGGCGAACGCGGTCCATCGGATAGATATCGGGATCAAAGACGACCGAGTACATGTGCCAGATGAGGATCGCGAACGTAGCCAGGATGGCCTCGTAATAGTGCAGCGCGGCGGATGCGTCCAGAACCCATTTGGGGAAATAGCGAAGAGCGAGCGTATTGAACCAGAGAATAAAACCAGTGACACCCATCGCAACCGTGCCCCAGATGTAGGCCAGATATTCGAGCTTCTCCACATAGCTGAACTCGCCAAAGGCGGGCCGCACGCCGGAAAGCCCCAGGTTGTAGGCGACCATGTCTTGCAAATCGTGAAAGTCCTGAAACCGCGGAACCATGTGGCGAAGAATCAGGGCCGCGCGGCGGTCGACGATCAGGTTGACGATGTGATACCCGATCGAAATCAGCAGCACGATCGCGGCCACGCGGTGCGCGGTACCGCGAAATGCGACATGGCCTTCCCACATCAGAAGCGGCCGTGCCCACCACGCGTCGGGGAACTTCAGGGCGAACCCTGTGACGACGAGGACGGGAAAACTAATCAGCGTGAGCGCGTGAGCAATGCGGAAGTGCGGATTCAGGCGAAACGCGGCTTCCGCCGGCGTGATAACGCGCCGTTTGCGAAGCAATTTCCGGAGGAAGTCGAGCAGGTGATGCAGAAACATAAAGCCGATGGTCAGAGGGATCAGCACCCAGTAGATGTGCCGGATGACGCGCACGATGGGATCCTCGCTTCGCGTCTCCGGCAGCACGTGCACAGTCCCGATCGCGAATCGCTGGCCCGCGCCCGGATGGCACGCGCCACAAGTGTGAGCCAGGTTCACCGGGTTGACGGTGGAGCGTGGATCGCTCGAAGGAAATATGTTGTGAATGCCGTGGCACGAAGCACAGTTCGCCACGGTCTGCGATCCGGCGCGCGAGGCAAGGCCATGATAGCTGTCGGCAAATGTTGGGACGCGGTCGGCGGGCAAGTTGTAGCGAACGTCAATGAGCGTGTTGCCGTGGCATCGGCCGCAAGTGGCGATCGAGACTCGCGCCGGATTAACGAGCGATTGCGGTTCGCTGGGCGCGAGAATCACATGCTCGCCGTGGCAATCCGTGCACACCGGCGCATCCGTCGCGCCCTGCGCGACAGCCTGGCCGTGAACGCTGTCGGAGTAGGTCTTCGCAATTTCAGTGTGGCACGCACCGCAAGTGGCCGGGACATTCCAGTGGTTCACCTTCGACCGCGAATCGCGCGCCTGATAAATCGCATGGCTGCCATGGCAATCCGAACAGGTCGCCGCATTCTCGTTCCCCGCGGCAACCGCTCGGCCATGCACGCTCAGCTTGTACATTTCCACCGGATGTGCGAACGGAATCTGGTGCTTCGCGAGGAACGCCGGACTCGAATGGCACGACGCGCACGTATCGGGCAGATTCTTCTTTGCCACGGGGGAATTCGCGTCCCGTGTCGCAACGATCTTGTGCACTGAGCCGTGGCACGACAGGCACGACGGGGCTTGCGGATCGCCGTTCTTCACAGCCTGGCCGTGGATGCTCGAGATGAAATCCTTTACCTCAACACTGTGGCATTGATTGCAAAGTTGGGGAACAGACGCAGGCTGCACGTAGTGTGCGACGCCGTGGCAAGAGGCGCACGCGTCCGCACTGAGAATCGAGTGCACGCTCTTCGGCAGGTCGGCCGCTTCATCGGCGTGACACGCCGCGCAGCTCACCTTCGCGATGCGCGCAGGGTGCGGAAACTCCTTGATGTCGGTGTGGCAATCGGTGCAGCCGAGGACGGAGTGCGCGCTGGCCTTGTGTTTGGCCTCGTCGACAAACACGCTGCGGCCCGCTGCCGATTTCAAGTCCTTTTGGCCGTGGCAGGCGAGGCAATCGTCGTCCGGCGGCGGCGGAGCCTTGGCTTGAGCGCGAGCAGCGGACGGAAGAAAGAGCGCGAGGACCGCGGGAACCAGCAAAGCCCACTGCCGGACGCTCCGGATTCGATCCTTCAGCAATTCCGACCGCCCTCCGACGCTACTTGATCCCCAGTTCGGCCAAGACTTTCGGATTCTGCTCTTCCATCGCGAGCATTGTGTGGCACGTATCGCAATCGTTCGGAATCGTCCGGCCGTCGGCGCTGGCATGGCTGCCGTCGTGGCAGCGGAAGCAGCCGGGAAAATCCATGTGGCCCAGGTTGTTGGGATACACGCCCCAGCCCACGTTCATGGCGGGAAACACGTTGCGAAGATAGACCGCCTGCACCTGGCTGATGGACGTCTCGAGCAGCGCGTGCTTGTCGCGGTAAACATCCGGGTAGGATTTGCGATAGAAGTCGTCGAGGCCGGCTGCGATCTCGCGAGCCGCCGTGTCGCGGTCGGGGTAGTTCACCTTCAGAATCTCAACCGCCTGTTTCTTGATGAAAGGCAGATCGGGACTGATGCGTCCCTGAGCCATCGCTTCGTCCACCGCGCGCTCAGGCAGTTCGAACGTGTGAGTCGGACGGTTGTGGCAATCGATGCAATCCATACTCCGGTGTTCGCCCGCCGCAATCTGCTCAGCCGTGGGCTTGGTGTCGGTATTGGTGAAGACGACCTGCTTGCCGGAAGCGTCCGTGAAACTCACTTGAGCGATATTCTGCCGCTGGCGGTCGATGGAGACGTATTCGATGGGTGAGCGGGTATCGAGGTGGCGGCCGTGGATGCCGACAGCGCCGCTCCAAGTGTGGCCGCCTATCTTAAGAAGCAGGACGGTGGTGAGTTCCGTGTTCTTCTCATCGTCGGAGAATTTCCTAATGACGAAGAGCTTGCTGCCGGTGAACATCTGGGGCCAGTGGCACTGCTCGCAGGTCTCGCGCGAAGGCCTTAGACTCGCAACGGGCGACGGAATCGGGCGGTCGTAGGTGTGGAACGTCACCGCATAGACTTGATGCAGTCCTGAAAGTTTCGAACGGACGAACCATGACGCTCCCGGCCCGATGTGGCACTGAACGCAAGCGACGCGCTGGTGTGGTGAGTTTTCATAGGCCGTGAACTCCGGCTGCATGACGGTATGGCACGTCTGGCCACAGAATCTCGCCGAATCCATATACTCGACGCCGCGGTACGACGCGACGCTAAAGATGATCACGTTGGCAAAGGTCAGTCCAGCCACCCAGCCGAGCGCCTCCCGTATTGAGGAAACAGAGAAATCGATTCGAGGGTACTTCTCTGGAAGCTGTCCGGCCCGGGCCAGCGTCATGCGGCGCCAAAGCGCCCCGATGGGCATGAGCAGCAGGCCGATGACGAATATGCCGGGGAGTATCAGGTAGAAGATCAGGCCGAGGTAGGGATTAACCGAGCCGCCCATCACGATGTCGAAGAACCAAAAGACGATGAGCGTGATGGCAGAGCTCGTGGTGAGGACGGCTCCCGCCGCGGTCAACGGATTACGCCCGAGGTATGCCGCGGGACGAAACCAGGAGCCAAGACGTTCGAAGGAACTCATATTGGGAGAGAAATAAAAGTCTCCAGCCAAGAGGCGGGAGCGAACTGCAGACGGCCGCCTTTCTCAGACTTCGCCGAGTCCTCCGCGCGCGAAGGATCCGGCGCGCGCCCCACAACGTTTGCCGCAGCTACTTCTTCAGCGTTCGGATGTACTTGACAAGGTCACTGATTTGCGCGTCGGTGAGCTTGCCCTTGTACGCCGGCATCTTGTTCTTGCCGTTTTCCGTGATCGCCGTCAGCTCCGCGTCTGTCTGCTTTTGAACCTCCTCGGAGCTGAGATCGCGGACCTTCAACGTCTTCCCCATCGACGTGTCGCCCTTGCCGTCCGCGCCATGGCAGGGTGCGCACTTGGCCTTAAAAAGGGCGGCACCTCCTTGCGCGTGCGCTGGCGCTGCGAAAAATAAGGTCGCAGCTACAAATAGCAAAGCGGTACTGACTCGAACAAGAACATCCTTCATCTTTCCCTCCTCAGAAGACACTTCGCAGATGTTACACACGGTTGCAAACTCCGCGTCGTCATTCGACCGCGGGGTAGCTTATCAGAATGCATAGCGGAACGAGAATGTAGCGTTGCTGCCGTTGAAGTCCTGCAACGGTATGGCAGCCAATCCGAACGGGCTCGTGTTCCCCGCTTGGTTGAAGCCGTAATAGTTCCAGGCCATCTTGTAGCTGAAGCCCTTGCTGAGGTCGATCGTAACCGAGCCGTACGGCATCTGGTAATTGTAGTCGAGCGTGCCCGACGGCATAAGCGGGTTCAGGAAGATCGTGTTTCCGCGGACGAAGCTGCCGCCGTACCCGAGATCCGCGGTGACACGCTTGATCGGCTTCCACATTACGTCCGCATGGGCGAAGTGGTCGGTGCTGGCATACGTCGAGAGAGCGCCGAGCCCGGCGGCTCCGACCGACGCACCCGAGATCGGGCATGCAGTGGTCGCCACGCCCGGAGGCGAAGTGCTGACCGGGAGGGTGTTAGGAGGCGGCGCAGGATTCGTGTAGGTGATGGAGTAGTTGAAACAGATATCCGCTTGCGTGTACACGTCCCAATAGTTGTAGCCGAAGCTTACCGCTAGGCGAGGGCTGGGCATCAGCATCGTCGTGAAGCTGTACATGCGATCGTGTTCGAGATTCGCGACCTGATATGCGTCGTCGCGGTTCTCGTGAATTTCCACGGCGCCGTCGATCGTCGCCCAGGGCTTCGGCGTGTAAGTCGCGTGGAGCTTGTAGCTCTGGACCTGGCGCGGGTCGATGCGCGTGAAGGACGCGTCATTGGAGCCGAACGAGAAATCTCCGAGGAGCCTCAGTTGGTCGACTGGGCGGCCCGTGAATCCGAGGAGCAGGGAGTTCTCATTGATCGTCGTGACGTTGCGAGCGGTGTCGTTCCCGGCCTCGGCGACTGGATTGGCCGCCGAACCTTCCGTAACCGAGCCGTCGGCATTTTGTGCGCAGGCAGCCGGCAGCGCTCCGGCGACGAGGGCGCAGTCTCCGCGAGCGGCAAGATAGAGATTACCGGCGTTTGCGGTCGCGCCACCGGGGAAATAGGTCTCGCCTGTGTCGAATACGGCGCTGAATTGCGAGATCGCCCGGTTCGTATAGAGGTATCCGATGCGCGCGCTCCAGCGATTATTGAAATCGTACTGGAACTGCAGCGTGTTTGATTTCAGATTCTGTCCGAGAAACTGGTAACTGAGTTCGTTTGTGACGTCAGCGCCGGAGCTGGACGTATGAAGCGGGCAACCCGCCTGATTGTAGGGCGCGGCAGGGCAGAGAGTTGCGAACGGCGTACCAGCGGACGGCGAACTCTCGGTGAACAAGGAAAGCGGAAGGGCAAGTCCCACTTGCCCCGAGGCTGCAGCGCCAACGAGGTTCGTCTCGTAAGTGGCCCACAGGCCGGGAATGCGCCAATTGTCGTAGCGGAAGAAGTCCTCGACGCGCAGCTTGTCGGTAACGGCGTACGAGCCTGACCAATCGGCATTCACGGAAACGCGCGTAGTTTTCACGGGTCCACCGGTCGTGCTCTCGCGAACCGCGCTCCGAGTCGTATAGCCGTTGATGATCTCGTTGTAATCGGGAATCAGATTGTCGGAGTTGCTGTAGCCGAGCGAGCCGGACATCTCGAACTTCTCGAAATAGTTCGATTGGAAACGCAGCCTCTCGCTGGGCATGAAGTTTCGCGGACGCCCCACCTGGCTGTAGCGGAGAAAACCGTTGCAGTTGGCGTTGACGGTAGGCGGCGCGGTGGTGCCGTTGGAAATGGGAGCGGCGCACGGCAGCGCCTCGGCCGGAGTCTGCGAACTCCAGATGATCCCCATATCAACGGGCGTGCCGTTGGCGAGTTGGTAGCCGTACTGCCCCGGAGTTGCCACCGGAGTCTCGAGCAACGTGTTGTCTTGCTTGAAGTAGTTGAGGAACTGGTCGTAGGAAATCGTCGTGCGGGGGAGAATCCGGAAATCGACTCCCGCCCGATAAGCGTTCGTCGTATAGCTGTACGATTGCGGAAAATCGGGTATGGTTCCGCTGTCGGTGGTGAAGAGGCCGGGGCCCTCGTTGCGGTCGTGCGAGAAACCGAGGCGGAATCGCACGCGTGACTGCGGCAACAGGGTCAGGTCGTAATCCTGCATGCGGCGTACCAGGTCGAGCCCGTGAGGGGAATTCACGGCCGCGTTCGCTGGGTTAGAGCAAAACCCGGGAAGACCGGGATTGGCAGAGCTTGGCGGGCTGACGATACAGCCGGTCGTTGCGGATCCAGCCGGATTCAACGCCGCGGGATTCAACGGATTGGCGAACAGGTTGTAGTCCCAGAAGTTCTTGTCGCGGCGGAAAACCATCTGGAAGTCGTACCACTTGTTCTTGTCGATGTGCAGACGCGAAACGTCGTTCGGGTCGCCACCGTACCCGAAGTTGCTGAAATTCAGGTTGTCAAAGAAGATTCCCTGATGGTTCAGGGACCGCATGTCGAGCGTGTAATCGAACAGCCGGACACCGGAGCCGAGATTCACGAAGGTGTCGTACGTATCGATATTGCCGTTGATCCCGGTCCAGCGATAGCCGAACTCGATCGATTGCTGAATGTTGTAATTCCCGGAGTCCTTCCCCTCGGTGTCCGCGGAAGCGCCCTGGGCGCGACTTGCAGGCGCCATCCACAGCGCGGCGAACACCACCAGGCCCAACACGACAACCGCTCGGCGAATGTCCATGGCCTCTCTCCCCATTCTTCGGGAACTGCGGTGCGCAAAACATTTGAGTTGAGCTGCTGCATTCCCCAGCGAGTCTCGCAACGTGTTCATGGCGTCGGCCTCACTTGAAGAAGAAGGAGTTGAAATTCGAGCCGTGTATGGACGAGTGGCACAGGACGCACGACTGGAAGAAGCTAGCCTGGTTGTGGAACGAAGGCGCGCCCGGCGCGCTGCTGAAGCTCGACGTCGTGTGGCACTGCAGACAGAGCAGGTTCACGTTGCTCACCTTCAGCATGTGTGCGTTCGGTCCGCCGTGAACCAGGTGGCAGGACTGGCAGCCGTCGGTCTTGATCGGCGCGTGCTCGTACACGAACGGTCCCTGCTTGTCGATGTGGCACTTGAAGCAGGTCGCGTCCTGCGTGGAGGCCGTCCGCACCTGCTTGGGACCAACCGTTCCGTGGACGTTGTGGCAATCGCTGCACTGGATCAAGCCTTCGTTCACGCGGTGATGGAACGGCATGGCGAATTCAGCCTTCTTCGCCAGGTGGCACGTGTAGCAGAGTTCGGGTTGGGACTTGAGGAGCAGAAATTCCTTGGTCGTCGCGTGGTGGGGAGAATGGCAGGAAGTGCAACTGACACCGTTCTCCGTGTGGACCGAATTCAGGGCGTTCATGTGCTCTTTGCCGCCGGCGTGGCACGTCAGGCACTGCTTGGTGACGTCCTTCGCCGAGGCTTTCTCAAACAGGAACAATTTGGACGCATCGGTCGGATCCGCGATGTGACTCGCTCCCGGTCCGTGGCACGCTTCGCACCCTTGATGCGCGGCGCCGTCCCTGGTGTTCAGCGATGTCTTCCAGTGCGGCGAATTCTCCCAACTCTTGTACTCCTCGACGTGGCAACCCTTGCAGGCCTCTGAGCCGACGTACCCACCCGCCTTGGTATCACTGGCTGAAGAGGCCGCTTGGGGCGCGGAATCTTTGGCCGCGTCCTGGTTGGCGCGGGCGGCGGGCCCCGAAAACAGCAATCCAACGAGGGCCATCAGGAGAATCGCGAAGAAACGCTGCTTCATAGTCCCCCCTAAGAAGCGGTCGTGCTCTTTTCGAACTAGACGCCCGTGATATTCCGGGATGTAGGTCCGTCGGTGCCGTGACTCGAATCACTCTGTAACGTGCCCTCGGTCACGGCTATGTGTGGTTCTGTGGAAGGGGAAGGACGAGAGCTCGAGCCTCTTCCTCCGCCGTCGAATCTACGACAAACACGGGTCGGGCGCAATGGCTTTTCGCTCGCCGCCCTATCTCTTACGGTGACTAACGCTCGCCAGCGATTTTCGTCTCTCGATCGGCAGGCCCCCGCAGCGTCCTCGTCGCGCAACAGCAGACGGTGGCAGGTGTCACCGCGACCGGTGCCGGCGCTCACTGCTTTTCCTCCCTCGAGTGGTTTATACGGGAAGCGTGGAGGAAAAAGGAGAACGGTAGATGGGAGAGAGCGCCTAGGGTCCCAAGGCCTGTATGATTGAGGCCAGGACGGGCGCTACACCCGGAAAGTGCCGACGGCGGCGCTCCTCCGAGTCGGACCTTCACTGGAACTCCGCCGCCATTCGAGCCCGCGGTCTGGCGCGAAGCCTGAATGAAGCGCCCGGAAATTCGACGCGCCGGCCCTTTCGACCGGACACACTTCGCCACCGGCCGCGGGCTCGATTCCGATTTTTTCCCGTATTGGCTCCGTGAGAAGCGAATCGTGTGTTTGCACTTCCCACAGAAAGGAGAACAAGGATGACGAACTTGGTTCTACGCGACAATTTCTTCCAGGACCTCTTCGATTTTCGCCGTGATTTCGACGAGATCTTCAATCGCATCCTGCTGGGCAAGCCTCTGGTACGCGAGCAGATGCCCGGAACGACTTTCGGTTTCCTCCCGCCGGTTGAGTCCTATGTGGAGAAGGACAACAAGAAGTACATTTGCCGCGTTCATCTGTCCGGGATTGAGCCCGGAGAGGTTGAGATTCATGTCAAAGGCAACCTGCTGACCATCAAGGGTGAGAGGAAAGTAACCACGAGTTCCAAAGAGGTCAACCTGATGAACGAAGAGGTCGCCTACGGGTCGTTCGAGAGGACGATCGAGCTTCCCGAGGGCGTTCTCCCGGAAAAGCTGACAGCGGAATATCGCAACGGCGTTCTCGAGATCATGGCCCCTGTCGCCGAAGCGGCTCTGCCGCGCAAGATCGAAATCAAGACCCTCCCGATGACGAAAAAGGCCGCAGCTTAGCGCCGGGAGCTAAACTTTGAATGGCCCGGGGCCGGAAGGCTCCGGGCCGTTTCTGTTTCTTGCGGACGCAGACGCGCACACGACGCAAGCCTGTTGGGGCCGTGCCTCGCAACGGAAAACCAGTAAGGACGGGACAAACGACGCGCGCCTACTGGGCGAGCAGTCTCTGCAGGCCGGTCTTGTCGCGGAAAATGATCGTCGAGCCCTTGACCTGCACCAGCTGCCTCTTCTTGAAGTCCGCGAAAAGACGGGTCACGGTTTCTCGCGAGGTGCCGATCAGCTGCGCGATTTCCTGATGCGTGAGCGTCAACTTCACGCGAGGCTCTCCGTTTCCCGTAGCATGTTCCGCGCACCAGTCTAGGAGAAACCGCGCCAGCTTTTCCCCGGCCGAATGCGACAGTCCGATCGTCTTCATCTCGGACAGGGCGTGATGGTAGTTCTCGCCGAGTTGCTGCGCGACTCGCAGTGTCGCTTCGCCGCACTCTTTCAGGAACGCCAGGAAATCGTTCCGGCTGATGAAATTCACTTGCGACGGTTCCAGGATTTCCGCCGTGGCCTGATACGGCTTGCCGCACACGGTTGCCGCAAGCCCCAACACTTCGCCCGTTTCCGAAATGCGCAGGATCAGCGTCTTGCCGTCGGCCGAGGATGTGGACAGCTTGACTTTGCCGCTGCACAGAATGAAGACGCCGCGCGGCTCCTGCCCCTCAACAAAGAGCGTTGCCCCCTTCGGGTACGTGGAAGGCGCCACGATTTCGGCAAGCTTCTGAACGCCTTCCGGAGGAAGGTTACAGAATAGCCGCTCCTCCCGGTGGACGCAGCTCAAGCAGCTCTCGACGATTTGCAGGCCATACGGAGCGCGTACGGTTCCCCCCGTCCGCCCTCGGCGTTGTTCCGGTGTTGAAACGAACCAGATTCGATGTGTCATATGGACCTCAGTCCCCGCGATATCTTGCGGCGTTGCGTAACCGCCGGGCCATGACAGACGTCACGAATCCCTGTGACGAGGGTCACTCGCCCCTCGGCGGGCCACCGCGGCGCGGCCAGCGGGCCTCCTCAGCGACCGTGAAAGAAGTTCTCCGGAGGGCGCCCTTCCATCCTGGCTCTCGAACGCGAACACGTACCCGGCGATGCTTCGCTCGTCGCCAATTCCTCTTCGACCGTCACGGACGGAAGCATCGTCACCTTGCACTGCAGCGACCGTGCGATCAGGCACGATTTCTCGGCCTTCTCGAGTAGTTGCATGGCGCGGTCGCGATCCGCCTCTCTCAACATCGTGAGATCTGGCGTCAGCCTGATTTCCGTAAAGCGCCAGCCACCATCTTCGCTGCTCAGCACTCCTTCGGCATCCAACCGCAGCGATGCGAATTCAAATCGAGACCTCTCCGCAATGCCGGAAAACGTGCTCACGAAGCAACTCGCCACCGAAGCAACCAGAAAGTGTTCCGGAGTCCAGTGCCCAGCCTCTCCGAGAAATTCTGGCGGAGCGCTGAATGTTATGGAAGGCAGAATCGCCTCCGCATGGATGGCCCCTTTGCGCGGCCCCGAACACAACGCTTTCACTCGATACTCGTGATGGGTTCCCATTTCCTTCCCCCTCCGATAGCCCTTGAACACACTCCCACTGCCGCCACCTACAAAGTGTCGGCCTCGCTTCCAGAGGCTGCTGTAACGGGACTCACGCTCGGGCGTGGTGGCCGTCACAATCCGAGACCTTTCTCGGTCCGGTCGCAGCGGACTGGCACAACGGCGGCCTCCCGAGGTTCCGTTTTGTGTAGAAACAAAGAGGGGCGTATACTCCTTGGTAGCCGCCCATGCGTGCCCCCTACGGCTTACAGATTATCGAGAGCTGCATCTCCTGCCCCCACCGCGAGGACAGGCTCTTCTGCAACCTCTCGCCTGCCGCCGTCCAAAAGCTCGCCTCGATCACCTCGGCGGCCGTGTACCCGAAGGGCGCGACCCTCTTCGTGGAAGGGCAAGCGCCGCGCGGAGTCTTCATTCTGTGTGCCGGCCGGGTGAAGCTCTCGACTTCTTCGGCCGACGGCAAGACGCTCATCGCGCGGATTTCGGAACCAGGCGAAGTGCTGGGGCTGCCGGCCACGGTGACGGGCAAACCATATGAATTGACGGCGGACGTCATCGAACCTTCGCAGGCGAATTTCATCCCGCGTACGGAATTCCTGAAGTTCCTCCGCGAGAATGGTGATGCCGCCCTTCGCGTGGCGCAACAGTTGGGCGAGACGTACCATTCGGCCATCAGCGAAATGCGTATGATCGGCCTCTCCCATTCTGCCGGTGAAAAACTCGCTCGCTTCCTGTTTGATCATTCGACGGAGCACGCCAACGGAAAAGACCAGGTCAAGTTCGCGCTGACGCTGACTCACGAGGAAATTGGTCAGATGATTGGTGCGACGCGGGAGACGGTGTCCCGCGCGTTCGCCGAACTAAAAAAGAGGCAACTGATACAGGTGAAAGGCTCCTCGCTTACGATCCCCAGCCGGGCCGCCCTCGAGAAGGTCATGAGTAATTAGCTGCCTTCCGCCGGACAGAGATGCGCCCGCTCGCGCATCCGCGCAGGACGCCTGATTCCTCGTAAACGAAAACGAATTGGTTGTGGCTACTCCCGTACCGTGAGAACCGGGCACGGCGCGTGAGCCACGATGTCGTGGGCAGTGGCCCTTTCCAAATGTGTTGCGGCGCCGAGATGCCCTCGGGCGCTCCGGACGCCCAGCACGATCAAGTCCACCGAGCGTTCCCTGGCCGTTTCGATGATTCTCTCAGCAGGCTGCCCGTATGCGATCGCCACTTCGGGCGGGATTGAGAGCTCCGCGTGCGGAGACACTGTGTCGTACAGACGGTGAATCAATTCGGCCACGGACTGTTCGCGCTTTTCTTCGGGCTTGCGCGTTTCAGCCATTTTGGCCACGTGCAGCAGCAGGAGGCGGGCCTCGTTGTTTTCCGCAAACGAAACGGCGTACGGCGCGGCGGCCACGGACGCAGGACTATAATCCGTTGCAAAAAGAATGCGATGGAATCGGCCGCCGTTGTGAGAACTGGTTCGCACGTTCGGACCCACCGTTAGCACCGGTCGGTCGCATCGACGGAACACTTCCTCGGCCACGGATCCGAGCAAGAGCCTTTGCGCTCCGGTCCGGCCATGCGTGCCCAGCACGATCAGGTCGACCGAGCAATCCTGGATCGCCTGGTTGACGCCGTCCCAGACGTTCAGAGCCCGCTCCACGATCGTTTCGTGGTGCAAACCCGCCAATTCCGATTCAAGCTGCGTCATGGAGGCGAAAGCCAATTCTCTTTCGGCATCGAGCGCCATGCCGGCGCACTCCGGAGTGCTCGACGCGAACGGATTAGGAGTGATAACGTTGAGCGCATAGACGGTCGCGCCGTACCGGCGGGCCAGCGCTGTCGCGAACGGCAAGGCCAGCTCGGAAGGTTCTGAAAAATCGGTTGGATAGAGAATACTCTTGAGCTTAATCAACTCCGCCGTCTTCAGCGTGCTTGTCATGGTGCGCCTCCAAACTCCTATATGCAGCCGCCGGCACGGTTCTGCGATGATTCGAGTCACCCGGCCGCGTGATTTTCATCACATGCAGCGGGCCTCCGCCTAGGATCCCGCTTGCTTTCAGCAGCCTTCACCAAGAGTGCCTCGCCAACGTTCGCTCCAGCGGCTTCCGCACAGATGTGATGGAGGTCACGTCTTGATGTGACGTTCATCGCCGCGCCGGTCCCGGCGATGGTGCTACAAAGGAATCGAACGAGGGAACGAGTCAGAGGTCGCCCACTGGCACTGCAACACTCGGCGGGCCCCCGGGCTCGAGTTGGGAAGGAGGCGAGCGTCATGGTCAGCGACACACTGCCTGCCGCGGTCCTGAAGCCGAAGGGAAGCCGGAAGATCGACAAAGTCGAACGGCATACTCCAGCACGAGAGGATGCCTTCGTCGCGGCCTTGCTCGAGGTACCGTGCGAATACAAGCACCGCAACCCGATGGAGTGGGTTGTGTCTCTGGTTGTTCATATTGTCGCGATTCTAGCCTTGATCGTTGCACCGTTGTTTTTCACTCAGACTCTCGATCTGAAGGCCTTTCAAAGCACTTGGCTCATCGCTCCGGCCCCGCCGGCGCCACCGCCGCCGCCGGCCGCTCCCGTTGTGCAACGAACCGTCAGGACCGTCCAGCGGCTGATGACGGGCGGCAAAGTTATGGCGCCAACCGTGATCCCGAAGAAAGTGGAGATCATCAAGGAGGAACCGCTCCCGCCGGACACTGGAACTGACGGAGTCGTCGGCGGAGTGCCAGGCGGCATTCCGGGCGGGCAGTACGGCGGTGTTCTCGGAGGGATCATTGGCAGCACAGGCAGTCACGCGGCCGTTGGACCGCCACCGCCTCCAGTAAAGAGGATTGTTCGAGTTGGCGGTGACTTGAAGCCGCCGCGTCAGCTTTTCGCTCCACCGCCCGTATACCCGACTATCGCGAAGCAGGCGGGTATTCAGGGAACCGTCGTGGTCGATGCAGTGATTGATGAGCAGGGAAACGTTGTTCAGGCGCACGTCGTCAGCGGCCCTGGTTTGCTGTTGAATGCCGCGCTTCAGGCCGTTGCAAACTGGAAGTACCAGCCGACGCGTCTCAACGGCGAGCCGATTTCGGTTGAAATGCGAGTAGAAGTGCATTTCCTTTTGCAGTGACGCTCCCTCGGGGCGATCGCCCGTGGCCGAAGCTGACCACGGGCGATTGCCTTTTCTGGAGTCCCGATTTCATGGCCCAACCACGTCGCCAAAAGCAGTTTCGGCGCGTGACGCAAATCACAGGGGGCTGTGACAAGCGCCCTAGAGCTTTCCTCGCGACGGAGCGAAAGTGGGCTAGCGAAAGGAGCTCAGGGGAATGTGGAGGGACCGATAGCAAATCGGTTCGATTCTGGGCCGGCGTTCGCAGCAGCACGCGACTTAGCCGACTTGCCTTTCGCTCTGGTTCGTGGCCCGGCACGAGTCGCGCTGTCGCGCTTGAGTTTGAGCGGCCACGTCCGAACAGCCGCGTTTCGCGCCGGGCTATTGTCACCAAGAAAGCAAGATTCATACCTGGGAGGTAGGAATGCTAAAGCCTGTCCTGATTGTGAGCAGCAACGCGAGGCATCGTGAGAAGCTTGTGAGGTCTGTCCTGGACTCCGGCTTGGAGGCGCGGCTCTGCGCCTCAGCCAATGAGGCAAGAAGGCTCTTGCCGACCGAGGACTACACAGCGGTGCTCTGTGACGACAGGCTGCCGGATGGTGATTTCACTTCCGTCATCTCCCAGGCCCAGCGTCTCCCTGGGGCGACGCCGGTGATTGTCGTTTCACGGCGCGATGACTGGGAGTCTTACATGATCGCTCTGGCGGCCGGAGCGACGGACTATCTCGCCTTTCCGCCCTATAAGGGAGAGGTCGACCGGTCGCTTGCAAGGGCCGCCGAGTTGTCCCGGTCGTTGGCAACTGTGGTTTGATCCTGCAAGAGACATGGAGTCTGCTATGCTCAGGCCGGACGACATCATCAATTTCCGCGTGAGGCTGTGACCAGAAGGGAGAACAAACATGGTTCACCGGGGGATTGCAAGTTTGGCTCTGGGATTGGGGCTCTGCTTCCTGCTCCTCAGCCATTTCGACGCTCAGTTCTTTTTGATCCACTTCTATGAATCGCTCATCTATCTCGCGATCGTCCTGATGCTATTTTATTTCGAGGATCGGTGGGCCTACATGATGGGAATCGTTGCGCCCGCTGTATGGATCGCTTTGACTGCGGCGTGGGATGGCATCCCGGGAGTCGCGCATCAGATATGGCTCGCCTTTCACCCTGCCAATGCCTTCTTCCCCACAAGTTTCTTGACTACCCTGGCCGTGGTCTTGTCCTTGGCACTTATCGTCAGCTGTGCGGTCCGATGGCGCCGGGAGTTCACCGGACTTCAAAAGGGTTGGAGTACTTTCCTGATCTCGCTCGCGATCGTTGGCGTCTATTACGCCGTGCTCGTCCTGTGGATCCTGCGCTGGCCGCCGACAGTTGCATGACGGAGGTGACGAACCATGAGAATCCTCGTGGCAGTTGACGAATCGAGTGCCGCCGACCAGATTGTGAAAGCCATCTCGACACAAATCTCGCCGGATAAAGCCGACGTGCGCATTCTCCACGTTCTCGAGCCCATCGCTGGATCCGTGCCCCCGCAAATGGCTCCCGGTTATACGCCCGAACTCGAGCCCTTCGTTGGCGAAGCAAGGCAGCTGCTCGAGAGAACCGCGAAAAGTCTCAGCGCCGCCGGCTTCAAGACGGAAACGATCCTCAAGAAGGGCGACATCCGGGAGTCGATCATCGACACGGCTGCCGAGTGGAATGCCGACCTCATCGTGGTTGGCTCCCACAATCACAGCGGAGCACATCGATTCTTGCTGGGTAGCGTCGCCGAGTCGGTCGCCCGCCACGCTCCGTGTTCGGTCGAGATTGTGCGCGCACCGAAATCGCGTTAGGGACTAGCTGCTTTCAAATTCCTCTTTCGGGAACCAGCCCGTCCGAAGTTGGACTCGCTCGTTGGACGTGCCCCTTCGTTCCGAACTGACCATTCCCCCGCTCAAGCCATCGCATCTCTCTGTTCCGGAAGGCATCACAGCCACCGGTGATGCTCGTCACAGTCAGAATTTAGTCGATTTGCCAGACTGGTTTTGGGAGCTGCCGCAAGGACCGCAGCCGATGCTTGAGTCGAGTGGAGGGGAAACTGCTGTTAAGCCGTTAGGGGCGTGAACCCCACTTTGGAACTGCCGCCCCGCTTGCGCTCCCGAGGAGAGCTACGTGACAAATCGCACCGCGATTCTCGATGGAAATGAGGCGACGGCTTCGGTCGCCTATCGGTTGAATGAGGTGATCGCGATCTACCCCATCACGCCCTCATCGCCGATGGGCGAATGGGCCGATCAATGGGCGGCCGAAGGCCGCAAGAACATCTGGGGCGTCGTGCCTACCGTCATCGAGATGCAAAGCGAAGGCGGCGCCGCGGGTGCGTTGCACGGCGCAATTCAGGGCGGCTCGCTGGGAACCACCTTCACCGCGTCGCAGGGCCTTCTCCTCATGATCCCCAATATGTACAAGATCGCCGGCGAACTGACGCCCGCCGTGATTCACGTTGCCGCGCGAACCATCGCCACGCACGCCCTCTCGATCTTTGGCGATCACAGTGACGTCATGGGAACTCGCGCCACCGGCTTTGCGATGCTCGCCTCGAACTCCGTTCAGGAAGCGGCGGACTTCGCTTTAATTGCGCAGGCGGCGTCGCTCGAATCGCGCATCCCGTTCCTGCACTTCTTTGACGGATTCCGCACCTCTCACGAAGAGAACAAGATCATCATGCTCAGCGACGACGACATCCGTGCGCTGATCGACGAAAAGCACGTCCTTCGCCACCGTGAACACGCCATGTCTCCCGACCATCCGGTTCTTCGCGGAACGGCGCAAAATCCGGACGTCTTCTTTCAGGCGCGCGAGTCCATCAATCCCTATTACCTCGCCTGCCCCACCATCGTGCAGGACGTGATGGACCGCTTTGCCGCGCGCACCGGACGCCGCTATCGGCTCTTCCAGTACGCAGGCGCGCCGGACGCCGAGCGCGTCATCATCATCATGGGCTCCGGTGCAGGCGCCGTCGAAGAGACCGTCGAGCACCTCGCGCGCGCCGGCGAAAAAGTCGGCCTGCTGAAAGTCCGCCTCTACCGGCCCTTCGCGGCGGACGCTTTTCTCGCTGCGCTGCCCAAATCAGTCACATCCGTCGCCGTCCTTGATCGCACCAAAGAACCCGGCAGCCTCGGCGAGCCTCTCTATCTCGACGTGCTCACTGCGCTCAACGAATCGTCCGCCGCCGCGCCGCGCCCGCGTGTGATCGGCGGCCGCTACGGCCTTTCGTCGAAGGAGTTCACTCCCGCGATGGTAAAGGGAATCTTCGACGAGCTGAAGCAGCCGGCGCCGAAAAATCATTTCACCGTCGGAATCCTCGACGACGTCACGCACACGAGCCTCAGCTACGATCCCGAATTCTCCACCGAAGATCCGCAGACCGTTCGCGCTCTCTTCTACGGCCTCGGCTCGGACGGCACTGTCGGCGCCAACAAGAATTCGATCAAGATCATCGGCCAGGACACGGACAACTACGCGCAAGGCTACTTCGTATACGACTCGAAGAAAGCCGGCTCAGTCACGGTTTCGCACCTGCGCTTCGGCCCGAACCCCATCCGCTCCTCGTACCTGATCAGCAGAGCCAGCTTCGTCGCATGCCACCAATTCCAGTTCCTAGACCGCATCGACGTTCTCACCGCTGCCCAGCCGGGTGCCACGTTCCTGCTCAACGCGCCGTTCGGTCCCGGCGAAATCTGGAATCACCTGCCGCGCAAGATGCAGCAGACCATCATCGAGAAGCGCCTGAAGTTCTACGTCATTGACGCCTACAGCGTCGCTCGCGATGCCGGCATGGGCACGCGCATCAACACCGTCATGCAGACCTGCTTCTTCGCCATCAGCGGAGTTCTCCCCCGCGACCAGGCCATCGAAGCCATCAAGAAAGCCATTCGCGACACCTACGGAAAGCGCGGCGAGGCCGTCGTGCAGAAGAATTTTGCCGCTGTGGACAGCGCCATCGCGCATCTGCATCCCGTAGCGGTCCCAAGCCAGGTCAGCAGCGGCTTCGACATGCTTCCGCCGGTACCGCTGCAGGCGCCCGCATTCGTTCGCGACGTTCTCGGCACGATCATCGCTGGCCGCGGTGACGACCTGCCCGTCAGCGCCATGCCTGTCGACGGAACGTTCCCCACCGGCACCGCCAAATGGGAGAAGCGCAACATCGCCCAGGAAATCCCCGTGTGGGATGAAGATCTCTGCATTCAGTGCGGCAAATGTGTGCTGGTTTGCCCGCACGCCGTCATTCGCGCGAAGGTCTATGACTCGTCGAAGCTCTCCGGCGCCCCGGCCACATTCAAGTCCGCTAAGCCGCGCTGGCGCGAATTCGAGACGCTCCGCTACACGCTGCAGGTCTCGCCCGAGGATTGCACCGGATGCACCCTCTGCGTCGAAATCTGTCCGGCCAAGAGCAAGAGCGACGTCAAGCACAAAGCCATCAACATGCTTCCGCAGGCGCCCTTGCGCGAACCCGAGAGTGCCAATTGGGACTTCTTCTCTGCCCTGCCGGAATTCAGCCGCGAGCGCCTCTCGCACAGTCAGGTGAAGGATACGCAGTTGCTTGAGCCCCTCTTTGAGTTTTCGGGTGCCTGCTCCGGATGCGGCGAAACGCCGTACCTCAAGCTCCTGACCCAACTCTTTGGCGACCGCCTGCTCATCGCCAACGCCACCGGATGCTCCTCCATTTATGGCGGCAACTTGCCCACCACGCCATACACAACCAACGCCGCCGGCCGCGGTCCCACTTGGTCGAATTCGCTCTTTGAAGACAATGCCGAGTTCGGCCTTGGCATGCGCCTTGCCGCGGACAAGCGCGCCGATTATGCGCGCGAGCTTCTGCACCGCCTCGCCGGCCACCTCGGAGACTCTCTCGTCAGCGGTCTTCTGGTCTCAGCCCAGGCCACGGAGAAAGACATCCAGGCGCAGCGCGAACGCGTGGAGGAGCTGAAGAAAAAGCTGGCAAACGTGCCGTCGCCTGAAGCACGAGACCTGCTCGCTCTCGCCGACGCGCTCGTGAAGAAGAGTGTCTGGCTCGTCGGTGGCGACGGCTGGGCCTACGATATCGGCTTCGGCGGCCTTGACCACGTCCTCGGTTCGGGCATGAACGTCAACGTCCTGGTCCTCGACACCGAGGTCTACTCGAACACCGGCGGGCAAATGTCCAAGGCCACTCCTCGCGGTGCCGTCGCCAAATTCGCCATGGGCGGCAAGCACGCAGCCAAGAAAGATCTGGCGATGGAGGCGATCAGCTACGGCTCCGTCTACGTCGCGCGCGTGGCCATGGGCGGTAGCGACACTCACACCGTCAAAGCCTTCCTCGAAGCGGAGGCCTATGATGGCCCGTCTCTCATCATCGCCTACAGCCATTGCATCGCGCACGGTTACGACATGGCGTTTGGCCTCGAGCAGCAGAAGGCTGCCGTCAACTGCGGCTACTGGCCGCTGATTCGCTATAACCCGGACTTGCGCCTCACAGGCAAGAACCCATTCCAGCTCGACTCGAAGCCTCCCAAGATTCCGCTCAAGCAATATGCATATCAGGAAGGGCGCTACACCATGCTCGTTCGCAGCAATCCGGAGGCGGCGAAGGAGCTCCTTGTCCTCGCCCAGAATGATGTGGACCGCCAGTGGCGCGTCTATGAGAACCGCGCCGCAATGCCCGGCCACGCCGAAACTCCCGAACCGGCCCCGGCCGAAGCGGAGTCCGTCGTCAAGACTGCGCCGGAGAATGGAGACGCGGAATGATCGACATCACCACGCAATACCTGGGGCTCAATCTTCGGTCTCCCATCGTCGCGTCCGCCTCGCCCTTGTGCGAATCGATCGACAACCTCAGGAGGATGGAAGACGCTGGCGTCGGCGCCGCCGTTCTCCCGTCGCTCTTCGAGGAGCAGTTGGACATCGAGAGCGGCCTCGTCGATTCGAATCTCTCGCGCGGCGAGGAAAGCTTCGCGGAATCGCTCCACTATCTCCCCGATTTGCAGACCTACAACACGGGGCCGGAAGGCTATCTCGATTTGATTCGCAGGGCCAAGCGCGCCGTCTCGATTCCCGTCATCGCGAGCCTGAACGGAACCTCCCTCAGCGGCTGGCTCCGCTACGCCGCGCTGATGCAGCAGGCGGGAGCGGATGCCATCGAGCTGAACCTGTACGGAATTGTCACCGATCCCGATGTCAGCGGCTCCATCATCGAGCAGGAGTACTGCGAAATCGTGAGCCAGGTGAAGTCCAGCGTTTCAGTTCCGGTCGCCGTCAAGCTTTCGCCGTTTTTCACGGCGATTCCCTACGCCGCCCGCCGCCTCGCGGAAGCCGGCGCCGATGCGCTGGTGCTCTTCAATCGCTTTTACCAGCCGGAATTCGACCTCGAAGCGCTCGATGTCGTGCCCCAGGTTACTCTGAGCACTTCGGAAGAATTGCTGCTCCGGCTCCATTGGATCGCGATTCTTTACGGCCACGTCAAGGCGAATCTGGCCGTCACCGGCGGCGTCCACACGGCCGAGGATGTTCTGAAATCGATGATGGCGGGAGCCAGCGTCGCCATGATGACGTCGGCGCTGCTCCACCACGGAATCGGCCACGTCCGCTTTGTGCTTGACGAAGTCGTCCGCTGGATGGAGGACCACGAGTACCAGTCCATCCGCCAGATGCAGGGCAGCATGAGCCGCCGCTCCGCCCCGCATCCAAACGCTTTCGAGCGCGTGAACTATATGCGCGTGCTCAGTTCCTACGCGGTTCGCTGACGCCGGATCGCGATCGAATCTTGGTTCGGGAGGATTGAAGTGACAACGACTCCGCATGGTTTGCAGGTAGAATCGCCTGAGCAGCACGATGCCGCTTCCGACTCACAATCGGAGCAACGCCTTATGAACCGCCGCTCCACATTCGACTGCATGTTCACGCCCCGCTCGGTTGCCGTAATTGGCGCAACCGACCGCGAAGGCAGCGTCGGGCGCACCTTGCTCCTGAATCTTTCGAACCCTGCCTTCCGCGGCAAGGTCTACCCCGTCAATCCCAAGCGCGATCAGATACTCGGTCTCCGGGCTTATCCCAACATCACCGCTGTTCCCGAAAAAGTGGACCTCGCCGTCATCATCACTCCGGCTCCCACGGTCCCGGGAATCATCGGAGAGTGCGTGGACGCGGGCGTTCGCTCCGGCGTCGTCATCTCCGCCGGCTTCAAGGAACGAGGCGAGGAAGGAAAGCGCCTCGAGGACCAGATCCGCCAGCAATTGCTACGCGGGAAAATGCGTCTCATCGGGCCCAACTGCCTCGGCATCATGAATCCCCTTTCGGGACTCAACGCCACTTTCGCCCACGATATGGGCCTCCAGGGCAACGTCGCGTTTCTCAGTCAGAGCGGCGCTCTCGAGACCGCCATCCTCGACTGGAGCCTCGAAGAAAAGGTCGGCTTCAGCGCCATTGTTTCCACGGGATCGATGCTCGATGCCGGCTGGGGCGACCTGATCGATTACTTCGGCGAAGATCCCAATACGCACAGCATCCTCCTCTACATGGAGTCGGTCGGCGACGCCCGCTCCTTCCTCTCGGCCGCGCGTGCCGTCGCGTTGAAGAAGCCGATCATCGTCATCAAGGCGGGACGTTCCGAGGCAGCCTCGAAGGCCGCCAGCTCCCACACCGGCGCGCTCACTGGCAGTGACGAAGTTTTCGACGCAGCCCTGCGCCGCTGCGGCATTCTTCGCGTCCAGAACATTGGCGATCTCTTCTATATGGCCAAGACGCTCGCCCACCAGCCCCGCCCGAAGGGTCCGCACCTCACCGTCCTCACGAACGCGGGTGGTCCCGGCGTGCTGGCCACCGATGCGCTGATCGCCATCGGCGGCGAACTCGCGCCCGTGTCCGAAGCCACTATTAAGTCCCTCAGCGAATTCCTTTCGCCGCACTGGAGTCATGCGAACCCCATCGATATTCTCGGCGATGCAGGACCCTCCGAATATTCTCGCGCCCTCGAAATCGCCGTGCGCGATCCCAATAGCGACGGCCTGCTGGTCGTGCTCTGCCCCCAGGGAATGACGAATCCCGCGAAAGTTGCGGAAAGCTTGACGCCCTTCGCCAGCGGATTCGGCAAGCCGATTCTCGCCAGCTGGATGGGCGGCAAGCTGGTTGCCGGAGGCATCGAAAAACTCAACGAAGCGGGCATTCCCACCTTCGCCTATCCCGACACCGCCGCCCGCGCCTTCGCCTACATGTGGCGCTACAGCTATAACCTGCGCGGCCTTTATGAGACGCCCAGCCTCGCCGAAGAAGTCGAAGGGCGCGACACGGCGTGCGAGCAGGTCGCGGCGATTATCGAAAAAGTCCGCAAGACCGGCCGAACCTTGCTCACCGAAGTCGAATCGAAACAGGTCCTCGCCGCTTACGGCATTCCAACCGTTGACACGCGATTGGCCAAGTCGGAGTCCCAGGCCGTGCAGCTCGCCCACACGGTTGGTTTTCCGGTTGTGCTCAAGGTCTACTCCGAAACGATCACGCACAAGACGGATGTCGGCGGCGTGAAGCTGAATCTCGCCACGGAGGACGCCGTTGCCAAAGCCTTCCGCGAAATTGAAACGGCCGTCCGCCAGAAGGTCGGCCCCGGCCAATTCCAGGGCGTCACGGTTCAGCCGATGGTCACCCTCGACGGATACGAATTGATCCTCGGCAGCAGCGCCGACCCGCAATTCGGCCCGGTGGTTCTGTTTGGCTCCGGCGGCCAACTCGTGGAAATCTACCGGGATCGCGCCTTGGCTCTGCCTCCGCTCAACGCCACGCTCGCCTTGCGGCTGCTCGAGCAGACCAAGGTCTACAAAGCTCTCAAGGGAGTTCGCGGCCGCGCTCCCGTCGACCTGAGCCAGCTCAAGCGCATCTTGATCCGGTTCAGCACTCTCGTCGTCGAGCAACCCTGGATCAAGGAAGTCGATGTCAACCCGCTCCTTGCCTCTCCCGATCGGCTGCTTGCTCTCGACGCCCGCGTCGTCTTGTACGACGCCAAGACACCGCCCGACCAGCTTCCTCGGCCCGCCATTCGGCCCTACCCGATTCAATATGTCGGCCCATGGACCATGAAAAACGGCGCGCAGGTCGTGTTGCGGCCGATTCGTCCGGAAGACGAGCCGCTGATGGTCAAATTCCACGAGACGCTTTCGGACCGCACCGTTTATCTCCGCTATTTCCACATGGAGAACCTCAGCTCTCGCGTCGCGCACGATCGGCTCATGCACAAGTGCTTCATCGACTACGACCGCGAGATGGCTCTCGTCGCCGACTACCAGGATCCGCGCACTGGCGAACACAGCCTCCTTGGCGTCGGCAGGCTCACAAAGAACCCCACGGAGTCGCAGGGCGAGGTCGCCGTTCTCGTCACCGACGCCTGGCAAAAACAGGGGCTCGGCGGCGAACTCGTCCGCCGCCTTATCGAATTCAGCCGCAACGAGAAGCTGGCCAGCGTCCTCGCCATCATCATGCCCGAGAACGCCGGAATGCGTTCTTTGGCCGACCGCTTCGGCTTCACCGTACGCATGGGCGACGACCCCGATCTCCTCGTCGCCACCCTCCACCTGTAGAGCCTGCAGGAGGCTGGAGCTCCAGAGATCCCCGGGGACCGCTACTCCCCGTTTGGCGGATTTCTCCGGGGCCGTGAAGACGGCCATGGCGCCCCCAGCCCCTTGTCCCAACCTCCATCCCATGTGACGCTCGTCACAGGCCTCAGTGATTCTTGCCACGGCGCTTCCGCACATGAAAGTGCACTATGCATCCACGAGGGAGGTTGCCATGGGAAAGGATGACCGAGATCTGCTGGAAGTGCTGAAGTTCGAGCTTCAATTCCTCGAAAAGGGCGGCTACGGGCGCTCTCCCAGAGAGCCCTGGCGGCCCCGTTTTATCTTCGAGGATTCGCCAAGCTGCATGAATTACGATTCTAAGGAAAACCCGGAGCCGTGCGGCCACTGCGTTCTGATGCAATTGGTGCCGCCCGAATATCGCACCGAAACGATTCCCTGCCGTCACATCCCGCTGAACGCCGCGGGCGAGACCTTGGACTCGGCCTACCGCTACGACGATCAGCAGGAAATCGAAGACGCCGTGAAAGCGTGGTTGCGGACCACCATTGCCCGCCTCGAGCAGGAGCGGGCAGCATTACCAGGTGCGCAACGAAAGGCTTCCAGCTAGCGTTGCGAGTCCGCCTGTCGGTTCACACGATATTCCCGCAATGATCAGCGGGTCTGTAGGACACATGGAAGGCGCCGCCTTCTCCCACGTCCAGTATCTGTACGAACTCGCCTACGTTATCGCACGTTGCCATATCCGCAGTGTCAGGAATGCCCCGGGTTCAATCTGTCAGGGATGCGCCCGGTCCGTACCACATCGGAAGGGCGCATTCATGCGGGGGAGCGGCGCTTCAGCGCTGCGGAAGACGCTGCGCTATCGTTTTGGGCTTCAGCCCCGGGACTTGGCCCTTCTCTTAATGGCCCCGCGCTTTTCGGGGCGCATTTCGTAGCGCCGGCATCTTGCCGGCTCCTCCCACGCAGTGCCCGCTTTTGCACTAGGTGGGAGCCCTCCTTTCCCTGACTCGCAGTTGGGTGGGAGCCCCCGCATTCATGCGGGGGAGCAGAGCCTTCAGGCTCTGCGGAACGGCGCAGCGAAAATGAAGAGCGGCTTTTAGCCGCGGGCCTTTGGCTGGAATTGGGGCGGCGCGGGATCAATCTCCTCTCTCAATCGCGCCGAGGTGGCGCACCCTTGATTCCGGCTCTCGTTTAGACGTCAGGGCTGCCGTACCGCACTCTTTGCGGTTTTTGCAAAGCGTACGTCTTTCGCCTTTAGGGTGGGAGCCCCGGACTTCAGTCCGGGGAGGGCGGCCTTTTTACCCTGACACCGGAAGGGCAGGCCGCCCGAACGAAGCTTCCAAAATAAACCGGGCTTCAGCCCCTCGGAGTTCCCCGCCTACCAGCCCGCGAAGCGGGCGCAAGAACTCCGCGCGCCTGTCCCGTGTGCGTTTTACCGGGACCGTCGCGTCGCTTGCGTCCCGGTCCATCAGATGGTGGAAACCGTAGCGTCGCTCGAGACGATTTCTCATCGAAGGTAAGACCGCGCACCCTTTGCAAACCCCGCAAAGAGTGCGGCACCCGCAACTTCAACTGCTAAAAGAGGAAGAGTACTCCTGCGCTAACTCCCACGGTGGTATCATCGGCTTCGTCGTGCGTCAACGAATGCTTTTCGATTCCAGAAAGGGCCGGCCACCCGCCACACAGTGATCGCAAAGATAATCCGGATCTTACTGTTGCTGGTCGCAGGTATATGCGGACTAGCCGTGGTGTCACTACTAGCCTTAACGGTCTACTGGAATCGCACTGCCTCTAAGACTGCGAAAGAAACTCTGATTCAGCAAACCATGTCGCCCGACCGCAAGTCCGTGGCCTCGCTGTACAGGTTCATCACGGCCATGTGGGGAGGGCCCGACACTCTCTACGTAACGATCAGGCGGGATTCCTTCCCATGGGCCGAGGAGACCGTCTATCGCGTGGAGTACGAATGTGACGACGTCACTGCTTTCGACCTCCGTTGGAAGGATTCGGAGCACCTGACGATCTCATACGGGGCTTGCGGAACGGGAGATTCGCGTTGGGAAGGACCTAACAATACTCTGAAAAAACTCACCACTTCGGGACGAATCTCCATTGAATATACGGACACAGGGCATGTGGCGGTCAAGTAGGCCATGTATGGCTGACCCAAAACCCGAAGACTGACGCAGGGGGAATTCACATTTGAAGGTAAGCGGCCGGGTGCCCCAGGGTTTCTCCGCCCAGGACCGTAAGCCTTTCCCAATCAATCATCCTCGGCCAATGAATCCACCCGTCGGGTGCCCCATGCTCCCGTTTTTGGAGCGTGGGTGTTTTCGGTCTTGACACCTCGGCTGGCGCACCCTTGATTCTGGCTCTGTTTTAGACGTTCAGGGTGCCGCGTCCTTTGCGCCTTTTGCAAAGGGTGCGAAGCCTTTGAGGACCTTCGGGTGTGATGGGCATACGGAATGTGAGGGCGGGTCCTTTGTATCCGCACTCGCATTCGACAGACCCCACAAGCG
>DATIZQ010000032.1:0-2002 GCA_035517015.1 Candidatus Acidiferrum sp. | reverse complement strand
CGGCCCGCGCGACGAAATGCTGCGCATCGAAGGCCACACGGACAATGTCCCGATTCACACCGCCCAATTCTCTTCGAATTGGGAGCTTTCGACCGCGCGTGCGACCGAACTCATCAAGGTCTTCATTCTGAGGTACAAATTTTCGGCAAGCCGCCTCGCCGCAGCCGGCTACGCCGAATACCACCCTGTCGATTCGAACGACACGGCGGAAGGCCGGGCCCACAATCGCCGCGTGGATATCGTAGTCCTGAATCCCGTAGCCACTGCGGGGCTATTCAAGAGTGCTCCTTCGTCACAGAAGAACTCGCTGGCCAAGCCGCCCTCGATCGCGCCGGATCTAGGCCACTTCGTTCCGAACTGATTTTTCGCGGGAATCAACTTAAACGCGTGTGGGCTTCATTTTTTCGAGCTCTTCCACGAGCTCGGCTCGTGTCAACAGGCCTTTGCGGAACAATAGCCGAACGACCGCCTGAAACGCCTCCGGTGTCGCTGGAAAGTAATCTGAATCTGCTGTTCGTGGCGATGCAGGCCGCATCTGCGTTCGGGGCGCACCAGTGACCGCCTGAGCAGGCGTGGGGCGCTGACCTGCGACCCTGACTTCCGGCCGTTTTTGCGCCGTGGCGGATCTCGGCGGCACAGGCGCCAGACGTTGAAGCTTCTCGAAATCCGCAGGGCGCATCCCCGTGAACGCAATTCCCATTCCGAGTCCGGTCTGTGACGATCGCACCCTGCCGGACATTTCGAGCGTCGCGCCCTCTGGCTTGAGCTCCAGTTCGACAGCCGTGTCGACCGGCAGTGGCGCCAGCATTTCCACATAGCATCCGCCCAGTGATATGTCCGTCACCGTACCAGGCAAGCGCACGGAACCGTTGTCCATGCTTACCTGTGCCTCGATTCGGCAAGACTGCCTGGGGAATTGCCTGCGCTCGGCGCCGGACCACGCTGATTGCGGCGTGTATGCGGGAACAGCTTCGACCGGCTCAGGAATCGTCGACGTCGGGTTTGCCGCGTCGTAGGTATCAGCCACCCATTCCTTCGGCGGCACACCCCAGATGTAAGTGCCGGGCTCGAGGCAACGCACGCCCGCGCGACCAGTTCCTCTAGCGCCCGAGTCAACCCACTGAACCCGGTACCACGCCATCTGTTCTTTGTACTGGATTTCGATTCGGCTTCCGACTTCGACGAAGTTACTTAGCCCCTTCAGGCACGCGCCGGAACAGCTGATATCGTGCGTCTCCGCAATTTTCTCGAACGGGTTACCCTGTGGATCCGACCCGCGAACGGTCACCCGGAAGGCGACGGCAACCCGCTGTTCTGTGCGCTGCCCCATGGATCCCTCAACACTGCTCCTTGCAAGGGCCGACGGCGCTTCGCAAGCCAGCTAGTTGATGACCTCCGACTTCGAAGCTTCCAGCGCCCGGCTCTCGGCCGCCCGCAGCGCCACCTTGCGATTAGCGATCTGATCGAGAATGGCGATCAATTCAGCGGTGCGAATCGGTTTCGCCAGATAGTCGTCCATGCCCGAGGCAAAACATTTTTCGTCATCGCCTTTCATCGCGTGAGCTGTCATCGCGATGATGGGAATGTGCTTTCCTGTTTCTCGTTCCATCTCGCGGATCGCCCGCGTCGCTTCCCATCCGTTCATCTCGGGCATCTGGACATCCATCAACACCAGGTCGTACGATTCTCGGTTCAGTGCGTCCAGCGCCTTTCTACCATTCGACGCGATCGCCACCTTGTGCCCCCACTTTTCCAGCAGTCGTACGACCAGTAGCTGATTCACCGCGTTGTCCTCTGCGAGCAGTATTTGCAGGCTGCACGGAGCCTCGCGCGGTGAGCGCCGCGTGCCGAGCGATGCTCTCGTTTCCTGCTTCACCGGCGTTCCCACGGCGATCAAAATCGCGTCCAATAGCTCTCCCTGACGGATCGGTTTCGTCAGATAGGACGCGATTCCCAGATCGCGGCAGCGCACGCTGTCCCCGCGTTGGCCCGCCGAACTCAG
>DATIZQ010000031.1:0-18618 GCA_035517015.1 Candidatus Acidiferrum sp. | reverse complement strand
TGGCATGAAGTCGTGCCACGTTCCGTTCGGGCGCTAAGCCCCCGGACTGGAGCAGAGGGTTGTGGAATAGGGCGCGCAACCGATTGGATTGGCGTGAGATAGGCTTTTCCGGCTGTTACAGTTTTCCACAAGGGGACGCTGGGGCTTCGTTGACCGTGGACGTGCCTATGTTGTATCCTTGCAAGGTTTTGAAGGAAACGGGCGGCCTTCGGGAAGCGTCTAATGAGGGTGTCTCTCGGGCGCGGGACAACGGACGCAAGAACGAAATTCGTTTCAAAGGGAACTCCTATCTTTCCGTTTACATTGCTTGGGACTGAGCGGGCCGTGGTGTGCCGCGGCCGGCAGACGGATGCGCATCGCTGCGCGTCCGGCGCCTGCGCAGATCAGGGGGAAAACGCGTGACGCTTGCTCTAGAAGAAAAATACGATCAGGTACGACAACTCATCGCGATGGGCAAGGAGCGCGGCTACCTGCTCTACGATGAGGTGAACGATATCCTGCCGGCCGAGGTTCACTCCTCGGAAGAAATTGACGATCTGCTCTCCACGTTCGAGCGGTACGGGATCGATGTGTACGAAGACCTTTCGAGCGCGAAGGCTGCGCTCGCGGCCGCCGACTCTTCGGAAGCGGCCGAAACCAAGGAAGAAGCCGGGGCCGAAGACGGCGATCTCGACCTGACGCCCGGGACACTGGAAAAGACGAACGATCCCGTGCGCATGTACCTGCGCGAAATGGGAACCGTGCCGCTGCTCACGCGCGAGGGCGAAGTCGCGATCGCGAAGCGCATCGAGCGCGGCCAGCTGCTCGTTCTGAAAACCATTTCCCGCGCGCCGCTGATCCTGAAGGAAATCCTGCAGATCGGCGAAGACCTGCGCAACGGCTCCCGCTCGATCAAGGAAATCGTTCAGTTCGACGACGAGGAGCTGACCGAAGAAAAGATCGAGCAGAAGACCAAGGAAACGCTGAAGCAGATCGACCGCATCGCCAAGCTCTACCTGCTGGCGATGAAGCAGGCGCTGAAACTCGAGAAAATCGCGAAATCGAAGAAGCGCCCTTACATTCGGGCGCGGTACGCCGTGGCTCGCACGCGCGTCGAGATGTCGAATCTCGTCCGCGAGATCGACTTCAATCCCCTCGAGAAGAAGCGGCTGATCGACAAGATTCGGCAGACCGTGGAACGCGTGCATTTCCTCGAGCGCGAGATCGTGAAACTCGACCGCCGCGTCGAGGCGTCCAAGGGCGAGGTTCAGTCCGAAGCCCGCAAGGACCTTCGGGCGCGCCGGCAGGAACTCGAAGAAATCGAAGTCGCCAGTGAAGTCAGCCCCACCGAGCTGAAGCGCGCGATTCAGGTGATCGTTCGCGGCGAGGCGGAAGCCGAGCAGGCGAAAAAGGAATTGATCGAGGCGAACCTTCGCCTCGTCGTCTCGATCGCGAAGAAATACACGAACCGCGGCTTGCAGTTTCTCGACCTGATTCAAGAGGGCAACATCGGCTTGATGAAGGCCGTCGACAAGTTCGAATGGCGCCGCGGCTACAAGTTTTCGACGTACGCCACGTGGTGGATTCGCCAGGCCATCACGCGCGCCATCGCTGACCAGGCCCGCACCATCCGCATCCCGGTGCACATGATCGAGACGATCAACAAGCTCGTCCGCACGCAGCGGCAGCTGGTGCAGGAGCTGGGACGCGAGCCTACTTCCGAAGAAATCGCGAAGCGGATGGACATTCCCGTCGCGAAGGTGCGCAAGATTCTGAAGATCGCGCAGGAGCCGATTTCGCTCGAAACACCGATCGGCGAGGAAGAAGATTCGCATCTCGGCGATTTCATCGAAGACAAGGCCGTCGTGTCGCCGTCGGACGCGGTGATCAATCTGAGCCTGAAGGAGCAAACGTCGTCGGTGCTCAAGACGCTCACGCCGCGCGAAGAAAAAGTCATCAAGATGCGGTTCGGTCTCGACGACGGCAGCGAGCACACGCTCGAAGAAGTCGGCCAGTCGTTCGCCGTGACGCGTGAACGCATCCGCCAGATCGAGGCGAAGGCGCTGCGCAAGCTGCGTCACCCGTCGCGCTCGCGTAAGCTCCGCGCGTTCCTCGAAGGCTCTGCGAACGACTATTGATTGTGTGATTCGGGCCTACGCTGCGGACCTTCTCGTCAGCCCGAGAAAATTCTCGTCTTGCCACGCGGCCAGGACGTCGTCCAGCCCTTCCCGATAGCTTGGAAATCTCGGCTTCCACGCAAAATCGCGCTTGAACCGCGCATTGGAAGTGCGCGTCGAGCTCGCCATGAAATTCACCGCAAACGAACCGGCCAGGATGCGGGCTAGCCACGTGGGAACGTGCCGCGGCGCCGGGGCGCCGAGCCGCCGCGCGAAAGTGTCCAGGTACTCGGCGGCCGTCACGGGCTGATCGTCGACCACATGCCACACGCCGCCCTTGTTCGCTTCCGCCGCCGTCACGAACGCGCTCGCCGCGTCGTAGACGTGGAGCCATGACCAGATCGCGTCGCCCTGGCCGATGACCGGGAGTTGCCGCTTCATCAGCAGTTCGCCGAAGCTGCGCGTATGGCCGGCATCCGGCGCATAGAACCAGCCGCAGCGCAGAATCGTGGTGCGAAAGCCTTGCCGTTCGCCGGCTTCTTGCGCAATCGTCTCCATGTCCGCGGCGGATTGCGTCACCGCATCGGGTTGGAGCGGCGAATTCTCGTCGAATGCCGATTGATCCGCCGGCCGTGCAACCCACGTGATGCTTTGCACAAGCAGCGCCTCCGCGCCGATGCGTCCGGCGGTCTCCGCAAGAGCGCGCGTGCCGCTGCGGCGAATGCGGTCGTTCATCTCCCAGTCCTGAGGCTTCACCTTCGCAGCCGTGGGAATCGCCGTGGCGGCGTGGACGATCACGTCCGCACCCACTGCTGCCGCAGCCAGGGAATCCACGTCGAAGAGATCGCTCCTACGAGGCTCACCGCCCAGCGCGCGGATTGCCGATTCGTTGTTTGCATTGCGCGCCAGGCACATCACGATGTGTCCGCGCCGGCGGAATTGTTGCGTAAGCCGCCGGCCGAGAACCCCTGTTGCCCCTGCAATGAAGACTTTCACGTTGGCCCTCCTGCTTGAATCACACGATATGGCCTTCACCCAAATTTGATGCGCTGGGATAAAGAGAGAATCGGCGGCCGTGGCTTCCCTGGAGTCGGGGAGCGACTGCGCAGGTGAAAAGCGTTCGTGGAACAAATCTCAGGGCGCCTACGTGATTTCCCCTAGGCCAGCTTTTGTTCTAGGACCTATTCCGAGGTCTCCGCTGGCGCATTCTGCCGGGCCGATTTCGCGACAAGCACGATGCCGGCAACAGTTCCCAGGCCTTCGAGCAGCGCGAGGTCCATGGCCGTATCTTCGAAGAGACTGCGCCAGTTTGCGGGAGCGGCGGGATTGGCCTGATTCACATTGTCAGGACCGGGCGCGATGAAATGGTAGTAGACGCCGAACGCGAGCGCGCCCGCCATCGAAATGGCCAGGAGCGCGCCGCCCAGCCGAAGCCTTCGCCTCCAGATGAGCCATCCGGCGACGAGCGGTGCGGCCAGAGTCACCGCAACGACAAAGATCTTCTGCGAGATTGTGAGGGCAATTGACAAATGACCGTGCGCCAGGCCGTGCGCGATCGAGAGAGCCAGATGCGTGAAGATGATCGCGATCGCGTATGCCTGAGGCGCGAGAATCTTCGGTTTCGCTTGGGGTGTTGGCATCGAGGTTACTTCTGCTGTTGCGCGGTCGACCAATTCACCGCGGCGCCGTAGCCGTACACCAATTCCGCGCCACGGTCCGCGCCGATGGCCGTCAGGATTCCCAGAACCACAAGCCCGAGCAGCATCGCTTTCCGCAGTTGTGCCGTGAAGTCCTTGCGTTGGACGAAAGCGAAGATGCAGAGCAGGAGCGCTACGCTCGTTGAGATCAGCATGAGCGTTTCGTGAATTCCCACCACGCGCTGCGCGTCGCCCGGCGGAATCGACTTTTGCGCTGCGAAGCCGGTCATCGCTGTGACCAGCGCCGCGAGCGTTCCCAGGTAGAGCATTCGCGACGCCGTGCGCTGCATCTCATCGCTTGAGCGCCAGACCGCCAGCAACTCGAAGAGCAGCGCCACGAGCCACAGCACAATCGGGAAGTGCACGAACATCGGATGGTAATTCAATGCCGCTCGGAAGCCCGGAAACATAAGGATGCCTCTCTTTGCGCGAATCTTGTGCCGGGCGGGATTATGTCCCAGACGAGCGCTCGCGTAAACGGCGCTATAATCTCCCGCCGTTCAGACGAAACCAGGTTGGCGCTGGTGCACCGATGCCACGAACGACGAGCAAAACGAAAAAGCAGCGCGAGCCGGAGCGCGATTACTCCCACCGTCTGCTGATCGACAAGCTGGGCGTGAAGCCCGGGCAGCGAGTCGCAGTGCTCGGCGTGGAAAGCGCCGAATTCCTGAAGGACCTCGCCTCGCGCGTTCCGGAATATTCCCGCGGGCAGCGAATCCCCAAGGCCGATCTCATTTTCTTCTCAGCGGAGGCGATTCAGGACCTCGCACAGCTGAAAGCGCCCGGGAACTCGATCGAGAAAAATGGAGCGGTCTGGGTGGTCTATCCGAAAGGCCAGGCGCACATTCGCGGGGTCGACGTAATTTGCGCGGGAAGATCGGCCGGGCTTACCGACAACAAGGTCTGCAGCTTTTCTGCGACGCACACTGCTTTGCGATTCGTGATTCCGCTCGCTCACCGCTAGCGTGCCGTCACAGTCTTTACGTGACGATTTCGTGGAGCGTCGAGCAGTACGCAATCTGCCGCTTGGGATTGTCGCGGTCGTAGAAGACGGGAACCGTCATTCCCTGGCAGAGATTCTTGGTGTAGTCGAAGCCTATCGCCTGGTGCGTCTGGCCTTGAAAATCCTTGAACTCGTAACTGATCGATGAGCTGTTGCGGTCGCTCGACCATTGCCGCGTCACTCGCGCCATGGCGATTTCGCCGTTCTCCAGCAGATCGCACTCCCGCTTCTGCGAGCGCCACATTCCGAAAGGAATCAGAAGTATCAGGGCGGCCAGGCCCATTGTGAGCCAGTCCTTGCGGGTAAACGTTTCGAATGACAGCGTGCGCGCCCACACCGAGTAGAGATGCAAGCCGATCACGGTCGCAAAGACCAGCACGACGATCAGCCCGATCGCGATGCTGAATTGCCCCCGCTTGGCCATTCGGATTTCGCGCGGCCTCGACGTGCGCAGCAGCACCTGATCCTGCGCGCTCGGTTCCGTTGCATTGGCGGACTGCGAGCCATCGTTCGCGCTGCCATCCGAGTCAGGCGAATCAGCAGCCACACGCGTGGGGCTGGCCGGCAGCGCCTCCAGCTTGCCAAGGCGGCTCTTCATCGTCACGTAGTTCAGAGTGATTCCTAAGAAGGGAACGCCCGCGAAGATCGCAATTTGCCCTGGATCCCGGAAGTGCCATCCGAACACCACGAAGCCCAAGAACGCCGCGGTCAACAGCGCGGCCATGGGCAGCGCGTTCAAGCTGGCGCGCAAGCCGGAGATGGCTGCATCGCGGTTCCATCCGCAGTTCATGCAATAGGGCAGTTGCCCGGCGAGCGAGACGCGGCTATGGCACAGCGGGCATTCCTGGATTGCCATAAGCAACGTATACCGGAAAAAGTCCGCGGCCGGAGTTGCGGCGAATTATGATGTTGCCATGCCAGCAAGGCTCGACGTTTCCGGCCTCGTGGTGGGGCTGCCGGCGCCCGCGAGATGGGTGCGCCCCGTCGACGGCGTCTCTTTCGAGCTGAACGACGGCGAATCGCTCGGCATCGTCGGCGAATCCGGCTCCGGCAAGACGATGCTCGCTCTGGCTCTGATGGGTCTTTTGCCGCCGGGCGCGCGCGTGAGCGGCCAGGCGCGTCTACAAATCTCGACCGGCGCGGGTGCACCACAGCACAAGATGGATTTGCTTTTGGCCTCGGCCGCGGGAATGCGCGCCGTGCGCGGCCGCCGGATCGCCATGATTTTTCAGGAGCCGATGACCGCGCTCAATCCCGTCCTGCGCATCGGCGACCAGATCGAAGAAGCAATCCGCGTCCATCAGCGGGGCGCGGACCGCAGCGAAATCCGTCGCCGCGCTCTCGACTCGCTTGAGCGCGCCGCGGTTCCCGAACCCGAATTGCGCGCCCGGCAATATCCGCATCAGCTTTCGGGCGGCCTGCGTCAGCGCGTGATGATTGCGATGGCGCTCTCCGCCGGTCCCGGCGTGCTCATCGCCGACGAGCCCACTACGGCCCTCGACGTTACGGTGCAGAAGCAGATTCTCGAATTGCTCGCGGAGCTGCGGCGCGAGCTGCATCTTTCGCTTCTCTTCATCACGCATGATCTTGGCGTCGTGGCCCAGATCGCAGACCGCACGCTCGTCATGTACGCGGGCCGCGTCGTCGAAGCGGGACCCACGCGAGAAGTCTTGCAGCGCCCGCGGCACCCTTATACCGAAGGTCTGCTGCGCGCCGCGCCTCGGCTGACGCGCGAACCGCTGGTGCCGATTCCCGGCACCGTGCCCGCGCTCGACGCTCTGCCTCCCGGCTGCTCGTTCGCTCCTCGGTGCGAACGTCACGTTGCCGAGTGCGATGCCGCCGTTCCCGAACTTCGCGCGGCCAATCCGGCGCACGAAGCCCGGTGTATTCTTGTCACCTAAACGGATATGACTGCGACCAACGACCAGCAACAGAAAGATCTGATTCGGGACCGCTTCACCCGCACCGCGGAGGTCTTCAGCAACTTCGCCGTGAAGGAGCGCGTCCGCGAAGCGGAAACTCTCGCGCGTCTCGTCGCCGCGGGCCCGAATGACCGCGCCGTGGACCTTGCCTCCGGGCCCGGCACTCTTGCTCTTCGCTTTGCGAGGCACGTGCGTTCGGTCGTGGCGCTGGATCTGACCCCGGCAATCCTCCGGCGCGCGCAACAATCCGCCAGGGCGGACGCGATCGAGAATCTCTTCTGCACGCTGGGCGACGCGACAGCACTGCCGCTCGCCGACGCCTCGCTCGATGTCGTTGTCACCAGCTACAGCCTCCATCACATTCGGGAACCCGAGCGCGTCGTTCGCGAGATGGCGCGCGTGCTTCGGCCCGGCGGACGCGCCGGCGTGCTTGACATGCTGGTGCCGGAAGACCCGCGGGCGGCCGCGCTTCGCAATCGCATCGAAATCGCTCGCGATCCTTCGCACACACGCGCGCTGTCGAAGAGCGAACTGGAACGCCTTTTCACGAATGCCGGCTTACGTGTCCGCACCACCCAGATCGACGAGCACATCCGCTCGTTTGATCACTGGCTCAACGTCGCCGGCTGGCATCGCGGCGATCGCGAATACATCGAAACTCGCCGCATCCTCGAAGCGTCGATGCGCAGCGGCGAAGACAGCGGCTTCTACCCGCGGTTCGCGCCCGTGGAACCAGACGCACCCGACTCCGAGCCCGACATCGAGCTGACGCAGACATCGCTCTTTGTCGCCGGCGAAAGGCCATGACCGCGAACGGCAACCTTCTCGAGGCCGCGAACCTCCGCAAATCGTTCCCCGTCTCGACCGGCGCCTTCACGCACGCCACGCGCCGCGCCCTTGCGGTCGATGACGTGAGTCTTTCCGTCGCGCGCGGAGAGACGCTTGGCATCGTCGGCGAGTCCGGCTGCGGCAAGACCACGCTCGCGCGGATTCTCGTGCGTCTGATCGAACCCGATTCAGGCGACGTTCGTTTTCTCGGTGAGGACTGGCTGGGCGCGAAAGGCGGGAATCTCCGCGCCTTGCGCCGCCGCATTCAGATGGTTTTTCAGGATCCGGTCGCGTCTCTCAACCCGCGCATGCGCGTCGGTGGAATCGTCTCCGAACCGCTTGCGATTCACGAGCCCCGCCTCTCCCGCGCGGACCGGCGAAAGCGCGCCGCCGAAATTCTCGAAGCCGTCGGCCTCGGCGCGGACTCCCTCGACCGGTTTCCGCACGAATTTTCGGGCGGCCAGCGCCAGCGCATCGGCATCGCGCGCGCGCTGATCCTGCGCCCGGAGCTTGTGCTGGCCGACGAGCCTGTCTCCGCGCTCGACGTCTCGATCGGCGCGCAGATTCTGGAATTGCTCGCGCGCCTCCAGCGCGAATTCTCGCTTACGTTGATCCTCATCTCGCACAGCCTTCCCGTCGTTGCCCAACTGGCGAACCGCATCGCGGTGATGCAGGCCGGCAAGATCTTGGAAATCGGCGCAGCCGCACAAGTGCTCTCGTCGCCGCACCATCCCTACACGCAATCCCTGATCGCCGCTGTCCCGCAGATTCCGTAGCCTCCCCGCGCGGCCCGCGCCTTGCCGCCACGCCTCGATTCTGTTCCTTTCTCGCCCGCCCGGTTTGATGTAAACTCCCGGCCGCGATGTAACCTTTCTGGTCCGGCCGCGTATTGGAAGAATAGATCGGCCCGACTCTCGTCCTAGAGTGGAGGAACCAAGATGGCCACCACAACGGTGCCCCCGCAACCAGCTCCCGCGTCCGTCAGCTCTTTCGGCCGCATTTTCGGAGCTCTGTTCAATCCCAAGCCGACTTTCGAATCGATCGCCCAGCGCCCGAGCTGGATTTTGCCGCTCTTGTTGTTGCTTGTCATGTCCGTCGCGGTAACGGCGATCTTCGGCCAGCGCGTCGGCTGGCGTGGTTTTATGGAGAAGCAGATTGCGCACAACGCGAGTGCGCAGCGGCGCATGGAACAAATGACGCCCGAACAGCGGCAACAAATCGTCGACCAGCAAGCCAAATTCGCCCCGGTCTTCGGTTACGTCGGGGCGGTCGTCTTCACGTTTGGAGGTGCAGCGCTCGTAGCCGCGATTTTCCTCGTCATCTTCAACATGCTGGGCGGAGCGAAGATCGGCTTTTCGACCTCGTTAGGAATCGTCGCGCATTCCTGGATGCCCTACTTCGTATCGGGCCTGCTCGGGATCTTGATTCTGTTCATAAAGGATCCTTCCACGGTCGACATCCAGAATCTGGTGGCTTCGAATCCGGGGGCGCTGCTTTCGGACGATTCCCCGAAGTGGCTGGTGTCACTCTGCACGTCTCTCGACATCTTTACTTTCTGGGCCCTGATACTCATGGCCGTCGGTTTCAACGCGACGAATCCCAAGAAAATCCCGTTTGGCAAGGCGCTCGGTTCGATCCTTGCGATTTGGATTGTTTGGGTTCTCGTGAAGGTGGGGTTGGCCGCCGCGTTCTCCTGATACACTCGCCGGATGGGATTTCGCTTCGAGGTCCTCGCCACCGACCCCACCGGCGCGCGCTTGGGCCGGCTCACGACTCCGCACGGCGTGATTGATACGCCGGCGTTCATGCCGGTGGGCACGGCCGCCACCGTCAAAGCGCAGACGCAGCAGGACCTCGAAACGCTGGACGCGCAGGTCATCCTCGCCAACACGTATCATCTCTATCTCCGTCCCGGCCACGAACTCGTCCGCGAAATGGGCGGCCTGCACAAGTTCATGTCGTGGCCCCGCGCGATCCTCACGGATTCGGGCGGCTACCAGGTCTTCAGCCTCAGCGACCTTCGCAAAGTCACGCATGCCGGCGTCACGTTTCGTTCGCACCTCGACGGCTCGGAACATTTCCTCTCGCCTGAAAAGGCGCTCGAAATCGAAATCGCTCTCGGCGCGGACATCATCATGGTGCTCGACGAGTGTATCGAAGCTCCGTCGGATGTATCCCGGACAAAGGAAGCCGCGGCGCGCACGTTCGCCTGGGCCAAACGCTCGCGCGAATATTTCGGCCAGCACGGTGACGCAGCGCGCCAGATGTTGTTTGGCATCGTGCAGGGCGGAACGCATCCGGCTCTGCGCCGGGAAAACGCGGATGAACTTGTCACGCTCGATTTTCCCGGCTACGCGATCGGCGGCCTCGCGGTGGGCGAGTCGCATGCGATCACCTGCGAGATGACGGCTCTCGTCGCCTCGCGGCTTCCTTCGGATCGGACGCGCTATCTGATGGGAGTGGGCAAGCCCGAACAGATCGCGGACTATGTCGCGCTTGGCGTGGACATGATGGACTGCGTCCTGCCGACGCGCAGCGCGCGCCACGGTTGCCTCTTCACGTCCGAAGGAAGGTTGCTCATTCGCAATTCTCAATTTGCGAAAGACGAACGCCCCGTCGACGCCGCCTGCGGCTGCGCCGTCTGCCGACGGTATTCGCGTTCCTATTTGCGGCACCTTTATTCCTCTGGCGAGCCGCTCGCGGCAATCCTGAACACCCACCACAACCTGTACTTTTACCTTGACATCATGCGCAAAATTCGCGAGGCTATCGCTTTTGGACGTCTGGAAAGATTCCGCTCTGACCTTCAGGCACGCCTCAATAGGCAAATATAAGCAGACTTGAGCGCGTAAGAGGCGGGGCAGCACCTTCGGATACGATCTTCGTCTGCCGGGCGCGGCAGGCGTACCCGCAGTGGCGGAAAAGGCGCAATGCTGACAACCTCGGTTTTGACGGGTTTCGCAGGTCTCTCCCTTCTTGTGCAGTCGTCTGGCCAACCGAGCTCCCTGGGCCTGTTTCTGCCCCTGATTTTGATCATGGGTATCTTCTATTTTCTGATGATTATGCCCGCCCAGCGCCGTCAGAAAAAGGTCGCCGAAATGCTTAAGAATCTGAAGACGGGCGACAAGGTTATCACCAATGGCGGGATCTACGGCACGATTGTCGGGCTCGAAGACGAGGCCGTGCAGTTGCGCATCGCCGAACAGGTGAAGGTAAAAGTTTCGCGCAGCGCCATTGCCGGGCTTCAGGCGGATCCGCAGAAGGAGATCAGCAAGACGGCATGAGTTCTCAGCTCAGATGGAAATTCATCTTTATCTTCATCGTCATCCTTCTGTGCCTTTACGGACTGGTGGGCCTGCCCGAGTTCCCAACCTCCTGGGCGCAAGGTAAACAGAATTTTGCCGATCGCATCCGCCTCGGCCTTGACCTCAAGGGCGGAAGCCATCTCGTGCTGCAAGTTCAGGTGGACGAGGCCATCGGGCAGCGCTGCGACCAGGCCATCGACGACTTGCGAAAGCAGCTTCACGAGAAGGGCGTGAATGTTGGTGACGTACAACGACTCAGCGATACGCAAATTCTCGTTCGCAATGTGGACGTCGCGACCTCCAGCACTTTCCGCGATATCGTGGTCCAGCAATTTCCTGACTGGAGCATGTCTCCGGCCGCCGGACAGCCCAACGGTTATCTGCTGGCCCTGAAACCCTCTGTCGTCGCCGATTTGCGCACCAACACGATGCAGTCGGCTCTTGAAACCATCACCCGCCGCATCAATGCCCTCGGCCTCACCGAGCCGACCATCGCCTTCACCGGCCGCGCTGAAAACGAAATTCTCGTCGAGCTACCTGGCGAAGCCGACCCCACTCGCGCGAAAGCGGTTATCCAGGCAGGCGGTCAGCTCGAATTGCAGCGCGTGGCGGACGAGCAGACGTATCCGTCCGAAGCGGCCGCGCTTGCGGCTCATGGCGGCGTCTTACCCCCCGGCACGGAGATTATCCCGGGACAGTCGGAAGGCGCGGCAGGTCAGGCCCCCCAGCAGGTTTACTACATTCTCGACCGCGCTCCCATCATCACTGGTACCGACCTCCGCAGCGCGACTCCGGCCCCGAGTCAGAACTATCCAGGCCAGTATCAAGTCGATTTCACGCTTTCAACGGCTGCCGCCGCACGGTTCGGGCCGTTCACGGAAGCCAATATCAATCACAGAATGGCGATTGTCCTCGATCACAAGGTCTACAGCGCGCCGGTGATCAATAATCGCATCGAAGATCGCGGGCTGATCGAGGGAAACTTCACGCAGGAATCGGCCCAGGATTTGGCGCTCGTTTTGCGCGCGGGTGCTCTTCCGGCTTCGATTCGCTATCTCGAAGAGCGCACCATCGGCCCCTCGCTCGGCATTGACTCGATCCGCGAAGGCGTGCGCGCCTCCATCGGCAGCTTGGTCGTCGTTATGATTTTTCTCGTGGTCTATTACCGGCTGAGCGGTGTCAATGCAGTTGTGGCCCTGATTCTCAATCTGGTGATCCTGATCGCCTTCATGGCTTTCTCCGGCGCCGTGCTCACGTTGCCGGGCATCGCGGGAGTGGTGTTGACCATCGGTATGGGCGTGGACTCGAACGTCCTGGTTTTCGAGCGCATTCGCGAGGAATTGCGCAACGGCAAGGCGCCCGCTTCCGCCGTCGATGTGGGCTTTGACAAGGCGTTCTTGACCATTATCGACACCCACATTACAACGCTTGTCTCGGCCGCCTTCCTTTTCCTGTTCGGGACTGGGCCGGTCAAGGGCTTTGCCATCACCCTGATCATCGGTTTGCTGGCGAACCTGTTTACTTCCATTTACGTCTCGCGGGCCATCTTTGATTTCCACCTGGTGCGCATGGATCGCCAGGCTGAACTGAGCATTTGAGGAAGTCGGGCCGCCGGGGAACAAATCCTGGCAGGCCGGTGTCAAATAAAGGCGGATAAGACTCGGCGATGGAATTCTTCCACAGTGTGAACATTGATTGGATGGGGAAGGCGAAGTATTTCGTCACGCTTTCGCTCGTCCTGCTGGCGATTGGCTGGATCTCGGTCTGGCGTCAGGGATTGCGCTACGGGATCGACTTCCGCGGCGGCACACTGGTGGATGTCCGCTTCGCCACTCCGCCTCCGGTCGACCGCATTCGCACGGGTCTTCAGGAAGCCGGGTTGCACAACACCACCATTACGCCCATCAGCGACTTCTCCGACCCGAAATCGAGAAACGACGTCCAGATCAGTCTCGAACAGAGCGGCAAAGGCGATGAAGCGCTCGATGCGGACCGCCAGGCCGTGCTCGACGCGCTGCACAAAACCTTCGGCACGCAGACCGGCAAACCGGATTTCAATTCGGTCACACCAGTGGCCCTGGCGGCTTATCTCACCCAGAAGGATCCGCTGAACCTTGGGCCCGCCGCCTCAGACCGTTACAATCAGCTCGCCTCGCGGCTTACCGACGCGCGCGACAAGCTCGGCATTGTGACGACCTTTGATGACCTCAAGACCGCCGATGGCGTGACGCCGGGCGTACTGAATTCGCTAACCAGCGGCTTCGACCTCGGAAACTTCGCGATTCGCAGCGTCCAGAGCGTCGGTCCGAAAGTGGGCGCGCAGCTTCGGCGGCAGGCGTTCTGGGCCACCATGTACGCGCTTGGCGGGATGCTCATCTATATCGCCATCCGCTTTTCCGGCGGCGAGCTGTTCCTTCGCACGGGCGGCTCGGGCGGCGGCATGGGCGGAGTCATCGGCCGGTGGGGCGATCGGATCATCTTCGGTGCCGCTGCCGTGATTGCGTGCTTTCACGACGTGCTCATCACCCTCGGCTTCTTCTCGCTAAAGCACTATGAGATTTCGCTGACGGTAATCGCCGCGTTGCTCACCCTCGTCGGCTACTCGATGAACGACACGATCGTCATCTTCGATCGCGTCCGCGAGAACCTTCGCCTGATGCGTCGCGACTCCTTTCCCGATATCGTCAACAAATCCATCAATCAAACCCTGTCGCGCACCATCCTCACGAGCGGCCTCACCCTCCTGACGGTACTGGTACTTTACATCATGGGCGGCGAGGTTCTCCGTGCGTTCTCTTTTGCTATGGTCGTGGGAGTTGTGGTAGGAACGTACTCCAGCTTTGGCATTGCCGCACCGCTTGTCGTGGTCTGGAATAAGTATCAGGGCAGTAAGGGAGCCGCCGTTCGCGCCGGATCCGCAGCCGAAAAGCGCGTCGTCGCAGCGGCAAGGAGGTAAGGATGTTCGACGATCTTGTCATCTCGAGCGCTCACCCCAGCAGGACGAACAAGCCTTGGACGGTGGCCTTGTCGGCCATCATCCAGGCCTGCATCGTGGGCGTCATGATTTTGATTCCGCTCTTGGTGACCGAAGCGTTGCCAAAGCAGATGTTGACGACGTTTCTTGTTGCTCCGGCGCCTCCTCCGCCTCCGCCTCCGCCCGCCGTCGCCGTTAAGATCGTGAAGCCGGTCGCGCGGCTGATTCAGCAGGGCAAGATGATGGCCCCTACCGTCATTCCCAAGAAGGTGAACATCATCAAGGAAGAGGAACTGCCGCCTGATGTCAGCTCGGTTGGCGTCGTGGGCGGCGTCCCCGGCGGCATGCCGGGTGGCTCGGCCGGTGGAGTTCTCGGAGGTATCATCGGAGGCACCGGCGGTGGACCGCCGCCTCCGCCCAAGCCGGCCATGCAACGCATTCGTGTCGGCGGCAACGTTCAGCAGGCTGCGCTCATCCATCAGGTGTTGCCGGTGTACCCGCAGATCGCCAAGACGGCTCACATTTCGGGCACCGTGATCCTTCACGCGATCATCTCTAAGGACGGCACCGTCCAGGAGCTGCAGTACGTCTCCGGACCGCCGCTCCTGATGCGTGCGGCGATGGACGCCGTTCGTCAGTGGCGCTACAAGCCGACGTTGCTGAATACTGAGCCCGTGGAAGTCGATACGACGATCTCTGTTGTCTTTACTCTAGGCGGTTAAGCAGGGGGCGGCCCGGTCCCCTCTTTCCGGGGCCGGGCTGATTCGTTTTTCCGACCGGCAGAATCTCGCTGCCGCGATCGTTTGGTCAGGAATGGAGGAGGAGCAAATTCTATGCTTGCGAATTTACTTTGGGCCGGCGTTCTGATGTTTCAGGGGCAGCAAGGCGGCGAGGTCGGGTGGGATCTGGTCACCATGTGGCACAACATGGGCATTCCCGCAAAGACGGTCGTCGGCATTCTTTTCATCATGTCTGCGTGGTCGGTCGGCATCATGATTGACCGCGCCTTGATGTACAGCGCGGCGCGCAAACAGTCCCGCGTCTTCGTCCAGCAGGTTGCGGGCGCGCTCAAGGACAACAAGCTCGACGAAGCCATCTCCATCGCCGAGCGCAACAAGAAGAGCCACATCGCCAAGGTCGTCGCGACGGGCCTCTCCGAGTTCCAGGCAGCCTCGGCGCAGGTCGGTGACGAAGAAGTCATCGAAGCGGCCAAGCGCGGCCTCGAGCGCTCGGTCGCCATCGTTCACGCCGAAATGAAGCGCGGCCTCTCCGGACTCGCCACCATCGGTTCGACCGCGCCCTTCGTCGGTCTGTTCGGCACCGTCATGGGCATCATCAACGCGTTCAAAGGCATTTCCGCTCAGAAGGCCACCGGTCTGTCGGCCGTCGCCGGCGGTATTGCCGAAGCCCTCGTCACCACCGCGCTCGGTCTGCTCGTCGCCGTGCCGGCCGTGTGGACTTTCAACTATTTCACCAATAAGGTCGAGGCTTTCGACGTCGAGATGGACAACTCCTCGATGGAGTTGATCAACTACTTCATCACTCGTCGAGGCGGAAAGAAGTAAGCCATGGCGTACAAACCGAAAGCGCCCGCGGTGATGGCCGCGCCCAACGTCATTCCGATGGCGGACATCATGCTGGTGCTTCTCATCATTTTCATGGTTGTCACGCCCCTGCTGTCGAAGGGCGTCTCCGTGGACATGGCCCGGGTCGATAACCCCGTAGACATGCCCGACGCCGACAAGGATGACGCCATCCTCGTCGCGGTCACGCGGGACGGCAGCATTTATCTGGGCAGCACGAAGGTCGGTCTCGCCGATTTGCAGGGCCACGTCCGCGACGAGCTTGCCAATCGCCTCAATAAGACCGTCTTCGTTCGTTCGGATGCTCGCGCCAAGTTCGGCGAGGTCAAGGCTGCGGTCGACGAAGTGCGCGCTGCCGGCGTCGACAACATCGGCCTTCTCACCCAAAAGGTCGAGAAGAAGAACGCGCCCGCGCCTCCGCCTGGTTCGTAAGCGGGCGCCGCCTTATCCGCAATTAAAGGAGTCTCACGATGGGAATGGCAGTTGGTGGAACCAAGGGAACGATGTCGGAACCCAATATCGTTCCGCTCATCGACGTGCTCCTCGTCCTCATCATTATTTTCATGGTGATCACGCCGACCACGTCGCAGGGTCTGAACACGATCGTCCCGCAACCCTCTCCTCCGAATCAGAAGGAAAACCAGGAGATGTTGAACAAGACGATCGTGGTCGTCGTCACTGCCGGGGGCGACGTCCTCATCAACCAGGACAAGTACACTTGGGACACGCTGGGGCCCATGCTGTCGAAGATCTTCGCGGAGCGCGCCGAAAAGGTCGCCTTCGTGAAGGGCGATGACGCCACCGAATTTGCCGATGTCGCTCGCGCGATTTCTATCATGAACGAGGCGGGCATCGACCACGTCGGCCTCATCACCAACAAGGTCGAAGCCGGCCAGTAGGGCGTCGGGGGGTTGTGACGCATTTTTGCATTCGGTAGCACGCGGATGGCTTCGCACGCCCGCAGTCATAATCAAGGAGAGCATTGCATGCAGCGCAAGCTCCGGAATCCAGTTCTTCTCGCCGTTACTCTCGTCTCGCTCGTTGCGGCGGCGGGCTGCGACAAGCTCAAGGCCCGCGACAAGCTCAATAAGGGCGTCAACGCCTACAAGAACGCCCAGTTCGACGAGGCGATCGAAGACTTCAAGCAGGCCAAGGCTCTCGATCCCAACCTCACGAACGCCCGCCTGTACCTGGCCACCGCCTACGCCAGCCAGTTCATTCCCGGCGCGCCTTCCGAAGAGAACATGAACATGGGCAAGCAGGCCGTCGCCGAGTTTCAGGACATCCTCAAGGACGATCCCAATAATCTCGGCGCCATCGACGGCATCGGCTCCATCCTCTTCAGCATGGCCAATCCCTACAGCCAGCAGTATCTCGATGAGTCCAAGGAGTACCACCTGAAGCACATCGAGCTGAAGCCCGACGATCCCGAGCCTTACTACTGGATCGCCGTCATCGATTGGTCGATCGCCTATCACGGCAACAACGAGATGCGCGAGGAATACAACAAGACCGCGAAGAAGACCATTCGCGAAACCGATCCCATGCCGCCGAAGCTCGCCCAGGAGTACGCCCAGAAGTACTCGCAGGTGGTCGACGAGGGCATGCAGTACGCGCAGAAGGCCATCGACCGCAAGTCCGACTACGACGACGCCATGGCTTACCTCAGCCTGCTCTATCGCCGCAAGGCCGACATGGCCACCTCCGCGGCCGAGCGCGACTCGCTCGACCAGCAGGCCGACGACCTCGTCCACAAGGTCCAGGTGATCAAGCAGCAGCGCATGAACCAGGCCGCTCAGGCGCCGGCTTCTTAGCCGCGCACGGCTCTCATCGTTTTTCGGGGCGGGTTTTCGAACCCGCCCCTTTTCTTTTCTCCTCTCGTATAGCTTTTGCGGGTGCGGAATTTCTCCGCGTCTCGTTTGGTTTGCCTGGAGGGTGGGAGCCCCCGACTTCAGCCGGGGGAGCAGGGCCTTCAGGCCCTGCGAAGGAATCCCGCCCATGAATCAGGGCTTTCGCGCCTTCTGCGTCCCGGTGCTTTGTACCGGGAAGCCCTGGGCCTTTCGGGTTCTCCCCCGAATTTCTCCGCGTCCTCTGCGCCTCTGCGGTAAAATCCTCGCGAAACCCATGCTGCTTCGCCGCGACATCCTCAAGACGTTCGGCCTCGCGCTTTTCGCCGCGCCCGCCGCCGCAACGCTCGCGCCAAGCCTCGCCGCCGCATCGCGCCGCGCGCCCGATGGCGACGTCCCCACCGATCCCTGGACCGCCGCGCAAACCGTCTCGCCCGCCGCGTTCGCCAAGGAACTCGCGGCCGCCGGCGAAGGACGCAAGCCCGTCATCGTCTGCGCCGGCTTCCACACGCTCTTTGAGGGCGCGCACGTTCCCGGCGCGTCGTATCACGGCCCCGCCACCACCGCGCAGGGCCTCGACGACCTGAAGAAATTCGCGGAGCCGCTCGCGCGCGACGCGAACCTCGTCGTCTACTGCGGCTGCTGCCCGCTGGTCCATTGCCCCAACGCGCGCCCCGCCTTCACCGCGCTGCGCGATATGGGCTTCACGTATCTCCGCCTGCTCGCCATCCCCAAGGATTTCGCCTCCGACTGGGTCGCCGCCGGCTACCCCGTCGCCAAAGGAAAGTAGAAGCAGAGGAGGCAAAGGAAGCAGAGGAGGCAGAGGAGACAGAGGAGCAAGCCCCGAAAGCGGCGCAAACCGCCGCGACCTTAGTCGAGGTTCCTCCCGCGCGAAGCGCGTTCCTCCGGAAAGTGTACCGGTTGAAGTTTTTCATGTCGTTGAGCCGGGAGAGGGATAGATTAGGAATTTTCAAAGTGTTGATTTCTGGCCGGTTAGGCTGAATTCTAATCTTCGACGGGCAGATTAGGAGTGGATTACGAAGCGGAGGCAAGGAAGCACGGAGGCAGGGAGGCAAGGAGGAGCCCCGCGTTACCGACACCGCCCGGAACTGTATATTAGACATGGTGCCGGCCCTGTGTTTTCAACGAGTTACGACGATTTCTAATCGCGTAACTGTATATTAGACCGGCAGTGGCGAGTGCGTAGTGGTGAGTGGCTAGATGTGACCTTTCAACAGGTTGTCCATTCGACCTGAACGGGAGATGCTGATTGTGCTGAGCAATCAAATCTTCCCGGGAGGTCGAATGGACATTCATAAGAATGCCCGACTTACGGTGCATGGTCGAGAGGCTCTGGCGAAAA
>DATIZQ010000030.1:0-4464 GCA_035517015.1 Candidatus Acidiferrum sp. | reverse complement strand
TACAGCTACTACATGGACCCCAAGTGGCGCGAATGGATCCGCACGAACATGAAATTGGAGCCTGAAGCTGCATTGGACGATGCGATCAAGGCGGACAACGCGTGCTTTAAGGCGGCGCGGCGACCTGGCGTCGTTTTGGGTATTCACCTCTGTCGCGGCAACAGCCGAAGCCACTGGTATGCAGAGGGCGGCTACGATCCGATCGCCGAGAAGCTTTTCGGCACAATGGACGTCGATCGCTTTCTTCTGGAATATGAAGACGCGCGCTCGGGCACGTTTGCGCCGCTTCGCTTCGTTCCGAAAGGCAAGACAGTCGTTCTGGGTCTGCTCAGCTCAAAAGTGGCGACGCTGGAGAACGGCGACGAGATTGTGAAACGCATTCACGAAGCCGCAAAATACGTGCCGCTGGAAAATCTCGCGCTCAGCCCGCAGTGTGGATTTGCCTCGACGATGGAAGGGAATCTCCTCACCGAGGACGATCAGTGGGCCAAGATGCGCCTTGTCGCTGAGACTGCCCGGCGTGTTTGGGGCTAAGCTGTTTAGTCGCGCAGAAGGCGCAGGGAGGGAACGAACATGGCAAAAGTCGTGCTCGGCGTCGGCTCATCGCACGGCCCGATGCTTTCAACGCCGCCCGATATGTGGCACCTGCGCGCCGACGCGGACCGAAAAAACCCGAAGCACTTTTACCGCGGCGAAGCCTACGATTTTGCCAAGCTGCTCGCCGCGCGCCAGCCGGGCTTTGCGAGCGCTATCACGATCGAGGAACGCAAAAAGCGCTACGACGCCTGCCAGCGCGCGCTCGACAAGCTGGCCGCGAAATTCGCCGAAGTGAAGCCCGACGCTGTCGTGATCATCGGCAATGATCAGCGCGAACTTTTCACGGACGAAAACACTCCCGCGTTCCTCGTCTTCGCAGGCGGAAAAATCGAAAACGTTCCGGAAACAGAGGAAGCGAAAGCAAAGATGCCGCCCGGCATCGCCATCGCGGAAATCGGCCATTGCCCACCCGGCGGCGCCGTGTACAACGGCAACACGGATCTCGCTCTGCATCTGGTGAGCTCGCTGCTCGATCAGGAATTTGACGTTTCCGAATCGTCGAAGCTTCCCAAAGTGAACGGGCGCGAGCACGGCATCCCGCACGCCTTCGGATTCCTGTACCGTCGCGTCATGGTGGATAATCCTCCGCCGAGCGTTCCCGTTTTCCTGAATGCCGGCATCCCGCACAACCTGCCGCGCATCAGCCGCTGCCTGAAATTCGGGCGCGCGCTGATGAAAGCGATCGAAAGCTGGAAGGAAGACGCCAAGGTCGCGGTGTTCGCGTCGGGCGGGCTGACACATTTCGTAATCGACGAGGACCTCGATCAGCGCGTGCTGAAAGCCATGCAGGCTCAGGATGAGTCTGGCCTTGCTGCTATTCCCGAGAGCTACTTGCTCGGCAATACGTGCGAGATTCGGAATTGGATTCCGCTGTCCGTGGGAATGAATTCACTCGGCAAGAAAATGAACTTGGTCGATTATGTCCCGTGCTACCGGACCGAGGCGGGCACGGGCAACGCGATGGGCTTCGTGTACTGGCAATAGGGAAGAGGGATGAGCGTGAAGGCAACCGATTTTGTTGAGCGCCTGAAGCAGCTGGATTGCTGCGCGGTTTCCGACGCGCTCGACAAGCTCGGTCTCGCGGGCGCAGTCACCGGCATCGCGCAGCTCTCCACGTCGCGGCGAATTGCAGGCCGCATCCTAACTGTGAAGCTCGGCGTCGGAGAGCCGCCGCCGGGAAAGCCGCGCCACGTGAGCACCACGGCGATCGAGGCCGCGCAGCCGGGCGACATCATTGTGGTCGAGCAGCACAGCGGAGTGAACGCCGCGAGTTGGGGCGGGATTCTGACGCTTGGCGCGAAACTGCGAGGTGTCGCGGGTGCCATCGCAGACGGGCCGGTGCGTGACATCGACGAATCGCGCCAGCTCGATTTCCCGGTGTTCGGCACATCCGTGACGACGTTTACGGCGCGCGGCCGCATCGTTGAGTTGGCCACGGGTGAGCCGATTGCGATTCGAGGGATTCGAGTCAAGCCGGGCGACTACGCCATCGCCGATGGCAGCGGAGTGGTTTTCATCGCGGTGGAAAATATCGAGCGAGTCCTCGCCACGGCGGAAGAAATCTTCGCGCGCGAAGCGGCCATGGCGCAGGCGCTGCGCGAAGGCAAGCCCATCACGGAAGTCATGGGCGCAAACTACGAAAATATGTTGCGCCGCTGAGGAAGACCATTGCCCACGTCAGACCCGCAAGTTGAACGCGCCAGCAAGCTGGACACTTCGACGATCAGCGATGCGCTGGACCGTCTCGGCATCGCCGGCCAGTGCCTCAATATCAAACCGCGCGATCCGCGCTTTCGTCTCACGGGTCGCGCGTTCACCCTGCTCTACGGCCCGGTCGGCAAACCCGCCGGCACGGTGGGCGATTTCATCGACGATGTTCCACCGGGCTCCGTAATCGTGATCGACAACGGCGGCCGCGAGAACGCTACTGTCTGGGGCGACATCCTCACTGAGATTGCCCACCGGCGTGGAATTGCCGGCACGGTGATCGACGGCGCCTGCCGCGATACCGCTCTTTGCCTGCAGCTAGGTTATCCGGTCTATAGCCGCAGCTACTCGATGAGGACGGGAAAAGATCGTGTGCAGCTCGACGCGACGAATATCGTCGTCAATATCGGAGACGCCCGCATCGCGCCCGGCGATATACTGCGAGGCGATGCAGATGGAGTTGTCGTGATTCCGAAGGAGCACGAAGCGGAGGTGCTGGCCGCCTCCGAAGAGATCGACGCGGCGGAAGCAGCAATCCGGCAGAGCGTCCGCGGTGGCAAGCGCCTGTCAGAGGCCCGCAAGGAATTCGGTTACCACAAGCTCCAGACGAAGCGAACGTAATCCGTCGTTTCCGCGAACTTCGCGCTGCTACTCCGGCACCAAGTGTGGCTGTCTTGCGCCGGAAATCAATCCGGAAAAGACGCAGAAGATTGCGCCAACCGCGAGGGCCAGTCTCGCGGCGCGCGGCGTTGCGCCGCCGTGCGCGATCAGCGTGAAGATGACGGCGACCACCGACACTCCGATCGATTGCCCCAAGAGACGCGACATCGTGCTGATGCCGCCTGCTCCGCCGCTCCGCTCCTTAGGAGCACTTGCAACCATGGCCCGATTGTTGGGCGCACCGAAGAAGCCGAATCCACAGCCGCCGAGCGCTGCACGCCATACGATCTGAAGAGTCGTCGGATGCGCCGGCAGGGTCGCTAGCAGAATCAGGCCTAGCGCCATCGCTGCCATCCCAACCGTTCCAAGGACGCGGATCGGGTAACGGTCCGCAAGCCGTCCTGCTATGTGAGACATGATTCCGCCGGACAACGGCCACGGCGTCAGCAAAATTCCCGCCCACACTTGCGAAAACCCCAGAGCGTCAATGAAGAAAAACGGCAGAACCACGAATGCCAGGCCTTGGCTGATGAACGTACACAGCGACGCCGCGACGGAAAGCGCAAAAATCGGTCTCTCAAACAGATCGATAGCCAGCATGGGAATCTCAAGACGGAGCTGGCGGCGCACCATTAACACGCCAAGAATCGCCGCGCCGGCGAGTTCGGCGGCCACAACCGACAACTTCTCCAGGTTCCCAATACCATCGATTCCGCGTACCAACAGCGTGACGGCTGCTGCGTTCAAGACGGCGCTCCAAGCGTCGAATCGGTGGCGCGTTCCGGGGGCGGACGCGAGACATCGCTCCGACAATCCAAGAGACAAAAGCCCGAACGGAATGTTGATGGCAAAAAGCCAGTGCCACGTTGCGACGGAAAGAATCGCCGACGCGATACTCGGCCCGGCCGCCGCCGAAGTGAAGACGACCATTCCACCGAGGCCGATGCCGCGCCCCAGCACCGCCCGCGGATACGTATAGCGCATGATCGCGGCGGACGTGCTCCAGATGCACGCGGCTCCAACACCCTGAAATACGCGAGCCAGCACGAGCGTGTTGAGCGAATGCGGCAACGAGCAGCCGACCGACGCCAGAGTGAATAGGGCCAAACCAGCCTGGTAGACACGCTTGTATCCAATGATATCGACGAGCGAAGACAGCGGAACCACGCAGATCGCCACGGCCAGGAGAAACGCGTTGACGACCCAGATCGAGACTGCCGGGCTTGCGTGAAGCTGCACGGCGATATTCGGCAGCGCAGTGTTGGCGATATTTCCATCCAGCACCGACATCGAGAGCCCGATGCAATACGTCAGCATCGCCCAACGGCGCCGGTCGGGTGGCAGGCCGTCGGTAGACTCGACGCCGCTCGGAACTGCGAGGTCTACTTCAGACATTCCAGCGATTCCGTTTCCGATTCCGCGTGGTCTGCTGAGGCGGAGGATTCAAGGATCAATTTCTTTGCTCGCGAATCAATCGGATTGCTTCCGGCAGCGCCGCGC
>DATIZQ010000029.1:0-6379 GCA_035517015.1 Candidatus Acidiferrum sp. | reverse complement strand
TTAATCAGCCAAGGCAAGCCCGCACAGAAGTCTTGAACGCGAAGGTGACGGCACCAAAGACTGCCGCATCAGGCAGGAGTCAGCCCCGGCTCGCGATCACCGAGACTCGTTAGCGGACCACCAAGGAAGGTGAGATCGACAACCGTGCAATCATCGTGAAACGGATGATCGCCGGAGAAGAGTTGAACAGACTTGATGATCTGCTCCATCGGCATTTCTCCTCCAGCACATCCCACAAGGCGATGGTCCCCAAACATTTCACCCGCAGCGTTCTCCGCTTCCGTCACGCCGTCCGTAACAATAATTAGATGGTCGCCGGGCTTCAACCGAGTTTGAGCGCTTGCATAATCTACGAGAGAAAGAAGCCCCACGGGAAGATTGGATTCACCCAGACGGCTGATCTGCCCGCCATTGTTAACGAGAACGGGAGGCACGTGACCGCAGTTCATGTACTCCAGCGCACCGTCGGGCTGCAAACGGGCGATCACGAAAGTCGCGTACTTTGAGCCAAGATTGCGAGTGCAAAGAAATCGGTTGACGGACTGCGCGATCTCCGGGAATGGAACTCGAGACCGCAGAGCCTCGTATATGATGCCCTGCAGCAACGAAGCCAGAATGGCCGCCGGCATGCCTTTCCCCGAAACATCGGCTACCGCGACTGCCACAGCATCCCCATCGGGGAGAAAGCTGAAGAAGTCTCCCCCGACTTCCAGACAGGGACGACTTTGCCCTCTTAGATGCATAAACGGAACTTGCAGGGATTCTACGCCCATGAGCGCGCGCTGAATATGGGCTGCCGCCTCGAATTCCTTAACGCGAAGCTGCTCAGCGTCCTTCTCGCGAAGTTTCCTAAGAAATTCGTCGGGAGGGATGTAGAACGGGTTCTCCTGCAGGAGGCCTCCGATGATAAGCATCGGGTGTGATCGTAAGGCGTCAACTATCCGTTCAGCGTCAAGCGCCTCCCGGCCATACGTGCAAATCACAACGTCGTCATACTTGGGAAGCATTTGGTTTAAGGAGATTTCATATTCAACCCAGTCTGCAGTACGGGGCATGCCGCCAGCACCCCACTGCATATGCGCGACCAGTCGGGTGCGACCGTACCCTTGCGATGCGCCGGTTTTCAGCATCGCCTCCATGGTGGCAAGCATTCTATGTTTTTCGAAGCATCCATCCGGCAGATAGGTATCGCGCCACGGTCGTATATCCAGTTGACCGCGTGTCCGGGCCGCTGCCGTGTCGATGCCTTCTGTCTGCAAACGTCTAAGGTGATCGTCTTCTCGATGCGGACTCAAAACGTGCAGAGCCCTCTCTCCCCGCTCAAATCCCTCCTTGACGAATGGCATCAGGACTTCGTACTCCTCTTCGGTGCTGCGGAAGAACGCGCAAACATGTCGTTGCGCTCCCAGCGTGCCGCGACCAAGGTGAATACATTCAGTGGACTTCATAGGGTTCTCTCAAGATCTTTCGATGTCCGATGGTCAGCAGTTCATCCAACCTTACTGCAACAAGACTTCAGCGCATCATGGTAGTCCCGCAACTCTTTAACGAAGCAAATGTAAATATGTTCGTCCAAATCGCTAACAAATCCTCGGGAGTTGCTCGCCGCTTAGCATGTCGAGCACGCGATTGCCGCCCACGCGGCTACGGAGGGTGACGATGCCGGCGGAATCTTCGTGCACCGTTCCGGCCCGCACGGCGCCGGCCGAGACGGTCTGCGAGCGCAGGATTTCCAGGGCACGGCCGGCATCGCACTCGGGAACGAAGGCAACAAAGCGCCCCTCGTTGGCGACGTACAGAGGGTCGAGCCCCAGCAATTCACAGGCGCCGCGCACGACCCCGGAAACGGGAATCAACGCTTCCTCGACGGAGATGCGCAGCCTGGCGGCGGAGGCGATTTCGTTGAGAGCCGAAGATAGACCGCCGCGGGTGAGGTCGCGCAGGCAGTGCACTTCGATGTCGGCTTCGAACAGGGCCTCGACGGCCGGCCAGAGAGGAGCGGTGTCGCTGATGACCTCGCCCTCGAACTCGAGGCCGTTGCGAACGGAGAGAATAGCGATTCCATGAGCGCCGAGATCTCCGCTGACGAGCACGGCATCGCCGGGGCGAACGGATTCGGGGCTCACCGGCCTGGGTGCCACGACGACTCCGATGCCCGTGGTGTTGAGGAACAGCCCGTCACCCTTGCCCTTGTCCACCACCTTCGTGTCGCCGGTGACGATGTTTACGTGTGCAGCCGAGGCAGCATCGCGCATGGCGGCGACGATCGTTCGTAGCGTCTCCATGGACAGGCCTTCCTCGAGAACGAATCCTGCGCTCAAGGCGAACGGCTTCGCCCCGCACATGGCCAGATCGTTGACCGTACCGTTGACGGCGAGATCTCCAATCGTGCCGCCGGGGAAAACCAGCGGGTGAACGACGTAGGTATCGGTGGTCATCGCCAGACGGGTTTCGCTGGCGGAAAGCACGGCGCCGTCGTGCCGCGACTCGAGCGCGCAGTTCGAGAAAGCGGGCAAGAATACGGTCTCGATCAGTTGATTCGTGAGCCGGCCGCCGCCTCCGTGGGCCAGCAGAATCCGGTCAGTGGCCGGACGCGGCAATGGACACGATAGAATCGCCATTTTCTTTCCGCCTTCCAAAATGAAAGTAGGCTGCACAGGCGCCTTCCGAGGAAACCATGGGCGCGCCGAGAGGAGTGTCCGGCGTGCAGCGGATACCAAAGGCCGGGCATTCGTAGGGCTTGCGAAGGCCCTGCAACACGAGTCCGGCGATGCATTCTCTGGATTCGGCAGCGTGGCCGACATTGACGGCGAAGCGGGATTCCGCGTCAAAACGGCGATAGGCCTCGCGGAGGCGCAATCCGCTGGAGGGAATTTCCCCGATGCCGCGCCAAGCGCGCCGGGTGACTTCGAAAACCTCGGCGATTCGCTGCTGCGCGGGGCGATTGCCTGCCCGGCGGACCGCGCGTGCATACTGATTTTCGACTTCCGCGCGCCCGCTTTCGAGCTGGGTCACGGCCATGTGCACGCCTTCGAGCAGGTCGAGTGGCTCGAATCCGGTGACCACGATCGGGACTCTGTATCTCCGGCTAATGGGGAAGTATTCTTCGAACCCCATCACCATGCAGACGTGGCCCGCAGCCAGAAACGCCTGCACCCGGCAATCCGGAGAACCGAGGATCGCTTCCATGGCCGGGGGGACCAGCACGTGCGAGACGAGCATCGAGAAATTTGGGATGCTCTCGCGCTTTGCTTCCCATACGGCCATAGCATTGGCCGGGGCCGTGGTTTCGAACCCGACCGCGAAGAACACCACCTCGCGCTTCGGGTTTGCACGGGCGAGCTGCAAAGCATCCAGGGGCGAGTACACGATGCGAACGTCCGCGCCTAGTGACTTGGCATCGAGGAGGCTCTGCGCCGAGCCGGGAACGCGCAGCATGTCGCCGAAGGAGCAGAGAATGACTTCGGAACGCTGGGCAATGGCAACGGCGCGGTCAATCATCTCGAGTGGCGTGACGCAAACCGGGCAGCCGGGCCCGTGGACGAGAGTGATTTGCTCGGGGAGCAGGTCCTGAAGGCCGGTCTTGACGATGGTGTGCGTCTGGCCGCCGCAGACTTCCATGAGCGTCCACGGGCGCGTGGTGGTGCGGCGGATGGCATGGGCCATCCGCTGGACCGAGGTGCATTCGCGGTATTCGTCGAGGAACTTCATGGCGCGCCTTCTTTCAGCTCTTCGAGCTGATCGAGCTGACGCAGCGCTTCGAACACGCGCTGGGCCTCCTGTTCGTCCACGACGGACAGTGCGAAGCCGACGTGAACCAGAACGTAATCACCGACGCGAGCCTCGGGCGTGTAGTCCAGGCAGACTTCCTTGCGGATGCCGCCGAAATCCACCTTGCCGCGGCGCAGGCCGAGGTTCTTCTCCTCGAAGATGGTCACGATCTTTCCAGGTACAGCCAGGCACATGACGCCACCTCAGCTTTCGAATCGTCCAGCGAGAACCGCCTGGCCGAGCGAGATTCCGCCATCGTTCGCGGGCACCTGGTGGTGCGTGAACACGCGGAAGCCGTTCGCTTCGAGCAGCGCGCTGGTCCGCTCGGTCAGATAGGCGTTCTGAAAAACGCCTCCGCTTAGGACAACATCGCGCACATCGGCCGTTTGCGCGACGGCGACAATCCAGTTGGCCAGCGCGTTGTGGAACCTGGCAGCGATGCGGGGCACATCGAGACCTGCACGCTGATCCGCCAAGAGCGAATCGGTGAGCGGGGCCCAATCGCCGATGCCGTTGCGACATTCGACCTCGTAACTTTTTGCGGTGCGGAGGCCCCCGATGGCGCGCTCGAGGCACATGGCCGCCTGCCCTTCGAAGCGGTTCTGGTCGGCCACTCCGCTCAGAAAGGCCATTGCGTCAAACAGGCGGCCGACGCTGGATGTGAATGGAGCATTTATTCCGCGCTCGAGCAGGGTGCGAACGCCGGCGCCAGCGATGCGCTCGGCATGGCCAAGGCCGCACGTTTCCGAAACAAGGCTGGCTGCCGAGCGCGAACACTCGCGAATCGCTGCTTCGCCGCCCGGAAGCCGAAACGGGCGAAGATGCGCGATGCGCTCGAAACCTTCGGGACGCGCGAGAAAAAACTCGCCTCCCCAGATGGTTCCATCCAGACCGAAGCCTGTGCCATCCCAGGCCACGCCGAGATATTCCGTCTCTAATCCATTTTCGGCAGCGCAGGAGGCTACGTGCGCGTGATGATGCTGCACCTGGACGACCGGCAGACCGGAGTCCATGGCCCATTGTGTGGATGCATAGTCGGGATGAAGATCGCAGGCGACCAATTTTGGCTCGAAGCGATACAAGCGGCAGAGGTCTTCGATTGCGCGCTCAAAGGCCAGGCGCGAATCAATCGAATCGAGATCGCCTACGTGCTGGCTTAAGAAAACCTGGCGGCCCAGGGCGATGGCCACCGTGTTCTTCAGATGTCCGCCGACCGCCAATACGGGCGGCAGGTCGCGGGGCGCAAGTACTGGAAGTGGAGCATATCCTCGCGCGCGGCGGAGAACCTGCGGACGGCCGCAGGAGACGCGGGCGACGGAATCGTCGCAGGGACGCACAATCGGCCGGTTGTGCAAAACGAAAATGTCGGCGATATCCTTCAGGTGCTTGCAGGCCTCTTCGTTGTCGATCGCGATGGGTTCTTCGGCACGATTCCCGCTGGTGGCGACTACAGGGAAGGGATACCGCGCCATCAGCACGTGGTGCAGCGGCGAATAAGGGAGCATTACGCCCAGGTAGGGTGAAGATTTCGCCACCTCCGGCGCCAGATCGTAGCCCTCGTTGGGCCGGAGAAGAACAATCGGTGCCGCCGGCGAAGCCAACAGTTCCTCTTCGGCTGCGCTCACCACGCAGTACTGGCGAACAACCGCGAGCGACGGCATGAGGAGCGCGAACGGTTTCTCTTCGCGATGTTTCCGCGCACGCAAACGCATCACGGCCGGAGAGTTGCGAGCGTCCACCAAGAGCTGGAATCCACCGACTCCTTTGAGCGCGACGATTTCTCCTCGCGCAAGGGCTTCGGCAGCGTGGGCAACCACTTCAACACCTTTCTCCGGCTCCGGCACCGACCAGAGATGCGGGCCGCAGGCGGGACAGGCATTTGGCTGGGCATGGAACCGGCGATCGTGCGCCGATTCGTATTCTCGGCGGCAGGCTGGACACAGTACAAAAGACCGCAAGGTGGTGTTCGGACGGTCATACGGGATATCGAGAAGGATCGTGTAGCGCGGGCCGCAGAAAGTGCAGTTTGTGAAAGCATAGCCGGACCGCCGGTTCGCCGGATCGAACAACTCGCGCAAGCATTCCGGACAGGTGGCCAGGTCCGGCAGGACCGCAGCCGTTCGGGACACGTTCTGATCACTTGGAAGGATCTCGAACCAAACGCCTCCGGCAGGAGCGACTCGAGAAACCTCTTCCGTGGTCACGACTGCCGCAGGTGGCCGGGCCGACTTGAGCTGGTCGAGAAACCGATCGAGTTGCTCCGTGCCGCCTTCGACTTCAATCTCGAGCCCTTCCCCTGAATTCCTTACCCAACCTGCAAGACGCAGTTTCTCCGCGAGCCGATAGACCGCGGGGCGAAATCCAACTCCCTGAACAGCTCCGCGCAACACGACGCGCAGCCGCTCGATGCGAATTGGGGTTGTGGTCGCCAGCTTCATCTCCTCGCCACGTCCGCGGTGGTGCAGGATTCGATCGCACCTCGCAGCCATGCGAGCCAATTGTCCAGGCCCGCGCCCGACTTGCAGGAGACTGCGAACACTGTGGCCTTCGGATTCACTTCTCGGACGTTCGTCTCCAGCTCTCTCAAGTCCACTCCCGACGCCGCGGC
>DATIZQ010000028.1:0-29766 GCA_035517015.1 Candidatus Acidiferrum sp. | reverse complement strand
GTGTCTCACTCAGCAAGCGCGAGACGCAGCGTCCGCGTGTCTTTTATCGTCGTGAGCCTGAATTAATGCCGCTTGTAATCGCCAGGCCTTGACTGATCATCACGAACTTCTCAGGTGCCGCGTGACAATCGTCACGCAAGCCAGTGGGCCCGGAAAGAGTCGAACTCGCGACACGCGGTCTAGGAAACCGCTGCTCTATCTGAATTCGGGCTGAGAGCAGTGACGTCCCGGCGGATTGAACGTCCTGGCCGGTGAGTTCGTCGCGCGATTTCCACTGCCCTCAGGGTTGGGTTTCGGATTTCGCTCGCATCATTGCGGTCCCGATTTGCCCTATTCTGTGTGGCGATGTAAGTGTCTGGCTCGATGACAGCCCGCGCAAAGCGTAATGAGATTCTCTTCGGCATCATCCCCCAACCGGCTGCGCGAGCGGAGGTGATGGACCTGAAGATCGTGCCCTGCTCCGCAATCTTGGCATCGCCATCCGTCGCGTGCGAGCACCTCACGGGCGAGCTGGCGATACGCCTCGGGATCAAGCCTCAGCCGTGGTCGCTTCCGTTTGAACCAGTTCAAGGCTGTTCCTCACAATTTCCAGCAACTGCAGTCTCTGCGCCAAGAGAAGAGCGCTGATGAGCCGAGCGAGCGCCAAGAACAATACATTCTTGTTGCCAGATTCCAAGCTTGCTCTGTCGAAAGGCCCGCGCCGTTTATTTCGAGACATTCGCCGCGTGATCTGTTCGTCCCGAGCGTTACCGCGATAGATTGGTCGGGGCGATGCCTCCTTTCCGCAACGTTCACAATGTTCACTACGTTCACTGACCTGCAGCAAACAATCTGCTCTTCAAGTTCAACTCGCTTCGGTTGGGGTAGCAGAAATCGCAGAGGCGTTGCAGTACGTCGAGCAGCGCTCTAGGTCTGCGGCCCCGATGCAACGATTGTCGTGTGTTTTCACGAGTTGGTGGATCCGTTCTCGCGCCGCAGAGTCCAGCCAAAGGACCCACCCTTGATTTGTCCTCTGTCTGTTCCGGAATCCGAGATCCGAGAGCATCGTGCCGGCGGCCTTGTCGGTCAGCGTCAATCTTTCTCCCACGCGGTGTAGGAGAGCGTTCGCAGCATCGGCGAGGGATTTGACTCGCACGGCGCTAAATGCGGGAGTTTGGTGAATGACATTGAAGAGGACGGCGAGCAGGGCCTCTTGCCGAGGCGCAAGAGATTCCCGCGTCATCGGATCGTGGTGCGCTTTAAGGATATCCAGCAAGCCACCACCCCAGTGTTGTACGCGCAATACGGGCGCGGCCAGGCTGCCGAGCAGATCTCGTGAACGCGGCCGCAGCTCTTCGGCACCCGGAATCGCTGCAGCGCGTATCGAATTGTAGGTGCGCAGGCGGAATTTCAGCAGTTGCTGCTGGAGTTGCGCGGCACACTTCAGCATGGCCGGATGGCCTGGCTTCAGGAGTCGACGCTTGGCTGTTTCCGTCATGGGTATCCGGATACAGCGATCGTTGAGCGCTGAGTCCGGGGAGGTTTCGAGCGACCCAAAGACTTTTGGGCCGAATGAGAAAGAACTCCCTCCAACGCGAAGTGCCCGGGCTGAGCGTCCAGTTCCTGCACGCAGGAGCTGTCGCAAGGCTTTGGTGTTCGAAGCGTGCCACTCGATTTCGTCGATGAGCAGAGTGACGCCGAGTTCGCTGCAGGCCCGATAGACGGCCGCCTGGCTAATATCACTCACGAGTAGCGGCCGGCGGCACAGCAAACTCAGAAGCTCGAGGAGCGTACTTTTCCCGGATTGCGGGAGCCCGACGATGGACAAATACACTGCTATCGGCAATCGGTCGGCCACCCAGGTGTAGAGCACGAACGCCGCAAGGACGACCGCATATTCATCTGGAACATCAACGGCGTAGCCGATGAGTGTGAGGATTGTGTACGCCAATCTCTTAGTCGATCGATAGTTCAGGACGTCGGTGGGGAGTTTCACATCCGAGAGCCCAACGCCGGATCGCCGGACCGGCACAAGGATCCGGCCGCGGTCCTCGATGCGGTCGGCGAATCGGACTCGTCCCCGCTTGAATATCGCAAACCGCGTGCGAGTTGGATTGGATGGATCTTCAATAGTTTCGACGATTGATCCGTTTGCGAGTTCGGCGAAATCAATCTCCAGCACAGGAAGACGCTCATTGTCCGGTGCACCGATCTTGCTGACGCTTTCTAGATTCAGTCGGCTTTTGGTGGCGGGTGAATGAGGCGAATTAGGTTTGTTTATTTGGTTCGCGGACGCAGGCTTGATGCAGGATCTTGATGAAGACATGGAACACCCCGGTGGATCTGTCGTAATCGACAGGAGATTGAAATCCGAACCTTAATTCCTTCTATCTGTTCGTATCCCATCATCCCGTTCAATCCACTCGAAGCCACAGAGGGTCCAGTTCCGATACCGAGCGTCGCCAAAAGTACCAGCGACACGATCAACAGCGTAGCAGGTCACTCCTTAGTCGTCAACGCGCCTTCACTCAGTTTTGAAACTCCACCGAACCTGCCATCTCACCTCACCTCCATTTCCGGTGAACTCGAGCACGCATTTCGATAGAATTGTCGCGCGTGACCTGCCCGCTAAACGCTTGGGCTGCACATCTCACAGCTCTTCGGCGGGCGCCGCCCGATTCGAGGATTCACGATGAACATGCGAGGCCTCAGACTCGCCCTCGTCCTGAGACTAGCTGGGTGTGTCCCCCAACTTTTCATCGGACCAGAGCGCCTCACAGCGCAGGATTCCGAACAGCGCGTCGAAGCGATTCTGAGCCGCATGACCCTCGAAGAGAAAATTGACCTGATTGGCGGCGTCCCGAATATGTACACGCAATCGTTTCCGCGCCTCGGGATTCCCACGCTGAAAATGTCCGATGGTCCTCTGGGTGTGCACGATTACGGCCCGACGACCGCCTATCCGGCCGGGATCGCGCTAGCTGCTTCGTGGGATATCGCTCTCGCCTCACGCGTCGGAGTCATGCTAGTCAATTTCAACGTGTGATATATTGTCGACGAACACGGCACTACCTCCAAACGAACCACTCGTTGCGAAAACGATGCGACGCCCTGGCGAAACCGCGACGCACTGTTTCGGAGCGGAAAGGAATTTAACTTACGAAGATGCAATACCGCCGCATGCCGATCGAGATCGAATCTCCGGAGGAGATGGGATACGGTTCGATCGAGTGTAATCTCTCGGAGAGTTCGATTTGGGACGGGCGGCTCGGCAATTGGTCCAAGGACCTTGACCCGCTAATACTTTGCTACGGCGAGCATCGCGGGAGCTCGCAGCTTCGAGAGTTGATCGGCGCGTCTTGCGGGGACGTGGGCGCTACAGATGTTTTGGTGGTTCCGGGAGCGGCGGCCGCACTTTTTATTGTCAATTCCTCGCTGCTGGAGGCGAATTCTTCCCTTCTGGTCATGCGCCCGAACTATGCCACGAACATCAGCACGCCTCGTCTGCTGCGATGCTCGATGAAGTACCTAGATCTGAAATTCGAAGACAGATTTGAATTGGATTTGGATGAAGTAGCAGCTTCGCTCACGTCTGAAACGCGCCTCGTCAGCATTACCTATCCGCACAATCCGACGGGCGCAGTGCTAAGCGAGGCGAAACTTCGCGCCCTGATTGAATTGGTCGAACGTCGCAAGTGCTATTTGCTGGTTGATGAGACGTACCGCGATCTGCATCGCGGTACAGGAGCGCCTCTTGCGGCGACGCTCAGCAACAACGCGATTTCTGTCTCGTCGCTCTCCAAGGCATATGGCCTGCCTGGAATCCGCATGGGCTGGATCGTGTGCCGCAATCGCGAGCTTCAGGAGCTTTTTCTCGCCGCCAAGGAGCAGATCTTCATTTGCAATTCAGTTGTCGATGAGGAAATCGCCCGGCGCGTGTTAAGCGAACGGGAGAAGCTCCTCCCCGAAATCCGGCTGCGCATTGATGAGAACTACCGAATCGTGTTCGACTGGATGGTCAATCACGAACACCTCGAATGGATACCGCCGCAAGGCGGAGTCGTGAGTTTGCCTCGAATGCGAGCGGAGCTCGCGGTCAATAGCGTGAAGTTCTACGAGCAATTGATGGACAAGTATTCGACTTATGTCGGTCCCGGCCATTGGTTCGAGCTGAGCGATCGGTATTTCCGCCTGGGCTACGGGTGGGAAGGGAAGGAAAAGCTGGCCGCGGGGCTGAAGAACATCACCAGCGCGCTGAGGGAATCTCTCGAATAGTCACCGCAGCTCGAAATAATAGAGCGCGTTGAAGAGCATCTTGTACGTCGAGTAAGACTGGCCGCGATACTGCGGCGAAAAGCCAAACATCACCACGTCGCCGCGTCCCAGCGGAGCGTCCATCAAGGCACCCTGATTCTGAATGAGCTCGCTTCCCAGCAGCCAGCCAGACATCAATGGATTGCCGTTCGGATAGCTCGCTATCGTGGTGGCGGCAGGCGCGTCCGAGGACAAGAAGGATGGGGCGAACGCAGAGCCGCGCTCAAACCATGCGGCGCATTCGCTGTCCATGCCGTAGCCCAGCGGATGATTTGCATCGACGCGGATGTCGAGTATCGAACCGGGCCCGTAAAATTCCTGGGGCGGCGTTGTCTTCAAAACGTTGCGCGTGCCCACATTCAATTTCTCAATCGCGAAATCAGACGCGCGGTTGAGCGTCACGAGCTCTCCGCCCTGCATCACGAACGAGCGAAGATTGGCCACGCCCAGATCTCCGAGACCACCAGTAAATTCCTCAGGCTCGACTATCTCGGGAAGACCGGGGGATATGGACAATTCCGGAGCCATCGGTTGCCCTTCGATGTGCGGCCCTCGTGGTATGCCACCAATGATCGCGGGCACGCTCTCATGAGGAATTAGGATGACGTCGAATTGGGAGTTCAGGTTTCCCGCGCGAATGTCCTTGTCCCAAACACTTGTGTACGGAAATTCGTACTGCTCCAATATCCAACGCGTCCAGCCTTCGTCGATAACGGGAATATGGCTCTTGTAGACCGCCACGCGAGGCTGGCGCAGCGGAACGGCATCGGCAAGCGGCAAATCCGATCCATAGAAATCCAGGCCAAGTGCGGTGAATTCCTGCACATTTGTCGAGAGAATGACGAACGTGCCGGCCGGAAATTCGAGACCGCCATCCTGAATCAGTCTCTTGCTGCGCGCGACCTGCGCGCCCGCTTTGAGTAAACGATTGACGGCGATGAACGCATTATTCGAATCCGGACGCAGCAAATATTGCTTCCGGCGCGGCTCTGCCTTTCCAGCAGGTAGCTCGACTCGTTCTAGTTTCTCGAGGTCGGCGTTGAACGGTGCCGTGATTTGGACGGTGTTCACGCCCATCAACAACGGTAGGGTTTGTGCCGTCGTGTCGTAGGGGCGCTTGGGCGGACCTCCAGGATACTCGCGCAAGTCGGGATAGCGTTGCCGCTCGAGCAGGGTCTTCGCGTAGTGGCCATAAGGCTGCGCAATCGGGATTACATAGCTTCCCGCCGGATACTCAATCTCGTCGGCGATGAATTTGTCTTTGGATCTATAGATTTCCACCATTCCAAATCTCAGCGTATCCAGCATCTTGATTGTTGCCGGAACATCTTTTTGCTTGGGTGGAATCACGAACGCAAATGGGGATCCCTTCCATTCAACGGCGTTTTTCCCGACACGATAGAAATTGCGCAGAATCATTTCACGATTCTGCGCCACGCCGTACAGGCAGCCTTCGTATGCAATCAACTGATAGTCGACGATGTCGCGCAGGTGCCAGTCGCCGCCCATCCATGGGTCGGCGAAATTCCAGCTTTTCTCCTGTGCGTTGTAGCCTCGCGCGTGAGTTTCGAGTACCCCAAAGGGAATTGTGATTGGCGACGCCAGTCGTGCGGATGCGGATTCAGTGAGTATTCGAAGGCCGGCATGATAGGCCTGATAGTGCCGCGACGGCGACCATTCGTCATACGTTGCGTGAATGGCGATCCCCTTTTTCCCGGCCGCGGCAAGAGCTGTGGCCATTGACGTTCCCAGCCAATTGGTTTCTGCGACGATCAGCGGATCGATATTCGGGTCAATGGGATCCAAGAACGGCGGCACAAAGAGCCGCGCGAGATTGGGATCGTCCTGATGCACGTCATAGACGACTTGCGGGTGCCAGACATTTTGGACCTTGCCCACCGTCAAGCGCGATTCAATCTGCGTGAACATGTACCAGTCGCGATTGTCGTCGTGTCCAATGTAGGGATGGTAGAGCTCGACAGGCTCCGCGCCCTCGTATGGCGTCCCAACGTATTTGCGGTACCACTTCACCACCATGTCCTGACCGTCCGGATTGAGAGAAGGGATCAAGAGAAAAATGATGTTATCGAGAATCGCGCGATGCTCAGGCGTGTCTTCGGAAAGTAGCTTGTAGACATATTCCATCGCGGTTTGAGTTGAGGCCACTTCGGTAGAGTGCACGGTGCATGTAATCAGGACTACGGCTCGGCCTTGCGAGATGAGCTGTTCTGCTTCTGCGTCGGTGAGCCCGCGCGGGTCGGCGAGGCGCCGCTGGATTTCCAGGTAGCGATCCAGGTGTTTGATGTTATCTGCGGAAGAAATCGTTAGCACGACGAACGGCTTTCCCAATGTAGACTTGCCGATCTCTTCAAACTTGACGCGGTCGGGTGCGGCGGCGGAAACTTTTTGAAAATAATCGAGGACCTGCTGCCAGTCCGCCAGCTTGCGATCGTCTCCCACGTGGAATCCCAACGCGGACTCCGGAGAGGGAATTTGCGCGGCAGCCGGAGGAGCTGCGAAGCCGGCCTGCAGAATCAGTACGAAAGCGCCAAAAACAATGTGAAGGAGGAATGCAAGATGTTTCATCCCAAGATGGGTGGTTTTACGCATCGGACCGTCGCCTAAGAGCAATCCGTGAGTCTCCCAAGTCCGCACGGACTATACAAAGTACGGCTCGGAGTTCAAAGCGTTTCCTATTTTCTCGGGGCTGGGAGGGCTCATGTCTGAGATGAGTGGTGCTTGCGTGGCAGAGCGAATGTTCGGAGCCAGGTCCGCCCTGCCACGCAACCGGGGTGGGGTTCTCTAGAACTCGTACCTCAGTGCCATTTCCATTTCTCTGGCTCCGCCGCGCGGACCGGCGGTCTGTGTGATTTGCCCAAACGTAGTTGGCGACGTCGGGTCGAGGGTGAGACCGTTCCAGCCGGAGACATTTCCTGGCGCAAACGGCGCGCCTGCGCTGAAATTAACGTTGTTGAATACGTTGAAAGCCGTCACCCGGAACTGCAAGCGTTGTCGCTCCGCTCCCCAAGGCATCACGAAGCTCTTGTACACTCCCGCGTCTGTACTGAAGTATGCCGGTCCGCGAATGGCGTTGCGCGTGCCTCCAAAGCCGGGCAGCGTGAACGCGAATGCATTATCGAGCACGGATTGCGGGTCAGAGAAAATGTTCGGCACGCCTCCGGGACCGTGCTCTGTCAGACTGGTCCCCACATGTTGAGTGAGAGTTCCGAGCGCAAACCGCTGCCAGTTGGTCGGGTAATTGAATCCATTGCCAACCGTCAGCGGAAAGCCAGAACGCCACCGCGCAAGTCCGGTGATCTCCCATCCGCCGATCAAGGCATCCAGGCCTCGGCCGACATCCGACGCGTAACGCTGGCCATGACCGAACGGCACGTGCAACAGGAAGTTGCCGTTGAAATTGTGCCGAATGTCGAAGTCCGATGCTGAGCGATTGAGGCGCAGGTCGAATGGGTCTTGAATCAGTCCTACGAGGCTTCCGTAGTCTCCACCCACGTCGCCGTTCTCCGCCGATGAATCGTTGTCAATCGATTTCGAAAGAACGTAACTCGCGGTGAAGATCGCCGGACCTGCCGTCTTGTGAACGCTGACTTGCAAGCTGTGATAACTCGACCAGGCCCAGTTCGTCCATCCGCCGAGTGATGTGAATTGCGGATCCAACACCACAAAACCATGTCCGGATGGATCTAAAGTCGAATTCCACGGGGTGGGGAGTCCGAAGTTGGGAAGTCTATCCGCGACTGCGATACCGCACGCCCAGCTAGGCCCTCCCGGAAACACCAGGAGCTGGAACGCATAGTAGGCCTGCGTCGGCGTCAGCGTGCCGTAGGCGCTGTTTCCCGTGAATAAAGCCATATCCGTCGGGATTCCCGGCATCAGGTTGTCGTAAAAGGGAACCGAAGTGATAGTGGATAGTGCCGCGATATTTGTGGGGTCGACGCGCGGGCTGTGGTAGTTCGGTCCGATGACTGCCGCAAGCTTGTCTTCGGCCTGCCACAGATTCATTCCCGACGCCGGATCCTTGATATTGAGATACTGCGCGTAATCGGCCTTGGCTGTCAGCCTGCGTCCGAGGTTTCCGATGTACGCGACCTCCACGCTCACCTTCTTCGGCAGTTCCCGTTCGTAGCTCAGCGAAAAGCCCATGGTGTAAGGCGTTCTCAAATGAGGATCAACGAAGAATCCAAAATTGCTGAACGTTGACGTCGGTGTGAATGGCAAAGCTGCGCTCGTAGGAATGGGAACAAACTGGCTGACGTCCGGCAATCCCGTGCAGCCGGTCAGAGTGCAGCTTCCGGAGAATCGCGGCGCGTTGGCGAGACTATAGGGGGAAGTCCCGTCCGCGACCGTCGTGCTCACACCTGGCGAACCGAACTTGTCGCTATCAAGCGCGATCGGCTGGCCGATTCGGTCATAAAACATCCCGAATCCCGCGCGGATCGAACTCCTTCCTGGACCTCCGAAGAGTCCTCCGAGAAAACCGCCTTGATAGCCTGGGCTCCAGGCAATAGCGAGCCGCGGCGCGAAATTCCTGAAGTCCGAGTTGTACCAGGACGCCTTGCCGTTGGCACGCCCCGCCAGGTCCCAGCTCAGTGCGGGCGAGAGGTACGAGGGTTTGCCTGCGTTCATGTTAGCGACTCGATCGAAGAACCAGTTGTCGAGGTCGGTCGTAGGAGCGACCTCAAATCCATTCACTTCCCAGGGCGGCGTCTCGTATTCCCATCGCAATCCCGCCGTTACCGTTACGTTGCTGCGCAGGCGCCAAGAGTCCTGAGCGAATACCTCGAAATCGTGCTCGGCAGTCGTTCGTTTGTTGATCGTTCCAGGAGGCAGGAATTGCTGAGTGTGCGGATCTGAGAACAGTGTCGCGCTCGCGGTGGTGATCGATCCCGTCAAGGTCATGAAGGGCTCGGTGAAAAACTGCGAAGAAACCGGCATGGGATCTCCGAGAACGCCGGTCACATTCGCAAACGCGTCGGCGCAGAGGTTCGGACATATTCCCAGGTTGATCGTGAGCGAGGGGAACGACGCCGAAGCGTCTGTGCGTTCGATCTTGATAAATCGTACCAGGCCGCCAAACGTGAGCGTGTGTTTCCCGCGGGCCCAGCTCAGCGAGTCATTGAACTCGTTCACGGGGATGCGCGCGCCATTCGGCCGCGCTCCGAAATTCACGATGGAATCGAAGTCCCGCGAGCCGAAGGCCGGTCCCGTGACGCCACTCAGTGCCACCCCTGCGCGGGTAAAGCCCCATCGAAATGTGTTCGTGAGCGTCGTACTCAATTGCCCTTGATATTGGATGGCCATCCCACGGCTGTTGTTCAACAACTGCTGCGCGGCCCCTTCGCCGGGAAACTGCGCTGGCACCAGCGTGTCGCTGGCGCCGATTAGGTTGCCCCGCCAGAAAATCGCATGGCGCCCGTCTTGAGTCAGGTTGAAGTCAAACCGCGCGATGTAGATGTTGCTCGAAAAGTCCGAGGGAGCGTTGAATCGGAAGCCGCTAAAGCTCAATCCACCGTCGATTCCCGCGCTTGGGACGTTCCCCGATGGGAACAAACCCATGTAAGAAATCATCGCGGAATTTACGCCCAAGTGGCCGGGATCAATCGCCAGAATATCGGCCGGCGACAATCCGAAGCTGCCGGCTGGAACCGTGTGAGTCGTTGTCTGTCCCATCACCGTGCCACCGGGGCAATCGGAAGGTGTCGCGCATCCATAAATCAGCGCGCCGTCCTTGAGCGCATCGGAAGGCACACTGCGCGGCCCTTGCGTTGTCGCGCTGGAATCCCGGCGCTCCTCGTTGTCCAGGAAGAAGTACGCGCGGTTCTTGACGATGCGTCCGCCGAGCGAACCGCCCCAGATATTGCGCAGCAGCTTGGGCCGTTCGATTCCGTCGGCGTTGTTGAAGAACGAATTTGCAGTGAAACCTGTGGTGCGGTAATACCAGCGTAAATTGCCGTGGAAATCGTTCGAGCCGCTCTTGGTAACCAGTGCAACCTGCCCGCCCGAGGAAGTGCCGTCGGTCGAGTTCGCGTTAGCCGTGGTCACGCGGACTTCTTGCACTGAATCAAGCGTCAATGGCAGCGCGCTGCTAAACGCGCCCTGGTTCTGCCAGTTGTTCGAATCCACTCCATCCACCGTGATGTTCGATTGATTCCCGCGAACTCCGTTCACGACGCCTTCGCGGTTATCCATCTTGGCGGTCGAACCAAGCGCCAGAGTATCGGTGTCCGATTCACCAGTGAACACTACACCCGGCTGCAGGCTCAATAGGTTCACGACGTTGCGCGCCAGGAAGGGCAGATCTTCAACCTGATCCTCACCGAACGGATTTCCCGACGTTGCATCCGCGGTGTTCAGCAACGGAGCGGCGGCAGCCTCCACCGTAACCTGCTGGGTCATTGCTCCGACTTCCAAGCGAATGTCGGCGGTCGTTGACGACGACACCAGGACTTCGACGTTTTCCCGCACGAATTTCTTGAAGCCCGTTTGGGCCACACTGATGGTGTACTTTCCCGGGTTCAAGTCCGTAAACAGGTACGAGCCAGTAGCATCGCTCACGGTCGTGCGCGTGGCCTCGGTGGCCGTCCCTACAATCTCGACGGTGGCGTTCGGTATCGCGCCTCCGGACGGGTCAGTCACGCGACCGTGCACGCTACCGAGGTTTTGAGCCAACGCGCTCCCGCAAGTTAGAAGAAGAGCGACGACCGACAGCACTGCAGCCCTAAGCGCAGACGAACGGTAGTCCATATCCAACCTCCACGAAATGAATTGCCCGCTCCCGCTTCACGTGTGTCCGGAAAACGAAACAATTTGCAAATCGCTTCGCGCAACACTGATTCAGTTTGGATTTGCCGTACCCCCCGGCAATAATCTCAATCTCTCGCTACCTGCCGCGGCTCGCGGGGAGCTACGATGGCCCCTGACGCTGTCCGCGGTGCGAAGGAATCGTATGACTCCGTTTTAGGGCTTGACCACAAAATGTGATATACCGTATACACATCACCTGGAACCCTGTCAAGCCGAATTTCGGATCGCCTGGAGGGGGCCGGCACTGTCCGCGCAGCGGGAGTAGACACCGAACCGGCATCGGGTTCCTTCAATTTTCCGGTCGAGCCTATTCAAGCTTTCGCGCGGAGCGCTCGCCGGATGTTTTTTCGTGGAACAAGGCTTGCTTTCAATGGGACGATTCGCTACATCACAACGGGCCAAATCTGCGGGCTGCGCCCTAGCCATCTCTGCCGCTGAGCCGGCGCTGGAAACTCGATCGTCGATGCCGGATCGGCTCAGTCGGAACACAAATTCGCGACCCAGGTGCAGGCTCGATGATATTCCCCTCCGGGGAGCAGCGAAATGACGAGAAATGCAGCACCGAAGCGGATCATAGGAGTTTTGCTCCTTCAGTTCTTATTCGGCGGCGCGGCGCTGCATGCGCAGACGAACACTCCAGCGGCTCCCCCCACGCCTTCAGCCGCGCGAGTAAACGCATGGACGCCAGAAGACATGGTGTTCTTTGATGTCGCCGATCAATTCCGTATTTCGCCCGATGGGAAGTGGGCCCTCTGGGTAAAGACAGTCCCCGACAAGAAAAAGGATTCGAGAGCCACCCAGCTGATGCTATCGAGCATGGTCGATAGTGCAGAGATTCAGTTGACTCGTGAGATCGACAACGTTTCGCAGCCGCGCTGGTCGCCTGACGGGAAGCGGATCGCCTTCCTGAGCTCTCGCGCACTCCCCGACGCCGGCGCAGGTAAACCCCATATCTGGCTCATCAATCCGTTCGGCGGCGAACCGTGGCCGGCATTACCGTCGGATCTCCGCCTGAAACATTTTGAATGGCAAGACAACGACACGATCATCTTCAGTGCCGCAGATGACTTCTCACTCTACGAATCGCAGGCAGAAGAGAAGAAGGACGACACAAATGTCGTTGACGATGCCGAGCACGCCCCTCGAGTCCGTCTCTTCCGGCTGTCTGTGAAAGACAAGAGCGTGACGCGATTGACGGACAACGACCGCTGGATCGAAAACTTCGATATTTCTCCTGATGGCAAGCGAGCGGTCTTTTCCGAAAGCCGCGAGTTGAGCTACCAGTGGGATCGCAGGATCTCACCCGCCGTCTGGATTCTGAATTTCGCAACGGGCGAACGAAAACAAATCTTTACCGAAGGGAATATCCATCCCCGCGTGCTCAAATGGGCGGCCGATAATTCCGGCATTTACGCGATCGCACCATTTTCCAATATCATGCCCGAGCCGAGCGGATTCGCGCGTCTCGTGTATTTCTATGATGTAGCGTCGGGCGCAACGTCAAAGGTGAACCTCGAATGGGAAAAGGGGGTGGGCTTTCTTCAAAGGTTTGAGGTAACTCCCGATGGCTTCGTAGTTTTGCTTGCGGATGGCGTGAGATTCAAGCCGTCGCGTTACACGCGCCACGGCGCCACGTGGTCCCACGAGTGGCTCCAGGGCGAGCACGATCGAAATTATTTCAACTTCACCCTTGGAGCAGACGCGCGCTCGATCGTTTACGAATATTCTACGGCGAGCACGCCTTGGCAATGGTATCGCGCGCAACTCGACGGCGCCAAAGTCCAGAACCCCACCCTGCTCGTAGATATTTATTCGCGATACCGAAAGAAGACAATTGCGAAGACGGAGGTCATACACTGGAAAGGCGCCAACGATGACGAAGTGGACGGCATCCTTTATTACCCCGACGACTACCAGTCCGAGAAGCGCTATCCGCTCGTCACCTACACTCACGGCGGCCCCATGGGCGCGGATCTGGATGCCTGGAGCGCAAATCCCGCTTACGCTGCCAATCTATTGACCCAGCGCGGTGCGTTTGTTCTCGAGACGAATTACCATGGCAGCGCCAATTACGGCGCCAAGTGGGCGGAATCGATTTGCTGCGGAAAATACTACGAGCTCGAGATCCCCGATATCGAGAAGGGCGTGGACAGCTTGATCGCGAAAGGGCTCGTGGACCCCGACCGAATCGGCGCGTTCGGCTGGTCCAATGGCGCCATCCTTTCCACGCAACTGAACGTCGAAGACCCTCAACGCTACAAAGCTACCGTGGTGGGCGCGGGAGATGTCGAATACGTTAGCGATTGGGGCAATTCGGAATACGGCGAAGCGTTTGACAATTTTTACTTCGGCAAATCACCATTTGAGGATGCCGAACTATATATTCGGAAGTCGCCCATATACAAGTTGGATCGCGTGCGCACTCCCACTCTGATCATGCACGGCTCCATCGACCAGAATGTGCCCACCGAACAAGGTTGGTTGCACTATCGCTCGCTGTACTATCTTCAGAAGGCGCCTGTTCGCTTCCTCCTGTTCCCCGGTGAAGAGCACTTCCCCATGAAGCTCAGCCATCAACTGCGCGTCACAACTGAGGAGATGGCATGGTTCGACAAGTACTTGTTTCACGCGAACGCCCCTAAAAACGAAGCGCTGAAGGATGGCTCGCCGCTTGTGGACGTATTGGAACACCCCATTCGCAAGGTCGGCTCCCGATACGGCATTGAGTTTGCGACTAAGAACTCGTCGACAGCCGCATCGACTACGATTTTGATTCCGGAAGTAGTAAGCCGTGGCACTTTCGACCTCGGACGTTTTGAAGTGACGCGCGCGCAATATGCATCCTTCGACAAGGACTACAAATACGAACCCGGAGCCGAGAATTATCCCGCAAGTAGCATCAGCTTCGAGAAGGCCAAGGCCTATTGCATGTGGCTCAGCAAACTCACCGGTGAAACCTACCGCCTGCCCAACAAAGACGAAGCCAAGACGCTCTACATCAGTCGCAGCGGCGAAAACACACTCGATTACTGGGCCGGATATTCCGTCAATCCCGACGATGACCAAAAGCTGGATGCACTCATCTCCGGGCTACCCCCCGACACTTTACTGAAACCAGTTGGGAGTTTCCCGGGCGAAGCTGAACCAGGAGAAGATTCCGTATTCGATCTCGGGGGAAATGTAGCGGAATGGGTGAAGTCGGCGGACGGGAGCGGTGAACTCTCGGGCGGAAGTGCCGATCGCCCCGCCGATCCCAAGGCTCAAAGCAAGCCCTCAAGACTTTCCTTTGCCGGTTTCCGGGTTGTCCGCGAACCGTCAACGTCGAAATAACAATATGACAAGAGAGATCAACACCGCGCTCAGCCGCAGGAATTGGCTCCGGACGTCGCTGATTGCAGGCGGCGCTCTACTGGCGGGCTTCGACCGGTTGGCATGGTCACTTACATCCCGGACGGACACGAAAAACCCATTTCGCGGCGGCAAGAAACTCGGAGTCGTGGGTTTCGTCGGGGAGCTCCCCATCGAGATGGGCGCGGTGATCGGCGCGGAGCTGGATGGTCGTCTCTACTCGGACCTCTCGAGTCTCACCCCCGAAGATCCGGTGACGCGGACGACGAACTTCTATCTCCGCACGTGCGCTTCGAATCTTCTCGAAGGCGACCGCCCGTGGGTGATCCGGCTCGGCGGTCTCATGCGCGAGCCGACCCCTATCACCCTCGCGCGCCTCAAAGCGATGGAGCAGCCGATGGGCGTCCATCTCATGGAGTGCGCTGGAAACACTCGCGAATTTCATTTCGGACTGATGAGCGCTGCTTCATGGACAGGCGTTCCGATCTCCGATGTCTTGAAATCACTCAGCATCGAGCCCCGTGCGACGCGTGTACTCGTCTCCGGCTTCGACAAATACCAGGCAACGTCGGCCACCTCACGTCCGGGAGCCAGCTGGATCTTCAAGCCGGATGAGCTGACCTCTTCGCGCGCGTTTCTGGCGACACAGATGAACGGCGAGCCGTTAACTAGAGATCATGGCGCCCCGGTTCGCTTGGTCGTGCCCGGGTGGTACGGCTGCGCGTGCATCAAATGGGTGGATGAAATCACGCTGGTCGCGGACGATGCACCCGCGACATCGCAGATGCAGGAATATGCCGCGCGCACGCATCAACAAGGCGTGCCGGAGCTCGCTCGCGACTTTCGTCCCGCTATAATCCAGCACGCGGCCATGCCGATCCGAGTTGAGCGTTGGTCCGTAAATAACGCAATCATGTACCGGATCGTCGGGATTCTCTGGGGCGGCTTGCAACGCGTTCGCGTCCTCGAGATCAGGTTCAATCCGGAGTACGACTATGTTCTGGTGGATCATCTCGATCAAACGGACCAAGACTCCTGGAGCTTCTGGACGCACGCCTGGACGCCTCAAAAGCCGGGATCCTATCTCATCCGCCTTAGAGTTAAAGACCCTATCGTCCCGACAGCGCGTTTGGATGCCGGCTACTATGTGCGCGCCGTGGATATCGCGGAGAGGGGCTAGCATGTTGGACGGACGCGATCGAAAAATCGTGGGCACGTCTTCGCACTGGGTCGCTTTCCTGTTCTTTGGCGCAATGGGTCTTCTCGGATCGGTCGCGCCGGCGTTCGCGCAGAATAGCACCCATCACGATCACGAGAACATCGGATGGATTCCAAGAGAAATTCTCGAGCGCCCTGTTTCTCTTCGCAAAGGCATCGGCAATCTCCATGAAGAAGTAGCGACCCCATCACCGCAGGCTCAGGCTTTCTACGACCAAGGACTTAACTATCTCCACGCCTACGACTGGATCGAAGCGGCCCGCGGCTTCAATCAAGCGCTGCGTCTCGATCCGAACTTGGCGATGGCCTATCTCGGGCTGAGCGACGTTTACACGGAGCTGCAAGATAACTCCGCCGCGCGTGCGGCTTTTGAGAAGGCCCAGTCGATGGCCGGCAATACAAGCAAACGCGAGCGCACGCGGATTCAACTTCGCTCAGCCCAGCTTGATTTCCTCGAAGACACAAGCTCCGGCATGCAAAAGTACTTTACATGGCGGAAAGAGATTAGCGACGCCCTCGCCGCCAGTCCGGCCGATCCTTGGCTCTGGATTCTGCGCGGATTTGCAGACGAAGGAAAAGCCGTCGCGAACGGACAAGGCGGCGGCATCGACACAATTGCGTTCTACGAAACGGCTTTGGCGTACTCGCCGGACAATTCCGCCGCCCATCACTATCTAGCTCACACCTTCGAAAATCTCGGCCGAACGCAGGACGCGCTCGAGCAAACCGGCTTGTTTGTTAACTTAGCTCCCTCCATTCCTCACGCGCACCACATGCGGGGACATGAACTGCGGCGCCTCGGACGCACCGCCGAAGCGATTGAGGAATTCCGCAGGGCCGACGAGCTGGAGAACACCTACTACCGCACCGAGAATATATCCTCCATCTACGACTGGCATCACGCGCACAACGTCTCGCTCTTGGGGATGTGCTACGAATCCCTGGGGCAGATGAAGGCCGCGGAACCCCTGCTGCGCGAAGCATTTTCGCTCCCCGCCTACACCGATATTTCCGAATTCAATCGCCGCGAATGGCCCGATTTCCTGCTGGATCGCGGCCGGCCGGAAGAAGCCCTCAAGGCATCGCAGGAGATGATCGAGAAAAGTTCGTGGGCGATGGGCCGGTTGGCAGGGCACGCCCTGGCTGGAAGAGCATTCCTCGCCATGAATCGCATCGACGACGCCAAAAACGAGCTGGAATTGGCCGAGCGTGAGATGGAGCACGTTCCCACCGGCTCGCTAGGAGCCTTGCCGAACGCGGGAATCTTGCGAGCGGAGATACTCCTGAGCGATCGGAAATTTCCACAAGCCGACGCGGCATTGAAGCAAATTGAGGCAAGCATCCGGGCAATGCCCGGCCCCGACTCGTGGAGTGAGGCCCTGTTTCAACTCCAGTCCATCGCCCGATTCGCTCAGCATTCCGGCGAGTGGGACCTTGCAGAGTACACCGCCAAACAAATGATCGAGCACGACCCCGGCTTTGCCGGCGGCTACTACGCGCTCGGCCTGGCAGCGGAACACGCAAGCGACGCAGCCCTGGCCCGCAGGCAGTTTGAGATGGCGGAAAAGCTCTGGAGCAGCGCTGATCCCGATTTGCCCGAACTCGTCAGCGTGCGCCAAAAACTTGACGCTACGAACCGAACTTTGTTGGCTAAGCCCCTCAATGGGAACGCGGAGAGAACGAAATGAAGACAGAAAATCGTCGCCAATTCTTCGGAACTCTCGTGGGCGCTGCGGCAGGCGCAACTTCACTCCTCGGCAACGTCGGCCCGCGCGAAGCTCTCACCGACACTGTCGAAGCCGACCTCGTCCTCGTGAACGCCAAAATCTACACCGTTGATGATCGCCAACCCCGTGCGGAAGCCCTCGCCATTAAACACTCGCGATTCGCCGCAGTCGGCGGCTCTCATGATATTCAAAATCTCAAAGGTCCGCGCACGCAAGTTGTCGATGCAGGCGGAATGACGGTCCTCCCCGGCCTCATCGACGCGCACTCTCACCCGGCCTGGGGAGGAATCGAGGAGCTCGTTTCGGTCGATTGCGATCTCCGCAGCGTCGAAGAGATCAAAGCAGCGATCCACAAGCGTGCATTGGCCACCCCTCCTGGCCAGTGGGTTCTTGGCTTCAAATATGACGATGTAAGGGTTCGCGAGAAGCGGCGGATCACTCGAGAGGACCTCGATGAAGCCGCGCCGAATAATCCAGTGCGCATACAGCACCGCGGCGGCCACTTGAGCTGGTACAACAGTGCGGCCTTCGCACTCGCCAGCGTGACTGTCGATACGCCCGACCCAGCCGGCGGCAGGTTCGTCAAGCGCGACGGCAAACTCGACGGTTGCGTCGAGGAAAAGGCCAACGAAGTCTTCTACAAAATTATTCCGTCCGACAGCACCGAGGAGCAGCGCCGCGCCGGCGTCGCTCTAATTTCCAAGCGCATGACCGCTGCCGGACTCACTTCTGTTACCGATGCAGAGTGTCCTCCCGACTATCTTTCCGCGTATCAGGATGCCTACCACGCCGGAGAACTCAGCTTTCGCGTTTATATCCTGACCGTCGGGTATGCGCCGATGCGCGCCGCTCTGGAGAGCGCGGGAATTCGTGGGCAGCTTGGTGACGAGTGGGTTCGAATCGGTGGAGTGAAGTACCTCGCCGACGGCTCGTGCTTAGAGCGCACCATGCGCATGAGCACGCCCTACGCGGGGCGTCCGAATGACTATGGCATCTTGACCATGACGCAGGATGAATTGAACAACGCGGCCGACGATGCGAACCTTCACGACTACCAAATGGGAGTTCACGCCAACGGTGACGTCGCCATCGACATGGTTTTGAAGGCCTACGAGCGTGTGAAGGCTCAGGGCGCGCATGAGCCGTATCGACCGCGAATCGAGCATTGCTCGCTCGTCAATCCGGATCTTCTGACGCGCATCAAGAAGGTTGGTGCAATCCCCACGCCGTTCTATACCTACGTCTACTATCACGGCGACAAGTGGGACAACTACGGCGACGAAAAAATGCGCTGGATGTTCGCTCACAATTCCTTCATCGAGTACGGCATCCCCGTTGCCGCGGCTTCGGATTACATTCCGGGGCCTTACGAGCCGATGATGGCGCTACAAAGCATGGTCACCCGAACGGATTATCGCGGCCACGTCTGGGGTTCCAATCAGCGCATCACGGTCGATCAGGCTCTTCGCGTCTGCACGATCAACGCGGCTCATGCCTCGTACGACGAAAACGTGAAAGGCTCGATCACAGCCGGAAAGTTGGCTGACTTCGTGATCCTGGCCGAAGACCCGCACGACGCCGATCCCAATCACCTGAAAGACATCAAGGTAATGCGGACCGTCGTTGGCGGCAAAACGATGCATTCAGCGATGTAGCAGAATGCGGCCAAGCCGGAGTTCGCGCCGCTCCGCAATTCGGACAACGGAGGTACCCAAGCAATGACCGAGGCAAAAGTCGCGCGCAGCGGTGAGCTGCTGATTCTCCGTCAAAGCGATTTCGACGCGCGGCTTCCAGAGCGGGACGTTTTGAACGCTCTGCGCGCAGCGATCGCTAGTCTCGCGAATGGGTCGGCCGTTCAACCGCCACAAGTGGCGGGCCTAGTCGCCGACCAGCTGGATGTGATTTGGTATTCGGGAATTCTAAGTGAGCAGAAATTATTCGGCGCCAAGCTTTCGCCTTATTTTCCAGCCCGAAAAGATGGTCCGAAGGTGACCGCCTGGACGGTTCTGCTCTCCGCTGAGACGGGCGATCCAATCCTCCTGTGCGATTCACTGGCGCTCACTACCGAACGCACTGCAGGAACCACCGCGCTCGCGCTCGAACTCTTGATGCCCGCAGGTGCCAAACGGCTTGCGATTATCGGCGTCGGAGCGGTCGGGATGGCGCATCTTCGGTACGCCTCCACGGTTCACGAATGGAATCAGGTTCAACTCTACTCGCGGACCATTGATCGAAATCGAGCCGTCGCTGAAAAGCTCCCGCCGCAAGTTCGAGAAAAGATCAAGATCGCGGAGTCCGCCGAAGCCGCTGTTTGGGATTCCGATGTCGTCTTGCTCTGCACCTCGTCCGGATCTCCGGTCATTGACCATCGCTGGTTGCGGCCGGGACAGTTGATCACCTCGATCACGACAAATGCGCCGGACGCTCATGAGATCGCACCAGAGGCGTTGACAGGCCTCGAAATTTATTGCGATTACCGCGTCACGACTCCGGGTGTCGCCGGAGAAATGAAATTGGCCGCGCGGAATCATAGTTGGACGCCGGATTCGATTTGCGGCGACTTGCCCCAACTAATTTCAGGGAAAGCCCGACAGCCAACGGGCCGCGCACCGATCTTTTTCCGCTCCGTCGGACTGGGAATTGAAGACATAGCCATTGCGAGCGCGTTGCTCAATAGCCGGCGCCGCGGCAACGAACCCGGATTTCGGGGAGGCACCTCACGATGACGTTTACGCCATTTCATCTCGAACAGTGGCAGAGCGAACACGAACATGAGGTCGCCTTCAATCTGGCCGACAGCGGCGTGCACCCGGTCGCAGTCAAAGAGCTTCTCGAGAACGCCGAAGTGAACGAACGAATGCACGAGGTGGCCCTGCATTATCCTACGGTGAATGGCCCGCCCCGCCTGCGCGAACTAATTGCAAATCTATATCAGACGACGCCTTCGAACGTCCTCGTTACGGTGGGCGCAGCGGAGGCAAATGGCGTAGTTCTACAGACGATGCTAAATCCAGGAGACGAAGTGGTCGCAATGGAGCCGTCCTATCGCCAGCTCTGGGGCATCACGCGCAACCTCGGTTGCCCGCTCGCCGTGTTCCATCTCGATCCAAACAATAAGTGGCGCGCGAATCTTGACGAGCTTGAAACTGTCGTTACACCCCGCACAAAATTGATCGGTGTTACAAATCCGAATAACCCAACGGGAAAAATCCTCAACGAATCGGAAATCAATCGCGTAGTGAAGATTGCCGAAAAGCACGGCACGTGGATCCTCGCCGACGAGGTCTATCGTGGCACTGAGCGCCTTACGGACACGGAAACACCAACCTTCTTCGGCCGCTACGATCGCGTCATAGCGGTCAACAGCCTTTCCAAGGCTTACGGCCTCTCAGGCCTGCGCATTGGTTGGATCGTAGGCCCACGAGAGCGCGTCGATACCTTCTGGCGCCGCCACGAATACGCGACGATTAGCGCCGGCGTCCTCGACATGTTCTTTGCCGAGATCGCCCTCGCGGAGCCCATGCGCACTCGGCTTTTGGCGCGCACTCGCAGGCTGATTCGCGAAGGTTACACGCGTCTCGAGAGCTGGGTTAAGGATCACTCTCCGCTTCTCTCCGTGATTCCACCGGAATCCACGGCGTTAGCGTTCGTTCGCTATCACCTGAATATGCCTTCGACCACAGTGGCCGAGGCCCTTCGCCAGCGCGCGGGCGTCCTCGTTGCGCCGGGCGAATATTTCGGCATCGAACACCATCTCCGCATAACGCACGGCCTGAACGCCGAATACCTGCGTGAAGCCCTGAATCGCATCGGCTCAATACTGGAAGAGCTGGCCGGGCGCAGCCGGACGGCCGCGAAGTCGCAGTAGGAAATCGAAGACCATATCCAGACCCGGGAGGAACCTGTGGCTCGAAGGGGGAAACGTAGTTCTCCGATTTCTTATTTTTGCGTCCTTGCGTTCGTCACGTCCTGCGTCGGCCTCTCGGCCCGGGTGCAATCGTCTCCCTCTCGGCTTTCAGATCGCATTCAAAACGTGATCGAGCGGCCTGAATTCGTGCACGCCAATTTCGGCGTCGAGTTCATCTCGCTCGATTCCGGCAAAGTGATATACGCGCTGAATAGCTCGAAGATGTTTGTCCCAGCTTCGACGACGAAAATTTTCACCGAAGGAACGCTCCTCGCCAAGCTCGGCGCCGACTACCGCTTCCACACCAGCATTTACCGCACGGGTCGAATCGATTCCAAGGGCCGCCTAAAAGGCGACCTCATTCTCGTCGCCAGTGGTGATCCAAATCTTTCCAATCGCATTCAGCCAGACGGAACACTGGCCTTCCGCGACGACGACCATTCTTACGGCGGTCCTGCGGTAGCAGGAGACCCGCTCGCCGTAATGCAGCTGCTCGGAAAGCAGGTCGCGGCCAAAGGCATACGTAAGATCGAAGGCCGCGTGCTGATCGACGCGTCGCTGCTGCCAGACGGCGCTCACGAGCCGGGTACCGATGTAGTGATATCTTCAATCATTGTTAACGACAATTTGATCGATCTCGTGGCAAGACCGGGAGCGAAGCCCGGCGATCCCGCCGTTCTCGAAACATCGCCGCAAACTTCCTACGTCAAGTTTGTGAACCATTTGACGACCACCGCCGCCGGCACTCCCCCAAGCTTCAGCGATCCGGAAATCAGCACAAACCCCGATGGCACCGTGGTCGCCGTACTAACAGGCGGCATGCCCGTGGGCGCACCCACGGTTACGGCGCCGTTCCCCGTGCCTTCGCCGTCGAAATTCGCAGAAGTTGTTCTACGCGAGTCAATCTCCGCGGCAGGGATCCAGATCGAGCCGCCCAAGAATGCGATGCCGCCCAATTTCCCTCAGCTCTCGCGCAACTACACGGCGGAGAACCTTGTCGCCGAGCACGTCTCTCCCCCGCTCTCCGAAGAGGTCAAGGTGACGCTTAAGGTGAGCCAGAATCTTCACGCTGCCGTGGCCCCGTATCTTATCGGCGCGCTCGTTGCCAGGAACACCGCTGATTCTTTTCGTGCGGGCTTCAAAGTCGAGCACGACTTCTTCGAAGATGCCAAGCTCGACCTCTCGGGCGCCTCGCAAGGAGATGGCGCCGGCGGCGACGCTGCCGATTACTTCAGCCCCGACTTCGCCTGCCGCTACTTGCATTACTGGACGACTCGCCAAGATTACAACGCGTTCTTCAACGCGCTGCCGATCCTTGGCAAGGATGGGACGCTCGCTGAAATCCAAACTCATTCGCCCGCCGCCGGTCATGTTTTCGCGAAGACCGGCACTCTTCGAGCTCGCGATCGACTGAACGGCAAGCCGTGGCTCCGCGGAAAAGCTCTCGCTGGCTACGTAATCACAAAAAACGGAGAGAAGCTGGCCTTCGCGGCGTACGTAAACAACGTCTCGCTCCCTCCCGATCCGAATTCGGCGGACCGCTTGGCGGGTCAAGCGCTTGGTGAAATCGCCGCCGCTGCTTACGATGCTCCCCTTGAATCCGCGTACGACCTGATCATTCGCAATGGTCACGTGATCGATGGGACGGGAAATCCCTGGTACGCGGCGGACGTCGCCATAAGAGGAGATCGCATCGCGGCCATTGGCGATTTGCGCCGCGAGCACGCCGCGCGTGAGATCGACGCCAGCGGCCGCGTGGTCGCGCCAGGATTCATCGACATGCTCGGCCAATCCGAAATCAGCCTGCTACTCGACAATCGCTCACTCAGCAAACTCTCGCAGGGCATCACCACGGAAATCACCGGCGAAAGCGCTACGGTCGCGCCGCAGAGCGATAAGACTCTCGCAGCCATGAAGCCTTTCCTCGAAGCCTACAAATTCAAGGTCGATTGGACCACCCTCGATGGTTATTTCCGCCGTCTCGAAAAAGAAGGAACGCCGCTGAATCTGGGCACCTACGTCGGCTCCGGACAGCTTCGCGCCGCTGTGATCGGCTATGACGACCGGCCGCCGACTGCGGCGGAACTCGAGCAGATGAAAAGCCTAGCCGCGGACGCCATGAAAGAAGGCGCCCTCGGCGTCTCCAGCGCGCTGGTCTATCCGCCGAACACTTACGCGAAGACCGACGAGCTGATCGCCCTTGCACAAGTCGCCTCGAAATACGGCGGCCTTTACGCCACGCACATCCGAAGTGAGGGCGCATCTGAAATGCAGGCGCTCGACGAGGCCATTCGCATCGGCCGCGAGGCCAGTCTCCCAGTCGAAATCTTTCACTTGAAAGTGATGGGAAAGTCGCGCTGGGGAAACATGAAAAAAGTCGTCGCCAAAATCCAGGCTGCCCGCGATTCTGGCCTCGATATCGCCGCGAACATGTACCCCTACATTGCCGGATCAACTGCGCTTGCCTCCGCATTGCCGCCCTGGGCAGCCGATGGCGGAAAACAGAAGCTGATAGCTCGGCTAAAAGATCCCGAAATCCGCGCTCGCATCAAGAAAGATCTCGCCACTGACCACACCGACTGGGAGAATTTCTATCTCGATTCAGGAGGAGCAGCAGGAATCCTGATTGCCGGGACCCATGCTCCGGATCTCAAAATATTCGAAGGAAAAACGCTCGAAGAAGTTGCGAGGACGTGGAACAAAGCGCCGATCGATGCCCTGATGGATTTCGTGCTCGCTGATCCCGGCCGGACCGACACCATCTATTTTCTCGCCAGCGAAGACGATTTGAAATTCGGACTGCAGCAGCCCTGGACCAGCATCGGCCTCGATTACGGTGAGATGTCCCTCGACGGACCGACGCACGAAGCGCACGGTCACCCTCGCGCGTTCGGCTCCGTCCCGCGCCTTCTCGGACGTTATGTCCGAGACGAGCATCTTCTCTCGCTCGAGGCCGCAATTCGCAAGCTCACCTCGCTTCCAGCGGAGCGCGAGCAACTCCCGGATCGAGGCCTGCTTCGCCCGGGTGAATTTGCCGACATCGTCGTTTTTGATCCCGATACAATCATCGATCGCGCCACTTACGCCGAACCCGACCGAGTCTCCGAAGGCGTGGATTTTACGATTGTCAACGGCCAAGTCGAGTACGACCACGGCAAGCTGATCGGTGCCACGGCAGGGCGCGTATTGCGCGGGCGCGGCTGGCAACAAAGCAGCCAGGCAACCGCGCCGCAATGAAGATCGCAATCGTTTGAAAGCGCGGGCCATGCCCGAGCTTTTAAAAGCAAGAATAACTACTGCTCGAACATGGTAACATTCAATATTTGCAGCCGCCGACAGCTTGGGGAACTTGAATACACCAGAGGACGGAATGAAGAAGATAAAAATACCCTCTGACCTCACGACGCTCGCGTATAACAGCATCAAGCAGTACATCCTGGAAGGACGCGTCGACCAGGAGAGCCGCCTCACCGAGACGATGCTCTCGGACCAACTCGGAATTAGCCGCTCGCCCATCCGCGAAGCTCTTAACAGCCTTGCCACCGAAGGATTGATCACCATCGCGCCGCGCCGCGGCGCTTCTCTCCGGCGCTTTTCCGTGAAAGAGACTTCCGACCTGTATGACCTCCGTGAGTTGCTCGAGGTTTATTCAGTCCAGACCGCAGAGGTAACGCACAAGCTCTTGGCGACTCTGGACAAAAGCATTGAGCGTTTGCAAGCGCTGCTGGACGCGAACAAAAAGCTGGAATTTATCGAGGAGGACATGCGATTCCACGGCGCCATCGCCGCGGCCACGGGAAATCAGCCGCTCGCGTCCGTCGTCGAGAACATTCAACATCAGATCTGGCTGTGCCGTTGTAAAACCTACAACTTGTCTTCCAGTGTTGCGCCCCAGGCGCACCGCTCGATCGTGAACGCTCTTAAAAAAGGCGACCGCAAGGAAGCCAAGCGCGCTATGGCTCAGCACATCGATTACGTTCGCAAGCAATTGATAGATTTCGTGAACAGCCAGCAAGCCTCCGGATCCTCGAAGTCGAGTCGGGAAGCTCACGGCCGGCAGCTTGTCTCGGGCAACGGGCGAAAATCCTAGCTCTCGGACACCCTCGCAATTCGGAAGTGATTGCCGTTTAGCTCTCTCTAACGATTAACGATCGCTCCGGAGAGATCGATTCGACGATTCCGCGCCTCCGGCTTTGGATATCGCAAACCATCGCCCTTAATGACGCGCATACCAGAGAGCCGCCACACGCCAGCGGGAAGAACCTTCTTGAAGCGCTCTCTGATATGTGATATACAATCGCGCGCGGCTCGGGTTGTCGGGTTGGGTCTAATTTCCCCGCGTTGATTGCGCCTAGCCCGGGTCCGCACGAGGAGGGTGTCTCAGGTGGCCGGGCGCGTTCTCCATCTAAGTTAAATCTCGAGATATGAAACAAAGCTATCTTTTCATAGGGGCATTTATTCTGGCGGCGAGCGGCCTCGTATCGCCACCGGTGGCGCTCGCGATCGGCCTCGCGTACGGTGTCGCCTTTTACAGTTCCGATAATCCGGGCGGGAAAAACCTATCGAAAATTCTACTGCAGGCCTCCGTCGTGGGTCTCGGATTCGGAATGAATCTTCACGAGGTCGTTCATGCTGGCCGGTCCGGGTTTCTCTATACGGCGTTCGGTATTACCGGGTCGATGATTGTCGGCCTCGGGCTTGGGCGCCTCATGAAAGTCGGCGATACATCCTCACTGCTGATCACTGCGGGAACAGCGATCTGCGGCGGTAGCGCCATTGCCGCCGTCGGTCCAATCGCGGAGGCATCCGAAGAAGAAATGGCAGTCTCGCTGGCAACGATCTTCGTCCTCAATTCCGTCGCTCTGCTGGCTTTCCCCACGATCGGGTGGGCGATGCATCTCACCCAAACCCAATTCGGGTTGTGGTCGGCTCTCGCGATTCACGACACGAGTTCAGTCGTCGGCGCGGCGGCCAAGTACGGATCAGTTGCCCTCGCTGTCGGCATGACCGTGAAGCTCGCGCGCGCTCTTTGGATTGTGCCCCTGTCGGTTGCAACCGCGGTGGCAAAAGGAACGAAAACGCAAATCCAGTGGCCGTGGTTCATCTTGTTCTTCTGTCTGGCCGCGATCGCGAACACCTACGTGCCGGTTTTTGGTCCCGCCTATTCCGTTTTGAGCCGGCTCGGAAAGCTCGGGCTCACCGCGACGCTTTTTCTGATAGGCACCGGGCTCTCAAGGCAAACGCTTCGCCGGGTTGGCGTCCGCCCGCTCATGCAAGGTATTGCGCTTTGGGCCGTTGTCGCAGTGACTTCGCTGGCGTTGATCCGCATGGGTTGGATTCGCATTTAATCGACGGAGATATTCGTGGCGACCATTTCATACCTTGAATGTACGAAGTGCGGCAATCATATCAGCGCAAAAGAGCCGCAAACCGTTTGCCCTGACGATGGCGGCTCCCTTTATGTCCGCTACAACTTCGCGCCATACCTCGGCAAGTTGAAGCCGGAGCACTTCTCCGGGCGCAACGGTAGCATGTGGCGATATCGCGAAGTCCTGCCGGATATCGCGCCGGTCTCCCTCGGCGAGGGCCAGACCCCCATGATTCAAAGTCGGCACAATCCCAACCTGTTCATCAAGGACGAAGGTTTGAACCCCACAGGCTCGTTCAAGGCTCGTGGATTGTCCGCCGCGGTCACGATGTGCAAAGCCTACGGCGTGAAAAAAATAGCGATTCCCTCAGCGGGGAACGCGGCAAGCGCTCTCGCCGCCTACGCCGCCGCGGCTGGAATCGAAGCCCATATCTTCATGCCCAAGGACGTGCCGCAAGCAAATCGTATCGAGTGCAATGTGTACGGCTCGAAACTGACGCTCGTTGACGGCCTGATCAGCGACTGCGCCAAAATCGTCAACGAACGGAAAAAGGAAGAAGGCTGGTTTGATATCTCCTCTCTGAAAGAGCCGTTTCGCGTGGAAGGCAAGAAAACCATGGGCTATGAGCTTTCAGAGCAGCTCGGTTGGAAGCTGCCCGACGCAATTTTCTATCCCACCGGCGGCGGTGTCGGCCTGATCGGAATGTGGAAGGCTTTCGCGGAAATGGAATATTTCGGCTGGATCGGCAAAGAACGTCCGAAAATGATCGCCGTTCAAGCCGCCGGATGCGCACCCATTCCGAAGGCCTGGGAAGCGCGGCAACGCGTCTCCGAGTTCTGGCAGAACGCGCAGACCGTCGCTGCCGGCCTGCGCGTTCCCAAAGCTTATGCCGACTACATCATTCTAGACATCTTGAGAGCGAGCGGCGGCACCGCGATCTCCGTCACCGACGAAGAAATCGTGCAGGCGGTTTGTGAGTGGGCATCGACGGAGGGAATTTTCGCCGCCCCGGAAGGCGCTGCGACGTTGGTGGGCTATCGCAAACTGATCGCGTCGGGCTTCCTCAAGCCCAGCGACCGGGTTGTGCTCTTCAATACTGGATCGGGCCTGAAATATATCGACGTGATTGCCGAGTATCTGGAACGAAGCGCCGAGATCGCGTCATCGGGAAACTCTCGGAGGCACTAGCCGGCCATGCGGCCGCATTTCATTAGCGCGGTCTTCGTGCTGTTCTTTTTCCTCGGTGCCGTTGCGCTCGGCCAGAACGTCGTTCCGCGGCCTCGCGCGCGTGACATTGGGCTTAAGATCGGCATTTTGCCGGTGGGACCATTGAATGCCATCACTGACGTTGCCGGCGTTCAAGTCGGCCACACGACACTGACACAAGGCGAGGACATCCGCACCGGCGTCACCGCAATCTTGCCGCACGGCGGCAACCTCTTCCGCGAGAAAGTCCCCGGCGCGGTTTTCATCGGCAATGCATTCGGAAAGCTCGCAGGTTCCACGCAAGTCAACGAACTCGGTGAGATCGAGACTCCGATTTTGCTCACGTCTACGCTCAGTGTTCCCCGTGTGGCCGACGCGCTGCTCGATTACATGCTCGCGCTTTCAGGAAACGAAGACGTGCAGTCCGTCAATCCACTCGTCGGCGAAACGAACGACGGATACTTGAACGACATTCGCGGCCGTCACATTACTCGCGAGGATGTTTTCTCGGCCATCAAGAACGCGAAGTCCGGCCCGGTCGAAGAAGGTGCCGTCGGTGCCGGAACGGGAACGGTAGCCTTCGGCTTCAAAGGAGGCATCGGCACTTCGTCGCGACACCTTCCCACAAATCTCGGTGGCTACACCGTGGGAGTGCTCGTACAAACAAACTTTGGTGGCGTGCTGACGATCGCTGGCGCGCCCGTCGGTCAGGAGCTCGGACGCTACTACCTGCGCGAGGAATTGCAGGGAGCATCTGCCTCCTCCTCCCGCGTCACCACCGACAAAGCGACGGGCTCAGTCATGATCGTCGTAGCCACCGACGCACCGGTGGACGCCCGCAATCTCAAGCGATTGGCAGCCCGCGCAATGCTCGGAATCGGCCGCACTGGCTCGGCAGGCTCGAACGGTAGCGGAGATTTCGTGATCGCATTCTCCACTGCCCCCGAGCTCAGAATCCTGTTCCCGAAAGGTTCGACCGATCCGGCTCCGAAGCCTCAGCCGGCCGTCGCACTTTCCAACGAAGCAATGTCGCCGCTGTTCCTGGCGGTGATCGAAGCCACGGAAGAAGCCGTCTACAACTCGCTGTTTCGCGCAAAAACTATTACCGGACGGGGGAACACCGTTGAAGCACTACCAATTGAAAAGACCGTCGAAATCCTGCGGAAGTATGGCGCCCTCACAGGCAGCCACAACTAGGATCCAGGACGTCGATCCGTGCGTCTTTGAAGACTCCGAAGACTACCGCGCCGTGGCGTCCGGCAGGCACGGCAATTCACGGCAATCCTCTCCCGAAGGCCAACTCGATGATCACAAGTTCCGCCGCATCCGCTCCGGCTGAATCCATCGTTCATCCAACCACAATCATCGAGTCAGTCCGCCTCAGCAGTTATCTGGGCGCGCGAATCATTCTCGCCAGCGAGACTTTCCAGCAAACCGGCAGCTTCAAATTCCGCGCGGCCTATCATGTAGCCTCGAGTGTTACGCAGCGGCTTTTGATCACCGCCTCCTCAGGTAATTTCGGCCAGGGGCTCGCCTACGCATGCGCGCTCAGAGGCAAGTCCTGCATCATCGTCATGCCTTCCACCGCCGCCCGTGTGAAGATTGACGCCGTCCGCGAATATGGCGGCCGCGTCGAATTAATAGATACTCGCGTGATTTCCAGGAAGGAGAAAATCGCAGCCCTCGCGGCGGCCCACCCCGATGCCTATATCGCCAGCTCGGCCGACGATCTTCTCGTAATCGCCGGCAACAGCAGCCTCGGCAGGGAACTCAGCGTCTTCGCCGCCCGACTCGATTACGTCATCGTGCCAATCGGAGGAGGTGGGCTCGCTTCCGGCATCATCGTCGGTCTGCGCCAGTCCGGCGCAAATAC
>DATIZQ010000027.1:0-2528 GCA_035517015.1 Candidatus Acidiferrum sp. | reverse complement strand
TACGGTGAGCGAGCAGGAAATTGCCGACGCCAAAGCCATGATCGGCCGCGACAGCATCGGTTGCGAGCCGGCCTCGGCGACGACCGTTGCGGGCATCAAGAAATTGGTCGCGGCGGGACACATCGGGCGCAAGGATGACGTCGTCGCTGTCCTGACAGGCCATGCGCTGAAAGACCCGGACTACATGATTCGCTACCACGAGGGAACTTTAACTTCTGCTGCCGGTGCAGTGGGTTCCTCGGCGCCGCCGATGCCGATTGCCGGAGCGTTTCAAAATGCTCCGCAGCGCATAGCAGCCAACAAAACTGCTATCCTCGCAAGCCTGGAGCGACCAAGATAGTCAGCGGCGTCCAGAGCGCGGCCTTCGGGTACCCCGGCAGGTCCGCTCGGCGAAACTATCCGATTCCATGAGCGCTACCCGCCAAATTTCGTTTGAAGTCCGCGTTCCCGCATCCACTGCAAATATGGGCGCAGGCTTCGACTGCCTCGGGCTCGCGCTCGAAATGTACCTCAGGGTGCGGGCAACGATTCTCTCCAGACCCGAGGGGCGTACACTCGCGCGAAGTCGCGGCGTCCGCGGCACGTCTGAACTTCCCAGCTCGCCCGATCAAAACCTGATATTCCGCGCGATGCGCCACACGGCCGAGCGCGAAGGCTTCGAGCTACCGCGTGTGCGCCTCGCCGTACGAAATGAAATCCCCGTCGCTGGCGGGCTTGGCAGCAGCGCGGCCGCCACAGTCGCAGGTCTGGCGCTCGGTTTCGCAGTGACTGGGCGCGCGATCCCCAAAGACACCGTTCTCGACTATGCGGCCGAAATGGAGGGCCATCCCGACAACGTCGCGGCGGCGCTGTTCGGCAGACTGGTCGTGACGTTTACCCGTAGCGACGGTACCGTCGGTGCGGTCTGCAAACATTGGCCGAAAGTGATTCGCATGGTGATCGTCACGCCGAATGTGAAGCTCGAAACGAAGAAATCGCGTGCCGTATTACCGGCAACCGTCTCCCGCGGCGACGCGGTCTTCAATCTCCAGCGTTCCGCGCTCTTCGTGGCAGCCCTCGAAGACCGCCGCTACGACCTGCTATGGGACGCGATGCAGGACCGGTTGCATCAAGCAGCGCGGCAGCCATTGATTCCCGGGCTCGGCGAGGCGCTCGCGCTTCCGCGCATGCCTGGAATGCTAGGAATTGCACTGAGCGGCGCGGGGCCGAGCGTGGTCGCGCTGGCCACGGGGCGCTACGACGAAATCGGAAAAGCGATCGCGCGCTCCTTCGAGCGGCACGATCTTGCCCCCACCATTCGAATCCTAGAAGCCGCACAGGAAGGCCTTACTTCCACGCAGAAATAGGCGAGATCCTAAGCCCTGCGTCGGCGTCGGATATCTGCAAACCAACTTGCGGCGAGAGCCGTCGTGATCCCCAGAGCAAGCATTCCGAAAGTTCCGGGCTCCGGAACTGAAACAGGAGGAAGGACTACTGGCGGTGTAGAGGGAGTAGACGGAGGTGGAGACCCTCCTCCCCCAACCGGCGGAAAATACGGCGGCGGAATTATGCCTCCTCCCGGCGGTGCCTCGGGAGGCGCGGGCGGCGGGCCCGGCGGAAAATTGGGCGGCGATGACGGCGGAAATTCGATCAACGGTGGCAACAGGATGCTCACCTGCTGAGGTGGCAGCGACGGCTGAAGTGCTTGAGGCGGCGGCTCGTCCGGCGACACCGGTTGGCCCGGTGTCTCGGACACGCGATTGCCGCAGCGAGTCCTCGCTTCGTGCGGGCCGTCCGTAAGGACCGTCTCACCCTTCGGCAGCTTCACTTTTTTGCTGGTCCAGAAAATCTTGTCGCCCATCCGGTACGACACGTAGGCGAGCTGGTCGCGATCGAGACGTACAACGCGCGCCTTGGTCACATCGAAGTCTGCATAGTGGTTCGCGGCGACCGCATCGCGCAAGATCGCGCTTTTCAGCTCCGGCCCACTCTCTACGCCTCCCGGGATTACCGAATACGGATAGAGGCGGCGCGAGACCAGCTTTGCACCGGATGATTCGCTCGATGAGAAGCGTACGTGCGGGGGCTGACCTACGACCGGTGAGCGTTTCGCGATGCTGGAGTGTCCGTGGACGTTAACCAGTACAGCGACAAGGGCGAGAAGAATCGCAACTACGTGCGCCCAACCAATGGCCCTGAATTCTTTGCCCAACTCGCCCCCAAAGTTCTGACTCTAGCCCGGTAAATGCTCAAGCAATCCTAGTGCCAGCGATCGATTCCCTGTTTTCTCAGGACAAGTTGCAACTCAGCTTCGCGCCAACAAACGCGCTATGCCTGAATTGTGCAACGAATTTCTCACGCGGGTATGCGTCGAGTTCAGCTGCTTGATTCTGATTCGTGGGTCACAAGCGGGCGCGAAATGATCAGCGGTCGGATTACCTGACTTGAGTCGATCTCGCCTGGCGCAGCCGGCTGCTATCACGCAACTCCTTGCGCCAGTGCCAGAACATCACCGCGAGGGCCGTCAAGGGACCAAATATCAACAAGAC
>DATIZQ010000026.1:0-4080 GCA_035517015.1 Candidatus Acidiferrum sp. | reverse complement strand
TTCATCCACAAGCGGAAAGCGACGCGCGCGCAAACGGTCGTCCCAGCGGTAATTCCCGAGCTTGAATCCCTGCTCGCACGAAATCTTTCCGTATGCGGACAGATTCGAATTCGCATTGGCTTCAGGATGGGGATCATTCGCCGTCCACACGCCGTTCTCCCGGCGGCTGCAATCGTCGGCGAACTGCGTGAAGATCGCGCCGTCGTTGAGTTGCAGCGTGTTGAAGTAACCATCGGCGAGCGAGATCAGTCGTTCGCGCGGGCGCCTGTGCTCCGGCGGCACATCCTCAAGCAGAACCGGCACCGGCTTCAGCGTCGCCGGATCACCGAATGGTCCCGGGCCGTAGCCCTTGCGATCGACAATCGTCTCGACTTCGGAAACCTGATGGTCAACAATTCTCATTCTCAGGGCCAAAAACGACTGAGTGCCGCGCTCGTCGACCACACCGTAGTACGCGACCTGTCCGTTTTCCGGATCGGCGGCGCGCAGATCGTCCGCGCCCTTTGCGGTGATCGTTCCCCAGAGTCCATCGCCTAGCTGCAACTCCACATTATTTTCGGTGAATTTGACGTTCTTCGCCCACGGCAGCCGCGCTGGATCGCGCGCCACCAGCGCCGCAAGATATTGATCGACGAAACCGTAGAGGCACTGCCGGTCGCAATCGCGCGCTGTTACAAAGCTCTGCGCGCGGCTCGGTCGCGCGGACGCGCCCAGCAAGAGCACGCCGCACAGGATCGCCGCAATCGAAATTCTTCGTCGCATCACTCGAATTTCCCCCTATTCGGTGGCGCCGAGACCCATCCCAGCGCGAATCCTAGCAGAGGAAGTCGATTTGCGGGTAGCGGTTCGTAATGCAGAAACAGAGCCTTCCGCGAGCGATTACGGATTCCAGTCCGGAGAAGAAGTGAACGGCAACAGCGGATAGACTTCGCGGAAAATCTTCGCCGCCTCGCGTTCAAATCCAGGGCGCATCGCGGCGGCATGCCTGAGTTTCCGGCGCACGACCCATCCATGGAGTTTCTTCCACTCCTCGGGCTTCACGGGCCAGCCCACGTGCTTTGTCCATTCACCCTTTTCGGACGAATACCAATAGCTCTCATACCTGCGCGCGAGCCGGCGCTTTTGCTGCTCGAGCCACTTCGTGTTTTCCTTCGCCCGCGCACGCCCGATCTGCGTGAGCGGCGCGCCTCGCCCGCGTCCGTACACTCGAAAACCGCAAGTTATGGTCTCCGCCGAAATCCCGGCGTAGAGCTGGCCGCCTTCGCCTCCGGGCTCCGCGAAGAAAAGATACATCTGCGTGCGGTAAGGCGCTTTGTCCATCGAGAAGCGGATGTCGCGGTTGATCCGCGAAAAGTTCTCGCCCGTCCGCCCGCTCACACTGAATCGTCGATTCAATTTCAGTGCGACGGGACTCAGCCGGTCGAGCAGCGCGCGAAATGGCTCGACCAGAGTCGCGCGATACCGCTCGCGGTTCTCATCCATCCAAGCTTTGTGATTGTTGCGCCCGAGCTCGCGCAGAAAGAGGACGGTTTCCTTGGAGAATACGGCGCTCGGAGCTTTCATCTTGGGCCGGGCTAATTCTTGCAGCCGCACGCGCCGCCGCAGCATGCGCCGCCGGACGGCTCCGAAAAGCTGGAAGAAGCCTTGCTGCCGTTCGCAGGCGCCGCGAAAACGGAAAGCTGAATCGTATTTTTCGCGCTCGAGCACTTCGGGCAGGTGATCTTCGTCTTCCCGTTCATCACGATGCGCTCGTAGCGCTCGCCGCAGTCATCGCAAACATATTCGTAGATCGGCATAGTACGGCTATTTTATCAAAACCGGAGCATTTAAGGTCTTCGATACAGTGCGCGGAATCGCCGCACCCACGGCGGCTCCGGTTCCGCGTAGTCCTCGAACAACTCTTCTTCCAAGCCCGCGCGACGGAAGCCGTCCATCTCTTCGCGCGTCAGCGGCCATGGAGGTCCGGGCGCTTCGGGTTCGCCCTCGCCCCGGCCCCGCGCGATCACGAGCAGCCGTCCTCCCGGTGCTACAAATTCCGCGAGCGCCTCAATTGCCTTCCCGCGCAACTCGCCGGTAAACGCCTGCACCGTGTAAATCTCCAGCACAAAATCAAATCCACGAATCCATGCCTGCGGCGGATGAAACAGGTCGGCCACCACGTATTCGACCTGTGTTTTGGGATACCGCTCCTTGGTCTTCTCGATTGCCGTTCTTGCGATGTCGAAGCCGGTGGTCTTGAATCCCCACGCGGCAAGCTGCTCGGCGTCGTCACCCAGCCCGCTGCCGATCACGAGAGCGCGTTTGCCCGTGGTCTCGAGCGGATGCGATTTCCAGAACTCGAGCAGGCGCGGATTCGGCTCCATGTCGGCCCACGGAATCGCGGCGCTGCCGCTTTCGGCTTCCTGATAGAGCGCCTCGAACCAGCCGAGTTGGTCGCCCTTGCGGGTATATTCCGCGGCTAGCTCACGCACTCGTGCTCTCGGATCAGTCATGCCTGCATTCTATCGAGAATTCCGTCCGGCAGAAAAAGCTTCGAGGCGAAAGTTGAAGCCGCTTCGCAGCGGCTACTGGGTGGCGAGGTCCCAGCCGACTTCAGGAGGGTCTGAGGGAGCCGTTTGGGAGCCAATCTTATGAGTCGCGCCGCTGATGTAACTAAAGAAAAGACCGATCAAAACCAGCAGGCATAGAAAGATCGCGATCTTTCCGAGTTTTTCCTTCCAACCCTGATCGGACGAACTGAGCGCCTGCACGGAAGAAAATCCCAATCCGCTGCGGTTGTTCACGGCGTCTCCTCTTGGAAAAGTAGACACCAGCCTCCCGAAATTGTGCCCCGCACAATCGGAGAAATCAGAAGGCGCGAGCAGAAAGCAACAGCCCCGGCTGAAACCGGGGCTGTTGGCAAAACCCGCCAGGTTGAAGAAATTGCGTTAGTCGCCCGCCACCGCGGCAGCTTCGGACTGGTTCGTCTTCGCCGCGCCGTTGCCATTGCTGTTCCCATTCGCAGGCTCGATGCGCTTTACGGTCGCGCCCGGAACCGCGGTCAGAATTTCGTCGATCGAACCGATCTGGACGATCGGCTCCGAGGCCTTCTTGAGCACGAGTTCCTCATAAATCTTCCGCACTTTGGCCGCTTCTTCGAATGCCTGCTTGCGGCGGATGCGATCCTCTTCAGCCGCGGTCAGCGGAATATCGTGCTCCAGGTGACGCACCCGCGCGGCGTCTTCCTCGTCGATCTTGAGCGAGTGTTCGTAGGTATTGAGGTCGACCTTCTTGCCTTTGGCATAAATCTGGTGCTTGCCGTGGTTCTTGTACCACTCCGCGACCGTCGCGTTCTTGTACATGTTCTCGATGATCTTCCGCCAGCCGATTCCCGTGTTATACGCGCAGAAGGAAATCTCGCCCTGCTGCGTGGCGTAGGGAATGATGCACATTTCCGTGCGGCGAAAATCGTAGTTGAACAGATCCTGAAACCACATTCCTGCGATGAACATGAAATTCCATGGATCCTCGCGCCGTTTCATCGCGTCTTCGTAGGTACGGTTCGGATTCGTGCGGCCGTACTTCTTATCCGCATTCCGTGAAAGCGCCCAAGTCTTGTCGAATTTCACCCAGAGGTCCTTCAATTTCAGGCTCGGTGGCGCCTGAAAAGGGTGGTAATTCTTAAGCAGCGCCATGGCCATCATGAAGTTCGAGAATTTCTTGCCGCGGGCTTGGTCCGTAATGTAATTCACGTCGCGGGTGAGGCCTTGCGCATTGAGGAAGCGTGGCACGGGCGCCCATTCCTTCGTTTTTTTGTTGATCATCATCGCCGTGCCCACGCCGCAGTTCGGGTGGCATCCGCACGAGAGCGATCCCCATTGCGATTCCTGCCCGTGGACCAGATCGGCGAAGCTCGCAAACGTGCTGATGAACGAAATCGGGAACCAGTCGCGCGTCGGCTCGACTTTGCCAACCTGCTCGCTGACGTCCTTCGCGAGATGCGAAAGCGTGTAGCGCTGGCGCATGCGGCGCTCCGGCGTGATGTCCTCGTCGCGCCCGGTGAACGAAACCGGCTGGAAGGAAACAAACGAAATCTTGCCC
>DATIZQ010000025.1:0-5441 GCA_035517015.1 Candidatus Acidiferrum sp. | reverse complement strand
CGATCGTGATCGGGGGCCGCGGGCATCGTCTCGCTCGATTAGATGAAAACGATCTGCGATTGTCGCACACGAGCGAGGAATTTGGCGCGGCGATCGGACCGAACTCGACTACATGCTGCGGGTGAACCAGCGCAAAGGAAGGCGCTCCGCAACGTCTTTCTTTCGCAGGGCTAAAGCCCTGCGCTTCCACACAAGAGCAAAACCGCCGGCGAGGATGCCCGTCCGATTCGCTCGGGACAAAGGCTCTGCGCTTCCACCGTAGCGCCGGCGTCCCCGCCGGCGAAGTTGACCTTCGGACTCGCCGCAGAGAAACGCCGCCGGTAGATGTCGTATAGCCTTCGCTCAACGGAAACACTCCGGAGTTGCGGTGTGGCCCGCGCATGTTACGTTGGGCGATAATTGGCCGTATGGGTAGCAACCCCGCTCAATCTCCCACTCCAATTCTAGATTTGGAGTGGCCTCTCAAGGAAAAACACAGGGTCGGCTGGCGCCGTTCGTTCCTGGCATTTGCGATAGTCGTGATTCCGATCGTCGTGGGATTCTGGGTGATCCCGACCGTGCTGATTTTCGCTCAGGACAAGCCGGGGTTCTTGGCGATCATTCGCTACGTCGATTCGACCTCCTACGCTCTCTTTTCAGGCGCCGGACCCGCCAGCCCTTTGGTGTTTTTCCTGTTCTACATGATGGGCCTCGCCCTCATCATAACGATTCATGAGCTCGGCCATCTGGCAGCGGGCCGGGCGGTCGGCTTTCACTTCAAGGCAATCAGGATTGGACCGCTCCAGTTCATGAAGTCCGCCCAGGGCCTGAAGGTTACGTTTCAACGCTTATCCGACCTGAGTGGCTTCGCTGCGATACGAATCGACAAGATTCAGAGACTGGGGAGAAGATACGCGATCTTTATCGCGGGTGGACCGCTAGCAAATCTTTTGTCCGCGCTGCTGATCTTCGTGCTACTCGCGATCTTGCCGCCCGCTCACGCACACGGCTTCATCCGGCCCGCATTGCAAATCTTCGCGGCGCTCTCCACCGCGATTGCGATCATCAACCTGATTCCGTTTCGGCGAACCAACGGAATGTATAGCGATGGCGGCCGCCTTCTTCATCTCGCCAGATCGCTCCACAAGACGAGGCGCTTGCTTTGCATTCTCGCTCTGCGGAAGCAGACGGACTCGGGCGTCCCGCTCAAGAGCCTTAAGCGAACGTGGATTGTCCATGCCTGCGCCCATCCCGATCGGTCGTCCGATTCTCTGAATGCTTTCTTTATCGCCTACCTTGCGGAGAGCGCACGGGACGACGTCGAGCAGGCGGCGCAGCATCTCGAGCATTGCCTCTCACGATTCCGATATTCCTCTCTTTACGCTCAAAAGATGATGCTGATGGAGGCCGCAAACTTTCAAGCGTGGTTTCGCAGCGACGAGCCGAAGGCCGAGGTTTGGTTTCGCAAATCCGAGCGCTCCGGTCCGGCGCCGTTCCTGAACCAACTTCGACTAAAGATTGCCATGGACTGGGCGGGCCGCAGGTATGACGATCTCTATAAGGCCTGGGACCAAGGGCGAGTTCACATCGAATCCTTTCCGGAGTCACCTGCCAAGAGCGTTCTATTGAACTCGTGGCTCGAGTGGAAGGACGAAATCCAAAAAAGACGAACTGTGCGAGAGAGTGCCTGCTAACGGCAGGCCTTCCGCACCGCGCGAATTTGTCAACCGGCGCGCGGACCTGCACATACGACGGCGCAGGCGGCGAGAAATATGTAGAGAGCTATCCCGCAGCGGAGGTCGCGTAGCCAGGTCGCCGGCGCGAAATGAGCCGCGCGTTTCCCGTAGCCGCAGAGCGAGTTTGACGCTAGGATACCGACATCGTTACGTTACCTGGACGAGACACAGGGGGTTCGCGGCGAATGAGATGGCGAATCGCAGTCGGCGGCATGCCTTTGGTTGTCGCACTGGCAGCGAGCTTCGTGGCATCGGTTTTCGCAGAGGCGCAGACTGAAAAGCCAGCCGACTACTCGAACGAAGCTTTCGTGATCGAAAGCCGGTCGATCCAGACAACCTACGAGAACGATGGCACCGCGGCGGACACGGTTAGGTTGCGCGTGCGAATCCAGACCCAAGCGGGTATTCAGGGCTTTGGCGTCCTGACCTTTCCCTACGCGTCTGCGACGTCAACGATGGAAGTGGTGCACGTGCGTGTGATTAAGCCGGACGGCCGGATCATTGTGACGCCGTCCGAAAACGTGCTGGAAATGCCCGCCGAAATTACGCGTCAGGCACCCTTCTACAGCGACCTCAAGGAATTGCAGGTCGCCGTGAAGGGATTAGAAGTGGGCGACATCCTCGAAACTGAAGTCCACGGTGAAGTGAAAACACCTCTGGCACCCAGACAGTTTTGGGACGCCTTCGACTTCTTTGACTCGGGAATCGTGTTGCGGGAAACGCTAGAGGTCCGGGTGCCGCGTGACCGTAAGGTGAAGGTGAAAAGCTCGAAGGTGCAGCCAACGGTTACCGACGAAGGTGCGTATCGGGTCTACCGCTGGACAACGCAGAATTTGGCTCGCTCGTCGCCCGAAGCCGCCGATGCCACGGAACAGCGCGCCTCTGATGTCGAGCTGTCCAGTTTTCAGAACTGGGACGAATTGGGCGCATGGGTTCACTCGCTCTTCGGGCCGCGCGCCTCGCCAAGCCCCGAGATCCAGGCCAAGGCCGCTGAACTGACGCGAGGGGCTACGACGGATACTGAGAAGATTCACAGAATCTATGACTTCGTCGCGACGAAATTCCGCTACATCGGAGTCTCGTTCGGCGTCGGCCGATACCAACCCCATGCCGCCGCCGACATCCTCAGCAATGATTACGGCGATTGCAAAGACAAGGACACGCTGCTGACGTCGCTGCTAGCCGCCGCCGGCACGACGGCTTATCCGGCGCTCATTAATCCGCAGGCGAAGATCGATCCGGACATTCCGTCGCCAGCGCAATTCGACCACGTGATTACCGCCATCCCGCAGGCCAAAGGATTTCTTTTCCTTGACACGACGTCAGAAGTGGCGCCTTTCGGTTTCTTGACGACCGACCTGCGCGACAAGCAAGCGCTGGTCGTGAAAGACGACGGCACAACCGAACTGGTGAAGATTCCCGCTGATCCGCCCATCCCTTCGTTCTTCGATTTCCAAGCAGATGGAACGCTCGACGACACGGGAACGTTCACGGGCAAAATGCACATGATCTTCCGCGGTGATCCCGAGCTCAGCTACCGCCAAGCGCTGCGAGCTGCCGGACAGGCCCAGTGGAAGGACGTGATGCAGAAGATCTCCCAGAACTTGGGCTTCGGTGGAACCGTCAGCGACGTAACCGCGACTCCGCCGGAGGCCACCGACAAACCCTTCGAAATCGGGTACAGCTACAAGCGCGAGAAATACTCGGACTGGGAAAACCGGCAAATCGCGCCGCCGTTTCCTCCGATTTTCCTTCCGGAAGCTTCCGACGATAAGGACGCGAGTATGAAGCCGATCGAGCTCGGCTCACCGGGAGTGTCCGACTACCTGGCGGCCATCCATTTGCCGCCGAACTCCGCTCCGCAATTACCCGCGGCAGTGCATCTGAGCGAGGACTTCGCGGAATACACGGCGACGTATTCCTTTTCCGACGGGGTCTTCCATGCCGAGCGGCGGCTCACGACAAAAGTCCACGAAGTGAGGGCGGACCAGCTCCCGGCATATCGAAAATTCGTCAAGCTCATCGTGGCAGATGTGACGAGTTTGATTCCAGTCTCGGGCGGATCGGGAGGGAAACAAGACGTCAGCGGCAATGCAGAGGCGCGGGATCTCTTCGAACAAGGCCGCGAGGCATGGGAAGTTCACAATCTACCGAGTGCGATGGACGCGTTTCGACGCTCTGTCGACAAGGATCCGAAATTCGCCCAGGGATGGCTCGCGCTGGGTACTCTCCAGGCGGCCACCGGGCAAATCGACAAAGCGATCGAGGAGTTCAGGATTGCTGTAGCGCTTGAGCCCGATCAGACTCTTCCCTACCAAGCGCTCACGTCAGCCCTGCTCCAGCAGCATCGTCCCGAGGACGCGCTCAAAAGCTGGCTGGATTTGGAGAAGGCGGCTCCGCAAAATCCGGACGCTCCGGAACACGCCGGAGCGATCTTAAACAGCTTGAAACGCTACTCTGAGGCCGTGCCGCAATTCGAAGCCGCGATTCGCCTCGAGCCGGACAAATCGGAGCTGTTGGTGGAGCTCGGGACGGCATACGCGCGTGCCGGCGACAAAGAGAAGGCGCTCGCATCACTCAAAAGGTCCGCCCAGACGGACACTTCCTCGAATAATTTGAACGGCGTGGCGTACGCGCTTGCCGATGAAAATTTGGATCTGAATGCTGCACTCAAATACGCGGAACTAGCCGTGGGAGACGAAGAGAAGCAGACCGCTACGATCGATCTCGAGCACCTCGACGCTTCCAACCTCAAGACGCCGTCAACCATGGCCGCCTACTGGGATACATTAGGTTGGGTGCATTTCCGGATGGGCGAATTCGAGCGCGCCGAACGGTACATCGACGCGGCGTGGCGCGTCGCGCAAAATGGGATCGTGGGCGACCACCTGGGTCAGGTGTACGAGAAGCTCGGAAAGAGAGAGCGGGCGATCGCAGCGTACTCTGGTGCACTTGCCGCTCACGGGGCCCCTGAGGAAACGACCGCGCGGCTGAATGCGCTTCGAACCGGGCCACCAGCTCCGGCCGGTCCGCTCCCGCTGCAGGAAATGCGTATGGCGCGAACCAAGGTAACACCCAAACCCTCACGCCACGCCAGCGCCGAGTTCTTTCTGCTGCTCGTCCCGGGACCGAAAGTCGCGGCAGTGAGATTCCTCAACTCGCAGGAAGAGTTCGCCGGAGCTGCCGATGGCATCAAGACCGCGAAATTTGATGTGTCATTTCCAGACGACGGCCCGGAACAGATTCTCCGACGCGGATTTCTCGACTGCGAGCCTGAGATTGCTGGGTGCACCATTGCGCTGATCCCGGTAGCCGACGTCCGTTCGGTGAACTGAACCCCGAGTACCGCGCTACCCTTTGGCCGGCTCAGGGCAAAACGCCCGGGCTTCCCCACAAGACTGATCGGCGGACGCTTCACACAGAATCGCGAGTCATCACGCCAAGCTTTCAGTATGATGGGCGGCGCCGGAAGGGCCTGGGCGAAAAATTCAGGAAGAGGGGTGGATCATGATGAGGAAAGCGATAGGGATTACGGTGTGCAGTGTTGCGGTGCTGATGTTGACAGCGGCGGCGACGTCGTCGAACTCGACGCAGAGCAGCTACGCGGACGATCGCGCGGCGATCGAGGATTTGCAGGCGCGCTACATGTTCGCGCTGGATTTCCATGATCCGGAGACGTATGCGCAGACGTTCACGCCGGATGGAGTGCTCGATTACGGCCCGCAG
>DATIZQ010000024.1:0-3423 GCA_035517015.1 Candidatus Acidiferrum sp. | reverse complement strand
GAGGGGGGAAACTTCGATGAAACGCTTTTCGGTAATCATGGCAGCACTTGTTGGATTTTTCGTCGCGCCGCTCGTCGCGCAGGCTCAGGCGCCTGCCGCCGCACCCACGTCGGCTCCGAGCACAGCGGACGGGATTCGGGCGTTCTACAACGGGGTCAAGAACAACCTTCTGAAAGCCGCGGACAAAATGCCCGACGATGCCTACGACTTCAAGCCGACGCCGGAAGAGCGCAGCTTCGGCGGCTGGATCGCTCACGTCGCCGACGCGCAAACTGCCGGCTGCTCGCGCGTTCTGGGCACGCCCAAGACTCCCAGCGCCGGCTCAAAGACCACGAAAGCCGATCTCGTCGCCGCGCTAAAAGACTCCTTCGACACGTGCGACGCCGCCTACGCCGGCCTCACAGACATGAACTCGGGTGACACCGTGCAAAGCTTCCGTGGACCCATGACACGCCTCGCATCGCTTGCCGGAAACGTAGTGCACGATAACGAATGTTACGGCTCGATCGCCGTTTATCTGCGCCTCAAGGGCATCGTCCCGCCCTCGAGCGAGTCGCGCAGGTAACCTGCATCGTCTCTAGCCGCGACGAACCTGCTTTGGTTCGTCGTGGGCTTTTGTCTTGCTAAACTTCCGGCCCCAAGCGCCGATACGGTGGAAGTCCCTGATGACCTCGCTCAAGCAAGACGCACTCGCCTATCACCGCACCGGCCGCAAGGGCAAGATCGAGGTCGTCGCGACCAAGCCTTGCCGCACGCAGGCGGACTTGAGCCTGGCCTACACGCCGGGCGTGGCAGAGCCTTGCCGCGAGATCGCCAAGTCGCCTGAGCTGAGCTTCGAGTACACCGCGCGCGGTAACCTCGTTGCCGTGGTTTCCAATGGCACGCGGGTTCTGGGTTTGGGAAACATCGGACCTCTTGCCGGAAAGCCCGTCATGGAGGGCAAGGCGGTGCTCTTTAAGCGCTTTGGCGATGTCGACGTATTCGATCTGGAGGTGAACTCCGAGAAGCCCGAAGACGTCATCAAGTTCTGCCAGCTTCTCGAGCCAACCGTCGGCGGCATCAATCTCGAAGATATCAAGACGCCCGACTGCTTCGTCATCGAAGAAACTTTGCGCAAGACGATGTCGATTCCCGTGATGCATGATGACCAGCACGGAACCGCCATGGTTTCCGGAGCGGCTTTGCTGGGCGCACTTGAAGTCGTCGGCAAGCAAATCGACCGCGTGCGAGTCGTCTTCGTTGGCGCCGGAGCGGCCGGCCTTGCCGGTGCCGCGCATTATCTCCGCCTGGGAATCCGGCCGGAACACATGCTCATGGTGGATACCAAAGGCGTGATTTACACCGGCCGCACTGAAGGCATGACCGCTTACAAGGCGCGGTTTGCGCGGGAAACAAATCTGCGCACTTTGCCGGACGCGTTGCGCGGAGCCGACGTGGTGGTGGGCCTCTCCGCGAAGGGCGCGATCACTCCTGACATGCTGAAGCTCATGGCGCCGCGCCCCATCGTGTTTGCCCTCGCCAATCCCGATCCGGAAATTATGCCGGAGGATGCCCGCAGTGCTCGCAACGATCTCATCATAGCCACCGGGCGCTCGGACTATCCGAATCAGGTGAACAACGTGCTCGGGTTTCCTTTCGTCTTCCGGGGAGCGCTGGACGTTCGCGCGAAGGCCATCAACGAGGAAATGAAACTTGCGGTGACTCATGCGTTGGCGAGTCTGGCGAAAGAGCCGGTGCCGGACTCCGTGTGCCAAGCCTACGGCGTGAAAAAAATTGAATTTGGCGCGAACTATATCGTCCCCAAGCCGTTCGACCCGCGAGCATTGGTCTGGGTCGCTTCGGCTGTCGCCAAAGCGGCGATGGACTCCGGCGCCGCGCGCCAGCCAGTCGATCTCGCCGAATATCGCGCCCGCTTGGAGCAGCTTTCCACCCGCCTCACGTCTCCCAGCCAATCTCCACGTCCTGCGTAACTTCGCACAGACTACATCGCGTCATTGGAGGCTGGCCGGCTCGGCTTCCGCAAGTAAATGAACCAATAAACCAATCCCACCATCACAGACCCGCCGAACGTGTTACCCAGCGTGACGGGAACGAGGTTTCGCAAGAAACCTATCCAGGTCAGAGCCCCATACGACGATGCCGAATCGTGGATTAGATTCCAGTAGTCCGGCGCTGCAAACGTCTTGATCAAAAGGCCCATCGGAATGAAATACATGTTGGCCACGCTGTGTTCGAGTCCGCAGGCGACGAATGCGCTGATCGGAAAAAGGATTGAGAACACCTTGTCCGTCGTTGTCCGGGCGCTGTAGCAGAGCCAGACCGCCAGGCAGACCAGCGCGTTGCACAAAATCCCCAGCACCACACCTTGGACAAACCCAAGGCTGCACTTCGCCTGCGCTATTGTGAGCGCGGTTTTGCCCACCGCTCCCGCGCCGAACGTGTACTGCTTCGCGAGAAAGACGATCGCAGCCGTCGCTGCCGCCCCGATGAAGTTGCCGAGGTAGACGATCACCCAGCTTCGCACTAGTTGCGCGGAGGACACTCTCTTGCTGGCCCACGCCATCGCGATCAGATTGTTTCCGGTGAAAAGCTCCGCTCCGGCGACGACCACGAGGATCAGGCCCAGACAGAATGTCAGTCCTCCCAGTAACCGGTTCACAGCGTAAGGAAGGGGTGACGCCATTGCCACCGTGGCAAAGATCGCTCCCAATGCGATAAACGCTCCCGCCAGGATGGCGAGCGCCAACATGGTTGGCCAGTCCAGACGTGCCTTCGTTGCGCCTACGCCTTCCGCGCGCTCCGCCATCTCCGGCGGCAGCCACGCATCGATTCGAAAGCGCGCGTCCTTCGAATCTTCAGATTTCATCATCGGCTAGAATGGAATCCATGTGGTCCGCCTGGCTGCCTCTCCGATTGCCCCTGAATCGCAGCGAACCAGGTAGGAAGCATCGCCCACCTTCATGAATAGTGTGACTTCTCCAGGTTAAAGCTTAAGCCCGCTCTGCTGCGAAAACGCTGAGCTACCTTTTCGAAGCCCCACGCGGGGATCGCTGAAGCTCCCCCGCCCGAATCAATGTTCCGACTCTTCACAATTCGCGCAAGCGCGAGGAGCCTTGAGCTGATCCTGAGGTCTGCCCGGGAAGTCGCGTCCAGGTTTATGTCGAAGTGCACTTGTCGTTCATCCAGGGAGAATTGGACCATGCCGCCACGCGCCGCGAATTGATTCATCTCTCCAACCGTGAGGACGTTCGCCCCTTTGACACTCGTAAGTATCGGAACAACGTCCTTTCTGTCGGAAGAGCTGATATATAGAACGTGGCAGCCGTGGATTCCTCTCACATCCTTAGGGTGGCGGATCTGCACCGGCCTTCCGTTGGTGATTGGCTTGGCAACCAAGGAAGTCAAGAAGCCCTCGAACGGGTC
>DATIZQ010000023.1:0-3516 GCA_035517015.1 Candidatus Acidiferrum sp. | reverse complement strand
AGAACGGGCGCAATACGGCCGGAGAGCACGCATTGATCACGATCACCGACAGCACGGGCGGGGCGATGTACATTCTCGACGACATGGGGCAGATCGAGGAAATGTTCGACCGAATCGACCGCGAACTGCGCACGCAATACCTGCTGGGCTACTATCCGCAGCCTAGCCCGCCACCACGAAGCGATCGCCACATCCAGGTCGCGGTGACGGGCGACTACACCGTGCGGCACCGCAAGGAATATTTCACGCCCGCCGCGCCGTGATGGGTTAGAGCGAATGAATGAATTTCTGAAAGTCGCGATCGAAATCGCGCGCGAAGCAGGAGCGATCCTACGCGAGGGATTCGATCGCCCGAAAAAGATTACATACAAGGGCGAAGTGGATTTGGTGACCGAATCGGATCGCCGCTCGGAAGAGCTGGTCGTCACGCGCCTGAATAAGCATTTCCCCGATCATGGAATTGTCGCAGAAGAGGGCGCCCGAACCGCGGCGCGCACCAAATATTGCTGGCATGTCGATCCGCTGGACGGCACGACGAACTTCGCTCACGGATACCCCTGCTTCGCGGTCTCGATCGGACTGGTCGAAGACGGCGAGCCCATCGTCGGCGTGGTTTCTAATCCTGTCGCCAATGAGCTCTTCACGGCTGTTCGCGGCGAAGGCGCGTTTCTCAACGAGCATCGGATTCGCGTTTCGCCAGTGGAAAAGCTCGCCCACAGCCTGGTCGCGACCGGCTTTCCGACACATTTGCGAAAGAAGAGCTCCAACATGGAGTATTACTGGCAGTTCACGCTGCGGACCCACGGTGTGCGGAGGGATGGATCGGCGGCGCTCGATCTCTGCTCAGTCGCGTGCGGCCGGTTCGATGCATATTGGGAGTTCGGACTAAGTTCTTGGGACACGGCCGCTGGAGTTCTACTCGTGAAAGAAGCTGGAGGAATGGTCACCGACCTCGCCGGGCAGCCGTACCGGCTGGGTGGCCCGAGTCTCATCGCAACAAACGGTCATATTCACGGGGAGCTGCAAGAGGTCGCAGGCGGTATCGCCGAACGCGTTGCAAAAGATGAATGACGGTGGCGGCAAGTGAATGTCAGCGAGCTCGACTACGATTTGCCGCCGGAGCGAATCGCGCAGCGCCCCCTGCCAGAGCGCGACGCATCACGGATGCTGTTGCTTGATCGCGCGACAGGCGCTTGGGACGACCGGAAGTTCCGCGAGTTGCCGGAGCTGCTTCGCGGCGACGAACTCATCGTAATCAACAACGTGCGCGTGCTGCCCGCACGACTCTTCGGGCATCGGGCCGGGATTCACGCGCAGCCGCTGGGCCATCACAACCCCGCTCGTGGCGAATTCCTGCAAACCACGATCGAAGTGCTGCTTGTCCGGCAGGTGAGCGCGGACACGTGGGAATGCCTGGTGCGTCCCGGGCGGAAAGTGCCGACCGGCGAGCGGATTGTCTTCGGCGAGGGGGAACTTGAAGCGTGCGTGGAAGGGCGCGGCAAATATGGGCTGCGCGTGCTTCGTTTTGCGTCGAAGGACGGATTTCACGCGGCGCTCAATCACCTCGGTCACATTCCGCTACCGCCCTACATCAAGCGCGAGGACGAACCGATGGATCGCGAGCGCTATCAGACGGTGTTCGCGAGGGAGGGCAACGCGATCGCCGCGCCCACGGCCGGGCTGCATTTCACTCCGGCAATTCTGGAGCGGCTGCGCGGACGCGGGATTGAAATCGCGGAGATTACGCTCGAAGTGGGCCTCGGAACGTTCGAGCCAGTTCGCACCGAACGCGTCGAGGACCACCCGATCCACAGCGAAGCCTACGAAATTCCTGGCGCCACAGTGGCAGCTATCGACCGCGCGAAGAGCGCAAAACGCCCGGTGCTGGCCGTAGGGACGACTGTGGTTCGAGCGCTCGAAGACGCAGCGGAGAAAAGTTGCGGGAAGGGTGCATTGATTGCGCCGGGTAAGGCGGAAGCAAATATTCTGCTCTATCCGGGCAAGCCCTTCCGCGTGGTGGACCAACTGCTCACGAATTTTCATTTGCCGCAATCGAGTCTGCTGGCGCTCGTGGCGGCGTTTGCAGGCCGTGACAGTGTTTTACGCGCGTACTGCCACGCGGTTGATGCAGGGAATCGCTTTTACAGCTACGGGGATTCAATGCTGATCCGCTGACGCCTGCGAGCGGGGGCCGGATTGCCGCGCGGGCGCTAGTTTCGTGCAACGCGAAGAGTCTTCGTCTATGATGTTGCGTCTTATTAGCAGGGGCGGGGCGTGCGTTATCTGATTTTGAGCGACATTCACGCGAACCAGACTGCGCTCGAGGCCGCATTGGATGCGGCGAAGGGCAAGTGGGAGAAGGCTGTCTGCTTGGGCGATCTGGTCGGCTACGGACCCGATCCCAACGAAGTGACGGACCGCGTGCGCGAAATTTCCAGCCTCACCATCCGCGGCAATCACGATAAGGCGGTCGTCGGTTTGGGCAATCCGGAAGAATTCAATCCCATTGCGCGTAACGCCGTGCTCTGGACGCGGGAACAGCTACGTCCGGAAAATCTCGAGTACTTGAAAGGACTTCCCAGAGGGCCACTGCAGGCCGACAGTTTTTCGATCATTCACGGCTCCGTTCACGATGAAGACGAGTACGTGTTCGCTCCCGAACTGGCGCTGCCGGGACTTCAGGATGCTCCTTCAAATGTCGTCTTCTTCGGCCATACGCACATTCAGGGGGGCTTCACCTTGCGCGGTGAAGAAATGGCGGTGTTGCACTTCAAGCCGGCCTTTGGAAGCCCATTCTCGAGGCTGACCCTCGAAGAGGGAACCACCTACCTGTTGAATCCGGGATCGATCGGGCAGCCGCGCGACGGCGATCCGCGCGCCGCGTTTGCCATCGCGGATATCGAAGATCAGTGGGTTGAGTTCTGGCGGGTGTCGTACGATATTGAGGACGTGCAAAGGCGTATGACGCAGGCAGGGCTTCCCGAGCCTCTAATTCTGCGTCTTTCGTTCGGCCGCTGAAACAAAGAGAAGCGAATGGAACCTGAGGTCGCCGAAAGGCGAGGCCGCAAGAGCAGTTTCCCAGCTGCGTTTGCGATCGGCGCCGTAATCACGCTGTTGGCGGCCGGGGGGCTGGTGTGGCTGACGCGCGTGACGCAGTCGCGCGGGCCCGCGCCCATCGGCAAACTCCCGTTTGGAGCCGAAGAACAGGCTTACGCCCAGCAGATTCATTTTCAGGACGGTCAGATGTCGCAGGCGACGAATTTTCTGAATCAGGAATTCACGTACGTTGCGGGCACGGTGTCGAACAACGGCCCGCGAACCGTGAAGGCGCTCGACGCAGTCATTGAGTTTCGCGATCCATTCAACCAGGTCGTATTGCGAGACCCGCAGCGGATCATCCTGACGGACGGCCAGCCGCTCAAAGCTGGAGAGAGCCGCGATTTCAGCGTCACGCTTGGCACTCGTCTTCCCTCGGAGTGGAATCGGCAGTATCCTGCTATCCGCGTTACCGGTCTG
>DATIZQ010000022.1:0-6176 GCA_035517015.1 Candidatus Acidiferrum sp. | reverse complement strand
ACATCGACTCCGAAATCAACGACCAGTACCGCACGCACGCCGGGTCGGTGCGCTTCCTGAACAATATCGTGCGTTTTCCCGGCTGCGGCGTCTTTGACACGGAGTCGTCGTTCTCGGCGATCCACCGCCCGACCAATTCGCTGATCGGGCTGATTCTGTGCTCGCGCGTCAAGGACGACGTGGGGCACGTCACCCAGGTTTGCCTGCTGCCCGAGTATCGCCGGCAGAAGATCGGCGAGAACCTGCTGGCCTGCTGCGCCAATTCCCTGCGCAACCGGCGCTTCAACCTGCTGTCGCTCACGGTCACGGAGATGAACACGCGCGCGGTCGAACTCTATAAGCAGCTCGGATTCGAGGAGAAGACGGTGTTCGACGCGTTCGTGTGGGAAGGGTAGCGGTCAGCAATCAGCCAAAGCAACACACACAACTAAGCCAGACAACCAAGACCTTATGACCGACTGCGAAGTGGTCATTTTCGTTACTCCCGCTTCGCACCCTTGATGGGACGGTGACCTTGAACCTGGCCATCGTGCCGCCGACGGACGGCTACCTTGGCGCGTATGCTGATGGGTTGACGTGGCTGATCATGGACTTGTCGGCCTACTTCGCGCCATAGGATTTGTCTGAGCGCGCAAAGACTACGCCTTCGCGTTCTTCATCGCCTCGCGTGCCTTGGCCAAGACGTTGTCCACCGTGAACCCGAAGTGCTTCAGCAGATCTTTAATCGGGGCGGAGGCGCCGAAATCTGCGCGGCCGACGACGATGCCGTCGGAGCCGACGTACTCCTTCCAGCCTAAGGTCGTTCCCGCCTCGACGGCGACGCGCGCGCGCACCTCCGGCGGCAACACGTGATTCTTGTACTCGGCCGGCTGCTGCTCGAACAGCTCCCAGCACGGCATGGAGACGACGCGCGCCTTCACGCCCTCAGCGGTCAGCTTCTCGTAAGCGCCGACGCAGAGCTGCACCTCCGAGCCCGTGCCCATCAGGATGATGTCGGGCGTGCCGCCGGAGTCGGCCATGATGTACGCGCCCTTGGCGAGACCCGCGGCTGACGCGTACTTGCTGCGATCGAATGTCGGCACGCCCTGGCGCGTGAGCGCAATCACCACCGGCTGCTTCTTCAGCGGCATAATGACGCGCCAGGTCTCGGCGACTTCGTTGGCGTCGGCGGGGCGGAAGGTCAGCAGGCGCGGGACTCCGCGCAATGACAGAAGCTGCTCGATGGGCTGGTGCGTCGGACCGTCTTCGCCCAGCCCGATGGAGTCATGCGTGAAGATGAAGATAACGGGGACGTCCATCAGCGCTGCCAGTCGCATCGGCGGCTTCATGTAGTCGGAGAAGATGAGGAAGGTCGCGGTGTATGGGCGAACGTCGGACAGCGCCATGCCGTTAGCGATTGAGCCCATGGTGTGCTCGCGGATGCCGAAATGGAAGTTGCGTCCCTCGTAGTGGCCTTTCTCGAAGTCGCCGCCGTCTTTGATGATGGTCTTGGTTGAGGGATAGAGGTCAGCTGCGCCGCCGATCAGCCAGGGTACGTTCTTGGCGACCGCGTTCAGCACCTTCGAGTTCGACTCGCGCGTGGCAATGCCCTTCGCGTCGGCCGGGAAGCTCGGGATCTCCTTGTCCCAGCCGTCGGGCAGCGCGCGATCAGCCATGTGCTGCCACTGCTTCGCGAGGTCGGGGAATTCGCGCGCCCACGCTTGATAGCGTTCGTTCCACTCGCGCTCCCACCGCTGCCCGCGCTCCGCTGCCTTGCCCATGTACTGCTTCACTTCATCGGGAACAAGGAACTGCGCGTCGGGCGGCCAGCCGTAACGGATTTTCGTGAGGCGGACTTCTTCCTCGCCCAGCGCCTCGCCGTGCGCTTCTTTGGTGTCCTGGCGATGGGGCGCACCCCAGGCGATATGCGTGTCGCAGATGATGAGCGACGGCCGCTCAGTCTCCTTCTGCGCGACCTTGATGGCGACGTCGAGCAGCTCGAGATCGTTCACGTCGCTGACGCGCTGCACGTTCCAGTGCCAGCCAAGGAAGCGCGTGGCCACGTCGTCACTGAATGCGAGCGAGGTGTTGCCTTCGATGGTGATGTGGTTGTTGTCGTAGAACCAGATGAGATTGCTGAGGCCGAGATGTCCCGCGACGGATGCGGCTTCATTGCTGACGCCTTCCATCAGATCGCCGTCGCCACAGAAGACGTAGGTGCGATAGTCGAACAGATCATGGCCCGGCTTGTTGAACTGGGAAGCCAGCCAGCGTTGCGCGATGGCGAAGCCGACGGAGTTGCCGCAGCCCTGTCCCAGCGGGCCGGTCGTGGTCTCCACTCCGGCCGTCAGCCCGTACTCAGGATGGCCTGGGGTCTTCGATTCCCACTGGCGAAACTGCTTTATATCGTCCAGCGAGAGATCGAAGCCGCTGAGATAGAGCATGGCGTAGAGCAGCATCGAGGCGTGGCCGTTGGAGAGGATGAAGCGGTCGCGCCCCGGCCAGTGCGGGTTACGCGGGTTGAATCGCAGGTAGCGATCCCAGAGGACAAACGCCAGAGGCGCCAGCGCCATCGGCGTCCCGGGATGACCGGAGTTGGCCTTCTGCACCGCGTCCATCGCCAGCGTGCGGATGGTGTTGATGCAGAGGTACTCGAGGTGCTGCTGGCCGGCGGATTCTTTCTCCGAGCCGCGCTGGGGCTCGACGCCGGTGTTGGCCTTCAGCCGCTCGGCCGTGGCCTGCTCTTTGCCTTGGAGGGAAGTATCAACTTGAGTGCTCACCTTAATTGCCTTTCGTGATAAAGGAGGGTTCTATCCCTGAATCCTGACAGATTGAATTCCCGGACCATTCGCGCCACGGGCTGGCACTAAGATCGCTGTGCAGACGCGTACCTTCAGGTGCGCCGCTGCGTTTAAATTCGCATCCCCGTGCGGGCCGAGCCTTAACCGTATTTGAGGTCGGTGCTCTGCCCGACTTCGATGAGGTAGCCGTCCGGATCGCGAATGTAGCAGCGAATCTCGCCGTACTTGGGGATCGGCGGCGTGATGAACTCCGCTCCCCGGCTTTTCCATAATTCATAACACGCTTGAATATCCGCCACGCGGAAATTCATAAAGCTGTTGACGTGATTTGGGTCGGGGACGCTGAGCGTTACCGTCGGCTTATCCGGGGTCGGCCCGCCCCCCACGTTCAGAATCATCCAGATATTCGCAAGCTGCAGGTACGGAGGCGCGTTGCCGTCACCCATGGTCAGAATGCGGGCGCCGAAGACCTTTTCGTAGTAGCGAGCCGATCGCTCGACGTCGGCGACGGTGAGAAAATGCGCGATGCTGATCCCATCGCGCGGGGGCATCTCATAGCTCTTCTGTTCGACTTGTACCGCGTTCATTGATGGCTCCTTTCGATGTAGTGCGCAGAATATGGGCCGCGAATTCTTCAAGCCAGAAACCAGTCGGGCGCCCCGTGTTTCCGAGTTGATCGTGCGATGTCAGCACCATCGATATTTTCACACTTTTTCTCCTTTGCTCTTCGTTGGACTCCATTGGTTTCGCTGACTTCCGTCGTCGTCAATTCCTACGAACCGCGGCTCTCGCCGCATTCTTCCGCGCCGCGACCTTCGCGCTCGATTGTCCGCCGCTCGCTCCGCGACACGGGCCATGTACGGCGCGCCGAGGTAGGCCGACTAAGGCTGGAACCCGTCCGCCATCCACTTGGCGAATAGTTCAATGCGAGATTGAGGCCAAGGGCCTTCTCCTCTCGGCGGTGGCGGCGGCATTACCGCGCCACCGATTCCCCGAATGCGGTCGTAGATGGCGGCCGCGTGCGCTTTGACTTCATCATAACTTTCCAGGTTGAATCCCTTCTTCATGCCATCAATATCTCGTTGCGTAAAAAGCGGGCGAATGTCCGCTTGAAAGCTTGTCAGTTTCGTTGTTGACACCTCATCCCCCTTGCGGAATAAAACCCGGAACGCCGGATTTCACCACTTCATTTAGCCTCTGTCTGGTCTGAATTCGATTGATTTGGTCCAGCGCGTCTTCGGGAAGGGGAGAAATGTCGAAATTCTCTCGCGCCCGAGCCGCAGTCCTGGGCGTGGTAAGCAAGGCCGTGCCTCGCTGTATCGCCCAAGCGAGCAGTACCTGTGCGGGCGTCTTTCCAACTCGCGCGGCGATGGCCGAAACGACTGGATCTTCGAGCGGCCCCGGCCTCATGCCGTGACCTAAGGGCGCAAAAGCCAAAAACACAACACCCTTCTCCTTGCAGAATCCCAGTAGCTCTGTTTCCGGCAGATACGGATGTGATTCCACTTGGACTACGGCAGGTTTGATTCTCGCCGATTCATAGATGGGCTTCAGTTCGTTTAGACTAACGTCTGAAAGTCCGATGGCCCGGCACTTGCCAGTATCCACGAGAGTTTCCATCGCTTTCCAGGTGTCGAGCAAAGTTACGTCGTGGTCGTAGAGCACATTGCCGTTTTGATCTCGCGGGTCCTGCTCGTCCCCGGGTTGAAATGCAAAAGGGGTATGGATCAGGTAGAGATCAAGATAGTCGAGCCGAAGTCTTCTCAGGCTGGCTTCGAAAGCTGGTTCGACGCGTTCTGGCCGGTGATTGTTGTTCCAGAGCTTTGTAGCAATGAAGAGATCTTCGCGCCGCACTTTTCTTTCTCGAAGCACGTCTTGTATCGCTTCTCCCACCGCCTCTTCATTCCGATATCGCTCCGCGCAATCGAACTGGCGGAAGCCAACTTCCAAAGCAGTCCTAGCCGCGAGTAGCGTATCGTGAGGATCGGGGATCAAGGTTCCAAATCCAAGGGCGGGAATGATTCTCCCGTTGCTCATTAAGATTGTTCTGCATCGAAGCTCGCTGTGTTCTCTCATTGGTCCTCCAGGCCGTTGATCGAAAGTGTTGGGGCGGTCTCGTTTGTTCCTCAGGTAAACGCGCCCTCCGGCGCTCGCGAATCTTCGATTCTGGCTAGGAATCCGAAGGTGATTTCTGCCCGACCCTAGTAACGCGGACTATACTGACGGTCGATGTGGAGAGGCCACGGCGCAGCACGTGGCTAGATGGGTTTCAGATCGCCAGGGAGAGGCAGTCAGTTCAACTCAGCTATGCCTCTGCTCTGAAGGCATTGCTTGCTCAGGGCCGACGCACGGAATTCTACGCCAGGACCATCGACGCAGTCCAGTTCCGACTCCGAAGGTTTGCGAGCCCGGCGTTGCCGCCCGCGCTTGAGTATCTCCGCTCGAAGGACGACCCGCGAATTCAAAGCCCGCTCCGTCGAATCAGGCGGGGCAACGTGCGATCGCTCTGGGGCAGCCGGAAGGAATCCGATGTGTCCCACAAGCTAAGACTCTTCGTAAGAGCAGCGTCTGCGGCTGCAATTTCAGCTTGGGCACTCGTGTGGCTGCTTCTCTTCCATCGGAGACCGCGGGTCCGTTTCCACGCCATTCACTTCTCGCCGCCAGCGGCCGGTCAGCGGGACGGTGTATTCAGCGGCGTCGCGGGCGGGCTCGGGAGCGGTTGAACGGGCGTGCTCTGGTTGAGAATCAACTGCCATCCGCCAGGCCTCGCCACCCATACGCCAGAGACGCGCATATGGACTTTTTGCGGCTGCTCTCCAGCCGCACGAGGCGCGAGCACGATATCCTCAACGCCCGAGATAATGGCCCCGCCGTCAAAAAAGACGACTTTAGGGTTGGTGATTTCAAAGCTGCTAATCCGAAATCGCCGATTGGTGGCGGCCTCAAGAAATTCCGCCTTGGTTTGCACGAGGGCGTTGCCGTGCACGAACATCGCGTCGTCGGCCATCAGCTTTGCGAGAGTCGCGGCGTCGCACGCGACTGTAGCATCCTGGAATTGCTTCTGCAGATCGAGCACCTGCGCCGCGGATAGCCGCTCATTCGCCGCAGCGCCCTGGGCTTTCGATGAGCGAGCGCCCACGAGGTTGAAGAGCAGCGTGACTCCGAAAGCAATCACGCTCAACGAGCGGGGCGAGACATTGATTCTTGCAAGCATCATGCCTCAGACTCCGATGGGGAATTCGTTCGCAGCGAAAGGCGCGCCCAAGCAACCCTATCACAACGACGCTCCTTGCCTGCGTGCTATCTCGTTCGTAGCCATTGCAAGGGATCGAGCCTACGCGGGCGATATGAGCTGACCTGCGTCTTCACTCAGTTTCTGTCGGCTTCTCGGGAGGC
>DATIZQ010000021.1:0-34475 GCA_035517015.1 Candidatus Acidiferrum sp. | reverse complement strand
CTTGGAGGCGGGGGGAGTCGAACCCCCGTCCGAGAAGCCTTGCCACCCGAAGACTACATGCTTAGCCCGTTCCGTTTGGTTTCGCCGGCAACGCTCAGAGCGGGCAAGACGCGCCCCCGGCTAGTCCGATGATCTCGCCGCCGCGTTACGGACCGAAACGCGACGGCCAGCCTACTGTGTGACGCCTCATCCCAAGCGCGCAGGCGACGCTTGGGGAGACGCGCTACCTAATTTTAGTTAGGCAGCGAGAGCCAACTGGGAATTGCCAGTTGTGTTGTTCCACCCGATTGCGGGCAGGTGGCGCCCGGCATGCCTTCGAGCCGCGACAGCTTCCGTCGAAACCGTGTCGCCCCCGTTGGAGTCTCCATTTTAGCATGCCGGAGACTCTGCGGCTCGAATGCGCCGCGAGCCGTACGGTGGCCGTACCGACCCGGCGGGCCGCCGTCGCGAGTCGCGTGGAAGGCACTACACAGTCGGGAACGCACTGTCCGAATGTTGATTGACACCCCCGCGGACCGTTTTCATAATTTCTGAATGGCGGATAAGGCCTCGAAAGAGCGGCAAAAGACGCTCGAGCGCGCCCTGGAAGAAGCCGTATCGCGGGCGCTGCGGGACAATCTCGCCCCGCTGCAGCGGACCGCGGACGAGCTTCAGCAGGCCTATGCGGACCTGGTGGCGGCATGCTCTTCGAGCCGCCCGACCAACGCGCTTCCCGCGATGCTCCGCGCCCAGACGGCTGCTTCGGCTCTGGCTGCGGGGCTTTCGGTCCTCTCGAATTTCGTCGCCGTCGCGCTCAACCCGCGCGACCGGCACGCTGCGGTCGAAGAAGAACCTGAAGCTGAGGCACCGACCGCGCATGTCGCGGTGAAGGAAGTGGCGGAGGAACCGCCCGCCGCCCCGGCGGTCGCTGAAGCCGAACCCGAGTCGGAATGGGCTGAAGAGCCACCGCTGGCCCCGGCACCCTCCGTGCATCACGAGATTGCCGTCGAAACTCCCCCTGCGGAAGTTGTCGCGGAGGAAACAGTCGCGGAGGAGACCGGGGTATTCGACCTTGCAAGCCTTCCGCCCGAGGTCCAAGATTTACATCGACGGGCGAATCGGGTGGCGAAGGTCGCCATGCAGGACATCAAACTTTTGCGGCCCAAGGACGTCCGGCTTGGCCGCGAGCACAAGGATATTTGTCATCGGTTACGCAACGATCTCGATAAAGCACGCAAGGAATACGACCGCCGTTTTCGCGCGATTCTGGAAGATCCCATCGATTACTTCCATCACTGGATGGTGGAGATTCTCGCTGAGGGAGATCCGAAAGCACTCGGAGAGTATCCGTATCCCTCGCCTGTTCTGCGGCCCTGACGTACCAACGATGAGAGTCAGGGCCCTGCTCGCCGTTGCGGGAGTACTGTTGGCGTTCTGCGTACCGCTGCGGGCGCGGACGAATCCGCCCTCCGCGGCAGCGACCAAGACCATTCCCGCCGCGAAGTATCTCGAGCAGCTCTCGCGCGAACTTAAGGATAAGAACCCAGAACCGGCGTACCAGAAGCTCAGCGAATTCGCGATGCGAAAGGCCTCTGGCCCGTTCGGCGCTCGCGCGGCGCTGGCTCTCGGGGTTTTCGATTACACGAAGGCGCACTACGCGCAGGCCGCGAAGTGGTTCGATCGCACGAAGAGCGATCCGCTCCTGCGCGACTACTCGCTTTACTGGTCGGCTGAGAACAGTCTCGCGCAGGGCCAGAGCGCGGATGCGCTGGCGAAGCTGAAACAGTTTCGTCAGGATTATCCCGATTCGGTGATTACGGATCAGGCGCTGCAGACTCTGGGCGAAGCCGCGCTCGCTTCGAATCAGCCCGCCGAGGCGGTTGCGGCTCTCAATGCGTATTCAACGACCGCCGATCGCCCGGCCCTTCTCTTCCTCCGTGCCGAGGCCCACGAACAAGCCGGCGAAAAAGACCTGGCGGCTGCGGACTATCAGTCGGTATACCTGCGCTTTGCGCTCACGGAACAGGCCAGAGAAGCGGGCATGAAGCTTTATTTTCTCGCCGGCGTGCCGGGCGTGCAGCTTCCGTTTATGTCGCTCGGGCAGCAAACCGAACACGCTGCGACGTTGTTCAATGCCAAGGATTGGGGCGACGCCCGCAACGAGTACGCGCAGCTCTTGCCGCAGCTCAGCGGTGCCGAGCGTGAACGCGCACAACTGCGAATCCTCGAGTGTGCTGTCGGGCTCGGCGGGGGAATCACGGATATTGCAGCGATGCAGGTGGCGGATCCGGACGTCGACGCCGAGCGTTTCTACGCCATGGCCCAGTACTACCGCTCGCTGCAGCAGGATGCGGAAATGGCGGCGGCGGTTGAAGGCACCGTATCTCGTGCGCCGCAGAGCCGCTGGGCGGAGTCGGTGCTGATGCTTGCGGCGAACGAGTATTGGGTGGAGCTCGATCGCGACCATGCGGCGGGCTATTACAAGCGCGTCGAGGAGAGCTTTCCTACAGCGCCCGATGCGATTCCGGCGCACTGGCGCGTTGCCTGGGCCGAGGTGTTGAAACGCCAGCCGGATGCGGCGCAGCTGCTTGCGGATCATATTCGCCGCTACCCGATGTCGCAGTTCCTGCCGGATGCGCTGTATTGGCTCGGGCGTCTCGCGGAGGAAGCGGGAACGCCAGGTCTCGCGCGAAGTTACTATCAGAAGCTCGAGGAGCGCTTTCCGCAGAATTATTTCGAAGCGGCTGCCGCGATCCGTCTTCGCAATCTCGCGGCCGGACCAGCCGACGATCCCGACGTGCTCGCTTCGGTCCCTCCTCCTCCGGCTCCCGTGAAGCTGGGAGACGCGATTCCAGCCGCGGCGGCGGAGCGGCAGGCACGCGCGGACGCATTACGATCGATCGCTTTCGATGCCTCGGCTGAACTCGAACTGCGAGGCGCTTATGCCGTCACCAGCGAGCCGCGACTGCTGATCGAGGTGGCGCAAGCGGCTGTCGACGCCGGCCATATCGGCGAAGCGATTGTCACGGTGAGGCAAGTCTATACGCAGCTCGAGGCGCGCCCTTTTGCGAACGTGCCGCACGAGGTGTGGCTGGCCGCCTATGCCATGCCCTTCAAGGATTCGATTCGCCACTGGTCAGAGCGAGCCGGAGTCGATCCCATGCTCGTTGCCGGGTTGATTCGACAGGAATCGGCCTTCGAACAGAATGCGCGTTCGAACCGCAATGCGCAGGGACTGATGCAGCTGGAGCCGAAGACGGCGCGGCTGTTGGCGAGCCAGGTGCGAGTGCGATATTCGCAAGCGCGGCTTTTCGAGTCCGACTACAATGTCCACCTGGGAACGCGTTATCTCGCGAACCTTCGCCAGCAATTTGGCAGCATCGAAGCAGCTCTGGCCGCGTACAATGCGGGAGAAGATCGCGTGACCGCCTGGACTGCGGGGCAGACGTACCGCGAGCCGGCCGAATTCGTCGACTCGATCCCATTCACGGAGACGCGTGAGTACGTCGAAATCGTGACGCGCAACGCGGATATCTATCACAAGCTTTACGGAGCGCCGAATGAACCCCGCAAAGCCGCAACCCGCCGCAAGCACTAGCCCCCGCCTTTCTTCGAAAGCGGAACGCTTCACCGAATCGGTGATTCGCGAGATGACGCGGCTCGCGCTGCAGCATGGGGCCGTGAACCTTTCGCAGGGCTTTCCCGATTTTCCCGCTCCGGCGGAAATCAAGCGCGCCGCGCAGGACGCGATTTCGGCGGACATCAATCAATACGCGATCACCTGGGGCGCGAAATCGTTCCGGAACGCGATCGCCGAGAAATTCGAGAGCACGCAGGGAGTTTCCGTCGATCCCGAACGCGAAATCACAGTGTGCTGCGGATCGACGGAAGCCATGATGTCCGCGATGATGGCGATCATCAATCCGGGCGATGAAGTGGTGGTATTCGAGCCGTTCTACGAGAATTACGGACCGGACGCGATTCTCTCTGGCGCGACGCCCCGTTTCGTAAAGCTGCGCGCGCCAGACTGGACGTTCGATCCCGACGAGCTTGCGGCTGCATTCGGCCCATCGACGAAAGCAATCATCCTCAACACGCCGAACAATCCTACGGGCAAGGTTTTCGAGCGGCGCGAACTGGAAACGATTCGCGACCTTTGCGATCGCTGGAATAGTTTCGTCATCACAGACGAAATCTACGAGCACATGCTGTACGACGGCGCGAAGCACATTTCCATGGCCGCCGTCGACGGAATGCGCGACCGCACGATCACCATCAACGCGCTGTCGAAAACGTACAGCGTGACCGGATGGCGCGTCGGATGGGCGATCGCGCCGCCGGAGGTGACGGCCGCGATTCGCAAGGTCCACGATTTCCTCACAGTGGGTGCCGCCGCGCCTCTGCAAGAGGCGGGTGCTGTCGCATTGAAATTCCCGCAGAGCTATTACGACACGCTCGCTCACGAATATGCGGCTCGTCGCGACCGCCTGCTCGGCATCCTGACCGGGGCGGGCTTCCGCTGCTTCAAACCCCGAGGCGCGTACTACATCATGACCGACATCTCCGCTTTTGGATTTCCCGACGACGTGGCATTCGCGAAATATCTGGTGAAGGAAGTTGGCGTCGCCGCAGTGCCGGGTTCCAGCTTCTACCAAAATCCCGCCGATGGACGCGCGCATCTTCGCTTCACGTTCTGCAAGAGGGAGAAAACATTTCAAGCCGCCGCCGAGCGACTGGCAAAACTTGCGCCCGCGCAACGTTTATAACGGCGCTCCTTCCGGCAAGCGCGCCGATTTCCATCCCGCAAAGCTAGAATTGAAGACGCCATTACTGGCGGAGGGCGAAGAGAATGGAACAGCGTGTAAGCGTAATCACGCTTGGGGTGGCAGATCTGGGGCGAAGCCGGGCTTTCTATGAACGCCTTGGCTGGCGGCGCTCCATGCTGAAAGCTGACGGAGTCGTATTCTTCCAGATGCCGGGGATAGCCCTTGCTCTCTTTCCGCGAGACGAGCTCGCAAAGGACGCCAATCTTTCCTCAAACGGCCATGGGTTCGCCGGAATCTCTCTCGCGTATAACGCGCGGACTCACGAAGAGGTCGACCTGGTCCTGAAAGAAGCCCTGGCCGCCGGCGCAAGAATCCTCAAACCCGCCCAGGAAGCCTTCTGGGGCGGTTATTCGGGCTACTTCTCGGATCCGGACGGCTTTCTCTGGGAAGTCGCTTGGAATCCGTCTTTCTCGATAGCGGCGGACGGAGCCGTCCGCATACCTGACTAGCACTGCGAGAAGTGTCCGGAAGCCGAACTTCGGTGCGCGGCTGTGTTAGAATCCTGCGACTCTGAGGAGCCAAGTCGTGGCAATGGAACTGGATTTGATCCCGAGCGGCACTCGGCTCACCTCGAACGGTGAAGCTGAGGCGCACGACATCGGCGCGAGCCAAACGCGCACCTTCCTTTGTGCGATGACGATCACGGACCAAATCGAGCAGGAGTCCCTTGATCTCTCGATCTGGGGTTCAGAAGACGGCCAGACCTGGGGAGCGAAGCCTCTGCTGATGATGCCGCAGCGTTTCTATCGCGGCGAAACCCGTCAGATCCTGGACTTGTCGCTAAAGCCGGAAGTTCGCTTCATCCGCGCGAAGTGGGATCTCTTCCGCTGGGGACGCGTCGCGCCGCACCCTATGTTCGTTGTCGGCTTTCACGCAAGCGAAGTGCCCGCGTTCACGCACAAGGCGGTCGCACAGCCCGCCACAACCTAGTCCTCAATCGCTCAGCTCGAACGACTGCAAATAGGCCGGGATCGTCACGTTCCAGCGGAACTGATTCGTGACCGCGTCGCGAAGGCCGTTCAGCCCGCTGGGCTCACCGTGAACCAGGAACGTCTGCTTCGGCGGCGCCTTCATCCCGGAGAGCCACCTCAGCAACTCGCTCTTTCCAGCGTGCGCCGAGAGCTGGCCGAGTTCGATCACCTGCGCGCGCACCGGAACCTGTTCGCCGAAAATGCGAACGTACTGCGCGCCATCCTGAAGAGCGCGCCCGCGCGTGCCCTCGCCCTGATATCCGACGAGCAAAACGGTGCTGCGTGAATCGGGCAGCCGCTTTGCCAAATGATGGAGAATGCGGCCGCCCGTCGCCATCCCGCTGGCGGAAATAATGATGCAGGGCGCGACGACATCGTTGATTTTCTTGGAGTCTTCCACGCTCTGTGTCATATGAACTTCGCGAAGATTGAGCGGGTCATGATTGCCGTTTTGTTCCTCCCGCCGGAACTGCAGTTTGTGGTCCTCGGAATGGCGCTCGTAGAGATCCGTCACACTGATGGCCATCGGGCTGTCCAAGTAAACCGGCAGGCGCGGAATTCTCTGCTGGTCTTCCAGTTCGCGCAGGTAGTACATCAGAAGCTGCGTGCGATCCACAGCGAAAGCGGGAATCACCACGGCGCCGCCGCGTTTTGCCGTGTGGCTGATAATGTCCGCGAGAAGGTCCGCCACCGAGCCGGCGGGATGATCCCTGTCGCCGTATGTCGACTCGCAAAGGAGGAAATCGGCTCGCGTCGGCGACTCCGGGTCGTTGAGAATCGGCTGGTCGTAGCGACCCACATCGCCGGAAAAGACGACAAGCATCTGCTTGCCGTTCTCAGTGATCGTCAACTCGAGCCAAGTCGAACCGAGAATGTGTCCGGCGTCGTGCGGGCGAACAGCGAATTGCGGGCTGATCGTGAAGGCGTCCGCGCGCGGAACCTCGCGGAATTGCTGCAATGCCTGCCGCGACTCCGCTACTGTGTAGAGCGGCAGCGGAGGATTGTACTGGCTGTATTTCTTCCTGGCCCTGAATTGGGCTTCTTCTTCCTGCAAGTGAGCCGAATCCGGCAGCAGCAGGTTGCAAAGCTCGTGCGTGGCCGCGTTTGCATAGATAGGCCCGCGAAAACCATTGCGCACCAGCCGGGGAAGATAGCCGGTGTGATCGATGTGCGCGTGCGTCAGCAGCACCCAGTCGATCGTGGCTGGATCCACGGGAAGCTTGTTCCAGTTTCTTTGATCCAACTCTTTCGATCCTTCGAAGAGTCCGCAATCCACCAAGAGGCGCTTGCCGCCTGCCTCAACCAGGTACTTCGAGCCCGTCACGGTGCCGGCTGCGCCGAGAAAAGTGATTTTTGCCATAGGCCCGCCATTCTAGAACGAAGCCGCGCGAAACCTGGTGCCTTTTTCCGAAGCGTGCCCAAGTATTCTGTAGACATGTTCTTCCGGAACGGCCGGAAAAAGCCGAACGTCACTTTCCTTGACCTCGGTGGAGCGCTGGCATACGCTTTGCGTTTCAGTTCACGCAATGCGCGAGCGCGTGGGATCGCCCGGCATCTGACGTTCGTTGAAAGGTCGCATGAAGCTTCTTGCCGTGTTCGCCGTCGTCTTGCTTCTCGCCGCTGCTGCGTCCGCTCAGGATCTTCCATCGCAGTCGATGACTCGCGGCACGTGGGAACTCGCTCCGTTCGTCGGTGGCGGCTCAGGACTGGGCAAGTCCAGCAGCACGCAATTTTTCGACGTCGGCGGTCGCGCCGGACTCGTATTGACCGGTGAGCACCTGCCGGGATTTCTCCGTGGGAATTTCGAATGGGCCGTCGACGCGATGCCTGTCTATACCGTGTTCACGACGAGTGGGGCTGTATATGGCGGCAGCTTCAAGCCCGTCATTTGGCAGTGGAACTTCACTCGCGGGAGAAAAATCGCGCCGTACGTTGCGGCAGCAGGTGGCATCGTTTTCAGCACTGACAATGTGCCGCCCGGCGACACTTCCTGGGTGAACTTCACTTCGCAGTTCGTGGTTGGGACTCGAATCTTCACCAAGCCGCGTCGCGCGTTTTTCTTCGAGGGCGAGCTCGGCCATATATCGAACGCGAGCTTGGGCAATCACAACCCTGGCTACAACATCACGCTGCTCTTCTCGGTTGGCTACAGCTGGTTCAAGGGCCGCCGGTAGGCGTTGGCGCGCCGAGCCCCCGGGGAGGCGTTCGGCGTTTGACGCTGCAAATTCGCAATGCTATAAAGAAAAAGGCAGCTTTTTCCCTGGTGGGGCCGTGGCGCAGTTGGGAGCGCGCCTCGATGGCATCGAGGAGGCCGTGGGTTCGAATCCCATCGGCTCCACCAAACTCTCTTCAATGGCCGTTTACTTCTAAATCCTTCAGTCGAGACCCTCACGCTCGGATGCGGCACCTCTTGATAGCTCTTTCGCAGAGCAGGCCAAGGTTTGCGATACAGGGGGGAAGCGCCGTTTTACAATGTTCGCATGGAGAAGAGGATATTTTGGGGAAGCTTCTTTATCCTTGGATTGGCCGCCGATCTGTTCCTGCCGTTAGGGTGGGCGATGGCGGCAACCATTCCCATCGGCGTCGTGAGCTGGTGGATCGCCTACCGAAGCAGTTGGTTCTAGCGCGGTCGCTGGCCGTGCCCATACCCTCCTCCTATCCGGTTGAAAATGAGTAACTTACGACCCCTCGAATGGCCGGTACTTCCGGGGGATACCCTTGCGACAACTTTCTGCTATGCTTGGAACATCGTACCCAGAGGCGGTGTCTAACTTCCGAGAAGGACACAGCCTGGAGGCGCGGCGCAAGGCATGTCCGATTTAGCGCAAACTCTGCCGTGGGGACGCGACGAAGCCGAGCTTGTGACCGAGCTTCAGGCGGGTTCCGACGCGGCATTCGATTGGCTCGTAACTCACTACCACGCCAATGTCTACAATCTAGTTTATGGAATTCTGTCCGACGCCGCCGACGCCGCCGATGTCACGCAGGAGGTGTTCCTCCGTGCCTTCCGCGGCATACGAGGATTCCGCCACGGGAGTTCTTTGAAGACCTGGCTCTATCGCATCTCTGTCCGCCAGGCGCTCAACCACCGGCGCTGGTGCTGGCGGCATCATCGGCAGCAGGTTTCGATCGATGCGGACGAAAACGGCAGTGGGTGGACGCTCGATCTGAAAGACACAGAAGCGACGCCGTTCGAACGGTTTGCCTCCGAGGAGATGCAGGCCAAAGTGCGGACCGCGCTAGCGGACGTTCCCGCGCTGTTTCGAAGCGCCGTCATCCTCAGGGATTTGGAAGGTCTCTCGTACGAAGAGATAGCCGAGGTGCTGGAAGTGTCCGTGGGAACTGTCAAGTCGCGCATCCTGCGTGGCCGCCGGATGCTGAAGGAGATGTTGGATCCTCTTCTTCGCTCGCCACAAACGGAGTCGGTCGCCATCGAGCGTGAGGGGAAGATCGTTGAAGCCTCCACGCATCGTCCGCGCCTGATTCACGGGGCGAATCCGGTCGACTCGAGATCGATCGCCGCTCGGGGCGGTGTAGCTGCAGCGAGAGCGCGAGGAGATGGCCGATGAACTGCCGCCAGGCCCAGCGCATTTTGCCCGGTTATCTCGATGGAGCGATTCCGTCGCGGCAGCACTCACTCGTTCGCGCGCACTTGGAATCGTGCGCAGATTGCCGTCAGGACCTGGAGCGCTTTCATCAACTGTCCGTGTGCCTCGCCAACATCCAGCCAGTCGCCGCTCCGGCCGATCTTGCGCTGCGAATTCGACTGCAAGCGTCTCAGGCGCGCTCGTTTGGCGCCAACGTGCGTCACCTGTGGTCGCGAGCGAAGCTGGTGTTCGAGAACATTCTGGAGCCGCTCGCCGTTCCCGCAACAGGCGGTATCGTGACGGCCCTCGTGGTGTTCGTGCTTCTGGTTCAGAATATTCTGGTCGGCGTGCCGGTGGGTTTCGTGCCGAACGATCTCCCATTGAAGCTGGTGCAGCCCGCGCAGCTTGAGAGCCTCGCTCCGTTTGCCGTCCCCGGAATCGTCGCCACGGATGGTCAACCGGATTCGGGGGCGTTACTGCTGGAAGTCACGCTGAACGCGCAGGGCGAGGTAGTGTCCTACAGAATTCTCTCCGGTCCGAGCAATGCGGCGGTCCAGCGCCAGTTGGATCAAGTGTTGCTTTTTTCCCGGTTCCGCCCCCGCCTGGATTTCGGCCGTCCGATGGACGGCGGCCGCGTCATTCTCGGTTTCAGTGAAGTCCGTGTCCGCGGATAACATCCCTGCTTCACTAAGGACTGCCGGTTTTCTTGACTCTGTGCCAGCCGCCCGTTAGAGTTTGTGTTGGGTGTGCTGGTCGAGCGATACAACCTCCGAATGTCGCAGTGGTTCAAATGACGCGAGATATGGAAAGAGGAGCCTCCCCATCCGAAAGTCAGTCGAGAGAATCTCTGCCTGTGGCTTTCTGGCAGTCCTGATCGCCGTCGCCGCGTTGTCGAACACACGGGCCCAGCAGGCTTCCTCCGCGAATTACACGGGCATTACAGTCGACTCCAGCCAGCAGGTCTTCGCAACCATGTGCGCGCTTGACGCCGCAGGATTTGGTGCGGACGAGAGCACTCTGGCGGAGATGCCCAGCCGTTTGAAGCTGCGCGCCGACCTGCTGAAAATGCAGGGTCCGGCGACCGAGGCGCTCCGCCAGTTTTATCGAAATCACGCCCTCGCGGACCCCGGCGAGAACCTCTCGCGCTACATCACGTTTGCTCTTGTTGCAGGCTCTCCTCCGGATTTCAATTTTCTGTACGACCGTGACTTGCTGCCGCCGGATGTGCTGAACATCGAAGGCTTCCAGGAAGTGCTCAGCGATTTCTACCGCGAGGCTCATCTCGCGTCGCGGTGGTCCAGTGTTGAACCGGAGTATGAGAGGGCGCAAGCCGTGTATGACGCGCCGGTGCGGCGCATTGTGACCGTCGTGAACGGCTATCTACGCGAGATCCTGAAGACTTCTCACGGCCGCACTTTCACCGTGTATGTCGAGCCGTTGGTCGGCAACCGGACAAATTTCAGGAACTATGGCGACACGTACTCCATCGTGGTCGGTACGCCTGCACGCCTTCCCCTGGACGATATTCAGCACGCCTATTTGCACTTCATGCTTGATTCCTTACCGCTGCGCTATCGAAAGGACGTGCAGTCAAGAAGCGCGCTGCTCAACATCGCCGCGCGCGCCCCGCGTTTGCCGGTGGATTATCGCGATGATTTCATCAGCTTCACGGACGAGTGCCTGATCAAGGCCGTCGAGTTGCGATTGCGCCGTCTTTCTCCCGAGCAGCTCGATTCCGCGTTGAACGATGCCGACCGGTCCGGCTTCGTCCTCGTGCGCCCGTTTGTCGGGCAACTGCAGAAATTCGAGAAGGCAGAGCCGTCAATGTCGTACTATTTCTCCGAATTGATCGCCGGAATCAGCGTCGAGCAGGAGCTGAAGCGCCTGCAGGGTGTGACCTTTGCTCCCGCGGACACGGCGCCACCTCAAAAGCACCAGAGTGCTTCGGCGGCCGAGAATGAATCCGACGAGGGCCACCTCCTGGCCGACGGAGACCGTGCGATCGCGCTGAAGGATCCGGCCGGAGCGAAGGCGGCGTTTGCGAAGGTGCTGGACAAGAATCCGAACCAACCGCGCGCACTCTATGGTTTCGCAATCGCCTCGATTCTGGATAAGGACCCCGACAACGCCAAGAAGTATTTTGAAAAGCTCGTTACCGTGTCGTCGGCGGGCGGCTCCGTTCAACCGGGGACTTCCGTTGACCCGGGCCTGCTAGCTTGGGCGCACGTCTACCTCGGACGGCTCTTTGACATTGACGATCCGCCCGATCGCGCCGGCGCGATTCAGGAGTATCAGGCGGCCCTTGCCGTCGTGGGTGCGCCAGAGGCAGCGCGCGTCGCCGCGCAACGAGGAGTAGAATCGAGTTACAAGCCGGCCCATCCGGAAGGTACGCCGCAGTGATTTTAGCCCTGGGCGGAATGCCAGATTCGGACCGGGGCTATCGAATGGAAGGGGAGAGAGAATGAAGAGTTCGCTAATCGCAATCGTAACGATGACCGTTGTCGTAGGCACCGTGATCGTGGCCACTACGCGGGCGCAGCAACAACAGCAATCCCAACAGCAGCAGTCGCAGCAACAGCAACCGCCCGCGAAACCGGGCCAGAGTCAGCTGAGTCCGGTGGCGCCGGCACAGCCTGAAGCCCCGAAGGTCGATCCCGAAGAGGAAAAGGCTTACCAGGACTTTGCTGCCTTGAAGGGAGACGACTACGATACGCAGATTCAGTCCGGCGAGAACTTCGTCACGAAGTATCCGTCAAGCAAGTACAACGAGTTCGTCTATTCGCGGCTTACCAACGCGTACTTCAACAAGCAGCAGCTCGACAAGATGTACGCTGCGTCCGACAAAGCCATCGGGCTGGATCCGAACGATGTTACGGTTCTCGTTCTCGTTGGTTGGGTGATTCCGCACAATATCAATCCGAACGATTTGGAAGCGGACCGTCGTCTAGCGAAGGCGGAGGGATACGAGAAACACGCGCTGGAGCTCCTGCCTACTCTGCAAAAGCCACCCGCGATCTCCGATGAAGATTTCGCCTCCGCCAAAGCAAAGGAGGAGGCGACCGCGCACAGCGGTCTCGGATTGATCTACTTTCGCGAGCAGAAAGCCGAGGATTCTCTGAAGGAACTCCAAGCGGCTACGTCGGCAACAAGCGAGAGTGACCCGGTCGACTACTTCATCATGGGAGTTGACTTGGACAGCCTGAAGCGCTACAGCGAAGCCGCCGATGCGTTCCAGAAATGTACGCAGGTCCCGAACGTAGGTGCCATGCTTGACCGTTGCAAGCAGCAGGCAGACAAAGCGAAGGCTGAAGCGGCTGCCCAGCCCGCGCCGAAACAGTGATCGAGGTCGGTCGGCATGACCGAAGGCGAACGTCAAGAGCTGGAAGCGGTTCTGGGCCATCATTTCGAGCGGCCCGAACGCCTTGAGCGAGCTCTCACTCACCGTTCGCACCGTCAGAATAGTGCGGGCATCGACAACGAGCGCCTCGAGTTTCTCGGTGATCGGGTCCTCGGTCTAGTCGCCAGCGAGCAGCTCTGCCGTGCCTTTCCGGAATGGGATTCGGGCAGGCTTTCCAAGGGGCTGGCGCGCATCGTGAGCGCCGCATCGATTCACATGGCTGCCTGCAACCTGTCTCTCGGCCGGCACTTGCGGCTGGGGCCCGGCGAGGAGAAGACCGGCGGGCGCGAGAAGAAAAGGCTGCTCGCAGACGCATACGAGGCTGTGGTCGGCGCGATTTACCTCGATGGCGGATTGGCCTCGGCTGCTGCTTTCCTGCAGCGAACCTTGCTTGAGCCCGCGCTGGCGGGCCATTTGGATCGCCTCGGACGTTCGGATCACAAGTCCGCCCTTCAGGAATGGCTCCAGCAGAGGGGTCTCGGCGTGGCGGACTATCGCGTTCGAAGCGAATCGGGCCCGGAGCATCACAAGACTTTTGAGGTTGAGGTCTGGCACGCCGGACGGATGCTGGCCGCCTCCCAAGGCAACAGCAAGAAGGAGGCCGAGCAGTCGGCGGCCATGCTCGCCTTGAACCGACTCGAAGCTACCTGCGGTATCGCCTGAATGGATACGACAGAGACAGGAACGCTCGCCCCAGAGTCGGCCGAGGCTCGGGCGCAACCCCAGCCCGAGGGACCTCGCCCGGCGTCGAGCGCCGGATTCGCCGATTACTTCGAGTCCCTGCTCGTCACAGTGCTCATTGCGCTGTTCGGAACGACGTTCGTCGTCCAGGCCTTCAAGATTCCTTCCCAATCGATGGAACCGACGCTGCTCGTCGGCGACCATCTGCTGGTGAACAAATTTATCTTCGGTGGTCGCGGCGCTTGGTACGAGAAAGTCCTCCCGTATCGCCCCGTTCGGCGCGGGGACGTTATCGTCTTCAAGTTTCCGTTCGACGATCACCCGCACTACGTGAAACGCGTAATCGGCTTGCCCGGAGACCGCATCCGGATTGTCAATCAACAGGTGTTCGTCAACGGAGCGCGGCTGCCCGAGCCGTATGTCGTTCATGATCCGTCGGCGGAAGACCCGTTTGGAGACAATTTCCCCCCCGCGGACGTCTATGCGGCGCAGATCGGGTTGCGGCCCGAGTGGGCCGCACGCATTATGAGTTTTGTGCATCAGGACGAGTTGATCGTCCCCTCGGATCATTATTTCGTCATGGGAGACAATCGCGATCATAGCTGGGACAGCCGCTACTGGGGTTTTGTCGATCGCGAGGCGATCATGGGCCGGCCGATGGTGATCTATTGGTCGGTCCGAGCGACTTCAAATGACTACGCTAATCGCGGCGTGAGCGGCACCCTGCGGGGCATTATGGACGCTCTGGTCCATCTCCCCAGCCGCACGCGCTGGCATCGCATGCTCCGCGAGGTTCACTAGAAGCGCTCTCTCTTTGGCCTTGCCAGAACCCTCCGCGCCGCATACGCTGACAACGACTCAACCGAGCGCTTGCCGACATGCCCACCGCGCTTTCAGACCCGATCGCCCCTGCCGAGCCTCCCATCGCGGCGCCGCGCGCCGGATGGCGACGATGGCCGAAGGCGATTCTCGTTCTGCTGGCGGTCCTCTGGCTCGCCGACGCAGGCATCTCGCTGTTGATTCAGCACACCGCCTTGAAGCGGCGCCTGACATCCCGCCTCGAAGCTGCTTTTGGACGCCCCGTGGACGTCGGAAGCTATCGTTTCAGCCTCTGGTCGGGGCCGATGTTGGAGGCGAACTCAGTCGTTGTTGCCGAAGATTCCCGCTTCGGCGAAGAATACTTCTTACGTGCCGAGTCGCTGGCGGTGCACATTCGCTGGCAGAGTCTTCTCTCAGGTCACGTCGAACTGGGAACACTGTCCCTGACGCGGCCGAGTTTGAATCTCGTTCGCGGCGCAAACGGAGACTGGAATCTCGCCGAATGGCTGCCGCGGCCCGCCGGCTCCGGAACTTTGTCGAGCGGGTCCACCGCGCGCGCTGCGGCTTCGGCCATTCGCTTTCGCAGAATCGATGTTAGCGGAGGCCGGATCAACTTCAAGCTTGAAGCGGAGAAACTGCCGTTTGCATTCGTAGACGTGAACGGCACGGTCGAGAACGAGAACGTCGACCGCTGGCGGCTCGACCTGTTTGCCATTCCCTCGCGGGCGGCAGTGATTGTGCAGCAGCCGGGCCTCCTTCATCTTGCGGGTCATTTCGGCGGAACTTCCTCACGTTTGCGGCCTGCATCTCTCGAGTTCGATTGGGACAGCGCTTCGATCACGGACGTGCTGCGGCTGCTGCGTGGCCGTGACTACGGTTTACGTGGGGATTTCGATCTGTCGATTGCCGCTCGGACGGAAGCAGATTCGTGGTCGATGGAAGGGAAGGCCGCTCTCGCGAAGCTTCACCGCTGGGATCTCGCGCTTCGCCCGGATAATCCGTCCGTGAACATCCTCGCCAAAGGACAATTGGACCCGCAGGGTTCGCGGCTCGAGCTGACGTCCGCGAGGATCGAAGCCCCTCGCTCGAACCTCGCGATCCTTGGTGCGCTCGACTGGACGCCGCCGGGTCCGAACTTGCGCGGAACCCAGCTTCACGTCGTTTCTTCGGGCCTTAGCCTGGGCGATGTTCTCGCGTGGGCGCGTGCGTTCGACGCAAACGTCTCGGACAAGCTCGCTGTGGCAGGATCGGCGCGAGTGGATTTGAATCTGGGTGGCTGGCCGCCGCATCTTGAGACGGCGAGCCTTGATCTTCCTCGCGCCGAGTTGAGCGGCAACCGGCTCCCTACGCCGCTCCGTGCTGGCCCTCTCTCTCTCCGTTATGACGCCAAGGGAATCAGCCTATCGCCTACTCCGCTCGTTTTCGGTTCCTCGGCCAATTCGTTCCGCATCGACGCCGCGGCGAAGCGAGACGTGAGCGAATTCAGCATGCACATCCAGGGAGCTGCTTCTCAGGTGCAAGACATCACGTCCGTCGCCGCCGAACTTGGATGGAACCTCGGGCGAGGGTGGGAGATCGCTGGTCCGGTGCGCTGCGATCTTCACTGGCAGGCCGCGCTTCGTCCATGGCGTTCGGTAGTCGCGGGCAACATCGACTGGGGATCGGCCGCGGCAGGCGTTTCTTTGCATGCGCCGTTCTTGAATTTGCCGGTCGAACAGATTCGCGGTCGAGCCGACCTCAAGCCGGGCGCAACGCATGTCGCACTGACGTCAGCGCAAGCGTTTGGAACTCGTTGGAGCGGAACGCTGGATCATGACCTGGGCGATGGATGGCGGTTTGCGCTCGCAACGGACGAGCTGTCGACGACGGACCTGGACCGCTGGCTGAACCCTCGTTGGCGCGAGAGCTTTCTGGATCGCATACTCCCATTCTTCAGCTCGCGCTCCGTCCTCAACGCATCACCGCCGCTGGTTCGCGCTCGCGGCAAGCTGGCCATTGACGGATTCACGTTCGCGCCTTTCACTATTCGCGGCTTGCGAACCGATCTGAGCCTCGACGGGCGCCGCTTGGAATTCTCGAACCTCGCGGCGCAGTTCGAGGGCGGCGATCTGGCCGGATCGGTCGAAGCGAATCTCGAATCCCCGCCGGTCTACACGACGAGCCTCGAGTTTTCCGGGGTCAATCTTCAGACGTTTTCTGCCGCTTTTCCATCCTTAGCAGGCACGTTCGCCGGTTCCGCTTCTGCGAAGATCGTCTTTCACGCCAGCGGAGCGAGCCGTTCTGACCTTCTGCAGTCGCTCGAATGTCGCGGAAATGGGAGCGTAAGCCAGGCGTCGGTGGACGCCATTGATCTCACCGACTCGCTCGAAAGCCAGACCGCCCGGCCTGGAACCGCATCGTTCCACAATGTGTCGGCCGAGTTCATGTGCGCTCGCGGGTCGATCGAGTTCCAGAAACTATCGCTGGTCGGGTCCGGAGCGGCGTGGGAGGGTGCGGGAACCGTCGACTACAGCCGGAATCTCGACCTGCGCCTTCGCCCTGTTCCCACGGGTTCCGTCGGTCCTCGAGTCGAGAGAGCCCCTGCTCCGCCGGCCGATGAATACCGGATCTCGGGACCTCTGAACTCGCCCCGCATTGTTCGCGTCGCGGCCCCGGTGCACACGGCAGAAGCAAAGCGCTGATTTGCCCGGCGGTAGACCGTGTGCTAGCGTTCTCTCTTCATGCAACGCTTCACGATCTTTTTGTTTCTTGCGGTTCTCACCATTGGATCGTCCTCGGATTCGCGTCCCCGCTCGCCGTCACGGCGGGTCCAACTGGTGCCGCGATTTGTGCAGGGAATGACTCTGCGCTATCGCATCGAAACGCGCGCCTCTTCGAACGTGCGCGTCACGACTCCGATCACAAATCCGGAAGGAGGATCGCAGTTCCAGCAGACTACCAGCTTCCTCGTGCGGCTCGACGTTCTGGCTGCGCCGCCGGCGCAGGGCGAGCCCGGCCCAGTCCGCTTTCGCGCGACTTTCGAGAAATCGCATGCGATGTCGGAAACGGACGCATTTGCGCCGGAAGCGGACTCACTGGTTACCGCGATCGACAACCTCGAGCGCCATTCCGTCGAGTTCACGCTAGGGTCGGCTGGCCAGCTCAGTGATATCAAGGGGCTCGAGCAAGTTTCCACAGATCCCGCTGCTGCGGAGCGCGTTCTCTCGTGGACGTCCGTATTGTCGAGCGAAGGCAGCTTTCCGAAGAGCGGCATCGAGATTGGCCAGAAATGGAACACCGAGCGGCCGCTCACTGGGCTGCCATTGACCGGCCTCATCTGGCGCGCCGAATCGAGCTATCTCCGCAACGAGCCCTGCGCCGTGTCAGCCGCTGCGAGCGATTCGGGCGGTGCCGCCGTCGGCGGTCAGGGCTGCGCCGTCATCCTCACGCGCTTTGAAATCTCGCGGCACGGTTCCGAGCGCTCGGACGCCACGCCCGAAAACTATATCCGCAATGGGCTCCGCACGTCCGGCCGGTGGACGGGTTCTGGCGAGAGCCTCAATTCGGTGTCGCTGGCGGACGGTTTTCTCGTCAGCTCCACTCAGACGGCAACCCAGGACCTGGACTACGAGATTGTCAGCGCGAGCAGCGGTTCGCGCGTCCGTCACGCCGGCCAGACCAAGACGCAGACCGAAATCACTCTGGTTCCTTCGCCACCGCGTTCCGCGTCTTGATGTCTGCCTGCGTTCCCGCCGGGAGCTTACGGCCGGCGCGCGCCGGCGTGACACTCGGGCTATAATGAACGTTTGCGCCTCGAACGTTCGGCGCGCTGAGGCACTCGTCGATGAACTTCAAGCTTGCCAGTGATTACGAGCCCCGTGGCGACCAGCCGCAGGCGATCGCGCAACTCGTGCGCGGCGTGACGGACGGCGAACGCCACCAGGTACTCCTCGGCGTCACGGGATCGGGCAAAACGTTCACGATGGCCAAGGTGATCGAGAAGATCAATCGCCCCACGATCGTGCTGGCCCACAATAAGACGCTTGCCGCGCAGCTCTTTCACGAATTCCGCTCTTTCTTCCCGCAGAATGCTGTGGAGTATTTCGTCAGCTACTACGATTACTACCAGCCCGAAGCATACGTTCCTTCGAGCGACACCTACATCGAGAAGGAAGCTACGATTAACGACGAGCTGGATAAGCTGCGTATGAGCGCCACGCGCTCGCTCTTCGAGCGCCGTGACGTCATCATCGTCGCTTCCGTATCCTGCATTTACGGCCTGGGCTCGCCGGAAGCGTATTACGGCATGCTGCTGGTGCTCGAACAGGGGCAGTCTATTGCGCGCGAAGCGATCCTGCGTAAGCTCGTCGAAATACAATACGTTCGCTCCGAGGAGCTTCGCCGGGGCACGTTTCGCGTTCGCGGCGACATGGTCGAGATTTATCCTCCGTATGACGATCTCGCGGTGCGCGTCGAGCTCTGGGGCGACCGCATCGAAGCGATTCGCAAAATCGATCCGCTGACCGGAGAAATTCGCTCTGCGGACGGCGAAATCTCGCGCCTCCCGATTTACCCCAAGACGCATTACGCGCTTCCCGTGGACCGCCGCGAACGCGCGATTCAAAGCATCTACGAAGAGCTGGATTGGTGGAAAGCCGAGGTCGAACGCAAAGGAAAAATCGTCGAGGCGCAGCGCGTCGTGCAGCGCACGCTGTTCGATATCGAAATGATGCGCACCATCGGCTACTGCCACGGGATCGAAAACTATTCGCGTCACCTCTCGGGCCGTCTGCCCGGCGAAGCGCCGCCCACGCTGCTCGATTACTTCCCGTCCGACTTCCTGCTGTTCATCGACGAGTCCCACCAGACGGTCCCGCAGCTTCACGCCATGTACCACGGCGATCGTTCGCGGAAGCAAACTCTCGTCGACTACGGCTTCCGCATGCCGTCCGCGCTCGACAATCGCCCGCTCACGTTCGAGGAATTCGAGCATCGCACCAGCCAGGTCGTCTACGTCTCCGCCACGCCCGGGCCCTACGAGCTCACGAAAGCCGGGGGAGTCGTTGTCGAGCAGGTGATCCGCCCCACGGGGTTGATCGACCCTCCAGTCGAAGTCCGTTCCGTCAAGGGCCAGGTTGACGATCTGCTCGAAGAGATTCGAGTCCGCGCGCAACGAAACGAACGCGTGCTCGTCACCACGCTTACGAAACGCATGGCCGAAGACCTCGCCGAATATTTCACGGAAGTCGGCGTGCGCTGCCGTTATCTTCACTCCGAAGTCGAAACGCTCGAGCGCGTTCGGATTCTGCGCAGCCTGCGCCGCGGAGAGTTCGACGTCCTCATCGGCATCAATCTCTTGCGCGAAGGGCTCGACTTGCCGGAAGTATCGCTCGTCGCGATCCTCGATGCGGACAAGGAAGGCTACCTTCGTAGCGCCACGTCCCTGATTCAGACGATGGGCCGGTGCGCGCGCCACCTGGAGGGGAAAGCGATTCTCTATGCGGACACGATGACCGATTCGATGCGCCAGGCGATCGGCGAAACGAATCGCCGCCGCGCCAAGCAGGAAGCCTACAACATCGAGCACAACATCACGCCGCAGTCGATCGTGAAATCTGTCGATATGCAGCTCGCCGCGATTGTCGAGGCCGACTACGTCACGGTGCCCATCGAGGATGTTGCCGAGGGAGACATAACCACCGAGGAACAGTTGACGCGCACCATCGCCCAGCTTGAGGCGCAAATGCGCGAAGCGGCCAAGAAATTCGAGTTCGAGCGCGCCGCCGCGCTTCGTGACCGTATCCGCGACCTGAAGCAGCGCGACCTTGGCCTCGTCACGGCGCCCGCTTCTGCGGCTGCCGCCGCCGCTGGTTCCGTCGCCGCCACTTCCGTTACGCCTCCCGATTCCCCTGAGAGCCCTGCGCCACGTGCGCGCCCGCGCGCTCGCGCCCGCCACAAGTAGGGTCATCTCCGCGCCCCAAGGCCTTCTTGGGTTCTCTCACACGACCCCGCGCTTCAATTCGTCCAGGGGATAGAACGTCCCGCGCCAAACGATTCCGCCTTGCCATAGCGTGACGACCGTCGAACGCGCGATCATCCACACAAAGATCAACGCTCCGATCGGATGCGACAACGCCCACAAGGGTGACACGCCGAACTCAAGCGCCGCTCCTGCGTGGATCAACACCGGCAGCGCAATCGCAATCAGGTCGAACGCCAGCGCCCATCCGTGCACGAAAGGCAAAGCCACGAAAGGGAACACCGACATGACGACGAGCCCTACGATCCTCACCAACGTCAGCCACAATCGGAACCCGGAGCTCGCGAAGAAATTCTTCGTCGTTCCGCGCGTCATATTCCGCACGCCGTCGTGCCAGTGGACGCTGACCGCGTCACCGGCCTTCGCCGCGCCCGATCGCGCGCCCGAATTCTTCATCAGCTTTCCCAGTTTCATGTCGTCGATCACTTCCATCCTGAGCCGCCGGTGTGTTCCCATCGCCTCGTAGCTGCTGCGGCGGATCAATTGGAAGGCGCCGACTCCGTTGTATCCGCTCGATTTCGGATCGTGCGCCTGCCACGGCTTCGTGCCCAAAATAAAACCGAAGCCGAAAAATGTCATCGCGATCTTTTCGAAGAATCCGTACATCTCGGCGCGGCCGAGCAGGGTCAGGTGATCCCTGCCGCGGTGCAGCGCGAGCGCGAGTGCGCGGCGAAGCAAGTCGGGAGCGAACGTCACATCCGCATCCGTGAACACGAGCCATTCGCCCTTCGAGTGCTCGTACGCCTGCTGGAGCCCGTGCGGCTTGCCCAGCCATCCCTCCGGCAACGACTCGACGCGGACGCACTTCAGCCTTGGATTCGCGCGCGCGGCAGCTTCGAGGATTGCCTTCGTGCCGTCCGCGGAGCGGTCGTCAACGGCGACGACTTCGTAATCGGGATAGTCCAGCGCCAGGAAGGTCGCGAGCGCCTCGGGCAGTTTCACGGCCTCGTCGCGCGCCGCAACCAGAATCGAAACGCTCGGACATTGTGCGGCGTCGAGCGGTGTTACATCGGCAAGACGTGGCATCGAAATGACGCCGCTTACGATTTCAATGGCCTGCAGTATCCAGAGAAACGCGATCGACCCGAGGAGTACAGTCCAGAAAAGATGCAACTCCAATTTCCTCCGGTGGAGAAGAGAATCAGTTATCCTAACACGCTGCATGGCACGCTCGATTTCCATCGTCGGCGCAGGACGCGCGGGAAAAACATTGGGCAGATGTCTCCATCGGCTCGGCTGGCGAATCGGCGCGGTCGTCGCGCGGTCGGATGCGCACGCGCGTGCGGCGGTCCGCTGGATCGGCGCAGGCACGCCGCATCGCGGCATAACGCTCGATGCGATCGATTCTGACGTTATTCTTGTTTCGGCGCCGGATGATGCCATCGCCGGCGTCGCCTCCGCTCTTGCCCGGGCCGGAGGCGCCGCTTGCCGCGGCAAAATCGTGCTGCACACCAGCGGGGCGCTCGACCAGCGCGCTCTGACTCCGCTCGCGCATCTTGGCGCGTCGACTGGCTCGATGCATCCGATGCAAACCTTCACGGGCAGGGAAGTGCCGCAACTGAAGAACGTGATCTTCGCCGTCGAAGGCGCTCCAGCGGCCCGGCGCATGGCTCAGCAAATCACGCGAGCGCTGGGTGGCGTGCCGGTAACGATCGATGCGAAGAACAAGGTCGCGTATCACGCCGCGGGAACGCTTGTCGCGGGGCATGGTCTCGGGTTGGTGGAGGCCGCCACGCGCATCCTGATGCACGCCGGGTTCACGCGGCGCCGCGCCACTCAAGCAGCCCTTCCCTTGATGCGCCAGATGCTCGATAATTTCGAGCGGGCCGGGCCGCGGGCGTCCTGGACCGGACCCATCTCGCGCGGAGATTTTGCGGTTGTAGAAGCGCACGCGCGTGCGTTGCGCGCGTATCCGCGAGAGTTTCGCCAGGCTTATGCGGCGCTTGCGCTTCTCGGCGCCCGCGTTCTGGCGCAAAATTCCAAGGCGACGATTCAAAGTCTTCATCGCGCACTCAGAACCATTGAACGGAGGTTATTTTGAAGAAGCTGCACATTCCTGTGGAACATACGACGCTCGCGAACGGCCTACGGGTAGTCGCCTCGCCCGACCGGTCGGCTCCCTTTGTGACCGTCGGCGTCTATTACCAGATCGGATTTCGCATCGAGCCGTGCGGCCGCAGCGGCTTCGCACACCTGTTCGAGCACATGATGTTTCAGGGTTCCGAGCACGCCGGGAAAATGGAACACATCCGGTTGATCAATTCTTCGGGCGGCCTGCTCAACGGCACGACGCACTACGACCTGACGAACTACTTCGAAGCGGTGCCTTCCAACGCGCTCGAGCGCGTCCTTTGGCTTGAAGCCGATCGCATGCGCGCGCTGAAAGTCGACGACGAGAACCTGCGCAATCAGCGCGACGTGGTGAAGGAAGAAGTCCGCGTGAACGTGATGAACCAGCCGTACGGCGGATTCCCGTGGCTCGACCTGCCGCCCGTGGCGTTTCGCAAGTGGCCCAACGCGCACAACTTTTACGGCGACTTTGCCGATCTCGACGCCGCCACGCTCGAGGACGTGCGCGCTTTCTTCCGCACTTACTACGCGCCCAACAACGCGGTTCTGGTGATGATCGGCGATCTCGACGCCCGCGAGGCGTTCTCGCTCGCGAAGCGCCACTTTGAGAATATCCCGCCGGGTCCCACGCCTCCGCGCCCGGATGTTTCCGAGCCGCCGCAAACGGAGGAACGCATCGGCGAAGTGCCGGAAAAGCTTGGCCCGCTCGCAGCGATTGCCATCGGTTACACGATGCCGCCGCGCGGTACGAAGGAATGGTACGCAGCCGCGATTCTCGACCGTGTGTTGCATGGTGGACGCGCTGGGCGCGTCCACCATCGGCTCGTGCTCGAAAAGCAGATCGCCGTGGAAGCCGACGGCGGAGTGGAGCTTTTCGACACGAACGGGCCCACTCAGATGGTCACGCGAATCGTCCCGAAGCCCGAAGTCGCGACCGGCGCCGCGATCGCGGCGTTTGATGCAGTGATTCACGACGTAACGGAGAAAGGCATTCCCGAAGACGAGCTCGATCCCGTGAAGGTGAAGCTCCGCGCCGATTTTTATTCCATGCTCGAAGGAGGCATGGGCTCGTACATGCCGCGATTTGGGCTTATGCATTATTTGGCCTGCTTCACGCTTTTCGACGGCGATCCCGACCGCGTGAACACGATTCTCGACCAATTTCTCGCCGTGGCGCCGGCGGATGCGCAGGCACTGGCGCGCAAAATCCTGGTTCCGCAGAATCGGGCGATTGTGGTGCGCCGGCCGGTGGCGCAAGGAGCGGCCCGATGAGCACTCCTGCCGCCGTAAATCCGACCCCCGCCGTGCCGCCCGCGCTGACCGCCGAGCGTCCGGTTGCCTGGCCCAAGCGAACGGTTCGCACGCTCGCCAATGGGCTGCAAGTGGTCCTCGCGGAATCGCGCGCGTTCCCGAAAATTTCGGCTCATCTTTTCTTCTGCAGCGGCAACGCCGTCGTGGCGCACAACGCGCCGGGCCTTGCCGAAATCACAGCCAGCGTTGTGCGCACGGGGACAGCGTCGCGCACGAGCCGCCGGATTGAAGAGGATTTGCGGCGCATGGGCGCGGACCTCGGCACGCAAGCCGGCGCCGACTCGAGCGCAATTGCAGCGTCCGGGCTCGCCGAGTTTTCGAGCGGCCTGCTCGATCTCGTTGCCGACTTGTCGCGCAACGCGTCGTTTCCCGAAGGCGAATTCGAGCGTGAGCGGCGCCAGAAACTCGAGGAACTGAAGGTCGAACGCACGAGCCCGGGCTTTCTGGTGAACGAGCGATTCCGCCGCGTGCTCTTCGGCGAGCACCCGTACGCTATCGTCGCGCCCACGGAAGCGCAGGTCGCTGCGTACCGGCGGGAACAGCTCGAGGATTTCTATCGTCGAAACTACGCGCCTGCGAACGCCTTGCTGATCGTGGTCGGCGATTTTTCGAGCGAATCGATGCTCGCGGACATCGGCAAGAGTTTCGGAAGCTGGAAAGCGCCACAACCGGAAGCGCCGCGGTTTCCCGAACCCCCAAAACACTCGGGGCGCCGGGTCCGTCTTGTCCATATGCCGGGAACCGTTCAGACGCAAGTGCTCCTCGGCAATCTCGCCATTACGCGCCACGATCCCGATTGGTACCGGTCGGTGCTGGCGAATGCGATCTTTGGCGGCGCGTTTCATTCGCGCCTCGTCGTGAACATCCGCGAGCAGAAGGGATACACGTACAGCCCGGGCAGCGGGATCAATGCTCTGCGGCAGTACGGCTATTTCACCGTGCGCGCGGCCGTGCGCAACGGGGTGGTTGCGGCGACGCTCACGGAAATGTTCTACGAGATGGACCGAATGCGCTCGCTGCCAGTCACCGCAGAAGAGCTCGAAAGCGCGCGCAATTATCTGACGGGCGTCTTCTCGCTCGGCGTCGCGACGCAGGCCGGCTTGCTGACGCAGCTCTCGACCGTTTATCTCGACCGGTTGCCCGAGGATTACCTCGAAACGTACCGCGAGAAGGTTCGCGCGCTCACCGCAGACGACGTTCTCGCCGCAGCGCGCCGGCACTTCGATTCCGCCAACGCGCAGATCGTGGTCGTTGGCGACCGTGAGCAGATCGGCGAGCAAGCGGCGCTGTTTGGCGAGGTCGAGAGCTTCGATGCGCAAGGAAATCGCCTGTAGACGCCGGCTTGCTGCGTGGTTCTCCGCCGTCGTGCTGGTGGGCGTTGCGGCGTTTGCCGCGGCGGCGCAGAAGAAGCCCCCGGCGAAGCCTCTCGACTTGAATAGCGCGAGCATCGAGCAGATCGAGCAATTGCCGGGAATCGGACCGACGACGGCGAAGGCGATCGTGCAATTCCGCGAGAAGAGCGGGCCCTTCCAGCGTGTGGAGGATTTGCTCGCGATCCGGCTCATCTCGAAATCGCGGCTCGAAAAGCTGCGGCCGTACGTCACCGTGGTGGCGCCGGCCAAGAAGCCGCCGTCATAAGGCGAAGCCGTTCTTCTCATGATCTTTTCTTCTTTTCTCTCTGCTATCTCGGAACTGCTTTGTGTCTTCTCTGTAGGTATGCTTCGGGGACCGAAAACTCACAAGAGTTGGTGAGTCGACTTCACGGGGCCGGGAATTGCGAGGGGAGCTTGATCGACGATCTCGAGGCCGTACCCTTCGAGCGCAACGACCTTGCGCGGATGATTCGTGAGGACGCGAATGCGGCGCAACCCCAGATCGATCAGGATCTGCGCGCCGATTCCGCTTTCGCGTTGCACCATGCGTTGCGTTCCCGCGTCCTGCTCGATGTCGCCGCGCTTGTGGAAACGAATCTGCGGCAGCGATACGCCTTCCTGGTTGTGGGAATCGATTCGAAAGCCCCGGCCGGTGTGGTGCAGGTAGACGAAGACGCCGCGGCCCGCGTTCGCGATCGCCGCCAGCGAGCGTTCGATAATGTCGTGGCAATCGCACGCCGTTGAGCCGAAGACGTCGCCGGTCAAGCAGTGCGAATGCACGCGAACCAGCGCCGGCTCCGTATCCGCCCGCGCCCCGGGCGCTTCGGACGGAAAATCGCCGCGCACCAGAGCCACGTGCACCTCATTGTCGATGTCGCTCGAATAGACGATCATACGGAAATCGCCGTGCTTGGTGGGCAGGATGGATTCGGCCATGCGGCACACGTAGCGTTCGTGCTGCATGCGATAGCGGATCAGGTCCGCGACTGTCACCAGCCTGATCCCGTGCGCCTTGCAGAATTCGATCAGCTGCGGGATGCGTGCCATCGTGCCGTCGTCGTTCATGATTTCGCAGATGACGCCGGAATGATCGAGGCCGGCCAGCCGCGCGAGGTCGACGCACGCTTCCGTTTGACCGGCGCGAACCAGCACGCCGCCGCTGCGCGCTCGGAGTGTTTGCACGTGGCCGGGCCGCGCCAGATCCTCCGGCCGAGTGTTCGGATCGGTGGCGGCAAGAATCGTGGTGGCGCGGTCGGAGGCGCTGATGCCGGTGGTGGTGCCGCGTCGCGCGTCGATGGGTTCGCAGAAGGGCGTGCCGAAGAGCGAGGTGTTACGCGGCGAAATCGGCTTCAGGTCGAGCGCGTCACAGCGCTGCTCCGTCATCGAGAGGCAGATCAAGCCGCGGCCGTGCTTCGTCATGAAGTTGATGGCTTCCGGCGTGATCTTTTCCGCAGCCATCGCCAGATCGCCTTCGTTCTCGCGGTCCTCGTCGTCGACGAGGACGATCATGCGCCCCTGGCGAATCTCTTCGATCGCCTCTTCCACTGTCGCGAAAGCTGAATTGTTTTCTGCCATTTGAGTGTCCGGGGGCAACGGCACTGACTTGACTATACCCAAGCCGGAAGCAAGGAAGCAAGGCGCCGGACCAAAGGGGAACTCTCGCAGTTGCGGAATCGCGATTTTTGGCGATTAGAACGGGTCGCCGTCCTTTGTTTTCAATCATTTAGACCCCGTTCTAATCTGCGAATTTGGCGATTAGGATTTTCAGCCGAGTGGTGGATGACGACGGCGGGAGGGTTGGTCCATTCGCCCTGGTCGTTGATGCGGGCGTAGGCGCGGACGGCATTAACGATGGCGTTGGCGGTGACGCGGACGACGGCGGCTTGCTCGATGATCGGTTCGAGGACGAGGCGCATGGTCGTGCGGCGGCGGGCCAGGAGGCCCGTGGCATGGGCGTGGCGGTAGATGGAGGAATGGTCGGCGACACCATAGGCTTTGGCGATTTCGTCGGGACTGCGCCAGCGAAGGTACTCCTGCTCGATGGCATCGCGGTCTGGATGCTTGCAAACACTGCACTTACGGGAATGGCGGCCGGGCGCGGCGCGGCGGCTATGGCGTACGGCGGGGCGGCCAGGGCCCTGCGCGGGAGTCGGGTCTGACGGCTCCACGGCGCCTTCGTCCGGATGCTGAGCCAGATACTCCTTGGCGCGCTCATAGACGCGCTGACTCTCTGCCGTCCAACTGCTCCCCCCGCTCATATCACTACCTCCTCGTCAGGTCTCAAAAACGCCCCGACTGACGCTAACAGAAAACTCTAAGAATTTCTATTGTGGAAACTACTGATATCCGTAAGTTTAAGGAAGCATTGACGATGGCGGCACTTAGCCGATCCGGATGCTAGAACGCGGGGCCTTGGGGTGACGAACAGTCAGGGCAGGTCGAGATCGAGGGTATATACGTAGCCGCCACCGCGTCTCAAACGGATCGTCAGCGAGCCGTCGCTAGCAGCGCTTTGGAGCGCGCAAGTCTCGATGCCCCGTTTCAGAAACGACTCGAAGCTGACGACTCGCTCGGGCTTGAAGTCTCCCGCACGGAGGCGATATATGGGCTGGCCGGGTTCGAGGGGCTTCTGTACGAAAAGGTACCTGGAGTCGCGCGACCACGTGAGTCCCGAGAGACTCGTTCCGGTGCCAATCGGGTTCCATTTTTGGGTGCGGTGATCGAAAAGCAGAATCGCGCGTTCATCGGCGGTTTTGGCGATGAAGTACTTTCCGTCCGGCGACCACATGGGTGAGGTCAAACCGTCGGAACCGGGGAGTTTGGCGGCGTTGCGCGTCTTCCAATCGACAGTGTAAATGCCGCGGGGCGCCGCGGGATCAGGCGGAGGGTCCACATTCACAGCAATGGCAATGGTCGAGCCGTCCGGCGACCATGCCGGGACGCCCTGTTCTCCCTTTTGCGCAAGAATCTCTTGAACGGGTCCGCCATCAGCGCTTACGACGTAGGCGCGAACCGGCTGGCCAAATATGTGGGCTTCAAAAGCAATCCTTGTTCCGTCAGGGGACCAGCGCGGTTGGGCAGCGCGTAGCGGCGGACCCGTCAATTGGAGACGCGCGCTGCCATCCGGCCTGGAGCGCCAGAGCGTCCAGTCGGAATTCAGCATGACCGTCCAAGCGCCATCGCTCGAGGGCAAGAAGCCGAGCGTGTTGTGCGCCTCGGGAACAGGCACAAACTGGCGCGAGCCAAAGTCGTAGCGCACAAATTCATAGGCCTCATTTGCAGCAGTGACGAAAGCGCGCGTGCCATCGCGAGTGAGAACGCTGCCACTCAGCGCCCGAGCGGTGGGAGTCAACTGCACGGGGCGCGGGGCCTTCCAGTGCAGAAGAAACGGCTTTTCGCGCACAGCCCAAAGGTTGGAAAACCCGCTGTGCAACGAGCTAAACACGAGATACTTGCCATCCGGCGTCCACTCGGCACAACACTCCGAGGGCGGATTGCTCCAACCAGGAAATCGAAGGTGGGGGTTAGCGCCGTCGGCGGAGGCTTCCCAGAGGGTCTCCGAATCGGATTGAGGCGCGGTGACGGTAAAGGTGAAAACGCGGCCGTCGGGAGAGAACCGAATCCAATGCGGATATCCCGACGTTTCAACCAGGACGCGGTCGGCGGTGCCGTCGCGCCGGACAATACGAATGTCGCGACCGTGGACGTAGAGAATTTGCTGGGCGCCCGGAGTCCACTGGGCATCGTCTGCAAGAACGCTCCCTACGCGAATAGGACTGCCACCCTGGACGGGCCAAATCCAAAGGGGCAGGCCGGGAGTGCGGGCCACGAAGTTCCCGATAAGAAACTCGGTGCGGTCGGGAGAAACGTCGAAGATACGAGTGTTCTGGAACGGGGCCTCAACCGGAGTCGTGTTGCCGCCGGCGGTGGAGGTTTGGACGAGATTGTCGTGGTCGCCAACTCGCTCTAGAAAGTAGACTCGAACGCCGTCGGAGACGATTGGCGCGAAACCGTCCAAGTGCTCCGAAAGAGTGCCCTGAGCGAAATCCTTCACGCGCGGGACGGGCGCGGGCGAGAGAAATCCGTAAGCGACGATTGCGGCAGCGGCGAGGCAAGCTGCCAGTACCCAGCGCCATAGCCGGAGCGACCGCTGCGGTGCGACGGGAGAGACTTCCACGACAGAATCCACGGTCTCCCGGTTTTCGGGTGCCGGCACCACCGTTTCGGGACTTCGCGCGATGGGCGCAACGAAGCGATAGCCGACGCGGGGCAGGGTTTCCACGTAGAGCGGTCGGTCAGCCGAATCGCCCAAAGCGCGACGCAGCTTTTTTACGGCATTGTTCATGCCGTTCTCGAACTCGACAAACGTATCGCCGGCCCACAGCCGCCGGCGCAACTCCTCTCGAGTGACTACTTCACCGGGAGTTTCCAGCAGGGTGATGAGGATCTGAGCGGGCTGCCCGCCGAGCCGGATTCGAACTCCGTATTTGCGCGTTTCGCCGGTAACCAGATTCGTCTCGAAGGGCCCGAAACGAACGACCTTCTCCGGCTGGACGGAACCAGAGGCCATGGCACCTGGGGCTTTCCTGCGGGGTCTGAGCCTACTTCTATCACGAGAGACGGTCACGGGTCAAGACCTTGTTAGTTATGCGCGGGGTTAACTCCCGCGCTTTCTGGCGGTTAGCTGGCTAGGGAAAAAATAGGCGCCGATGATTGACGTTTGTTAGGGTTCTCTGAGAGGTTACGGAGCCACAGCGAATCGTGTGCGCCCGTCACGTCCCAGACGGCAACGCGATGGCTACGCCCTCAGGTCGACGCGGTGATTTGATGTCAGGCTCGAATGGGCGGCGTGGAGAAAGGGCGCCCGGCCATGCCTCTTCAGTCAGACGGCTTTTCCCTGCGGTGGATCCTGCGCCGTTTACTTCTGCCAGATCGAGTCCGAATTGAACTGGAGCCCCTTCGGCGCTGGGCGATTCGTGGGCTTGCGGGCTGCTTCTTCGCGGCCATCGCTTGCGGGGTCGCATCGGCGCAGAACTTGACTTGCCCGGTGACCAGCAATTTGAATATTAGCGGGACAGCGAACAATGTGGCGTCTACTTGCCTTCTCGATCTCGGTGTTGTGGTGAATGTTTTGAGTGGAGGCACTCTGAATAACGAGGGGCCGCACGGCTATGATGGGACCCTTCTCAATGAAGGCACGCTAGCGAACGGCGGGACGATCAACAACTATTGTATCTTTGGGCTTAACGGCAACCTGTGCAACGGTGGTTCGGCCCAAGATACGATCTACAACGCGCTGTCTACGCTCATCAACAACGGCGAAATCAACGGCGGAGTCATCCTCAATACCGGCGAGATAGACAACCTCCCAGGCGCAACCTTTTCCCAGATTACGCTGACGAACGAGGTCGACGGCACAGTCAAGAACGTAGGCGGTATTGAAATTCCGTACGTCAACAGTGCGATGACCTCCATCAATAACGGCACGATCGAGAACTTCGCGGGAGGCACGATCGAAATCGACAACGAGAACGCCCTCCCGGGCGTTCTGACGAACAACGGGACGCTTCTGAACGACGCCGGCGCCGCAATCACCAGCAGCGGACTTCTGACGAATTCTGCGGGCGCGACCTTCACGAACAACGGAACGTTTATAGCCAGCACGTATATGAATACGAACAACATATACACGAACGACATGATTCTGGGGTCGTTCACAAACTACGGCACGTTCACGAACAACGGGACGCTCGATGGCCAGGGAACGGTCGCGATCGTGTCCAATTACGGGACATTTAACAGCAACGGCGCCGCTTCCGTGCTGCTCCAGAACTACGGCCAGGTGACCAATGGAGCGTCCGGCACGATGGGCATCGGCGGCATCGGTCAGACCTCGGCGAATTCCGGGACGCTGACGAACAACGGGCAGCTCTACATTGAGGATACGCTCAACAATTTTGGACAACTCAAGAACAGCGGGACGCTGAACATTGAGGGCGGTTTTCTGACCATCGAGCCTGGAGGATCCGTGGTGAACAACGGCTCGATTGTTGTCAATCCCGACTTTGGGGATGGCGGCATCATCATTGGCCCGGGCGCAATGCTGACCAACGCTGCCGGCAGCTCCTTTATGCAAATCGAAGGAAGCACCGTGGTCTATGGAACGATGAATACGGTTCCGGAAGTGCAGCTCGTTGGCGGAGACCTGCTGGGAACAGGCAGAATCAACGGCAACGTCAGCAACGCGGGAGGAATCGTTGAGCCCGGAGTTCAGCCCGCAAACGTGGGCGGCTTGGTGCCAGGCACATTGACTATCAATGGAAGCTACACACAGGGATCCGGAGGCGAACTAGCCATTGAGCTGCTGGACGCCGCCGCCGGCGATTTCAGTGTGCTGGACGTGAGCGGGCTCGTGACGTTGGACGGGATCGTGGATTTCTCTGCTTATCCGGGTTTCGATCCGCAGGTGGGCGAGGACTTTGTCTTCCTGCTGGGTGAGTCCATCTCGGGCGAGTTCGCGAGCATCGACGTCGAAGGGTGGAGCTGTCCGATCGAAGACACGTGTTTCGTGGTGTACGGCGACAATAGCGTGAGCCTTGACATCGAGGCCAATACGAGCGGGGAAGGTGGGAGCATCGAGAGTCGTGAAGTCCGCGGCGGGGGCGGTGGGACGGCGACGCCGGAGCCGTCAACATTCGCGCTCTTGGGGATGGGCGCGCTGGTTTTCGCTTTCGCGCGATACAAGCGGCGGGGTCTAGCGGGATCGGTTGCAGCGTAAGACGGAGATGAGCGACACATTTTTCTGGAGGACCGAATGCTGAGTCACATGGAAGTGCTTGGGCGCTGGGCGATGCGTGTGGCTGTGGGATGCGCGTTGGCTCTGGCGCTTTGCGGCGCGGCCTCGGCGCAGGTTTTGACCTGCCCGGTGTCAAGCAATCTCAACGTCTCTGCGACGGTTACGAACGTGGCGTCCACATGTTTCATTGATGCAGGTGTGCAGGTCACCATTGCGAGCACCGGTGAACTTTACAACTTCGGCCCCGTGTCAGCGAGTGGAATTCTTGTGAACAACGGCACGATCAACAACGGCGGAACACTTCAAAACGAACCGGATCAGACCATCACGAACTTCGGCACTCTTCTCAACAACAACTACCTGGACATCGCTGGCGGCACGCTCACCAACGCGGGCACCTTGGATAATTTCGGCACCATCGCCGATACGGTCACGGTCGGGACGCTAAACAACACGGGGACGTTGACCAACACCGGCTCGATGACACTCTTCGATACGGTTATGAATTATGCCGGCGCGAACCTCAACAACACGGGAACGCTCTCGTTGAGCGCGTATTTTGTAGACTCCGGCACCGGCGCCGACAGCTTTACCAGCGACGGCACCTTGACCAACTTTGTAGGCGGGGTCGTCCTCGCTGCGACCGACTTCACGAACGACGGATCCGTTGTCAACCGGGGCACCTTTTACACCGGTGGCGTTGGGACAGCACAAACCACGTTCACGAACAACGGTACGGTGACCAACTACGGAACGTTTTCAACCTCGGCGTTGGGGGGGTTCCCGCCGACCGTCACGAACAACGGCACGTTCACCAATTACGGAACGTTTTCAAACGTCCCTTCCGGGGTCTTTACAGCAACCGTCAAGAATAACGGCACTTTCGACAATTTTGGGACGCTGACCAACCAAGCGCTTTTCACGAACTCCGTGACCGGCAACCTTATCAATGAAACGAGCGCGACAATAACCATCGATGGGTCTCGCTTGGGCAATCTGGGCCTGCTGACGAACGAGGGCACGATCATACTTACCAACAACGGCGTAGAGGGCGAGCTCGACAACTACGGTACCCTCACGAACAACGGCTCGATCGCCAACAACGGTGGCTATCTCTATGTTGCTTGGGGCGCGACCCTCAGCAACACGGTTGGTAGCAGCTATATGCAGACTGGGGGTACCACGCAAGTGGAGGGCACTATCAATTCTGTGCCGGCAGTTCAAATCCAGGGCGGCACACTTACCGGGCTCGGCACAATCAACGGCAATGTGAACAACAGCGGTGGATCCGTCGAAGGTGGCGACGGCTTGGGTGGCCTACTAACGGTGAACGGAACCTATACGCAGGGCGGCACGGGAATGCTAACGGTCGATCTCACGACGGGCTCGTTCTACGGCGTTCTGGATGTGAGTGGGCTCGCGGTGTTGGACGGCACCGTGGATTTTGACGCGATAGCCGGCTTCACGCCTGAAGCTGGCGACGATTTCACGTTTCTTCTCTTTGGGTCACTATCGGGAGAGTTCGCCCACATCGATTTCGATGGCTGGGCCTGCCCAACCAACGATACCTGCGACGTAGTCTACGGTGCGAACAGCGTCAGCTTGGACATCATGGGCCCCAACGGAGGCAATGGCGGGGGCGGAGGGACGACGACGCCGGAGCCGGGAGGGCTGTGGCTGCTGTTCGCGGGGTTGATGGCAATGACGACGCTGGAAGTGCGGCGGCGAAGCGCGAAATCGACGATCGCATGACGCGGTAAGACCAAGGAGTCAGGACATGAAAGCAGCCGAGCGAATTTTGCGAGGGTTGGGCGTAGCGATGGCCGCGGTTGTGGCGACGGTGGCGTGCGGGCAAGCGGCCCTGGCGCAGACGACCACGAACTGGATCGGAACCGGAAGCGACCAGAACTGGAGCACGGCGGGGAACTGGGACAACGGCGTGCCGACGAGCACCAGCAACGTGGTGATCGGGCCAAGCTTGATGAACAACTACAGCGTGACGCTGGACGTGGGCGCGAACGTCAACAACCTGTTGCTGGGGTCGAGCAGCACGCTTACCTTCGGCTTCGGACAGACTTTGGTGGTCAGCGGCTCGCAGGGCAATCCGACGTTCGCGACGGACCTCCAAGGGCAGACGAATGTGTACATGGGGACGCTGGAACTGGACAGCGCGTCGAGCGGGGGAACAAATCGAAACATCAACTACGGGACCATCACGCTCTCGAGACAGACACTGACAGTTTTGGGGCACACATTCACCCTGGGGTCAGGGACGATCGATGGAACAGGAACGCTCGAAAATGTGGGAACGATACAGGGATCGGGTACGGTGAGCATCAACTTGATCAATACGGGCACCATCGTTAACAACGATTCGAACGGTGAAACGCTGTTCCTCAACGGCAATATCCAGAACTCGGGGGGCACGATCCTCGAGAACAGTGGCGGCGTCATCAGCATGAACGGAGCGACGGTAAGCGGCGGGACGATTGGGCCCGGCACCTATTCTCTGAACAACGAGACGCTCGATGGCGGCGTGACTCTTATGGGCTCGACGGAAGGGCGGATTCAGTTCGCAGCCGGGTCCACAGTCAATATCGGCGCAGGAGGCGCCACGAACGGGGGCCTCCTCGACGTTGCGGCAGG
>DATIZQ010000020.1:0-3955 GCA_035517015.1 Candidatus Acidiferrum sp. | reverse complement strand
CGCGAAAGCTTTGACGTTCCCCCGCGGCCTGCGAGTCGCCTACTGCAACCGGAACCGCTTGATGTGCTCTTTCAGAATACAAGCGTTCATGATGACCAAGAGGCCCGCTCGGCGAGCGCGCTCCGCGGCTTCGGGATGAATCACGCCTTCCTGCATCCAGACACCGCGTGCGCCAATGCGGATTGCGGATTCCACGATCGCTGGCACAAACTCCGAGCGGCGGAAAATATCCACGATGTCCACATGCTCGGGAATATCTTCGAGCCGAGCGTACGCCTTTTCGCCGAGCACTTCGGTTTCGGATGGATTCACCGGGATCACGCGATAGCCCACTGACTTCAAGTACTCCGCAACGCCGTAGCTCGGCCGGTGGCGGCGGCTGGAAAGGCCTACGACGGCGATCGTCCGGCTGGTCTTCAAGAGCTCGCTTGCAGGATCGCCAGCGGACGTCACGGACAGATGAGTCGAGCTAGTATTGGATTCCCCACCGATCTTGGTCATTCCGATCCTCTCAGGTGCGTGGCGAGTTCCCGCGCCTAAAGCACGAAGTATGAATTACGACATGTCCGGTGGAGTTCACTGCGCGGGCGTGCGGCACAGCAAAGGACGGCCGTATCGCTCGCACGCGAGGAAGTCACGTGCGTCGCTTCACGGCCCCTGTGCCAGAATGCCCGAGCTGAACGGCCTCTGAGAACCCCCCTACCGTGACCTCATGATACAGGAATCCAGCGGGAAGAAAAGCGAGACTAGCGCGTTGTGCGCCGGATGTGACGGCGAGAACCATCAGTTTTAGTACTGCGGTTCAGTGCCCGCACGAAGGCGGCTACTTCAGCCGGGGAAATCGCGCGATGGCGTCCCGGCGCTAGAGAGCCGAGTTCTAGATTTCCCACTCCAACGCGTTTCAGTTTCTCGACGGGATGGCCGGTCTGAAAGAGTTTGTTGCGCAGAGCGTCTCTGCGCGCCTCGGACAGCGTCGCTTCGTACCACGGCGAATCTTTGCCGCGAAGCTGCGAAACGCGCGCACCGGTCGCCCGCGCGAGGCTTGCGATTTCAGCCGGCGTGAGCGGCGATTTTAGCTTGAGGTGATAGGTTTGCGACAAATGGTGGGCTTTCAAAAGACGATTCGCCAGCTCGCCATCATTGGTGAGAAAAACCAGCCCTGATGAGTGGTATTCGAGGCGGCCTACAGGAAAAACCCGCTCCGGAACTCCCTGCAAAAGATCGCGCAGCGAGCGGCGGCCCTCCGGATCGCTCAGCGTGGAGACGACTTCAGGCGGTTTGTGCAAAATCAGATAGACGCGCTGAACTTGTGGTCGGAGGAGCTTGCCCGCCACCTTGATATGATCGCGCGATTCGTCCGCCTTGGTCCCAAGCTCGGTGACGGTCTGACCGTTCACGGTGACGAGGCCCGAGGTGATCATTTCCTCGGCGTGCCGCCGCGAGGCCAGGCCGGCCCGTGCAATGATTTTTTGCAAACGCTCTTCCATGGACTCAGCGGCGTGATGCCGCAGCTTTCAGCATAGCGGAATCCGCGAAGTGGACGAAGGGCTAAGGTTGCTGGCAGTGACAGAGCTTCCAGAGGTAATCGAAAAATGCCCGGCCGCTGGCATCGACCGGCAAATTTCCCGAATATGCCGGCGCGTCCCCTCCCAACTCAACCAGCGCTCCGGTGCCGGTAGGACTGTGGAACGTAAAAAGGAAACTCGGCTTCGCTCCGGAGACCGCGTCGTTGGCAACCAGACTTCCGGCCTCGCAATGGAATTTGTCGCCGTAGAGGCTCTTGAAGAGCGCGGGCGCTCCCTGCGCAACGTTCAAGTCACCGTGATAAGTGAGGGTGCCGCTGCTCCAATCGAGCGAGCTCGATTGATCGCCGCCCTGCTTGAAGACTAACTTGGTGATCACCTGTGCCGGCGGTTTTGGAGGCGCGGGCGCCCGGTTGGCGGCCGACGCGGAACTCGCGCCGGGGGCAGGCAATCCGGGGACGTTCGCAAATTCCCGAGGATGCGCGGGGACATCGACTGCGCCGGTCGTGCCGCTCGGCACGTCGAGCACGGCAAATCGCAGCCGTTGGTCTTCCGGCTTCGCATCGTAGTCGAAGATATTCCGAATGCCGTGATCCTGATAAACCTTGAACAGATCGTCCGGCACAGGTTTCGAAAGGTCGCGCGTGAAGAATTGGAAAGTCTCGCCTTTCGGGTCGAATTCGCAGATGGCCATCTCCAAACCCATTTGGCGCACGCCGAGAGCCGGTTCAAAACTCAGCGCACTGGGCGAAACAGTCAGCAAATATCTCGCAGGCGCTTCCTGTCCGGCGCCGGCCGCGCCCTGTTGCGGAGCGACGGGCTGAACGCTCACCAAGATCGATGTGGAAGGCAGTGGCTCCATGCAGGCCTGCTTGAGCAGCGCTTCCGGGCTCTGCCCCGCGGGTCCCTTGGGTTCTGTGGCGAAGTACCCGCGACGATAGGCCAGCTTCGCGCCATGTTGCGTCGTTTTGACGACGATTTTGTGAAAGCGCTTGTCCCAGGCAATCCCTTCGGGGTAGTACGCAAGCTCGTAATAAACGGAGCCATCATTGAGCGCCGTCTGCACGCATCCGGAGAGGTCGTTCGTGTTCTTGCAGGTCCTGCCGCCGGTGGACTCGGAGATGTTGTCCATCGTCGCTTGCGCATCCAGGAGCTGAGTATTCTGCCGCGTGAGCTGCCCGCCGAAGCCGGCGCCGGGGTTCTGTTGGTTGATGTGGGGATTCTGAGTCGTCGAATAGAGCTGATCCACCGCGAGCCCCTTGGCGTCGACGGGATACACCGCAACGCGCGCATCCGTCAGAGCCTCTGCCGCGGCCCGGACCTTCTCCGAATATGTGGCGCTGCCACTGAACGCATCGGTGCCAAAATCCGCGGACGGTTCAATCCAGATGGGAAACGACTCCGAAAACCAGATCAGGTTTTTGCGTCCCGCAACGCCGCCGAGATATTTCGCAATCTCAATCATAGCGTCGGTCGTTTCATCGACGCGGATCGCCATCTGTTCCTGATACTCCATGGCTTCGAAGTCTTCGAGCGCCAGAGTCGCCTGGGTTTCCTGGCCGCCGTTCTGGTCCAGTGCCTGGTTCGACGGACTTTCCGAGTCATCCTGAGGATTTTGTTCGATGGGCACCGAGCGCAGGGTCTTGTCGACTGCGGCGCGCAGCACCTTCGAGTCTGTGCTAAAGCTCTGGACGACATGCAAAGTGTGACCGAGCGAAAACACGGCGACGGGCGTCGTGGATGGAAGCGTCTTCAGCAGTGAAAGCATGTGCTGCCGGACTTGCATCTGGTTCGAGATGTCGGTGTTGAGCCCATCCATCAGCAGGACAGTCGGGGCGATCGACCTACCAGGGGATATTTCATTTGAAAAGAGCGTCGCGGAAGGTGCCGGGGCGGACGTTGGCGCAGGTTCGGCCGAGCGATCTACAAATCGAAACTGCGCAATCTGTTGCTCTCTGTTGTGCTCCTCGAAGATCTGAAAGTCCTCTTTCTTCAGACCGCGTACCGGCGCTCCATGCGAATCGGTGACCACGACGTCTACGGCGATCAGCCGCGTCTGTGTCTTGAGCGTGTTGGAGGCGGTTGGCGGCTGCTGCGCGGGAGCTTTGGGTTTCTGCGGCGCGGTAGATGTTTGCGCCACGACGATCGTGGCGCAGAAAATCCCGATACTTGCCAGCCAATTCTTTATGCGCATAGGGTACCCACACCAAACCGAAAAGGTAGGCCTCGTTGGACCGTGGCCATTCTATATGAACCGCACAGTTAAGATGCAAGCCAATCAGCGGGCGTTACGACTTTTCGGAGATTCCCGCCGACGCGGCGCGAGACTGCTCGGGTATTTCGGAGGGGTCCTCGGCGAGTTCCGCGAGATCGTTGTCATTGCCGGACTCGCGGATCGCTGCGGCTTCGGCTGGCTCGAGCGGCGCCGCGGC
>DATIZQ010000019.1:0-4113 GCA_035517015.1 Candidatus Acidiferrum sp. | reverse complement strand
ATTCCGGGGACGTTGAGCGTGCCTGAACGCAATCCGCGCTCGTGGCCGCCGCCATCGATCATCGGCGCGAGCTCAACGCGCGGGTCTTTGCGACGCACGTAGAGCACTCCAACGCCTTTGGGGCCGTAGAGTTTGTGCGCCGAAATCGAGAGCAGATCGACGCCGAATTTTTCGACGTCCACGGCAATCTTGCCGACGGACTGCGCGGCGTCGACATGGAACAGAACTTTTTCTTCTTTGGCGATTTTGCCGATTTGCTCGATCGGCTGAATCACGCCGATTTCGTTGTTGGCGTGCATGATCGAAATCAGAATCGTCTTCGGCGTGATCGCGCGGCGGAGACTTTCGAGATCGATGAGACCGTCTCGATCGACCGGAAGGTAGGTGACCTCGAAGCCGTATTTTTCGAGGCGCTTGCAGGTGTCGAGGACAGCTTTGTGCTCGGTCGCTTGCGTGACGATGTGATTGCCCTTGGCGCGGTGAGCCTCGGCGACGCCTTTGATCGCGAGATTGTTCGACTCCGTCGCACCGCTGGTGAAGACGATCTCGCGCGGGCTCGCGTGGATCAGCCGCGCGATCTGCCCGCGCGCCGATTCGACCGCTTCCTCAGCTTTCCAGCCGAATTCATGATTGCGGCTCGCGGCATTGCCGTATTTCTCGGTGAAATAAGGCAGCATCGCGTCGAGCACGCGCGGATCGACCGCAGTGGTCGCGTGATTGTCCATGTAGACGGGCAGCTTGACGGTCATGCTGAAGTCATTCTAAGACTGCGGTGGCACGCGCGTCCAGCAACGCACCCTTTAGGGAAGGTCCCCCAGCGTCAGCCGCGGCCGATAAAGGGCATCTTCGTGGCCATGACGGTCATGAACTGAACGTTGGCGTCGAGCGGCAGAGAAGCCATGTAGAGGACGGCGCGCGCGACGTCCGCGAGATTCATCCGAGGCTCGACGGCGACCGTGCCATTGGCCTGCGGAACGCCCTTACTCATTCTTTCCGTCATTTCCGATGCTGCGTTGCCGATGTCGATTTGGCCGCAGGCGATGTCGTATTTCCGGCCGTCGAGCGAAGTAACTTTGGTGAGGCCAGTGACACCGTGCTTCGATGCGGTGTAGGGCGCGGAATTCGGACGCGGGCTGTGCGCGGAGATCGAGCCGTTGTTGATGATGCGGCCGCCACGCGGATCCTGGCTCTTCATGATCTTGAAGGCTTCCTGCGTGCAGAGAAACGTGCCGGTAAGGTTCGTGTCGACGATGGACTTCCACTGCTCGTACGGCAGGTCCTCGAGCGGAACGGCGCGGCCGGAAGTGCCGGCATTGTTGAAGAGAAGGTCGAGCCGGCCAAACGCATCTTTGGTTTTCGCGAAGAGATCGCGCACGGCGGCTGGATCGGTGACGTCTGTCGGGACGATGAGGGCCTGAGAATGGGCGTGCTTCACATCGAGCGCGGTCGCTTCCAAGGTTTCCTTGCGGCGGCCGGCGAGAGCCACGGAGTAACCGTTTTGCGCGAGAGCGACGGCGACGGCCTTTCCAATTCCGCTGCCTGCGCCGGTGACGATGGCGATCTTTGTCGATGAGCCCATGAATGCCCTCCGCTATGAACGATAAAAGGCTTGGCAACGCCTGCGCGTGAATCTACACGAAGCGGGGTCAATTCTGCACGGATTGCCTAAGGCGACTGGGGCTGCGCGGCTAGCCCTGGTGGGAAGGCGCCCATTTCTTGAGGAACGCGGTGACGTCGGCGGGGCCGATGCGGAAGCTATTTTCGAATTCGCCTTGCTTCTGGCTGTAGACGAGCTTGCCGTCGGAATCGAGGACCGCGAGGGCGGGAATTCCCTTTTTCAGGGGAACGCCGTATTTTTCGGCGAGGTCGAGATTCTTGTCCTCATCGCCCACGTTGATGTGCACCACGTGATAGTTCGCCTCGACGAGCGGAGCGATGGCTTTGGAATGGAATGCGGCGTCGAGGACGTGGCAGTCGTAGCACCAGTTCGCGCCGAACACGAGGATCACGCGCTTGTGATCTTTCGCGGCGCTGGCGAGAGCGGCTTCGATTTCGGATTGCGCTTCTTCGGGAGGCGCGTAGAGATCGGTCTTGGGCTTAGCAGGCTCGGGCAAACGGCGCGGCGGATTGGGCTCGAGGTCGCTGCGGCGCGTGGCGACGATGCGCCAGTCGGTTCCTTGCTGCTGCCAGAGCTGATGCACCGCGGCGACAAACGGCTGCGGGCCTGAACTACCCGGAAGTGTCATCTCAACTCGCAGGACGACTTCCACGAGACCCGGCTGCCGCGGCTCGACTGTAAGGAGCTTGGGATTCAGGCTGGTCGGCCCTTTGGCTACCGCAGCGGACCAGTAGCGCGCTTCGGCTTCGGGGTCTTGCACGGTACCAGTCTCCGTCTGGACCTGTGCAGGAGGGATCTTGGAATAAAGCGCGGCGAGCGCGACTTCATTTCCCGATTGCAGCGCCGCCTTCCAGCGGTTGAGCGGCTCGAATGTTGACTGGGCCGCGGCGACTCCGGCGCACAGGAGCAACAGCGCAACCATGGAAATGATGCGGCTCGTCTTCACAGTGCCTCCTTGCTCGAACGGGCGCTCGCCAAATTCTACCGCAGGCCGCTACGCCGTCATATACGGAAGAGCGAAACGAGGAAGGCGGTTTTTCGGTTGGCTCGAAGCTGCGAGTCCTCAGGTTTCATGGCACAATGAGGATCAAGCATGAGCAATGCCACTAACATCGTTCCGGCGCGCGAGGCGATTGACGAACTGAAAGCAATGGCCGCCGAATGCGAGCGTAAGGCAGAGGGCGAACCCGAACCGGCCGCCACCAAGCTTAAGGACGAGGCCAAACTGTATCGCGGATGGGCCGCCGCGCTTCAGAGCGGAAAGTGGAAGTCATAGCTATTTTCCCACGTATCGCGATAATGCATCCCGCTGCATATAGTGTTCGTTGGCCTAGACATCGCGCGGCTGATACAATGTGCGCGCATGGCTGACTGGCGGCAGATTCAGGCGCGCATCCGCAAGGCGAAAAATAGCCCCGAACCGGTGTCGAAACTTTCCGAACTCTTTAAACGCACGCGCGACGGAATGGTCGCGTGGGAACTCGGCGCGATCGAAGAGAAAGCCGATCACAAAGTGGAAGCAGGGAATTGGTATGTGATTGCGGCGCAGCGATTTCGCCGAGCGGATTGGAAGAAGAAGGCGGAAGAGGCATTGACGCGGCTCGGCGTCGAGCTTCCCCCGGCTCACGCAGAAGCGACTGTGCCTGAACACGCGGAACCAGGCGAGCCGTCTCGCGCACCTGAGATTGAATCCGAAGAGAGGCAACCAACTCTCGCGCTCGGAGAAATCCCCGAAGAGACCGAATCTGAATCGACTGCGGGAGCGGCAAAACCAACGTCCGCATCTGCGGCTGCCGGAGATCTGGCGCAAAGAAAGCGGCGCCGGGGTCGGCGCGGTGGCCGCGGGCGCCGGCGCAAGGGAGCGGGCGTCGCACCGGGTCTGCCGACGCAGGCTTTCGCGGAGCGGCCTGCACCCGCCGCGGCGAAAGCAGAGACCGGACTAACGTCCGTGGTCGAGCGGCGAGCGTTCGATCGCGTGGAGACTGAGCCTCCCGCGCCTGAGCATTTGCGGCCCGCGCGCGTCGAGCCGCCTCCGCCGCAATTGCCGTCCGAGCGCGTGGCTCACGGGCGCAGCGATCCTGCAGTGGCTTCGCGCATGGCGCATCTGGAGTCAATGTTGCGGCGGCTGCTTGGAAGTCCGTTGCACAAGCTCGATGAGGCGGACGAAGCTCCCGCGGGACCTGGCGTTTTCCTTCTATCGGAGTCCGATCAGACCGCGTCGTATTACATCGAGGCGTGCCAGACCCTTCGCGTGGGTCTCGGCAATCTGGCGCGCGGCGGGCGGGGCGGAAAAGGCGGCCGAGGCGCGCGTGGGGTTTCCGAAGAAGGCCTGAAGGGCAAGCTGGCCGAAAATTTGGGAATCAACGAAGCGAAAGTCTCGCAGTACATGAAGGACCACTGTTGCGTCCGCTGGATCCAGTTGGACGAAGACGCTCCCCTGCTGGCCCATTTCGCGATCGCGGTGCTGCGCACTCCGCTAAACCTCGACTGAGGTG
>DATIZQ010000018.1:0-2178 GCA_035517015.1 Candidatus Acidiferrum sp. | reverse complement strand
GTCGATCATGTACGGAGTGGCCAGCACCCCGATCAGGACGATGACGGCGGTGCTCAGCGTCAGCAGGGCGGCCACCGCGCCGGCTGTGCGGCGCGCTTCTTCGTCGTCTTTGCGGGCGCGCAGGTTGGCGTAAACGGGAATAAAGGAAGCGGAGAGCACGCCTTCACCGAATAGATTCTGGAGAAGGTTCGGGATGCGCAGCGCCACTCGGAACGCGTCGGCAACTTCGGAGAGGCCGAAATAGTGCGCGAAAACGCGATCGCGAATAAGTCCCGCGATCCGGCTCGAGAGAATTCCCGCGGCTACGAGAAACGCATACCGCCCGGCCCTTTCGCGAGGCGGATTGCTGGCGTCCGATTCGGTCACAGCAGAATGGAGAGCGGAGAGCGCATGGATGTGGAGCAATTCATTACAAGAGGTACCTCGAAAGATGTCAACTTCGATTCTGGCGGGTGTGCGGTGTCGAGAAGCCAATCGCCGCCGCAAGTGCGCGGAGAATTCGGCGAATGGGAAAACCCCGTGCGAAGCGGCCTAAGGCGACGCTTCCAGGACGGGATGGAGAGTGATCTGGCTGTCTTTGGTCACGTCGAGGTTTCGCTGCCACTCTTTCTTGCCGGGGGATTTCAACTCGATGCGATGAGAGCCGCTGGTGAGCTGGAGCGTTGAGGGCGTCTGACCGACGAAGCTGTAGTCGATGTAAATTTCCGCGCCGGGAGGATCGGATTCGATCTTCACCGTGCCCAGCGGCGGGTCGGGCGTTCTGTCGTCCGCTCGAAATGTCGCGGCTGATGCCGGACGCAACGGCCCGGCGTGCTCGTTGGTGTCAATCGCGCTGGCGGTGCTGTAAGTGCCCCGCTGAAGATCGATGTGAAACTCATTCTTTTTGAGCAGGAAATAGTTTCCGCGGTGGCGGCCCGTAATCGCAACCCACTCATATGGGCCCTCGGTAAGCGTGAGCTGCTGCGAAAGGTAGCCCTCCATGGAAATCCTGAGCACCATGGCGTGTTCCAAGCGCGAGCCGAAGACGGTGTGGGTCTTGTGAAAGTAGCCGCCAGGGCAGTCGGTCATGTAAGGAGTGATGCCTGCTTTGAGCCCGTCGATTTCGATGGTGGCGCCGGGGGGCGTGCTGGTGATGGTCAGAGTTTCGGCGCGGGCTCGCGAGGCGAGCGGCAGAAGCGCGAACAATCCAAGTGATGCCCAGAGACAGATTCGCCTCGACGGCTGCATCGGAGCCCTCCGAGGGAGTTAGAGGACCGCACGATGGCACTCGCCACGGAGGCTGTCAATCCGAAGAAATACGGAGGTGGGAGGCAGCGTGGACGCGCCGCCTGAAACCTGACGACGCCGAGAGAATCCGCAACCTTTGCCACAGCAAGAACTTGCGAGTGTCAGTCGAGGGGTCTCGGCGCGCGATTGTCCGGCACCCCAGATTGGAAAGCTCGCATCCAACTAAGAGAGCGGTCGCAATCTGGGTTCGCGACTCAGGCGCGCCGCTCAGAGCCGGACTTGCGACCTCGCTCGCGCAACCGGCGGCAACGAATTACCAAACCACAGGAGGCAAAGAACAAATGAAGTCCTACGCAAGATACTACCTTGGAGTCCTCTCAGTCCTCATTCTCACGATGCCCGCATGGGCCGGCAGCAAACCATCCCACAAGGACTCCACGGACTACGACGTTACCCAGGAAATGATGGTCGGCAAGACGCAACTCCAACCCGGCCACTACACAATCAACGCCAGGGAATTCGAAAATCAGTTCGATATTTTGCGCGACGGCAAAGTAATCGCGACGGTTCCCTGCCAATGGGTGAGACTGCCGAAGAAGGCCGAACAATCGGAAATTTCTTCGACCGGCGATCACGTCAACGAAGTGGAATTCGGAGGCAGAAACGAAGCCGTGAAAGTCGGCTGATCCGCGAACACGCTTTCGCGGAGATAAGGGGCGGGCTTCGGCCCGCCCTTCTACTTTTGAGGCGCGGTGGGTCGCCGTTGGGCGCCTATTGCAAATACTTGGCGAGCCAGCCGAGAAACGTTGCGTACCAAAATTCGGAGTTTTGCGGCTTGAGAACCCAGTGGCCTTCATCGGGGAATACCACGAGCTTCGACGGAACGCCCTGCCGCTGCAGCGCCGAGAAAAATTCCAGGCTCTGCGTGTAAGGCACGCGGTAATCGAGCTC
>DATIZQ010000017.1:0-6662 GCA_035517015.1 Candidatus Acidiferrum sp. | reverse complement strand
GATCATCGCTCGAAGGTATCGCTTCCGCTCGACGAACTCGAAGGGCGCATGAATGATACCGCGCGATATTACGGGCGCATGATTGGCGTGAAGTACGCCGAAGGTTTCGTCGTCAAAGAAGTGATGGAAATCGACGATTTGGTGCGCATGCCAGTACGATCCATGTAGCCCGGGCCTTTAGACCGGAGGATCAGAAGCAGGATCGGCGCGCGCACGCGACAAACTGCAAGGCAGTTATCCAAAGGCATAAAGATTTCGTAAGGAAATCCGAGAAAATTTGATTCGGTCCCATTCGAAAAAACTATCGAAGCGATGAAAAAATGAATTGCTTTCGGAGCCACGGCAGGCTTGACGCGGAATGAACCCGTGAGGTAACGTCGGCGCTCCTAAATCTGCAGACTGCAGATTCTTACGACGGAGGTTTGGATGGATCCGAAAAGCGTTCTTGAATATGCCGCGAAGCACAACGTAAAGATTGTTGATCTGCGCTTCATCGACGTCCCGGGCGTATGGCAGCACGTCAGCTACCCGGTCAAGGAACTGACGCTGGAATCGTTTCAGGACGGCTTCGGCATGGATGCCAGCTCAATTCGAGGTTGGGCCCAGATCCACGAATCCGACATGCTTCTGATTCCGGACCCCAATTCAGCGTTTATTGACCCGTTCCGCGACACGCCGACGCTGTGCATGATCTGCGACGCGCAGGATCCGATCTCGCGCAAGCCGTACGACCGCGACGTGCGCAATCTGGCGCACCGCGCCGAGGAGTATTTGCAGAAATCAGGCATCGCGGACCAGGCCTTCTTCGGCGCCGAGGCGGAATTCTTCATCCTAGACAGCGCGCGGTTCGACTCGCGCGAGAATCAGGCGTATTACTACCTCGATTCGGACGAAGGCCGCTGGAATTCAGGCCGCGCCGAGCACAACCTCGGGTTCCGTCCTCGCTACAAGGAGGGCTACTTCCCCGTTCCGCCGACCGATCACTATCAGGACATGCGCAGCGACATGGTGCTGAAGCTGCAAGACGTCGGCGTCGAAGTCGAATGCCACCACCACGAAGTTGCCACCGCCGGCCAGTGCGAAATCGACTTCAAATTCGACACGTTGATCCGCGCGGCGGACAACATGTGCAAGTACAAGTACATTCTTCGCAATACGGCGTATCAGTACGGCAAGACCGTTACGTTCATGCCCAAGCCCATCTATTCCGACAACGGCTCCGGTATGCACACGCACCAATCGCTGTGGAAGGGCGGCAAACCGCTTTTCGCGGGCGACGGCTACGCCGGACTGAGCCAGATGGCGCTGTGGTACATCGGCGGATTGCTCAAGCACGCGCCCTCGATTCTCGCTTTCGCAGCGCCTTCGACCAACTCCTACAAGCGCCTCGTGCCTGGCTTCGAAGCGCCCGTTAACCTGGCGTATTCGCGCCGGAATCGCTCCGCCGCCTGTCGCATCCCGATGTATTCGGCGAGCCCCAAGGCGAAGCGCATCGAGTTCCGGCCACCCGATCCGTCGTGCAACCCGTATCTTGCGTATTCCGCGATGCTGATGGCAGGCCTCGACGGAATCGAAAACAAGATCGATCCGGGCGGCCCGCTCGACAAGGACATCTTCGAACTGTCTAAGGAGGAGCTGTCGCACGTTCCGTCAGTTCCCGGCTCGCTCGAAGGATCGCTCAACGCGCTCGAAAAGGATCACGCGTACCTCACAAAGGGCGGTGTCTTCACCAAGGACTTCATTGACATCTGGATCGATTATAAGATGTCGAAGGAAGTCACGCCCGTGCGGATGCGCCCGCATCCTTACGAGTTTCACCTGTATTACGACATTTAACGATCCGGTCAGGATCGTTATCGCGCTTGCCCTGACGTAGGAAGGAAGGGAGCAGCGCGACCGAGGGATCTGCTTCGTAACCCAAACGTCCCGGTCACCCGGCCGGGACGTTTTTTTTCTTAACGGGAGATTTATCTGGCCGTAGTAGGCTGTTGCGGCTTTTATGAGCGTACCGACGCCAGAATCGCTGCGGGAACTCGCCTCGAAGGGACGCTGGAAACCGGTCGTCGAAAACCTGCAAAAGGCCGGAGCTGCGGCCGCGGCAAATCTTTTGAAGACTCTGCCGTTTGAACTGCAGCGATCCCTTTTCCGCAGGCTGCCGATCGATTTCGCCGCAGAGCTCGTTCCTCACTTCCCTTACTACCACATCTACATCCTCTTGCATTCACGCCTTCCCGGCGAGATGCGTTCGATCGTCGACGAAATGGAGCCCGTGAGCCGCGACGATTTTCTTGAGGAGCTCCCGGAGGAAACCTGGAAACATTTCATGGAGGAACTCGAGCAGGCGCCGACCGAGGCGGCTCAGGCACCCGAGGTCGCGGAACCATCGATTGCGCCAGAGGCACCGGCCGAAATCGCGGAGCCTGCCGGAATTCAAGCGCCGATTATCGAGGCCCGGCACGTCGAAAAGAATTTTCTTCAGCCGGACGGCAGACAAATCCAGGTGATCGCGCCGTTGGACTTGTCGCTAGAGTCTGGGACTATTACGGCGCTGCTCGGGCCCTCCGGATGCGGCAAGTCGAGCCTTCTGCGAATTCTTTCGGGCCTTGCGGCTCCCTCGGCGGGTGAAGTTCTGTGGCACGGCACGCCAATGGATCGATGCAGCCCCAACGTCGCGATCGTTTTTCAGAGCTTCGCGCTATTTCCGTGGCTGAGCGTTCTGGAGAATGTCGAAGGCCCGCTTCTCGCCAGAGGCATGTCACACCCGGAGCGGCACCGGCGAGCTCTGAAGGCTCTCGCGACCGTCGGGTTGAAGGGCTTTGAGAGCGCTTATCCGAAGGAACTGTCGGGTGGCATGAAACAGCGCGCCGGATTCGCGCGGGCGCTGGCCGTCGAGCCGGAAATCCTGTTCATGGACGAGCCATTTTCCGCGCTGGATGTGCTGACAGCCGAGAATTTGCGGGGCGAGCTGATGGACCTCTGGCTTGCCAAGAAGATTCCCACGAAAAGCATTTTTCTAGTAACTCACAACATCGAGGAAGCAGTTCTGCTGGCGGACCGAATTCTTGTGCTGGGGCGAAATCCTGCGCGCGTCCGCGCGGACTTCCGGGTTCCACTCGAACAACCGAGGGACCGCAAGTCGGCCGGATTTCTTTTGTATGTCGACTACATTTACAAGGTAATGACTCAGCCGGAACTCGAGCTCGCCCCTCCTACTGCCGCACGCGCGGTGTCGAAGGCAGCCTACCCGATGCTGCCGCACGCGCGGCCGGGAGGTGTCGCGGGCCTGTTGGAACTGCTGGCGGATCGGGGCGGCGAGGAAGACATGTACCACGTAGCCGAAGAGCTGCACCTCGAGGTCGACAATCTCCTTCCCATTATCGAGGCCGCAACTCTGCTCGGTTTCGCCAAGGCTCGGGAAGGCGACGTAGACATCACGCCCGAGGGCCGCTCATTTGTTGAGGCCGACATCCCAGGACGAAAGATTCTTTTTCGCGATGCGGCGCTGGCTAACGTCCCGCTCCTTCAGCAGATGCACAGAGCTCTTTCGAGCAAATCCGACCACACGATTCCGCTCGAATTCTTTCACGACCTTCTCGACGAACATTTCTCCGAAGACGAAACTCGCCAGCAAATTGAAACCGCTCTGAACTGGGGACGCTGGGGGGAAATCTTTACGTACGACCCGGAGACGGACAGGTTGCGCCTCTTCGAATCCGGCCAGCCTGAAAACGTCAGCGAAGAGGCGCCGCTTCACTGATGACGGTCCGGCCGGAAGGCTCGCGCGCTGCCGTTCCGCTCCTACGAGGATTTTCGCTCGGAGTCACGCCACTGCTGCACGATTTGCCGGTAATTTGCGCTGGCCTCGCGCTTTTCTATGCTCTGCTCTCGACGACGCACTACTGGCTCTCGCCTGTCACCGAGCACGCTGAAATCAGTCTTCGGCTAAGCGCGTTGCCCAAGTACGCGATGTTTTCTGTGCTGCGTATCGCGTTTGCCTACGGCGTCAGCTTGATCTTCAGCGTCATCTACGGCTACGTCGCGGCGTACAACCCGAAAGCGGAACGGCTCATGATCCCTCTGTTGGACACCTTGCAGTCGATTCCAGTATTGAGCTTCTTGCCGGGCGTCATGCTGGCGATGATCTCACTGTTTCCGACCAGGGAGCTGGGAATCGAACTGGGGTCCATTCTGCTGATTTTCACGGGCCAAGTGTGGAACATGGCGTTCAGCTTCTACTCCTCGCTCAAAAACATTCCGCGCGAAATGCAGGAAGTGGCGAAGGTCTATCGCTGGAGCTGGTGGCAACGGTTCAACGAAATTGAGCTGCCGTACGCGGCGATCGGGCTTATCTGGAATTCGATGATGTCGGTAGCCGGCGGCTGGTTCTTCCTCATCGCCTGCGAAATGTTCGTGCTAGGAGACCGCGATCTTCGTCTCCCGGGTCTCGGTTCTTATCTCCAGACGGCCGCCAACGCAGGAGACACGCGGGCGATCGTTTCGGGCCTCGGCGTCATGATCGGCGTGATCGTGCTGATCGATCAGTGCATCTGGCGACCCGTGATTGCGTGGGCCGAGAAGTTCAAGTTCGAGCAGGTCGAAGCTGCCGAGGCCCCGCAATCGCTTGTCCTGGAGCTGCTGAAGCGGTCGAAGATTCTGCCTTTAATCGCCTCGACTGCGATTCGTCCAATCGGCGAGCGGATGAACCTGCACTTCGCCAGGAAATTGCAGGATGCCACTCCTGACAAGTCTGCGAGCGAATCCATGAAGTGGATTACGCGGGTCATTGTTGCCTCCGCAGTCGCCGGAATTGTCTACGCGTTTGCCCGGATGACAACACTGCTCGCATCGCTAACGGGTATGGAACTACGCGGCATCTTCCTGGGAGCTGGCGCCACATTTCTCCGGGTGGAACTCACGCTCGCGCTGGCAGCGCTCTGGACGATTCCAGTGGGGGTGGCGATCGGACTGAAACCAAAGCTTTCGGCGATTGCCCAACCCATTGCGCAGATCGCGGCGTCGGTTCCGGCGACTGCGCTGTTTCCAATCATCCTGGTGGCGCTAATTCGGGTGCGCGGAGGATTGGGTTTCGGATCAATTGTGTTGCTGCTGCTGGGAACGCAGTGGTACATCCTTTTCAATGTGATCGCCGGCGCGATGGCCATTCCAACGGATCTCAAGGAAGTCTGCAGCCTGTTTCGCTTTGGAACCTGGGAACGATGGCGCGAGCTGCTTCTGCCGGGGATCTTCCCTTACTTGATTACGGGCCTGGTTACGGCATCGGGCGGCGCGTGGAATGCAAGCATCGTTGCGGAATACGTGCATCTGAATGGACAGACCTATTCAACCATCGGACTCGGCGCAGTCATCAGCAACGCGACGGACCGGGGAAATTTTCGCGTGCTGTTGGCCGCCACGATCGTCATGGCCGCGCTCGTGGTCACCATCAACCGTCTGGTCTGGCGAAGGCTCTACGCTCTCGCCGCAACAAAATTCAAAATGGAAGGCTAAGGTTGCGCCCTGCAAGCGACAACTTTCGCGCCGCTCCTCCGATCTGCACGAGGAAAGCAACGCCGATCTGAATCGCGCAATTACGGCCTGCCAAAGCCTGATACATTGCCAGAGGGGGCATTCCACGGGCGATGAATCCCTTCCGGCGTAAGGACGCCGTCTCGAGTGGATCTGCGGCGCGCAGGGACGGCGGCGAATCAGCTCCATCCCAGTCGCACCGGCTCACGCTGGAGCTGAAGCGTGCGGAGACGTTTGCGACGATGCTGGCGCGCAGCCGCGCATCGCAGACGATCGAGGTCGCGGATCTTCTGGCCGGCATGTACATCTGCAACTGGGACCGCATCTCGCGCTACTGGGATGAGAGCAGGCACGACGAAGTCGAAGACCTTCTGCGCCGAATCTGCCAGATCAGCCCGCAGCGCTGGCATTCTTGGATCGAGCACTACGACCACCAGCACAGGGAGGAAGAGAATCCGAGCTGGCATGTATTCGGTTTCTTGAAAAAGCAGAAAACCGCTGAGAAGCCGCTGCAGCCTTCGGCTGCTCTCGCGACCGCTCTCAAGCAAGCCGAGCAGATCGCGCCTTCCTATGATCGGACAGCCGATCGCTCGATCCCGATTCTGACGACTGAGTGCGTGCTGCTATCAATCGTCCGAAACCTAGGATCGGAAGTTAGCCGAAAGCTCGTCGCCACTGGCCTGGACGTGGCTCGCCTCGAAAAAGATGTTCTCCTGCCACGCCGCCCGCCTCGGGCGTGAATCGTGAGCCGAATTGCTTCTTCGCGATGACGAGTCCAAGTCGGATCGTCAAATGATCATCTTGAATCGCGGCCAGAGGACGGAAAGCGGCGCGACCGGCTTGCGGCAGACGTAGATGGGAATGTGCTGCTCGTTCGGCATGGCGTGGAGATTGTCAGCCGTTGCCGCAAGCTGGACATCTCCGAAGAGTTTGATGAAGTCGCTCGATTGCTCGCCGAAGATGATCACGCAAGCGCCCGAATAGTCGCGAGGGCCCCAATAGTAGTAACTATTGTGCCCGCCGATCGCCTTGGGTAGTCCGAGCGAGGGACCGAAATAGTCAATCGCGCCGGTCTCGCCGTAGTTCCCTCCCAGAATCGCGCAGTTGGCACGCTCGGCTGGAGGCAGGCTGCGATA
>DATIZQ010000016.1:0-23779 GCA_035517015.1 Candidatus Acidiferrum sp. | reverse complement strand
CCCCTTACCCTGGTTATAGGACTACTACTGCAATTTTGAACCTACCCATCCGATCCGTTTCGTGCTACCGTGGCTCGTTTTTATGTTTATGAAAATTGGCAACACGCAAAAGGGACGCCGCTTGGCGAAGGTCGAAGCCCTCGCGAGCCCCCGGAAGGCCTTCGCGCCCCTCGCCCCCGCGCCTCGTCCCTGCTTTTCTAATCGCCAAATTCGAATATTAGAACCCCTCGTAAGTCATAGAAAACAAACGACGGCACCCCATCCTAATCGCCAAAAATCCGAGTTTCGCATCTCCGTGGAGAAGGCCCTAGGGTGGAAGCGCGGGCTTTCAAGCCCGCGAAAAACACGCGCCATGGAACTCGGGCTTCGGCCCTGGACGGGTTCATCTGTGCGGTTTCCTTACGTCCCCGTTTCTGTGCGCCCTGCGCCTCTGTCGCAAATCTTCAATCGGTACACTTTGCAAACGGAAATCGCCGTAACTCACACAAAACAAAGGGCCGCCGAAATTTCAATCGGTACACTTTTCGGGACCTCGCCCCAGAGCTTCTCACCGTGGCCGGATTCGTCACGCCGGCCGCACCGCGATTTGCCTCTGCCCTCGCTTCTGAGTAAGATGAAGCTTCCTAGACCACACATCCGATTCCGTTTCATTCGGACGCCAATGGCCGCGACAGCTTGGTACTTCGCTTACGCTAGCAACATGAACCGGGCCCAGATGCGCTCGCGCGCAGGGACCATTCTCGAGGAGCGCCCGGCGCGCCTCGAAAACTACGAGATCGCCTTCAACAAGAAAGTCCGCGGCGGCACTGCCGGCGCGAACATTCGTCCTGCGCCGGGGAAATTCGTCCAAGGCGTGCTGTACAAAATTAACGAGTCCTCGTTCAGCAATCTGGACCGTTTCGAAGGCGCGCCCGTCCACTATCGCCGGATTCAAATCGACGTGCGCGATAGCGACGGCCGCACGGTTCCCGCGCAGGCATACATTGCGACGAAAGTGGAGAAGGGACTTCGCCCCGCTTCGCACTACTTGAAAACGATTCTCGACGGAGCGGCGGAGCACAACCTCCCCGACGAGTACGTCGCATCCATCAAGTCGGCTGCGGAGCCCGGATCATGACGCGGGCGAGAATTGTGCTTGGTTCTGATTGGCCGGAGAATGAACGCGGGTCCGACATGTATGGATCGACGGATAGGAGGTAACCCATGGCTACAACGCCCGTAGCACAGTCCCTGAATCGAGGCGGCGCATTCCTTATCACGGACAGCGCCCCGGAAGACATTTTCACGCCCGCGGACCTGACGGACGATCAACGGCTAATCGGCCAGACCGCAGAAGAATTCGTGACCAAGGAAGTCCTGCCGTTTGTTTCGGAACTCGAGGAGCACAAAGAGGGCTTGATGGCGCAGATGCTCAAGAAGGCCGGAGAACTGGGCCTGTTGAGCGGCGCAATTCCGGAACAGTACGGCGGCTCCGGCCTCGATAAAGTTTCCGCAACAATCCTTGCCGAAAAACTCGCCGGCTATGCATCGTTCGCGGTCTCGCACGGAGGCCACGCCGGAATCGGAACGATTCCGATCGTCTATTTCGGTACCGAGGAGCAGAAAAGGAAATATTTGCCGGCGATCGCGACCGGCGAAAAACTCTCGTGTTATTGCCTTTCGGAGCCGCACGCGGGATCGGACGCGCTTGCCGCGCGCACCCGGGCGGTGCTCTCGCCCGACGGCAAGAATTGGATTCTCAACGGCCAGAAAATGTGGATCACCAACGGCGGCTTCGCGGACGTCTACATCGTGTTCGCAAAGGTCGATGGCGAGAAATTCTCCTGCTTCATCGTCGACCGCGGCACGCCCGGGTTTTCGACCGGTACAGAAGAAAAGAAAATGGGAATCAAGGGCAGCTCGACCGTGCCCATCTTCTTCGAAAACGCGCCTGTGCCGAAAGAGAATCTACTGCACGAAATTGGGCGCGGCCACATCGTCGCGTTCAACACGCTCAACGTGGGTCGCTTCTCGCTCGGCGCCTATTGTTTGGGCGGTGCGAAACAGGTGCTGATTGCGGCGTCCAAGTACGCGAAGGAGCGTACCGCGTTTGGCAAGCCTATCGCGGACTTCGGCCTCATCAAGGGGAAGCTCGGCGAGATGGCGATCCGCATTTACGCGGTCGAATCGATGATCTACCGCTCGGCGGGAATGGTCTCCGCTGCCGTTTCGGAGCCGAAAGCCGGCGCAGACAAGGTTCAGCAGGCCATGCAGGTCCTCGAGGAATACGCCATCGAAAGCTCGATCAGCAAGGTTGCCGGCAGCGAGACGGTGGATTACTGCGTCGACGAAGCCGTGCAGATCTTCGGCGGATACGGTTTCCACGAGGACTATCCCGTGGCCCGCGCCTATCGCGACAGCCGCGTCAACCGCATCTTCGAAGGAACGAATGAAATCAACCGCATGCTCATCATTCAGATGCTGATGAAGCGCGCGATGTCCGGCGTTGTTCCGCTCATCCCGGCGGCGATGAAGCTGGCCGACGAGGTGCTTGCCGGGCCGTCGATGGAAGAGGCTCCCTCTGGGGAGTTCGCCGAAGAGGAGCGTTCGCTGTCGCAGGCGAAGAAGATTTTCCTCCTGGCTGCCGGAACGGCGGTTCAGAAGTATCGCGAACAGCTTGCCGAGCACCAGGAAATCGTCGCTGCCCTGGCGAATATCGCCATGGATGTTTACGCCATGGAATCGTCGCTGCGCCGCGCGCAGAAGTCCTTCGCCGCAAGAGGCCAGTCGGCTGCCGTAATGGTTGACGCGGCGCGCGCGTTTCTCTACGACGCTATGGATCGCGTCGAAAAGGAAGCCCGCGTGGCGCTCGCCGCCACGGCCGACGGCGACACACTCACCACGCAACTCGCGGTTCTGCGCCGGTTCGCGAAGCACGCTCCGCTCGACACGATTTCGATTCGTCGGCGCGTTGCCGACGCCGTGCTCGCGCAAGATCGCTATCCGTTCGAGGGCCGCTGAGCGGCGGATTCCCGCGCCGCGAACAAAAATCGAACTACAACTCGCCCTGTAGACGCAAAAGGTCCACGCGAGTTTCTTCACGGAGTTTCCACTCGGCGACTCCGCTTTTCTTCCTCTCGGAAACTCTTTTCCTTTTGTCTCATCGTGCAAATCCCCGATCTCTTCATATATCAGTCACTTGCGTCATGGAGTCCTTTGGATTCTCGCTTGCATCCAAAGCTGTGAGGGTAGGTGAGGGTCCATGAAAAGCGTGTTGGGAAATCTAAAAGGCTTCTTGGGTAACGTTGTCGAGAAGGCAAGGATTCGCAGGGGGATGCTGGCGATCCTTGCTGTCGCGTTCGTCTTGCAAGCATATTTCGTGCGGGAGCTGCTCGCTGCGGAGCTGCTGTTTGGGTTGGGCTTCGCGGTTCTCGTTCTGCTCGCCGCTCTCTTTTACGCGATCGGAGCGATCAGCGAGCGTGGGCTGGATTGGGCCGAGGTGGGCGTCCGCGTAGTTGCGGATTCGGCGCGGCGCGGTTATGCCGCACTGGAAGACATCAGTAGAAAGCCATTCCGCCATCCACGTTCAGAGTCTGCCCAGTAATCGCGCTGGCTTTGTCGGATACCAGGAATAAGGCCGCAGCGGCGATTTCGTCCGCCGTTTGCGGCCGGCCCTGCAGAATGCCGTTGAGCATCTGCCGAAAAAGCTCTTCCCCGTCCGCCTGGAAGTAGTCCGCCAGCTTTCGTCCCAGCTCCTGCGACATCTTCGTTTCCGGCACCGGGCCGGGGCTGATCGCATTCACTCGAACGCCTTTCCGCGCGGCTTCCGCCGCCAGCGTGTGCGTGAGCCCAATCAATCCCGCCTTCGAAGCAGCGTACGGGCTGTTCAACTGAAACGCCGCCTTCGCCGCAATGCTCGTCACGTTCAGGATCACCCCTCCGCCCTGTTTGTACATCTCGGGCAAGACCAGCCGCGAAAGCAGGAACGGCCCGCGCAGATTGACGGCGATTACGTCGTCCCATTCGTCGGCCGAGATCTTCTCGACGGGCCGAACGGGGCCATAGATTCCGGCATTGTTGACGAGAATCCCTATCGTTCCGAAAGCCTTTCGCGCCGCCGCGGCGATTCGCTCGCAGTCCGCTTCGTGGGATACATCTGCGGCCACCGCTTCTGCCTTTCCTCCCTCCCGCCGAATCTCTTCGGCAACCGCTCGAATCTCGGCGTCACTGCGCGCTGCCAGCAGAACCGACGCGCCTTCCGCCGCAAACTTCTTCGCAACCGCCCGCCCGATTCCACGCCCTGCGCCCGTCACGATGGCGACTTTGCCCTCTAGCTCCACGATTCCTCCTGCAGATTCGGCTAGAACGGGCATGATAGCATTCCAACGGTCAGGCTTGCCCGACGCGAGACGATCGGGCAACTCAGCCGCGAACGAAGTGGCAGCGAGAAGGCGCTTTCAGGTAAACTATTTGGGTTTGCGGAGAACCAATTGACGCTGACGAACATTCACGGCACGAATCACGGCTCGAAAACGCTGGTCCGCGTGCGCCCGCGCGGTTTTTGTGCCGGCGTTGTGCGGGCGGTCGACATTGTTGAACTGGCGCTGGAAGCATACGGGCGGCCGGTTTACGTTCATCACGAGATCGTTCACAACCGCTACGTGGTCGATCAACTCAGGCGGCGCGGCGCGATCTTCGTCGAATCCATCGAGGAAGTGCCGATCGGGGCGGTTCTGGTATTCAGCGCGCACGGGGTTCCGCCGCGCGTCCGAATCGAAGCGCAGGAAAGGCAATTGCGGGTGATCGACGCGACTTGTCCGTTGGTTACCAAGGTTCACCTCGAGGCGCTTAAATTCGCGCGCGAAGGTCGGACGCTCATCCTCATCGGCCATCGTGATCACCAGGAAATCGTCGGCACGTCGGGCGAAGCCCCCGATCAGACGGTCGTCGTCGGCAGCGTCGAAGAAGTCGACCAACTGCAAGTTCCAGACCCGCATCGGCTTGCGTTCCTGACGCAAACGACGCTGTCTCTGTATGACACGCAGGAGATCGTTGCGCGTCTGCGTCAGCGTTTCCCCTCGATTGTGGGGCCTGCCTCCGACGATATATGCTACGCGACGCAAAACCGGCAGGAAGCGGTGGAAGCGTTGACTCGCGAAGTGGAACTGATTCTCGTCGTGGGCTCGGCAAACAGCTCGAACTCGAATCGACTGGTCGAGGTGGCGAAGCGCGCCGGCGTTGCGGCGCGGTTGATTGAAGACGCGAATGACATTGATGCCTCATGGCTCGAAGGTGTGGCGACGCTTGGTCTTACGGCCGGGGCTTCCGCACCGGAGGTTCTCGTGGAGCAGGTGAGCCAGCGGCTCTCGAAACTCGGGTTCACGAACCAGCGAGACTTGGACCTGATTCGCGAGGACGTGCGCTTTACGCTCCCTCCAGAGCTTGCAGTGCACCAGGGGCCTGCGGGACGCTGATTTCGGTATTTGGGGCCAATACACCACGTTTGAAGGAGCGATGAGTGGCGGTCAAGATCGTCCGCCAGCCCAATAAGATCGCTTTGCTGGGCGTGCCCACGAGCGCGGCTGCCATGTCGGCTGGGCACGAAGGTGCACCATCAGCTCTCCGCTCCGCCGGCTTGATCGACCGCCTCACCGCCATCGGATACGAGGTTAGCGACCTCGGCGACGATCCCGCTCAGCTTTACAAACGAGATGACGAAAGCCCCCGCGCGCGCAACCTGCCAGCCGTGCTGGCGGCCATCGAAACGCTGAAACCGCGCGTCGAACAAGCCGTAAAGTCGGGAGCCCTCCCCGTGATCCTCAGTGGCGACTGTTCCGTCGCGCTGGCGGTGGTTGCGGGCGCGCGCCGCTATTTTCGAAACGTCGGCATGGTTTACGTCGACCGCGATGCCGATCTGAACACGCCCGCTACCACACCGTCGGGGTGCCTGGACGGTATGGTGGTTTCGCACTTGACCGGGCGTGGCGCCGCGGAACTCGTCCGGTTTTGGGGTGAGCCGCCGCTGGTGCGCGAGCCGGACTTGGCGCTCTTCGGAATCGACCGTCTCGATCCGAGCGAGGATGAGGTCCTCCGCCGCACGCCTCTGCGGCGATATACGGCCGACGATGTCCACGCCATGGGTGCGGCGGCCGCCGCCGGCGCCGCTGTCGAACGAATCCACGGCGGCGACCACGAATTTGTGCTTCACGTCGATGTCGACGTGATTGCAGGATTTCCGGCCACCAATTACCCGGGAAGCGACGGGCTGCAGCTCGAGGAAGTGCGTGAGGCTCTTGAGGTCTTCGCGCGACAGAAGAATCTAGCTGCGATCGAAGTCACGGCATACAATCCCACGAAGGACCCGGACGGAAGTTCCGCGAAGATCATCATCGATTTGCTTGCGGGCGTTCTCGAGAAGCGGCTTGAGACGCTCAAGGCGGCGAGGGCGGCAGCACCCGCAGCCGCTGCCGAACCCGCACCCCAAGCTGAGGCTGAACGGCCGTCGGCGCCCGAACCGGCACTCGAACCCTCGTTACCAGCCGCGGCGGAAGGCGATGCGTGGTCGTCGGACTCGCTGGAAAGCGAAGCTGTCGCCGCCAACGAGCCGGGGGGAGCGCCCGACGCTGTCAACGAACCCGACGAGCCGCAATCCTGACGATCCGCACCCTCGCGTGAAATCCCCCTCGGTAATCATCTTCGACGTGGATGGCGTCCTCGTCGATGTGCGCGGTTCGTTCCAGAAGACCACTCTCGAGACCGTGAAGTTCTTCACCGGCAAGCGCGTCACACGCACCGAGCTGCACCGCTGGAAAAATCTCTCAGGTTACAACGACGATTGGAAGCTTTCGACCGCGTGGGTCCGTGCCCTCGGCGGCGAGTTCGAGTACGAAGAGGTGAAGCGTAAATTCGTCGAGCTTTACTGGGGGAAGAATCGCGGCGGAAACGTTCGGAGCGAACGTTGGATGTTGCCTCGCGCGGGCCTGCAAGCCCTCGCGAGGAAGAGCGAACTGGCGATTTTCACGGGGCGTACTCGGGAAGAACTCGACTACACGCTGAATCGAAACGAGGTGCGGGACTTCTTCGCGCGCATCGTGACGGTCGAGGACGTAAAACTTCCGAAGCCCGATCCTGAGGGCCTATTGAAAATCCTCGGCGGACGCACAGCCACGGATGCTCTTTACATCGGCGACAACATCGACGACGCTCTCGCCGCTCAAGGGGCGCAAGTTCCGTTCGTCGGAGTGCTTCCGCGACGCGGCGAGGAACGTCCAGAACGCGAGAGGCGATTACTAGAACTCGGTGCGAAGGCTATCCTCCACAGCATCAATGAGTTACGAGCTTGGCTGGACCGAAAGGCAGGCCAAAGGGGTTCCAGGACCTTCTTCCCATCCAAACCGTAGGACTAGAGCTGTTATTCGAAAGGAAACAAGTACCATTGCCGAATAACACCTTTCCCTTCATATTTTTGTGAGTGGCGGGTGTTTCCGCCGTCTCACAATGGGCGTCAACCTAGACAAAAGAGCTACCGCAGCGCGCGCCTTTGTGCGCAGCTTGAACATCCTGCTGAAGTTTGCCCGGATGTATGATTTCGGGCATCCTCGCACCGCCAAACAATACGAGACAGCGTGGACCGAACTGCGAACCGCTCTGGGAGACAACGAGGCGGGTTTGCTGCTTTCAGTTTCCGGCGATCAGCTCCTGCTCGACGGCACGCCCCTGGAATCAGCAGCAGCTGAGAAAAGCTTCGCGCGGATGCTCTCCGCGGCAGGCATCGCGAGCATGCACTTTTCGCCCAGAGTCACGCAAGCCAGCCTCGCGAAATTCGTGCGCGGGTTTCCGACCGGCACCGGGGCCAAGCCCGCGCAGCTCGCGGAGCAGTTGAAGCAAGCGCTGCAGGGCGATCCGCACATTCACGTGAACGAGGTTTGCTTCGTACCGGCTGACTCGGCGGTCGCGAAAACAACCGTCGCTGCGCAGCTCGCCGCGCGGACCCTGGGGCTCAGTACCGAGCAACAGGACGAGCTCTTCAAGGATCCTGAAAAGCTTTTGCAGTTGATCGTGGCAGCCGAAGGAACGAAGGGCGGCCCGGGAGGTCCTGACGGTCCCGGTAGCGGTGGTGGGTACGGCCCGGGAGGCGGCGGCCCCGGCGGAGGTGGCTACGGCGGTGGCGGCAACGGTCCCGGAGGAGGTGGCTTCGGTCCGGGAGACGGCTCTGGTGGCACTGGCGGCGGTCGCGGCGGGTACTCGGGAGAATCGAGCTCTGGCTTCACTGGCTACGGCCCTGGCGGAGCGTTCGGTGCTCCGGGATCTGGTGGTGGATTCAGCGGCCAGACTCCAGAAGGATTGAACGCGGGATCAGCCGACGGGCTGGGCGGCAACAAGCTCGAAGGCGGCGGCAGTTTGGTCGGCGTGAATCCTTCAGGCGGAGCAACTGGGGTAGGCCAAGGCGGGCCGGGTGGCCCCGGTGGCACGGGCTCCGGAAGCGACGCGGGAACATGGAACATCGTTGGTGGGAGCGGAGGAGGAACGCCGCTCGATCCAAACGCTGGTGGCTTTTGGCTCAAGCCTGAAGGAGAGAGCGCGCTTGGAGGTCCCGGGGGATCGAGTGCCAGCGGTGAGAGATCCGGTAGCAGCGTCGGTTTGAGTGGGCCGGGCGCCGGCATCGGCGCTCCTGGGAGTGGCGCGGGTGGTAGCGGTTTCGGCTCCGGCAGCGGTGGGGCGGGTTGGGGAGTTGGGAATGCTGGTCCTGGACCGGGCGGCAGCGGCTCCGGCGGTGGATTCCCGGGTCCCGGCGGTGCTGGACCTGGCGGTCCTGGAGCTGGTGGCGCAGCGTGGCCAAACGCGCCAGGTGGCCCAGGTGCGGGTGGTTCTGGCTCGAGAGGTCATCGAGGTGCGGGCGGAACTGGAGACTCAGGCGCCCCGAGCCGCTGGGCAAACGCGACAACTGGGATTCGTGCCACGCGTTCAGCGCGCGGAGCCGGAGCGTCGATGGCGGTCGAAACCGGCCTGATGACGCTGCATGAAGACGAGCTGCAAGGAATTCTACAAGTTCTGGCGCAGATTGCCCGAACGAGCGACGCCACGAAAGACAAGCTCGATCCAAACGCGTTTCAGTCGCGGCTGTCAACCTTGCCGCGGCGGGCCCGATTTACGATCAGCCAGGCGCTTTCCGCGCTCGCGGCGCAAGCGCCGGACGAATCATCGGACAAGCCGACGTTGCTGAAGCTCGCGGAGCATATTGCGGTTCGGTTTGCTCTCGAAAGCTACGAGCGCGGCGACGTCAAGGTGAACGCAGTCCGCCAACTCCTCGACGATATGGACCAGGAGCTCGACGCGCTGCGCAAGGTTCTTGGAATCTACGAAGAGAAGATGGCGCGGGCCGGGATCGATGTGCAGTCGCACCAGGACCTGCTCGCGCAGCAATTCTGGGCGCAGGTTCCGGAGGAGAAAAAGAAGGCTGTCCTCGACTCCGGAGATGCCTGGTGCGTTCCTCCCGCGAAAGTTCGCGAGCACGTGGAACAACTGCGCGCGAAACAGGACAACGAAGGTGCGGAAAAGATTCTTCGCAATTATGCGAAGTGCATTACGAACAAGGCGACCGAGCCTCGCCGGCAGACCGCTCTGGGACTTGCAGAGATGGCTTCACTCTATGCCGAAGGCGACGAGCACCTTTTCACGGATACGATTCGGCAGGTCGGCGTGCAACTTGCAGAGGAGACCGATTCCGAGCTACAGAGCCTGGTAAGCGCCGCATTCGTCCGCCTGTCCCAGGAGGCCGCGAAGAAGCGGTCGTACGCGGGCATCCAACGATCCGTCGAGTTGCTCGATTATGTCGATGCGGAGCGCCCCGGCATCGGGAAGAGCATCCGGCCGAGGATCGCAATCGAAAACCGCCTGCCGGAGTTCATCGAGGAAGCGTTGCGAACCGGGGAAGTACCCAGCGGGTTGACCGACCTGCTGCGCCGTCTGCCGCTGCCGTCCTGCGAGCACATCGCGACGCGATTCAGCCGCGCCGGGTTTCGTGAGGATTGCGAGCTGCTGATCTCGATGATGCAGACGCTCGGCCCGGAAGCGCTCGATCATCTCCGAAAGATCCTGCGTCAGGGTGGCCCCATGGAGGCGATCGACACGATTGGCCTTCTGTCGCGTATGGACATCGACGTGGTCGAGCAGACACTGCCCGCGCGAATGCAGGAATGGAAGCGCACGGCGCACGATCGCGTCGTCCGCCAGATTGCTTCGAGCGGTTCTCCGGAGCGAGGCCGGTTGCTGCTGCAGCTCTTCGATTATCTGGACGCGCTAATTCGACCGTTGGCCGTGGACGAGATCGGGATGAGCGGTGAACAATCGGCCGACATGCGTTTGCTGAGAATTGCCGAGGGCGACCTGCCCAAGGAAGGAACGGACTACCTCCGGTTGAAAGCGATGGAAGCTCTTGGGCGGCTTCGCACGGCCGGGGCAGAGGCGATTCTGAGAAAGATCGCGGAAACGCGCAAGACGTGGCGCTGGGCCCATCCTTCGGAACTGCGCCTCGTCGCGGCGCAAGCGATGGAGAAGATTGATCCCGAGTGGGTGCGGAGCTTCGTGCCGCGCAGCGGCCTGAGCATCGCGGAGTTCTCGATTGAGCCGCTCGACGCTGATCCTGAATCTTCCGCGATTCGCCAGCGCCGGTATCCGCGCCTGCGGCTCGAACATCCCGTCGCCGCGACGACGACCAACCTCAAGGAAAATTGCAACGTCGAGATTCCGGAGATGACTCTCGGCGGCGGCGTGGCGGTTTGCGAGCAGAGCCTCCATCCCGGCAGCATTGTTTCTTTCCGCATGAGCGGTGCGCAGAAGACCGTCAAAGCTCAAACGATCGTTCGCGACGCGAACACACAAGCGCGCGCGTTTGAAGTGGTTGACATGGACCTGGAAGAGCGCGCCAAGCTGCGCAAGATCCTGGTTCAGCTCGGAAACGTTCAGAAGCAGTCCACCTCGAAGGAACGGAACCGGCGAGCGGCGCGCACGATACTCTCGAACCCCACCTCCTAGCGCTCAGGCCTCGATTTGTCGGCCGTGCGCGTCTTTTTTGCCCTCAGTCCGCAGCGATCCGAGTCGAAGCGCGAACGCGAGCAACAGCCCCAAGCTTGCTGCGGCCAGCGCGACGAACCGGCCTGGATCGTGACGAAACCCCAGCAACGCAATCGCGCCCAGCATAGCGGTAATCGAGTAACACACGAGGGCAACTCTGCGCGGCGTCCACCCGCGGGCCAGGACTAGGTCGAAGACGTGTAGCAGATAATTTCGCACGGTGTGCTCGCTCAAGCCCAATTGGAGCGAGATGTCCTTGTTCGTAAAGCCTTCCGCGACGAGTTGCGCGACCTCCGATTCGCGTTTTGAAAGCCGGCCTATCCCGCGTGTGGCGCGGAAGCGGATGGGGATCGTCTCGCCCAGCGCCTCCATCAACGACCGCATGTGCTCGCTGTTCGCCCACACTTGTCCGTGGTAAACGGCGTGAATGCACTTGCCGAGCGTCTCGATCGGCTCGTCGCGGAAGACCACGCCCCGCGCTCCGCACCGGAAGGCGTCGATTACCAAATCCGGCTCGCGCGAATGCAGCAGCATGATGGCGCGCGTCCGCACCTGTGCTGAGCGCATCTCGCGCAGGACGCGGTAGCCTTCAAGAGCGCCTTCTTGCAATTGCGAGCTGATCACCGCGACGTCCGGCTGCGTCTCCTTCAGCAGGGCCGGGACCTCGGTGCCTCGCACTGCCGACGCGACTACTTTCACTCGCCTGCGCTTTGGTCGAAACGCACTCTCGACCAATTGGCAGTTCATTCGACTCGCTTCTACAATCAAAACAGCAACAACGGAACTCCGCCACTGCTGCGCTTTTCGCATCACGACACTCCAAGGCAGCTTCGGAGTTGGAAGGTAGCCGGATTTTAGTGGTACCTAACCGAGAAATACAAGTGGAAAGTAATGAAAGCTTTCCGGGTTGACCTTCGCTGCGTCAGTAACCTCCCGAAAATTCGGATCGGCCGTGCTGCGGTTTTTCCACGAATTGCGGGATGTGTGAGTCGGGAATCGGTGAAGAAGATGCAGCCGTTTATGCGCGTGATCTGCGGTCCGTGGCCCGCTACCCGGGATTGGCTTATGGTTCCAGCTGGAAGATGCGGCGCATCAGCATCCATTTTTCGCCCGGTTTCGCTTCCGGGAGCGGCTCTTGGAACCTCCACATCAGCTCTTCCCACCGTTGAACCGCCCGATTGGCTTTGTCGGCGCGCGCCTTGGCCTCGAATGAAAAGTCTTCCGCAGCCTCGATGATCATGAACATTCGCGTTCCGAGCCTGTAGATTTCCAGATCTTCGATCCCGGCGTTTCTGATGCTCTTCGTGATCTCAGGCCAGATTTTTTCGTGATATCGCTCGTACTCGGCAATCAGCTGCGGATCGTCCTTCAGGTCGAGCGTCAGGCAGTATCTCTTCTTCATGGGTGGGCCTCAGTCGAGTTGCCGCGCCAGGATGACGACGACGCGCCGCGGGCCGTGCGCGCCGAGCACTAGAATCTTCTCGATGTCGGCGGTGCGGCTCGAGCCCGTGATCAAGCACAGGCACGAGCTCCCCGTCACGCCCCCGCTCTTGCGCGCGCGCGCCACCGCCGACGCGAGATCGGGAACGAGTTGAGCGATCTCGGCCACGACAATGTGTACCGGAGCCACGATCGAAGCTCCGCGCCCCGCAGCGGCGGACGAAATCAGGATGGAGCCGGTTGCCGCGACGAGACACTCCGCAAGCGTGACTGTCGCCTGCGACGCCTCCGTCGGCGGGCCTTCCGTCGACCAGCGCACGGCGCGGTCAATGCCCGATCCCTCCGTTAGGCGCCGAAGCGCCGGCGCATCCTGGATGTAGATCTCACCCTCGGGAACCGGCGCCAGCGCGTCGGCGAGCGCCCGGGAGCTCGCCCGAGAATCGCGCATCAGGACGCATTCGGTGGCGTTGTATGCGCATTCGTCCTGGAATCGCGCGAGCGGATCCGGTATTGCCGCGAAGACCATCTGTGCCGTAGGCGCGGCCGAGTGCTTCGGCGCCGGCATCCTGAGACCGGAGTGGATACGCGCAAGAATCCGCTCGCGGCCGGAATTCTCGGTGTGGTCCATCACTCTTTACCTCCACCCTGGCCCCACATCGCGCGAAACGATTTCCGCGGGATTGCCGACGCAGCGCGCCGCCGGGTCCACGGGCGCAGAGGGTCAAGCGGCGTCGCTTCGACGCCCATTGCATAGAGCCCGCGTAACAGCGTCCGGCCCAACTGTCCGGCCGCTGCAAATCGCCGCTGCCCCATCATTGTCCAGCGCCAAATGCTGAAAGCTGCGCGCTCGAGCCAGGGCCGGTCGGAGGCGCGCACCGCATTGCGGCGGTTCTGCAGCAGGTGGTGGTGCAGATCGATCTTCACAGGACAGACGCTCGTGCATGCGCCGCAGAGCGATGACGCAAACGAGAGATGCTGGAATTCAGCGAGTCCGCGCGTGTGCGGAGTCAGAACACTCCCGACCGGTCCTGAGTACGTCGTGCCGTAAGCATGGCCGCCAATCGTGCGGAACACCGGGCACGCGTTCAGGCACGCCCCGCACCGGATGCAATGCAGCACGTCGCGCTGCTCCGCGTCGGCGAGCAGTTCCGTCCGGCCGTTGTCGAGCAGGATCACGTGAAATTCCTCAGGGCCGTCGATTTCGTCGGCCGCGCGAGGACCGCCGATGAGCGTGTTGTAGACGGTGATGCGCTGGCCGGTTCCCGCGGCGGCCAGCACCGGCCAGAAGAGAGCGAGGTCCTCGAGCCGCGGAAGCACCTTCTCGATTCCAGTAATGGCCACGTGAATTCGAGGAATTGCGGTGCCGAGCCGGTCATTTCCTTCGTTGGTCGTGATCGCGATCATTCCCGAATCCGCAATCAGGAAGTTCGCGCCCGTGATCCCCATCTCTGCGGAGAAAAAAGCGCGGCGCAGGGTCTGCCGGGCGACGGCGACCAATTTCGCCGGGTCCTCTGTCGCCTCGGCGCCCAGCTTTTCCTGAAAGAGCTTCGAGATCTGCCCACGCGAAAGGTGCATCGCCGGCATGACGATGTGCGAAGGGGGCTCGTTGCGGAGCTGCACGATGAACTCGCCCAGATCGGTCTCCAGAACTTGTATGCCGATCTTTTCGAGCGCAGGAGTCAGGTGAATCTCCTCGGTCACCATCGACTTCGATTTCACGATGGTCCGAACGCCGCGGCTCTTCGCGAGATCGGCGACGTACCGTCGCGCATCTTCCCCCGTCTCCGCCCAGAAGACGTGTCCTCCACGCTCCTTTACTCGCTCTTCGAATTCGACCAGATACTCGTCGAGATGGTTCAGCGCTTCCCATTTAATCTCGTGGCATTGCTGGCGCGCCGCCTCCCAGTCGAGAAAGCGCGCCCGGCCCTCCCTCGCCGACTCGTTGTAGTGCTCGATCGCCCGCCGGATGTTCCGCTGGTTCGCTCGATCGGCGGCCTTTTGCGCGGCGTTACGTAGAAATTCGCGTGCGGCCGTGCTCATCGGTTCTCCTGCGGAACTGCTTTTGATGGCTCGGCCTCGGCGGGCGCTCCCGTTCGCGCGAGAATGCTGGCCAGGTGGATCGTTTGAACGCGCGACTTGCGCCGCCGCAGAATGCCGTCGAGGTGCAACAGGCAGCTCGGATCGATCGCCGCCACATACTCGGCGCCGGACGCTTCGGCATTGCCCGCCTTCGTTTCGCCCATCGCCGCGGAGATCATGTCGAACTTCACCGCGAACGTGCCGCCAAAACCGCAGCATTCCTCACTGAGGGGCATCTCCACAAAGTCGATTCCCCGTACGCGCCGCAGCAATTCGCGCGGCTCGTTCTTGATGTGCAGCTCGCGCAGGCCGTGGCACGCATCATGAAAAGCCACGCGATGTGGGAACACCGCGCCAACCTCCGTCACCCGCGCCACGTTGACGAGAAATTCAGAGAACTCGAACACCCTTCTCCCGAGGCTCGCCGCCTCCTCGCGCAATGCCGTCCCCGCCAGCAACTCCGGATAGAAGTTGCGAACCATCGTCGTGCACGAGCCCGACGGGCACACCACCGTCTCCGACGCGCGAAAAACCCGCACGAAGCGCTCCGCCAGCGGCCGCGCATCGTCCCAGTAGCCGCTGTTGAATGCGGGCTGGCCGCAGCACGTTTGGGCCTCGGGAAACTCCACCTCGCAGCCGATGCGCCGCAGCACGCGCACCACGTCGAATCCAACTTCGGGCGTCAGTTGGTCGACGAAGCAGGGAATGAAGAGCGAGACTTTCGGCATCGAGTTGGCTTGCGGCTTGAAATTGCGACCCGTAAGTATAGTGCCTCCCGCCGCGGAATGGACTTTTATCATTTTGACTCGCGCGCCCGATTCCTTAAAATACTCGCTTGGTTTCGAGCGCGCGCTGCGGGAAAGGTCCTGGATGAAGCTGATTCGATTCGGCGAGTCGGGCAGGGAAAAGCCCGGTGCGATTCTGCCCGACGGCGCCCGCGTGAACGTCTCGGCAGTCGCGGCCGATTATGACGAGCGCTTCTTTGCGGGCGGCGGCCTTGCGAAGCTCGCCGCCTGGCTTGGGGCGAACGCGGGTTCGGCGCCGCGGATTCCGCCGAGCCTGCGATTGGGTCCGCCCATTGCTCGCCCGAGCAAGATCGTGTGCATCGGCTTGAATTTCCGCGATCACGCCGCTGAGACGGGCAATCCGATTCCGCCCGAGCCGGTCCTGTTCTTCAAGTCGACCACTTCGCTCGTCGGCCCGAACGACAACCTCGTGATTCCGCGAAACTCCACGAAGACGGATTGGGAAGTCGAGCTCGCCATCATCATCGGCAAGGCGGCCCGCTATGTGCCGAAAGAACGCGCGCTCGAATTCGTCGCAGGATACGCGCTTCACAACGATTATTCCGAGCGCAGCTTCCAGCTCGAGCGCGGCGGTCAGTGGGTGAAGGGGAAGAGCGCGGACACGTTCGCGCCGCTCGGGCCGTTCCTCGCCACGCGCGACGAAATTCCGAATCCCGGCAACCTCGCGATGTGGCTCAAAGTGAATGGCGAATTCCGCCAGAAGAGCACGACGGCGAACATGATGTTCGACGTCCCCGCGCTCGTCAGCTATATCAGCGAGTTCATGATGTTGCTCCCCGGCGACGTAATCAGCACTGGCACGCCCGCCGGGGTCGGCCTTGGCATGAAGCCGCCGCAGTACATCCAGGCCGGCGACATAATCGAATTGGGAATCGAAGGCCTGGGGGAATCGCGGCAGCGCGCCGTCGCGTGGAAGGCGTAGGGAAATTCAGCTGGTATTGGCGACCGAGCGAAGGCAACCCCCTCCTCGCACTTGCCCTCGTACCTAAGGTGCACTCGTCGGTCCTCTGTCGAGGGGTTGGAGTAACACGCACTATGAAGCCAGCGCGATGTTGACCCCGCTCCTCCGCGAGCCTAAGATCGTGGTTCGTTTCATGTCTTCGTGAAAAGGGAAGCCCGGCCCATGTCTCGATTCGCTCTCGTGGTTCTGTGTGTCTTGGCTGTCATCCCAGGCAGTGCCCGCGGTCAGAGTCCCGCCATCGAACCGGTTCATGTCGCGGCCGGCACTGTCTTGACGTTTCACATCCAGACGCGCCTCAGGCCTATCGGCGGCGACGCCCTCGACGCGTTTCCGGTGGGCACGGTTCTGCGGGTCAAGATCCTCAACGCCGTCGATTCGCGAGTGAATGGTGACGGAGCGGAGTTTCGCGGTTCGATGGTGTCTTCGCTCGCCCTCGGAAATGACGTCATCGTGCATCCAGACGCACAGGTCCGCGGGCTCCTCGCGCTCCTGCGCAGCCGGAGTCACCCGGAGGGCTTCCGCTACGAGCTCATCGTCACCGGCGTCACGGAAAATGGCAAGGCTTACGCCCTGACGGCCTTTCTTGATCCCTCCCTCGTCGATCCGGGTGCGTCGGCGCCGCCGGTCGCCCGCGTGGCTGCAAAATCGAACTAGCCAGTCGAAGGAAACGAGAAGATTGGCGCCTCACTGAGAACAAATTTCGCAGACTAGTACCTTTCGAATTCGTCCGCCAAGAGCCTAGTCCTCCCGCAATCTCAATGCTCCGCATGAGTTCCGGCATCAGGTCTTTCTGATGCTCGTGTGGCACGAAATCTGCTTCCTCGCTGGTTGCTCAGCCAAACTCTCCGAGGAGGACGTACTATGAAGGCTGTATCGAAACTGTTTCTTTCGGCACTCGCGATCTTTGCTCTCACCGCGGGAGTCTGGGCTGCGCCGGCCGTAAGCCACGCGACTCGGCACGCGATCCCCGCCCAGGCTGCGGCGGCAACGCAATCGGTTTCCGGCACGATCGCTTCCGTGGAACAGAACTCCTTCAGTCTCACCGTGGCGTCGCAGAAATCGAAGGGGATGCAGAACACCGCGGCGCAGGACCCGGCCGCTCCGAAAACGATGACCTTCCAGATCGATAAGAACACGGCCATCGACGGCAAGCTCGCAGTCGGCGCCAACGCGGATGTCACCTACCGTGCTGACAACGGAAACAACATCGCGGTCAGCGTCCACGTTTCGCAGTAGTCTCCGAATCGCGGGTTGCATTGTCTTGGGGCTCTTTGGAAGATTTGACCGTCTTCCAAAGAGTCCCGGGCACTGCTCTCGCTCCTTCCTCATCGCGTTTCCTCTCAGCGTCCACGGCTTTATCTTTTTCGCTTAACCGGATAGTCTGTGCAGGGCGAACGACACTTCCGATTCCGCCGCTCCCATCCCGGCACGCGCAGGAGAAACGTCCGTGGGCCATCCGGAACTCGACCTCTCGAACCAAACGGCCGTCGTCGTCGGCGGAACGTCCGGCATCGGCCACGCCATTGCGCTCGGCTTGGCGAAAGCGGGCGCGAACGTGGTGCCCACGGGTCGGCGCGCGGAGCTCGCGAAATCCGCCGCAGACGAGATCCGCAAACTCGGGCGACGCTCGCTCGTGCTGGCGGCGGACGTCACCGACCGCGCCAGCCTTGAGGCGCTGCTTGCCGCAAGCGTCGCCGAATTCGGCAGCGTCGAGATTCTCGTCAATTCGGCGGGCCGTACGAAGCGCACGCCGTCGCTCGACGTCAGCGATAAAGAGTGGAACGAAATCCTCGACACGAACCTCACCGGGACGCTGCGCGCCTGCCAGATTTTCGGCCGCCACATGATCGGCCGCAGGTACGGCCGCATCATCAACATCGCTTCGCTCAGCTCGTTCGTCGCGCTGTACGAGGTGGCGGCGTATTCCGCGAGCAAAGCCGCGGTGGCGTCGCTCACCCAGTCGCTCGCCATCGAGTGGGCGCGGCACGGCGTTTGCGTCAACGCAATCGCGCCCGGCGTTTTCCGCACGCCCCTCAACGCCTCGTTGCTGGACGGAACCGCGCGAGGCCGCGAATTCCTGCTGCGAACGCCGATGGGACGCTTCGGCGAATTCGACGATCTCGCGGGCCCGGCTGTCTTCCTGGCCTCGAAGTCGGCCCGATTCGTCACCGGCCAGGTCCTGGCCGTCGATGGCGGCTTCCTCGCCAGCGGTGTAAACCAGTAGCTCCCCGCGTCGGCCTTTGACGGTCTGTGGCGGCACATTTGCAGTATGCTCTCTCCGGTTGCACGTACTCCGGTCCTTGAGATCGCCCAAGGGCGGCTTGCACGCGTGGTCTGTCTCTTCACCCTGATTCGGATGAGCTCTGCGACGAGGGATTGGAAGGAGTCCCGGGAGCTAAGCCATGTCGCCCAACGCTGCTGAAACCCAACCCGCGATTACCGGCTTGACGTCGCAAGAAGCTGCGAAGCGGATAGATCGCTTCGGGCCGAATGAGCCTGCAGCGGCACAGCAGCGGTCCTTTCTCTCCGATCTCCTCCATGAGTTCACGAATCCACTGGTATTGATCCTGATTATCGCCGCAGCCGCATCGGCGTTTCTGGGTGAGAAGGTAGATGCGGGAATCATCGGCGTCATTGTTCTGCTGAGCGCGGCTATTGATTTATCTCAGACCTATCGTTCGCGACGAGCCGTCGAACAACTGCGCAAACAAGTTGCTCCGACGGCAACCGTCCTGCGCGGTGGGGACTGGAGAGAAATTCAGCGGCGTGAGGTCGTGCCCGGAGACATCGTCCGGCTCTCCGCCGGGGATCTGGTGCCCGCGGACGCCCGTCTCTTGACTGCGCGTGATCTCTATCTTCTCCAGGCCTCGCTGACGGGCGAATCGATGCCCGCCGAGAAAGAAGCGACCGCGGAGCCCGCCTCGGCCAAAGCGGATGCGCGCAACATGGTCTTTCAGGGCACATCCGTGGTCAGCGGAACGGCTACGGCAGAGGTCGTCGCGACGGGCGCTCGGACCGCCTTTGGCGATATTGCGGCTCGCCTCGCGGCAAGGCCGGAAGAGACAGCCTTCGATAAGGGCCTGCGAAACTTCAGCCAACTCCTGGCGCGAACCGTCTTCTTTCTCGTTCTCTTCTTGATTGTCGTCAGCATCGCACGACACCGCGATCCGCTTCAGTCTCTCCTGTTCGCGGTTGCGCTGGCAGTCGGCTTGACGCCGGAGTTCCTGCCGATGATTACCTCAGTGACGCTTTCAAAAGGTGCCGTCGCCATGGCCCATAAGAAGGTCATCGTCAAGCATCTCTCCGCGATTGAGAACCTCGGCAGTTTGGATGTGCTCTGCAGCGACAAAACGGGAACACTAACCGCTGGAACAATGTCACTGGATCGCTCTCTCGATCCCTTTGGGAATCCGTCTCCCCGCACTTTGGAACTTGCCTTTCTCAACAGCAAGTTCGAGACGGGCATCCGCAGCCCGCTCGACGACGTCATCCTCCATCAATCTCCGCCAAATACCCACGATTACACCAAGTGCGACGAAATTCCATTCGATTTCGACCGGAGGCGTCTCTCGGTCGTCGTCGAGCGGCAGTCCCAACGGATTCTCATCACGAAAGGCGCTCCAGAGGGGATCTTCCCGCTCCTCTCAGGTTACGAGCTCGAAGGGAAGGTCGAACCCATCAGCGAGGATGCCTGCGGGCGCATGCGGCAGACCAGCGATGAGCTGAATAACAGCGGTTTTCGGTCGCTTGCGGTCGCCTATGTCGAAGTCCCGGCGCGGGCGGGCTATTCAGTGGCGGACGAGCGCAATCTGACCCTGGTTGGTTTCTTGAGCTTCTCTGATGAGCCGTTGCCCGACGCTGCCCAGGTTCTGGCTTCCCTAAAGCAGGATGGCGTTGAGGTCAAGGTCATCTCCGGTGACAACGACCGCGTCACCGGCCACGTCTGCGCCCAAGTAGGAATCGAATCTGGGCGAGTCGTCACTGGCGAGGACCTCGACCAGATGACCGACCCGGCGTTGGCGCACGTAGCCAACGAAACATGTATATTCGCGCGTATTTCCCCGGCACAGAAAAACCGGGTTCTCTTGGCTCTCAAGCACAACGGACACGCGGTGGGGTTCATGGGCGACGGAATCAACGATGCGCCATCGCTTCATGCGGCCGATGTTGGAATTTCCGTGTCAAGCGCTGTGGACGTCGCTCGCGAAGCTGCTGACGTCATCCTCGTCGAGCCGGGCCTGCGCGTTCTCCACGACGGCATTGTCGAGGGGCGCAAGGCTTTTGGTAACGTGATGAAGTACCTGCTGATGGGCACAAGTTCGAACTTTGGAAACGTATTCAGCATGGCGGGGGCTTCGCTCTTCCTGCCGTTCTTGCCGATGCTTCCCATGCAAATCCTGCTGAACAACCTTCTTTACGACTTGGCTCAAATCACCATTCCAACGGACAATGTTGACGACACTTACCTTCAGAAGCCCCAGCACTGGGATATTGCTCTGATCCGCAATTTCATGGTTTTCATCGGACCGATCAGTTCCATCTTCGACTTTCTGACATTCTATGTGTTGCTCCACGTCTTCCGCACCAGCGAAGCGCAGTTTCATACCGGTTGGTTTGTCGAATCGCTGGCAACTCAGACGCTGGTGCTGTTCGTCATCCGCACATCGAAAAATCCACTGCGGAGCCGCCCCAGTGTCCCCTTGACAGCAACATGCCTTGCGTCTGTAGCGATCGGGATTTATCTGCCGTTCAGCCCGCTCGCCGGCGTGCTCGGTTTCACGCCGCTTCCGGCCCGATACTTCGCTTTCCTTGCCGCCGCAACGGGAGGCTATCTGTTGCTGGTGGAAGCCGCCAAACGGCGCCTTCTCCGTCGTGCAACGCTGAAAAGGGCAACGAGTCTCGGAGGTGCCCTCGCGGTCGGAGCCTAGTCTCGGCCGAGATGATGTCCGAAACGCTGGAAGGCAACCAGTAGCGCCCCGCGACGCCGTTGCGGCGCAACCCTTGATAAGATAACTTTGCACCCACGGGCCCGGGTGGCGGAATGGCATACGCGGGGGACTTAAAATCCCCTGTCCTTTACAGGACGTGTGGGTTCGACCCCCACCCCGGGCACTTTCGCATTTCCGAGAGCGGACGGGAGGCCAATCCCGATGCTGAAATTTGTCATCGTTTTGCGGCGCAAGCCCGATTGGACGCAGGAGAAATTCCAGGACTATTTCGTCCGCGTCCACGCGCCGCTCGCTGAACAGATCCCCGGGCTGCAGCGATACAAGCGGAATTTCCCGGTGGCAGATCCGAAACGCAAGCCGCCCGACTGGGATTGCGTCGTCGAGATGTATTTCAAGGACAAAGACGCAATGGAAAAGGCGTGGGCGACCCCGGAAGGCAAGGCCGCTTCCGCCGACACCGAGGTCCTGGCCGACATGTCGCGCACCACTTGGTCCGTGGTCGACGAAAGAGTCTGGTTTCCGTGACGCCGCGGTCTTTGCCCGAATTGTCGCGTAAAGATGGCGCATAAGAATAAGGTTTTCCCGACGCTCGATGCCGCCGTGGCCGATATTCCCGACGGCGCCAGCATCCTTTTTGGCGGCTTCGGCGGCGCCGGATTCCCGAACAACCTGATTCAGGCGCTCGCGCGGCAGGGCGCGAAGAATCTCCGCGTCATCAGCAACAACTGCGGCACGGGCGACGGCGAGCTGGGCATCCTCTTCAAGAACCGCCAGATTCGCAGCGTCATCGCGGCGTTTCCCGGCCCGGGCGCGAAATATTTTCAGGAGCAGTTCGACGCCGGGGAAGTGGAGCTCGAGCTCGTCCCGCAGGGAATTCTCTGCGAGCGGATGCGCGCGTACGGCGCGGGAATTCCGGCGTTCTATTCGCCCGTCGGCGTCGGAACCGAGATCGCGCGCGGCAAAGAGGAGCGCAGCTTCCGCGGGAAGCGCTTCATCCTCGAAGAGGCGCTCGGCGGCGACTACGCGTTCATCCGTGCGCACCGCGCGGACCGCCTCGGCAACCTCGTCTACCGCAAGGCCGGGCGCAACTTCAATCCCGTGATGGCTACGGCCGCCGCGACGACGATTGCCGAAGTCGAGGAGATCGTCGAAGTCGGCGCGCTCGATCCGGAAACGATCGTGACGCCGTCGGTGTTCGTCCATCGCATCGTGCAAGCGAAGGGGCAGCGCTTTGTCTAGACGCCGCTCTAATGGTTGTGCGTGTGTCATTCTGAGCGGAGGGCCGGCTTACGCTGTTCGTTCCGCTTCAGCGGGACGGCCGGCCCGGAGGGAAGAATCTGCTTTATGATTTGCGCTGCCCGCCATGAATAAGCCTCGCCTCACGCGCGAACAGATCGCCGCGCGCGCCGCGCTCGAATTGCCGGACGGCGCGTACGTGAATCTCGGGTGGGGGATTCCGAATCTCGTCGCGTCGTATGTGCCGAGCGGAATCACGGTGTACTTCCACAGCGAGAACGGGATTCTCGGCATGGGCCCGCGCGCGAAGCCGGGCGAAGAGGATTTCGATCTGGTCGACGCGATGAAGGTTCCGGTGACGGTGATGCCGGGCGCGTCGTTCTTCTCGCAGGTGGATGCGCACGTGATGACGCGCGGCGGGCACCTGGACGTGTGCATCCTCGGCGGCCTGCAAGTCTCCGAGCGCGGCGACCTTGCCAACTGGCGCGTTCCCGGCGCGAAGGGTGCGGGTGGCATTGGCGGCGCGATGGACATTTCCGTCGGGGCGCCCCGGCTGATCGTCGCGATGGAGCACAACGCCAGGGACGGTGCGCCGAAAATTGTGAAGCGGTGCACGTATCCGCTCACGGCCGTCGAATGCGTCCATACGGTCATCACTGATTTGGCCGTCATCGACGTGGCGCCGGAATGTTTGGTGCTTCGCGAAGTCGCCCCCGGCTGGACCCCCGCCGAGGTGCAGGAGCAGACCGGCGCCCGATTGAGGCACGCTCCCTCCGTCCCGACGATGGTCTTGCCCATCGGGTGAGCCCCGCAACTGTATATTAGACATGGTGTCGGGTCTTTGTTTTCAACGACTTACGGCGATTTCTAATCGCGTAACTGTATATTAGAAAACCGCGACCAGCGATCTGCGGCCCGCGACCCGGTACTTCAGCGGCTGAAACCGGACTGATTTTGCAGGCTTTATGTCGTGGCTGAAGCCACGACCTACAAAGCACTCCTGAGATGTTCATGTGGGGTTCCTAGGCTGTGGGGTCGGGGTCGACGTCGAGGATTGGGGCTTCAGGGGTTAGAACCCCTGGGATTGCGGAGGGTGGCGGCACCGTTAAAACGGTGCCCTCCTGGAATTCGCGAGAGGGGACGACGGAGAATTCGACGCGGGAAGCGGGCTCGACCCAGCGGTTGTCGTCGGTGAGGCAGGCGTGGGCGCGGATGGCTCGTATCACGCTGTCGGCAGTGACTTTGCCGGGGGCACA